>NZ_JBFTMU010000007.1:0-229777 GCF_056397125.1 Arthrobacter sp. 05N425
GAGCCGGCCCGTCCTGCTTTAAGGTCCGGAGCGTGCGCAGTTCCTGGCACGCTCCGGACCCGTGAGTCGCCTTCGTCACATCCGGGGTGCGGACCGGCCGGAATGGGCCCGCGGGGGATGCCCGAAGGCCCGGGATACCCCCGAAATCGCGCGGATTTTGGCACCGCCGGCAGGGGAGGCCAGCCGATTTGTTGGGAGCCGAATCTTCCGGTAGAGTATTTACTCGTTGCCCCCCTAGCTCAGTGGTAGAGCGCGTTCTTGGTAAGAACGAGGTCACCGGATCGATTCCGGTGGGGGGCTCTGAATGAGGGCCTGCGTCAAGGCGGTTTTTGACCGGCTTGACGCAGGTTTTTCTCATTCGTGGCGGCGTAGCTCAGTTGGTTAGAGCGCACGACTCATAATCGTGAGGTCGGGAGATCGAGCCTCCCCGCCGCTACAGAAAGACCCCGCAGGCCCGGCCTGCGGGGTCCTTTTGTCTTAACCGCCACGAAGAAGCAGGTCATCGGTCTTGCTGGCTGCGTTTCATATCCGCGGAACCAGGTGAGCGTCGAGGGCGGCAGCCGCTACTTGCGTAGGGGTCGTACTAGTCACGGGTTTTGATACTCGTGTGCACAATGGCACACGGGTCTAGGCTCCGGGCCATGAAAGCAAGCCGGCGTCTTCTGATCAGCATCACCTGGCCATTGCTCCTGGCCGCGGGCATCTTCGCCGCCCCGGCGCAGGCCGCACTGCAACCGGCGCCGTGTGGGTCCGGTGTTCGCGACTTCACCTGCGACGGCCGTCCGGACCTGCTCGCGCAGGACAGCCACGGCACACTCTGGCTTTACCCCAACGACGGGGACGGCCATCTGAAACCGCGTATTAGGTCCGGCACGGGGTGGCACTACACCGCCATTCTGGAAGGGGTGGTGCCCGGTCCGGCCCAATATACGGGCGTCTTCGCCCGGGACCGCGAAGGAACCCTCTGGGCGATCCCGAGCAACGGCCACGGCGGCTGGCTCAAACGGATACGCACCGGCGGCGGCTGGAACCAGATGACCAGCATCATCCCCGCCTCACACGAACCCGCGCTCCTGGCAATCGACCGCTCCGGCACGCTGTGGCGGTATCCGTATGAGGTCCGATCGCACAGCATCCACTGGCTGACCCGCCAGCGGCTCGGCGCCGGATGGGCCGGACACATGCTGGTCGCCTCGCGCGGGTACAACGACTCGGACTTCCTGGCCCGGGACACGCACGGCACGCTCTGGCCCTACTACTTCACCTACGACAGCCACTACGGGCCGCACGTCCACCGGTCGCCGTTCAACTACGGTTCCGGCTGGGGCAAGTACAGGAGCATAGTCGAGGACGGTGACTTCGTGAACGTGGACGGGTACATCGACTTCGTCGCCACGGACACCCACGGCGGGCTGTGGCTCTACGCGAGTGAACGCGGACTCAAGCACCGCGTGCAGATCGGCCACGGCTTCAACGGCTACACCATCGGGTAACTACTACGGGACCTGCCAGGTTCGGCGGTCCGGGTTCCGCCGTTGCTCTGTCACTTATGGCTGTTCTGCCGCGCCCACAACCGCCAGAAGTGATAGCGCATCGCGCTCGAATGGCCACGGTCCGGGTGCGGGGACGGGGCTCGGTGGGACAGAATGGGACGATGACGCGAATCGCAATCATCGGCGGCCACGGAAAAGTGGCTATGGAACTGTCCGGCATCCTCTCGAAGGACGGGGCCGAGGTGACCTCCATCATCCGCAACCCGGACCATCGCGACGACGTCGCCGCCACCGGCGCCACCCCGTTGGTGCTCGACGTGGAGAAATCGACGACGGCGGAAATCGCCGAAGCGTTGAAGGGCCACGACGCCGTGGTGTGGTCCGCCGGCGCGGGCGGCGGTAGCCCGGAACGCACCTATGCCGTGGACCGGGACGCGGCCATCCGGTCGATCGACGCCGCGGGCGACGCCGGCGTCCGGCGCTACGTTATGGTCTCCTACCTCGGGGCCGGGCCGGACCATGGCGTCCCCGCGGACAACAGCTTCCACGCCTACGCCGAGGCCAAAGCTGCCGCGGACGCCCACCTGCGTGGCAGCGGCCTGGAGTGGACCATCCTGGGCCCGGGAGCCTTGACCGACGGCCCCGGCAACGGTCTGCTGGACGTCAACCCCACCGATACCTCTGACGGCACCGGCACCTCGCGCTCCAACGTGGCGCTCGTCGCCGCCGCGGTGCTGGGTCTGCCGCAGACCGCAGGCCGGACAATCGAGTTCCGGGACGGAACCCTGCCGCTCGCCGCGGCCCTCGGTCCCGTGAGCTAAACCGGCGAACTGGACCCGTGAGGTAGTCGGCCGGGCCGGCCCCGGCGAACCAGTGCCCCGATAGGGTGGTGGGGGCGGCTGGCGCGTCGATGGCCGGGGACTGGTCGCCGTCACCCCGGGGAAAGAGTGCACATGGACCAGCTGGCCCTCATCATCGGACTTCTTCTGGCCACCGTGGTGGCGGTGGGCCTGGGCGACCGGCTCCGCCTGCCATACCCGGTCCTGATGCTGATCCTCGCCGCGTCGCTGACGTTTATCCCGGGCTTTCCGGAGGTGGACATTCCGGCGGAACTGATCCTGCCCATCTTCCTGCCGCCGCTGCTCTTCGCGACCGCGCAGCGCAGTTCCTGGGCCGTCTTCCGGGTGCGCTGGCGGACGCTGCTGATGCTCGCCGTAGCGCTTGTGGTGGTTTCCACCGCCGTCGTGGCAGGCGCCGCCTGGCTCATGATCCCGGGTATCGGCATCCCGGCCGCGATCGCCCTGGGCGCCATGGTGGCCCCGCCCGATCCCGTGGCGGTGGACTCCATCGCAGGCAGGGTCCACATGCCGCGCCGGCTCATCACGGTCCTGCAGAGCGAGGGCCTGTTCAACGACGCGGCCGCCATCGTCATTTTCCAGGCGGCCGTCGCGGCCTCCGTTGCCGGCAGCAGGGTGGGGCCCGACGTCGTGCTCCAGTTCGCCGTCGGGGCGGCCCTTGCCGTCGGCGTCGGGATCGGGATGGGCTGGCTCACGCGCCTCATCACGCGTCTGGTGCACTCGATGGTGGCCCGCAGCGCGGTCACGCTAGTGGTCCCGTTTGCCGCCTACATCCTCGCTGAGGAGGTGCACGCCTCCGGCGTGATCGCCGTCGTCGTCACGGCCTTGGAGATCCAGCGGCATTCACGGCCGCAGGAGGCCGCCGAGCGGGTCACCCGCACGGCGTTCTGGGACGTGGTGGAGCTGCTCGCCACGGGCCTCGCCTTCGGGCTGGTGGGCCTGGAGATCCGCCAGGTCATCCACGACGAGGGCACCGCGGTGATCGGAATGGCCGGAACAGCCGCCGTGGTCTGCGTGCTGGTTTTCGCCGTGCGGTTCGGCTGGCTGGCGATGATGTCGGGCCTGGCGCGGAGCAAGAAAAACACGCTGCGCCCCACCTCCACGAAAGAGGTCCTGATCCTGACGTGGTGCGGCATGCGCGGCTTGGCCACCCTGGCGCTGGCGCTGGCCCTCCCGGCCACGCTGGCCGACGGGACCCCGTTCCCGGCCCGCAGCGAGCTGCTGGTGATTGCGTGCGCCGTGCTGCTGGCCACGCTCGTGCTGCCTGGTCTGACATTGCCGTGGCTGATGCGGGTCCTGAGGGCCTCGGAGGACGGGTCCGTGGAGCGCGACGCCGCCCGGCTGCTGGCCTCCCGCGCGCAGCAGGCGGCCATTGCGGCGCTGAAGGACCACGAGCTTATGAAGGAGCTGCCGCAGGAAAAGGTGGCCCTGGTCAAGGAGAAGATGACCCGGCTACACGCCGAACTCCTGGACGGCAGCCTGCGGAACGAGAGCGTCACCGAAAAACGCAAGCGCGGCCGCGAGCTGGCCATTGCCGTCCAGACCATCGCCCTCGACGCCGCGCGTCAGGAGGTTGTGGCGGCCCGGAACGAACCCGAGATGGACCCGGAGGTCGCGGACCGGGTGCTGCGGCAGCTGGATCTGCGCACCATGATCATGCCGGAGTGACGCACCGGCCCACCGGTAAGTCCGTTACTTACGGACGACCTTGACTCCCGTCGAGCTGTAGATCATGGAACCGCCCTGGAACGGCACCGTCCGGTAGCCGTTGTAGGCCACAGCTGCGCCGAGCGGGTAGCCCAGTCCGCCGGACTGCCAGCCGGCCAGCCGCCAGGCTTCCCGGTAGGGCTGGCCGATCATGTTCGCGCCGGTCGCGGCGGTGTAATAGCTGTTGCCGGTCTGGAAGGGCTGGTAGCACCCGCCGCCCCACAACCCGCACTTTTCCGGGCCCGTGGGGTACCCCACGCCCTTCTGCCATCCGGCCGCACGCCAGGAGTTGAAGTACCGGCTGGTGACGGCGTGGGCGCCGGACGCGGCGGAGTAGTAGATGTTGGACTTTTCGAAAGGCTGGTAGCAGCCGCCGCCGTAGAGCCCGCAGCTGGGAGCTCCGATGGGGTAGCCGATGCCCGGCTGGAGTCCGGCCGCCGTCCAGGCCGTAGTGTAGACGCCGCTCACGGCGTGGGCGCCGGTGGTGGGCGTGTAGTAGACGTTGCCCTTTTGGAACGGCTGGGAGCAGCCGCCGCCGGCCAGCCCGCAGGCGGGTTCGCCCGTGGGGTAGCCGATGCCGGGCTGCCAGCCGGCTTCCCGCCAGGCGTTCCAGTAGACGCCGATGACCGCGTGCGCGCCGGAGGCGGAGGAGTAGTAGATGTTCCCCTTCTGGAAGGGCTGGTAGCAGCCGCCGCCGTACAACCCGCACGCCGGTGCGCCGGTCGGGTAGCCGAGGCCCGGCTGGAGTCCGGCCGCTGCCCAGGCTGTGGCGTAAACACCGCTCACGGCGTGGGCGCCGGTGGCGGTGGTGAAGTAGACATTGCCCTTTTGGAACGACTGGGAGCAGCCACTGCCGGCGAGCCCGCAGACGGGTTCGCCTGTCGGGTAGCCGATGCCGGGCTGCCAGCCGGCTTCCCGCCAGGCGTTCCAGTAGGCGCCGATGACCGCGTGGGCGCCGGATGCTGTGGAGTAGTAGATGTTGCCCTTTTGGAAGGGCTGGAAGCAGCCGCCGCCGTAGAGTCCGCAGCTTGGTGCTCCGGTGGGGTAGCCGATGCCGGGCTGCCAGCCGGCGTCCCGCCAGGCATTCCAATAGACGCCGACGACGGCGTGGGCGCCCGACGCTGTGGAGTAGTAGATGTTGCCCTTTTGGAAGGGCTGGTAGCAGCCTCCGCCGTACAGGCCGCAGCTCGCGGTCCCGGTGGGGTAGCCGATGCCCTGCTGCCAGCCGGCGTCCTTCCACCCGGACATGTAGGTGTTCGAGACGGCATAGGTGCCCACGCCCGGGGTGCTGTAGACCACGCCGCGCTGGAAAGTCTGGTGGCAAGTGGTGGTGGCCGCCGCGCCGTACGGGCAGGTCACGTCGCTGGTGCTGTAGCCCAGGCTGGCTTCCCCGCCGGCCTGCAGCCAGGCGTCCCGGAACACTCCGGTCACGGCGTTGGCAGCGGTGATGGTGATGGCCGCGGCGGTAGCCGAGATGGAATCAATTTTCACCCGGGTGCCGGCATGGGTGCTGAAGGTCTGGCCGGCCTGCCAGGTTTGGCTGGGGTTGTAGTACCCGGAGAAGGGTCGTGAGTCTGGCAGCAGGATCAGCGAGCCCGCCCCCAGTTGCTGGACAATCTTGACGCCGCTGTTGAGGTTCACGGCCTTCGCGGTGTCGTAGCTGACCGGCAGGCGCAACTCGAGGAAATAGACTTCGCCGCTCACCGGGTCGGTGAACTTCACGGCGCGTCTGGCATCGGTGCCGGCCCAGGCCTTCAAGGTGAATTTCTTGACGTCCTTGAGGATCCCGGCGTCGAGAACCTCGTCCCCGCGGCCGAATCCTCCATAGGTCCAGAGGGTCGAGCTGATGGCGGGCTGGGTGGTCTGGGAGACGCCCATCAGGTCCAGGCTGTCGCCGTATTCACGGATGCTGCAGGTGGAGTCGGCGAACGTTCCGTCCGACTTGGTGGCGACGTCCTGCGCGCCGCTGCCGCACTGCAAGCTGTTGGCGTGCATCAGGCCCAGCACGTGCCCGAATTCGTGTGTCAGCACGCTGTTGGTCAGGGTGGCCGGGAGCGGCATGATGACCCGCCCGCTCGTGCCGCTATAACTCCAGCCTGCGCCGTACGCCCCGTCGGAGAGCGTGGGCGTGGACACGAAGACGACGAGTGCGGTGTAGGGATTCGGCGTCCACTTGAGCTCGGTGGCGATGGTGTTCATCATGTCCGGGTAGCGCTGCGTCGAGGTGGCCTTGCTGGTGCGGCTCTCCACCGTCGCCACGCTCATCGACAGGCGGCCGTTGGACATGGTCTTCCAGTAATTGCTGCTGGTGGTGATGGAGGCCTTAGCCGCTGTCTGCGAGATGGTGGCCTTCTTGTCGGCCAACTGGACCAGGACGAGGCGAACCTTGATGTCACCCTGGCGGGCAAGCGAATAGGACTCCGTGGACAGCATGCCCGCGCTGGCCGTGGCCGGAGCCCCCTTCACGCCGGCCGGGGGCGGATTCTCAAAGGTGTGTGCCACAAAGGGCTCGCCCGAGTTTTCCGGGGGCAGCGATTCGACCGTCGTGAGGGACGGGCTGGTGCCGGCAGTAGCGGAGGGGGTCGGCGCCGGCTGGACGGCGTCCGCGCCCGGAGTCAGGGCTTCCGCGGTGGGCGCCGCCGTCGGCGTCTGTGTTGCCGTCTGGGTGGCGGTCGCCGTCTGCGTTGCCGCGGCCGGAGCGCTAGGAGTCGGTGTCGCCGTGGCGGTCGCGACAGGTGCCGGCGTCAGCTCAGCGTGTGCAGGTGCCGTGCCGGTTGTTGGGACCGACGCCAGGGCAAGGACAAGCGCGGCAAAGAACGCGGCCTTCATCCGTAAAGAGTTCACGTTTATCTTTCATGAGACCGCCGCCCGGCCGACGGGTCAGCTGGACGGCCGCAAGTGACCAGAGTGACGCCAGTCTACGGATGAGAGAGAAGAATAAAAGGAAACCTGCGTCAAACTTTCGACTTGGGTATCCAATCGTTGCCGAATCTTGAGATTCGGCTCCTTGGAAAAGTGGCCTGCTTGGGCGGCCGTCAGCCGGCCAGTTCCACTTCCAGGGCGTTGGCCTCGACGAAATCCAGGGCGTGCCGGATGGCTCCCACCGTAACGATCTTGTCGCCCAGCGGCGAGACCGTGACACGCGGGGGAGTGGCGGTGAAACGCGGCAGCGCGGCGGTGATGCCGGGCACCAGTGCGCCGGCCGAATCCGCGACGGCGCCGCCGATCACCACCTGCTCCGGGTTGATCAAGCTTGCGATGGCGGCGATGACCCGGGCCATCCGCTCCGAGAGCCGGCCCAGGATCGCGAGGGCCGCGGCGTCCCCCGCGGCGGCGTCCTCAAATACGCGCCGGGCGCTCGCTTCGCCGCCGTCGGCCGGGCCGCCGCCCGCTGACTGCCACTGCCGGGCCAGGCTCGCGATGCCGTCGCTGGAGCCGACGCCCTCAACCATGTCCAGGAAGCCCATTTCACCGGCGCCGCCGCCGCGGCCGTGCAACAGCCGTCCGGACTCCAGCACGCCCGCGCCGAGCCGCTCGCCGGCCAGGAGCACCACGAGGTCATCCACGCCGGCGCCGGATCCACGCCAGCGTTCACCGAGTGCTGCCAGGTTGGCATCGTTCTCCAGCAGCACGGTCCAGCCGTGGAGGTCTTGCAGGGCCGAGCGGAGCCCGACGTCGAACAGGCTCCAGAAGTGCTGGGCGGCCAGCACATTGCCGCCGCGGTCCACCGGAGCGGCAATGCCGGCACCCACAGCCAGAACCTTGCCCGGGGCCTCGCCGGCGGCCTCCAGCGCCTCTCGGCAGGCCCGGTCGACGACGCCGATCCGCTCCGCGGCGGGGATGTCCGCGGCACGGAAACTCCCGCTGGCGCGGCCCAGGACTGTGCCCCGGAGGTCCGCGACGGCCGCGGTGGTGGTGGCGGCGCCGATGTCGATGCCGAGTACGACGCCGGCCCTCGCCCGGAGCTCGAAACGCCGGGCAGGCCGTCCCTTCTGCGGGTGTCCGGCGGCGGGAGCGTCCTTCCGCGGGGCGTCCAGTTCGCGGATCCAGCCGCGCCGGATCAGGTCCTCGCAGACGGCAATCACCGAAGCCCGGGTGAGTCCGGTTCCCGCCATCAGTTCCGTGCCGGTGGCCACCTCGGTGCCCCGGATAGCGGCAAGCACCGCCTGGGCGTTGACGCGGCGCAGCAGTTGGGGGGTGGCGGCTGCCTGCGGCTTCGGAATCTTGACCTCCCTGTAAGTGCGGACCCATAATTGAACCTGCAATAGATTTAGCTTGTATCTAAATTATCAGACCCGCTTTTGTCAGACACCGCTCCCCAGCCCCGAAGGATTCACCTTGTCGAACACCGCCACGCTGGCAACCCTGTCCGGTTCCGACCTCGCCGCAGACCCCAACTGGTGGCGCCAGGCCTCCGTGTACCAGATCTACCCGCGCAGCTTCGCCGACTCCAACGGTGACGGCCTGGGCGACATCAAGGGCATCACCGCCAAGGTCCCGTACCTCAAGGAACTCGGCATCGACGCCGTCTGGCTCTCCCCGTTCTACCCTTCGGCCCTCGCCGACGGCGGCTATGACGTCGACGACTACCGCGATGTCGACCCCAAGCTCGGCACCCTGGAAGACTTCGACGAGATGTCCGCCGCGCTGCATGCCGCAGGCATCAAGTTGATCGCTGACATCGTCCCGAACCACTCCTCCAACCGGCACGAATGGTTCAAGGAAGCCCTCGCCTCCCCGCGCGGCTCGGCTGCCCGCGAGCGTTACATCTTCCGCGACGGCAAGGGCGAAAACGGAGAGATCCCGCCGTCGGACTGGGAGTCCGTCTTCGGCGGCCCGGCCTGGGAGCGCATCACCGAGCCGGACGGCACCCCCGGCCAGTGGTACATGCACATCTTCGCCAAGGAACAGCCGGACCTGAACTGGTCCAACCGCGAGATCCGCGACGACTTCCTCAAGACCCTGCGCTTCTGGTCGGACCGCGGGGTGGACGGCTTCCGCGTCGACGTCGCGCACGCCCTGACCAAGGACCTCACCGAGCCGCTGTTGTCCAAGGTCGAGCTGAGCGAGGCCAACTCCGGCACCGACGGCTTCGACGACGGCTCGCACCCGTTCTGGGACCGCGACGAGGTGCACGAGATCTACGTCGAATGGCGCGAGGTCTTCAACGAGTACAACCCGCCGCGCACCGCCGTCGCCGAGGCCTGGGTGCACGCGTCCCGCCGCGCCCGCTACGCCAGCCCGGAGGGGCTCGGCCAGGCCTTCAACTTCGACCTGCTGCAGGCCGACTTCGACGCCGACGAGTTCCGCGAAATCATCACCCGCAACCTCGCCGAAGCCACCGAGTCCGGCGCCTCCTCCACCTGGGTCTTCTCCAACCACGACGTCGTCCGGCACGCCACCCGCTACGGCCTGCCCAAGGGCGGCGGACGGCACGCCAAGGGCCAGGACGGCAAGGGCTGGCTGCTGGCCGGCGCCCCGGCCGAGGAACTCGACGTCGAACTGGGCCTGCGCCGCGCCCGTGCCGCGACCCTGCTGATGCTGGCCCTCCCCGGTTCCGCGTACCTCTACCAGGGCGAGGAGCTGGGCCTGCAGGAGGTCGCTGAGATCCCCGACGCCGAACGCCAGGACCCCACCTTCTTCCGCAACAAGGGTGTCGAGATCGGCCGCGACGGGTGCCGGGTGCCGCTGCCCTGGGCCCCGGAAGGCTCCTCCTTTGGCTTCGGCGACGGCGGCGCCCACCTGCCGCAGCCGGCATGGTTCAGCCGCTACGCCGTTGCAGCCCAGGACGGGACCGAAGGCTCCACGCTGGAGTTCTACCGCAAGGCCCTGAAGCTGCGCCGCGAGCTGCAGACCTCGGAGGAACTGGAGTGGCTGGAGACCGGCCGCGCCGACGTGCTGCACTTCCGCCGCCACGGCGGCTGGCAGTCCGTCACCAACTTCGGGGACGACGCCGTCGAACTGCCCGCCGGCGAGGTGCTGGTCAGCAGCGGCCCGCTGGACGGCCAGCTGCTCCCGGGCAACACCACCGTCTGGCTTCGGTGAATTCCGCGCCCCCTAAGCCCGGAGGGTTCCCCACCCAGGAACTGATTTATGGCTGCATGGGCCTGGGCGGCAGCTGGTCGGCGGAACCGTACTCGTCCGCGCACGTGGACGAGGCGGCCGCGGCCGTCGACGCCGCCCTGGACGCCGGCATCACCCTGTTCGACCACGCCGACATTTACCGCAACGGCAAGTCCGAGGCGGTCTTCGGCGAGGTGCTGGCGCAGACGCCCGGCCTGCGGGAACGGGTCCGGCTGCAGACCAAATGCGGCATCCGGTTGGGCGAACAGGGCCTCGATGCGTTCTACGACCTGAGCCGGGACGGCATTCTGGACCGGGTCAACGACAGCCTGGACCGGCTGCGGACGGACTACGTGGACGTGCTGATGCTGCACCGCCCGGACCCGTTGCTGGACCCTGCCGAGGTGGCGTCCGCCGTCGGGCAGCTCATGGCCGAGGGCAAGGTCCGCGCGGTGGGGGTCTCCAACATGTCGGCCCCGCAGATCGAGCTGCTGCAGGACCGGCTCGAGGTGCCTGTGGTGGCCAACCAGCTGGAAATGAGCCTCTCCGCGCGGGCCTGGCTGGAGAGCACCGTGCTGGTCAACCACGCCGAGGGCACGGACTACAGCTTTCCGCACGGCACCGTGGAGCACTGCGTCCGGCGCGGCATCACCCTGCAGGCCTACGGCGCGCTCTCCCGCGGGCTCTATACCGGGGCGCCGGCGGCGAGCCCGAGTGCCGCGGAGGAGGCCGCCGCGGCACTCGTCGCCGAGCTGGCCGCGGAGAAGGGCACCACGGGCGAGGCTGTGCTGCTGGGCTGGCTGATGAAGCACCCGGCCGGAATCGCCCCCGTGATCGGCACCGCCAAGCCGGACCGGATCCGGGCCTGCGCCGGCGCCGCCAAGGTGGCCTCGGCCATGACGCGCACCGAGTGGTACCGGCTCTGGATCACGGCCCGGGGCAGCAACATCCCCTAGGCACGCACCGGCCGCGCCGGCCGTCGTGCCCGCCCAACTGGCTCGCAGTTGTTGTCGTTTAGATTCCTTCAAACGACAACAACCGCGAGCCAGTTTCGCGCGCCGGGGTGATTTTGGTCGTATTGGTCGCCCTAAACAGGGGTATTACTTGGCGGCGGGCGGCCCCGGGCGGCTAGCGTAGAGGCATGACCTCTACCACCACCGCCGGGATCGTCCGGCCCCAGCGCAATGTCCCGGCCGAAATCGCCCGCTCCTGGCTGCTGGTCAACGCCATGAAGCCGGAGCTCTTCGGCCAGTCGGCGGAGTCCCGCGCGGACGCCATCATCCTGGACATCGAAGACGCGGTGGATCCCTCGCAGAAGGATGCCGCCCGCGAGCACGTTGTGGACTGGCTGACCGCCGGCGGCAGCGCCTGGGTCCGGATCAACGACGCCACGAGCCCCTTCTGGGCCGATGACCTCGCCGGCCTGCGCGGCACTCCGGGACTGCTGGGCGTGATGCTCGCCAAGACCGAGTCCGCGGACCAGGTCACCGAGAGCTACCACCGCATGGACGGCAAGACCCCGGTCATACCGCTGGTCGAGTCCGCCGTCGGCATCGAGGAAGCCAACCACATCGCCAAGGCCCAGGGCGCGTTCCGGCTGGCCTTCGGCTCCGGTGACTTCCGCCGCGACACCGG
Organism: Arthrobacter sp. 05N425; assembly: GCF_056397125.1. NCBI lineage: Bacteria > Bacillati > Actinomycetota > Actinomycetes > Micrococcales > Micrococcaceae > Arthrobacter > Arthrobacter sp. 05N425. The sequence continues at coordinate 11,756 of NZ_JBFTMU010000007.1, forward strand.
CATGGCCGCCACCCCGGAGGCCATGGCCTACCCGCGCGCCAAGCTCGTCGTCGCCAGCCGCGTCGGCAACCTGCCCGGGCCGATCGACGGCCCCACCGTCGGCACCAACCACCCGATCCTGCGCGAGCAGACCGGCATCACCGTGATGATGGGCATGACCGGCAAGCTCTGCCTCGCGATCGACCAGACCAGCGTCATCAATGAGGTCATCAGCCCGACGCCGTCCGACGTCGCCTGGGCCACCGACTTCATGGCCGACTTCGAGGCCAACGGCCGCGTCATCCGGGACGGCTCCGACCTGCCGCGCCTGGGCCGAGCCGAAAAGATCATGAAGCTCGCTGTAGCCTTTGGGGTGCAGCCGGCACTGTAGCCGGTTCCCGGCCCAAGCAAGGAGACCCCGTGACCGATACCCGCTATCTGGTCCACGGGGTCTTTTGGGATGGTCTGCAGCCGGCCTCGCCGGTTCCTGGCCAGCCCGACGCCGGCCGGGCCGTCCTGCGGTTGCAGGACCCCGCGGGTGCGTTCACCGAACTGGTGCTCGACGCCGGTACGCGCCTCGGTTTCCGGCTCGCCTCGCGGGGGAAGCACTGCCTGGGCCACCACAAAGTGCACGGACCCGCGGACCGGGAGCACATGGTCTGCCCGGACCGTGCCCCGGCCGCCCGAGGAAAGCAGTGCGGGCCGTGCTTCGCCGTCGACGATTCGCGGCTGATCCATGACTTCCACCGCGGCGGCCGGGTCCCGCCGGGGCTGCGCGCCTACCTGATGCAGCCGCACTGGCTTTATGTCGCGACTTTCGCCAATGGCGCCAGCAAGGTGGGCACCGCCTCGAACCTGCGCAAGTGGCACCGGCTTGCCGAGCAGGGTGCCGTCGTGGCCCGCTACGTCGCCCGCGCCGACGACGGGCGGGTGGTCAGGGTGCTGGAGGATCTGGTCACGCGCGACGCCGGGCTGCCGCAGCAGGTCCGCTCGGCGGCGAAGGCCGCCGGGCTCACCGCGCCGCCGCCCGCCGCAGCACTGGAGGCCCTCAACAGCCGGCTCGCAGCCGGAGTCCGGAACCTGCTGGGCGGTGCCAATACGGACGGCTTTGAGGTCGTGGACGAACGGTGGCTGCGTCCCGCGCTGGCCGACGCGGCCTGCACCCCGGGCGCCCGGCACGCCTACCCCCACGACCTCGGCTCGGACGCCCACGGCTTCCGGCTCGCGTCGCTGAGCGGCAGCGTCGCGCTGGCCAGGCTCGACGGCGCCGACCTTGAATTCGTCGTCAGCCTCGGCGAGCTGAAAGCGCGGACCATCGAGCTTGGCGACCACGGCTCCGAGGTCCCCGCTGTCCAGGAGGCATTGTTCTGAGCCCGGGTCCGCCCACGACGGCGGGTGCAGGGGTCCCCGGTAGACTGGCACGGTGCTGAACGAATTCTGGGCCACCGCGTCAACCACCTACAAGGTGCTCGTCTTCAGCGCCATGGGCCTGATCGCCACAGGCATCATCCTCAATCTGGTCGGCAACAACACGGGCAACCAAGGCCTGGCCCTGGCCTCGCTGGCCGTCATCGGCGTCGGTCTCATCCTGCACATCGCCGGGATCGTGGTCCGCGGCCAGACAATCCGGAAAAACCTCAAGCGCTAGCGGCGGCGTTCCGCACCACGTGGCTGCGGGCGTGCTCCACGGCGTCCGGCAGGCTGGCGAACAAATGCTTGTGGTGCCGCAGCGAGCGGATCACGCCGACATTGGTCACCAGGTCCAGATGCTGAGGCTGGACGCCCTTGAGCAGCACCGTGACTCCGCGCAGCTCCAGCGCCGAGATGACGTCCACCAGCGTGTGGGCCCCGGTCGCGTCGAGCATCCGCACCTGCGAGAGCCGGATGATCGCGACCTGGATGTCCTTGACCTGGCTGATCTCCTGCAGGACCCGTTCCGCAGCCCCGAAGAACATGGCGCCGTCGAGCCGGAAGATGGCGATGTGCCTGTCACCGGGTACAGCCGGGCCCGGGATGTCTTCGCGCTGCACCCCGCTGAGCGAGGCGAACTTGCGCAGCGTGAACACCGCCGCCGCGACCAGCCCGATCTCGATCGCCACGATCAGGTCGAACGCGACGGTTATTAGTGCTGTCAGGACAAAGACGAAGGCATCGGCCCGGGTGGAGCGCATCACCGCCGCCACGGTTTGCCGTGAGACCATGCGGGTGGCCGTGACCATCAGGATCCCGGCCAAGACCGCCAGCGGGATCCTGCCCACCAGGCCCGCCGCCAGGTAGATGATGGCCAGCAGCACGAGGGCGTGGACGATCGCCGCGAGCCGGGTCTTCGCCCCGGAGCGGACGTTAACGGCGGTCCGGGCGATCGCGCCCGTGGCCGGCATGCCGCCGAAGAAACCCGCCGCTACCGACGCCAGGCCCTGGCCGGTGAGTTCGCGGTCCGGGCTGTAGGTCCCGGTGGGCCGGCCGTCGGGGCCGACCATGCCGGCGGCCACCCGCGCGGACAGCAGCGATTCGATGGCCGCGAGCGTGGCGATGGAGACGGCGGGCATGAGCAGGCCACCCAGCACCGACGGGTCCAGTGCCGGCATGGACGGTGCGGCGAGGGAATGCGGCAGTGAGCCGATCCGCGGGATCTGCAGGTCCAGGAGTTCGGCGGCCACGGTGGCCAGCAACACGGCGGCCAGGCTGGCGGGGATGGCCTTGTTCAGCCGGGGCAGCAGGAACATCACCGCGGCGACGCCCGCCACGATAGCCAGGGTCTGCAGCACCGTGGGGGCCGTCGCCGTGGCGGCGCTCTCGACGGCGGCCAGCACGGTGTTGTGGCCCGGTACTCCCTCAGTGCCGGTGGCCATCGGCACCTGCTGCAGGAAGATGATGGCGGCAATGCCCAGGGTGAAGCCCTCCACGACGGGCCACGGGATGAACGCGACCGCCCGGCCCAGGCCGCTGACGCCGAGGATGATGACCAGCAGCCCGGCCATCACGGAGACCAGGGCGATGCTGCCGGCGCCGTGCGCGGCGACCACCGGGGCCAGGACCACCACCATCGCGCCCGTGGGCCCGGAAACCTGGACGTGGGAGCCGCCCATGACGGCGGCAACCAGTCCCGCGACCACTGCCGTGATGAGCCCCGCCTCGGCACCCACCCCGGAACTCACCCCGAAGGCGAGGGCCAGCGGCAGGGCCACGATGCCCACCGTGATGCCGGAGAGCAAGTCCGTCCGCCACGACCCGCGCAGCCCGTCGTAGTCGCGGCGGGAGGGCAGGAAGCGGGCGAGGTAGCCCCGGACGCCGCGGGCCGCCGTCGTTGCCGTCGCGGCGGTCACGAGGCGGACCCCTGGAGGTGCGCGGCCGGCAGTTCCTGCGCGAGCCGGAGCTGTTCGCCCGAATCCGCCAGGCTGTCCAGCAGGAAGATCCGGGCAATGGCGAGCAGCTCGGCAATCTTCGGGTGGGCCAGCCGGTAGGTCACGGCGTTGGCGGTCCGGACCGAGGTCACCACCCGGTGCCGGCGCAGCGTGGCCAGGTGCTGGGACAGGTGCGAGGCCTCCAGACCGGTCTCGGCCAGCAGGTAGCTGACCGGAGCCGAGCCGTCCGGGGCCGCCGCCAGCAGTTCCAGCACCCGGATCCGCGCCGGGTGGGCGAGGGCCTTGAACAGGTTGGCCTTGATTTCGTACAAGGGGGTCTGCGCTGCGGAAATCATGGCGGTCCTGCGCTCTCTTGGCCTGCGGACGGGCACCGCCCGCACCGTGGATTTACGAATTGATGTTTCCATCATATCGTCCGGGTGCAAGCGCCGCGGGGCCGTGTAACGGGGAAAGCCATCCGAAGGCAGGGCGCTAGGCTGGAACCATGACTATCAATCCGGATCTGCAGGGCCGCAGTTACCCTGCCGCAGAGGTGTACGACGTCGGCCGCGAGAAGATCCGCGAGTTCGCGCGCGCGGTCAAAGCCACCCACCCCGCCCACTTCGACGTGGACGCCGCCAGGGCCCTGGGCCACGGCGACCTCGTGGCCCCGCCCACCTTCGCGATCATCGTCGCGCAGCGCGCCGACGCGCAGCTGATCGAGGACCCGGATTCCGGCATCGACTTCTCCCGCGTGGTCCACGCCGACCAGCGCTTCGTCCACCACCGCCCGATCGTCGCCGGGGACCGGCTCGTGGCCGAACTGCACGTCGACGGCGTCCGCGCCATGGGGGGAGGCGCCATGATCACCACCCGCTCCGAGATCTTCGCCCTCGCCGGCAGCGATGCGGCCGCCCCGCGTGAAGCCGTCGCCACCACCACCTCGTCCATCCTGGTCCGCGGAGAGGGACAGTAAGCCATGGCCCCCACATTTTCAGAACTCACGGTCGGCCAGGACCTCGGCAGCCGAAGCATCGAGGTCACACGCACAGACCTCGTCAAGTACGCCGGCGCCTCCGGTGACTTCAACCCGATCCACTGGAACGAGGCCTTCGCCACCGGCGTCGGCCTCCCCGGCGTGATCGCCCACGGCATGTTCACGATGGGCGCCGCCGTCCAGCTCGTGACCGACTGGGCCGGTGACCCGGCCGCCGTCGTCGACTTCCAGACCCGCTTCAGCAAGCCGGTCCCGGTGGCCGACACCACCGGTACCCCGGACGCAGGCGCGGTGATCGAAGTCAGCGGCGCCATTGGGGCGCTCGACGCCGACGCGGGCACCGCCCGCGTGGACCTCACCGTCGTCTCAGGCGGGCAGAAGGTCCTCATGAAGGCCCAGGCCGTCGTCAGGCTGGCCTGACCGAATGATCCAGCCGTGAGGGTCCGTGTGGCCCAGTCCGCCGAGGTGACCCGGTGGCGCAACGCCGTCGTGGCGGCCTATGCCTTCAGCGGGATAGCCTTCGCCAGCTGGGTGTCCCGGCTTCCGGCCATCCGTGACGGACTCGACCTCACGCCCGGGAACGTCGGCCTGCTGCTGCTCTGCATGACGCTGGGCTCCTTCGTCTCGGTCTCCGCGTCCGGGCTGATCGTGCTGCGTTTCGGCTCCAAGCAGACCATCCGGATCGGCAGCATCATGGTGGGCGCCGGGCTGGTCCTTGCCGGGTTCGGAACCTCGGTTCTGGTCAACCCGCTGGCGGTGGCGGCTGGGCTCGTGGTGGTTGGCCTCGGCACGGCCAGCTGGAACACGGCGTCCAACGTGGAAGGCGCCGCCGTCGAGCGCGCGGTGCGCCGGCACATCATGCCGCGGCTGCATGGCGCGTTCAGCCTGGGCACCGTCGCGGGCGCGGGCGCGGGGGCCTGGGCTGCCGGCGCCGGCGTGCCGGTCTTCTGGCACCTGGCCGCCGTGGGACTGCTCGTCGCCGGTTCCGTGGCCACGGCCGCCAGCTGGTTCCGCGCCGACATCACCCCGGTCGAGGCCGAGAAGGATTTCACCCCGTCCGGGCCGGACACCTTTGAGGATCCCTCCACCGGTCCGCTGCCCATCATCAGCCAGGCCACACAGGGCCCGGAAGAACCGCTGGATAACAAACGGCAGATCGCGCAGGCCTGGCGGGACCGCCGGACCCTGCTGCTCGGCGTCCTGGTGCTCGGCCTCGCCCTGGCCGAGGGCGCGGCGGGGGACTGGGTGGCGCTGGCGCTCGCCGACGGGCACGGCCAGTCCGACGCCGCCGGAGCCGCCGGCTACGGCCTCTTCGTCACTTTCATGACCGTGGGCCGTTTCGCCGGCACCCTGGTGCTGGACCGTTACGGCCGGGTCCCGGTGATGCGCTGGTGTGCGGCGCTGGCCGTGGCGGGACTGGGCCTGTTCGTCTTCGCGCCGGTTCCCTGGCTGGCCTACGTCGCCCTGGCCGTCTGGGGGCTGGGCGCCTCGCTGGGCTTCCCGGTCGGCATGTCCGCCGCCGCGGACGACCCCGTCAAGGCCGCCGCACGCGTTTCGGTGGTCTCCACCATCGGCTACGGGGCGTTCCTCTGCGGACCGCCCCTGCTCGGCCTGCTGGCCGAGCACGTCGGCATCCTGCACTCGCTGCTGGCCGTCATGGTGATGCTCGTCGTCAGCTTCCTGCTCTCCCCGGTGGCGCGCAAGGCTGCCTAGGCCCGGCCCTGCCGCCTTTCCGGGCATACGCCGAACCCGGCTAGGCTGGTGGGGTGACCCAGACACTGCTTTCCGCCCTGACCACGGCCGGCGTCGGCGGCCCCGCCGCCAACTACGTCGAAGCCCGCACCGAAGCGGAGATCATCGACGCTGTCCGCACGGCCGACGCCGCCGGCGAGCCGCTGCTGATCATCGGCGGGGGCTCCAACCTGCTGGTCGGCGACCAAGGCTTCCCTGGAACCGTCGTGAAAATCGCGTCGGAAGGATTCACCGTCAATGCTGAGGATTCCTGCGGCGGAGTCGCCGTCGTGGTCCAGGCCGGGCACAACTGGGACGCCCTCGTGGAGCATGCCGTCAAGCATGCCTGGTCGGGCGTAGAGGCCCTGTCCGGGATCCCCGGCGCCACCGGCGCGACGCCGGTGCAGAACGTCGGAGCCTACGGCTCCGACGTCTCGCAAACCATCGCCGCGGTGCGCACCTGGGACCGGGAACGCAATGCCGTCCAGACGTTCACCAATTCGGAGCTCAAGTTCGGCTACCGGGACTCCGTGCTGAAACAGACCACCACCAACGGCTCTCCGCGGTACGTGGTGCTCACGGTCGAATTCCAGCTGCCGCTGGGCCGGATGAGCGCTCCGATCCGCTACGCCGAACTGGCCCGGGCTCTCGGCGTCGAGACCGGCCAGCGGGCCTACTCCAACGACGTCCGGCGCGAGGTGCTCCGGCTCCGGGCCTCCAAGGGCATGGTGCTGGATGCGGCGGACCGGGATACGTACTCCACCGGATCCTTCTTCACGAACCCGATCGTGCCCGTCGAGGTTGCCGCGGGGCTGCCCGAGGATGCCCCCCGCTACCCGGGCGGCGCCGAGGGCCTGACCAAGCTCTCCGCGGCCTGGCTGATCGACCATGCCGGCTACGGAAAGGGCTTCGGGCTTGAGCCGGGCAGCGTCTCCGGCGGCCGGGCCTCGCTGTCGACCAAGCACACCCTGGCCATCACCAACCGGGGCGGCGCCAGCGCGGCAGATCTCCTGGCGGTTGCCCGCGAGGTGCGCCGCGGCGTCGTCGAACGCTTCGGTATTGAGCTGCACCCCGAGCCGCTGCTGATCGGCGTCGAGCTCTAAGTCAGGGGCCGACGGAGGCCTTGACGGCGGAGGCCGATTGGCGCAGTGCCGCTGCGGCCAGCGCCTGGGCCCAACCCAGAGTGGCCATGGTCGGATAGAAAAAGGCCGATGCCAGGCTCGTGGGCCGCAGTGGGCCGAGCACGCCGGTCGCCGACATGAGCATGGATGCCGCAGACGCCAGGGCCCCCACGGCCGTCAGCACCACCGCGAGCCGGACGACAGCCGGGTACCGGCCCCAGTCGCGCAGCAGCCGTACCCTGACTCCCAGGCTGCTTGCCGCGAGGGCTCCCAAGGTTGACACTGCGTAGCCGGCCGCTAGTCCCAGGACTCCACCCGTCAGGTAAGGCTCGGCGTCCTTGCCCGTCGCCTGGCTGAGGAGGGCCCCCGCCATCGATGCAGTTCCGGCCAGCACAGCCAAGCTTGCCAGCAGCATCCAGCGGAGCCGGCCCCGGTCCAGCACTTTCAGTAAACTCCCCAAAGTCATCCGGCCAGCCTAGCGGAGGCTGTCCGGTGCTTGTGGACTAGCTCCTCCCGCGGCGGGGGACCACCTTGCTGAAGAGCATGAAGGTGAAGCCGGACGCCGCGGCGCCCAGCAGGAAGACCTGGCAGAACGCCACGGACTGGGCGCTGGGCCCGCTCCGCAGCAGGAGCCCGGCGCAGGCGAAAGCCACCGCCCCGGCCAGCAGTGCCAGCGAACCGAGGAGGAAACTGTGCACCGTGGCGGGAAACTCCGCGCCGGGATCCGGGTCGGCTTCCCCGCGGTCGGCGTTCTGCAACGCCGGAGACCGCGGCTGGATCATCGCAGCCGTGACAAAGCTGACCACGGCTACCGCCATGGACGCGGCGGACACCGTCTGGAACGTTGTCATCATGGGGGAGAGACGGGTGCCGCTGGCGATGGCGACGGCCAGGCCTGCCGCCATGCCGGCCGCGCTGGAGGCCCAGCCCAGCAGGGCCAGCCTCCTGCACAGGGGCCGCAGGAGAGGCCACACATCACCCAAAGTCATGCATCCACGGTAATGAAGCCGGCTGGACGCAGGCTGGGAGAGGACCGGGCGGTGGCCGCGCACCGGCCGGATTCCACCGGGGCGGCTGAGCCCGGCCTAGGATGTTGTCATGGCAGCAGTGGTGCGCACGCGTCTGAGCCGGAGCGTCATGGGCCGGCTCCGCTTGGTCTCCCAAGGGCTTGCCGGCCCGGCTTTCGAGTCTGTTCCCGGCGCCGTCCGGGGCATGACCGCCATGCAGGCGCAGGACCTCCAGGCTGCGCTGTGGGCGGTGGGACAGCGCGTGCCGGGCTCCCGCGCGGCCGATGTCCGCGCTTCGCTGGACCGCGGCGAAATCGTCCGGTCCTGGCCGATGCGCGGCACGCTGCACCTGTTGGCGCCCGAGGACTTGAAATGGGTCCTGGACATCACCTCCGCCCGCCTCATCAAAGGCCTGGCGGGGCGGCACCGGGAACTGGGCATCTCTGCCGCGGACGTCGACGCCGCCGCGGATGCCGCCCTGCAGCGGGTCGCCGGCGGGGCAGCAGCCAGCCGGGCGGAGCTGTTCCAGGCCTTCGAACAAGCCGGCCAGTCCACGGCAGGCCAGCGCGGCATCCATCTCCTGGGGACCCTGTGCCAGCGCGGCCTGCTGGTGCTGGGCCCGCTCGCCGGCAACCAGCAGCTGGTGGTGGCGTTTGACGACTGGATCAAGGACTCGCGGCGGCTGGGCCGCGAGGAAGGGATCGCCGAGTGGCTGCTGCGCTACCTCTACAGCCACGGCCCTGCCACCGAACGTGACTTCGCCTGGTGGTCCGGCGTCCCGCTGACCGAGGTCCGGGCTGCGCTGGCGGACGTGCGCGACCGGCTGGCGGAGCTGGAATTTGACGGAAAAACCTACTGGCTCTCCCCGCAGACGGCGGCCCTGCTCGACTGCGCCGTCCCCGGCCAGCGCACCGTGCTGGCGCTGCCGGGATTCGACGAGTTCCTCCTGGGCTACACCGACCGGTCCATCGCGCTGCACGCGCAGCACGCGGACAAGATCGTCCCCGGCGGCAACGGCGTGTTCAAGAAGACGATCGTGGCCGGGGGCGCCGTGGTCGGGACCTGGGCGGCGCCCGGCAACGGCCGGTCCGGCGCCGTCGTGCCCGAACCGTTCGACGGCGTTAACGGGCTGCGGCCTGCGGCTCGGAAATCCTTTGAGCTGCAGGCCGCGAAGTACCGCCGGTTCCTCGGCCTCGACCGAACCTGACCGGACCCGCAGTTCCTAGAGCGTGCCGGTGGCGATCTTGAGCATGCGCCGCAGCGGCTCCGCGGCGCCCCAGAGGAGCTGGTCGCCGACGGTGAACGCGCTGATGTACTCCGGGCCCATTTCGAGCTTGCGGATGCGGCCCACCGGGATATCCAGGGTGCCGGACGCCGCCACCGGGGTCAGGTCCGCCATCGAGGCTTCCTTGGTGTTGGGCACCACGGTGGCCCATTCGTTGTCCGCGTCCAGGAGCTTCTCAATCTCGGGGACGGAGAGGTCTTCGCGGAGCTTGAGCGTGAGCGCCTGGGAGTGGGAGCGCATGGCGCCGATCCGGACGCACAGGCCGTCCATGATGACGCGGTCCGCGCCGGTGGTGCCCAGGATCTTGTTGGTTTCCACCCCGGCCTTCCACTCTTCCTTCGACTGGCCGTTGCCGAGGTCCGCGTCGATCCAGGGGATCAGGGAGCCCGCCAGCGGCACACCGAACTGGGTGGCGTCGATGTCGGTGCGCTGGTGGGCCAGGACCTTGCGGTCGATCTCCAGGATCGCCGACGCCGGGTCGTCCAGTTCGCTGCTGACCTCGGCGTTCAGCGTGCCGAACTGGCTCAGCAGTTCACGCATGTGCCGGGCACCACCTCCGGACGCGGCCTGGTAGGTCATCGAGGTGCCCCATTCGACGAGGCCGTTCTTGAACAGGCCGCCGAGGCCCATCAGCATGCAGGAGACCGTGCAGTTGCCGCCGATGTAGTCCTTCACGCCGCCGGAGAGGCCGGCGTCGATGACGTCGCGGTTGATCGGGTCCAGCACGATGATCGAGTCGTCGTTCATGCGGAGGGTGGAAGCGGCGTCGATCCACAGGCCGTCCCAGCCGCGGCTGCGCAGCTCGCCGTGCACCCGCTTGGTGTAGTCGCCGCCCTGGGCGGTCACAATGATCGGCAGCTTCGCCAGCGTCTCGACGTCGAACGCGTCCTCGAGCTTGCCGGCAGCGCCTGCCGCCGCACCGGCGATGGCCGGGGCGGCACCTCCGGCGTTCGAGGTGGAGAAGAAGACCGGGTTGATGTTGGCGAAGTCGCCCTCGTCCTGCATACGCTGCATCAGGACGGAGCCGACCATGCCACGCCAACCGACCAGTCCGACGGACGGGGTAGCTGCTGTAGTCATTGGGCCAGTTTAGACTTTGCGGTGCCTGGCCCGCAGCCGGTTACGTCACGTGGGTACGTCGGCCCTCCCGCAGGGCTCGGCAACGTCCCGTATCAGTTCAGCTGGCGCGGGCTGGGCTCCGGAAGGCCGCGCTCGCGGCGGATGCGCCTGGCCTTGAATTCGGAGACGGCGAGCCGAACAGCGTAGAGCACACCCGAGGCGCCGATCACGGTCAGCACGAGAGCGCCCCACAGCGGGCTTTCGCCCCGCGAGGTAGGGGCGGCGACGAGGAAAATCGAGAACACGGTCACCGCGGCGAACACGGCCGCCAGAAGGACCATCCCGGACGCCGTGGCGACGATCGGGCCGGACCCGGCGCGGGCAAAGCCGATCTCGTCCGCGGCGTAGGAGTGCAGTCGCCCGTGGTCCATGGTCCTGGTCAGGAACCGTTTCTCCCCGGCAGCCACTGCCCGTTCATGGCGGGCCCGGATCTCTTCGTCGTGCTGGTGGTTGTCAGTGTCTGTAGGCACGTGGTTCTACCTTCTGGATGGTGTGGATGACGCATTCGCAGTCGGGTACGTTATGCGAGCGAGCGATGCCCGGCCCTGCGAACTACTGCGAGATGTGCCCGGCTCCAGGCTCGGGCGCCTGCCGCTCCGTCCGTAGCTTTTTGGCCCGGTACTCGTCACTTGCCATGCCGAAGGTATACCAGGCTCCGAAACCGCCGAATGCCGTCAGGAACAGTGCTCCCCAGAAAGGCTGCTCACCGCGGCCCACGGGGGCCAGCAGGATCACCCCGGAAAGAATGACTAAGAGCCCCATGACGGCGGTAAGGATTCCCATGCCCCACCAGGACCGGACCTGCACCTGGCCGCGGCCGGGGGAAAACCCGATTTCGTCCGCGGGGTAACTGTGCAGTTCGCCTGTGTCGGTCTTTCGCAGCACGCGCTTCTCGCCCCGCGCGAGCGCCTCCTTGTGCTCGGCATTGACGTCGTCGTTGCGGCGTTCACGCTCGCGATCGAAGCTCACAGTTCGTCCTGACTAACGGTGCGGATCTGCTCGGGAAGACGGTTGCCAGCGGCCCTTCAGATGACGCCGTCGCGCCCACCGGGCCACGGAACTTTTTACCTGCGGAGAAGCTACTTGACCGGCCTCGGCAGGTTGCGGGCCTTACGCAGCTTCTCGGCTTTGCGTTCCTTGAAGTAGCCGGCCCAGCCGGCGAACAGTGGATAGAGTACCAGCACGTACATCCACCAGATCTCGCCCATGATGTGCCACTGGTCGGTGACGGCCATCTGGACCACGCCGTAGAGCATCAGTCCGAAGAAGGCGGTTATCAACAGGGCCAGGAACAGCAGGCCGCCGGAGGCGTTCAACGGCTTGATGATGCCCAGCCCGTCGTCTTTGCGTACGCCGTATTCCTCGTCGGTATAGCTGACAATTTCGCCATTTTCGGCCATCCGGTGCTTCACGGGCGCCTCCGGGGCCGGCGGCGGTGTGTAACCGCGTTCCTGGGGCACGTCCCGGCTACGCCTCGCCACGGGACCCTCGCGGCTTCAGGAGATTACCTCCGGTGCCGTAGGCCTGCGCAGCATTCGACGAGATCGTCGGACCCTCGGCGACGTCGGGAAAATTCAGCATGCTCCGCGACTGAAAGGGGAGCGGCGGTGCCTCCGTCACGCTACTCGACCGGCCGCGGCAGGTTGCCGGCCTTGCGGAGCTTTTCGGCCTTGCGTTCCTTGAAGTAGTTGAACCAGGCAGCGGCGAAGGGGAAGATGCAGGCGGGAAAGACCCACCAGACCTCGCCGGCGATGTGCCAGGCGTCCTGCCTGATGATCTGGACGACGAAGTAGACCAGCCCTCCCATTCCGATCGTCAGCAGGATAGCCAGGAAGAGAATGCCGTTGGCGCTATTGACGGGTTTGATCACGCCGAGGCCTTCATCCTTGCGGACCCCGTACTCTTCGGCGCTGTAAGCGACAAGATCCCCGTTGTCCGCCCTGCGGCGGATCGGGCGCTCTGGCCCGGCTCCCCGCTCAGGCTCTCCTTGCGCGCCGTCGCGGGCGGGATCCTGGGGGGTGTTCTGATTATGCCTGTCCACGGGACTCCTCAATCGCCCGCAGCAGCGCGGCGTCGTCCAGGCCTGCGGTTTCCACGACCTCATCCGTCTCGAAGTCGGGCACGCCGGTCGTCCACGTTTCGCCTTCCCGGCGCACCAGCAGACGGGTCTCGGCAGTGAGGGTTTTGAACACGAAATAGGCAGAGCCGCCGGGGGTTTCTGCGGCGTGCTGCTTGACCAGCCGCAGCGTAGCCTCGGCCGAGCTGATGGCGGGGTCCTGCGCGAACACGAACCAGGTGCCCAGCAGCCGGGGCTGCAGCATCAGCGCGACGTCGGGGGCTTCGATGAGCAACACGTTGTCCATCGACTCGGGTGCCAGGAGGGACACCTCCGTCCAGTGGGTTGCGTGGCCGAAAGCGGACGCGACGGCGGCGGCGACACCGGTCACGCCGAGCTCTCCCTCCTCGTTGACCGTGGCCAGGTCCCGTGCAAGGAGCGAGGAGGCGCCGGCGGTCGCCAGAGTGACGTCGTCCACCATCTCTTCAGCCCGGAAGACGCTGACGGAACGGTCACGGGCCGGTCCCTCGAAAACATCAAGCAGGTACGCGATTTCCCCGATGCCGAAGCCGATGACATCGACGCCGAGCCGGGGCTCGTAGGCAGTTTCATCCTGAACTGTCATGTGATTCTCCTAATCTAGAAGCCGAAGAAGTGTGCCACGGATTCGCCGGCATCCTTGACGCTGTCAGCGGCATCGCTGACGAACTTGCCCGGATCCTTGACGGCGTCGACGATGCCTTCGCCGACGTTCTTGCCGACGCTGCTGATGGTGTCCCAGTTCTCGTAAACGGCTACGCCCACGCTCGCCACCTGGCAGATGGTCCCGGCAGGCGGCGGCATGAAGCATCCGACGCCGAGCATCGTTTTGCCAAGGCTGGCGGCACCACCCTTGAGGTCGCCGTCCGCGAAGCTCTTTACTGTGTCCACGGCGTTGAATCCGACTCCGGCCCAGCCGAGAGTGCGGGACAGTCCGGACTTCCCGAGCCAGTCCCAGCTCTTGTTGGCCCCGAAGAGCTGCCGCTCTTCGAGCAGCGGCGCCAGACGTGACAGCCCGGGTATGTGCTTGTTGAGGTCCTTGAGCGACGCGATGTCCGAGGCCTTGTCGATCAGGCCGAGGGCCCTGCTGGACTTCGTCGATGCCGTGAGCAGCTCCTTGAGCGGGTCGCTGCGCAAGAGGTTGCTTGCGGTGAATCCGGGTCCCCCCAACCGGTGGCGGCCGGTGGTGAAGAACGCCTTGGACAGTGCATCCCGCTCGTTCTTCAAGACCCAGCCGTACTGTCCGAGGTGCTTGGCCAGGGTGAGCGGGGTCTTGAAGTTCTTCTGGATCCCCATGAACATTTTGAGGCGGGCGGCTCCGCCGGCGAGGATGCCGCCGGCCACGGCCCACGCCCCGGGGCCGGCGCCGTGGCCGAGGGGGCCCAGCGGGCCGCCGCCGGAGCCCGGGGCGGCGTTGCTGGCCTTCTCCTGCTCGTCGGCCTGGGTCAGGAGTGCCTTGGACTGCTGCTTCAGCGCCCGGGCGGTCTGCTGGATCAAGGCACGGTGGGTGTCGTTCCAGTCGGACTTGAAGCGCGCGCCGTCGGCGCCCTTCCACGAGGTGTTGTTGTTGATCGTGGACGTGAGGACCGAGGACTGCTGCAGTAGCGTTTCCGACGTCTTGCCGAAGTGCTGCGCGAGCGACCGAAGCTGGGCGACGTCGGCGCCCCACACGTTACCTGCCATGATGGCATCCCCCCTTACGGGCAACAGCCTAACGGGCCACTGCCAAGACCAAGTGCATTCCAGCTCATTACAGCCAGACCAAAGAATCTGACCGGCCCCAATCTAGCCGTGCCGCCGGGATCGCGCGATGGGGTGGTCTCCCCATCCGCCGGCACCGGCGGGAGCCGCGGCCGGTGCCGCTACTCGCCGTCGGGCTCCGCCAGCAGTGCGCTCTTGCGCCGGCGCAGGGCGAACATGGCGCCGAAAGCGAACAGCTGCGTGACGACGACGAGCACGATCGCGCCCGCGATCTTGTTGCCGCCGAGGATCATGGTCAGTCCCACGATCGCGGACAGCAGCGCCAGCAGGGGCAGCAGCATGTAGCCGAGGACAAAGAGGATTTCCGGTTTACGCAGCACTATTTGGCCTCCGTCCGCCGCCACAGGGTGATGCGGTACCGCGTGCCGTTCGCCGCAGTCAGCCAGCCGTCGGGCGGGAGGCTGGCCTCCGCGGTCCAGTCGTAGCCGAGTTCCGGGGCGAAGGTGTCGCCCTCCGTCGCGGTGTCGATGGTCGTCACGACGGCGACGTCGGCGAGGTCGAGGGACTGCGTGAAGATCTCGCCGCCGCCGATGATCCAGACCATCTCGGGACCGGACGCGAACTGCGACTCCAGCAAGGCGTCGTCGAGGGATTTGACCGCCAAGGCGCCGTCGGCCTCCGGGGTCCCGCCCCAGCCTTCCTGCCGGGTGATGACAATGTTCGTCCGGCCGGGCAGCGGCCGGTACTTGTCCGGGAAGGAATCCCAGGTCTTGCGCCCCATGATGACGGGGTGCCCGGCCGTGAGCCGGCTGAAGTGCTTCATATCCTCTGGAAGGTGCCACGGCATGGTCCCGGCCTGGCCGATCACTCCCGTGCTGGTCTGCGCCCACACCAGGCCGAGGCCGGTGACGGTGCCGCGGAGCTGCTCGGTGAAATCGACGGGATCCGTGGGGTTGCTGGTCTCGTTGCTCATACGGCTATCGGGGCCTTAATCGTTGGATGGTGCTGGTAGCCGACGACCTCGAAGTCCTCGAGGGTGTAGTCGAAGATGGACTCCGGCTGGCGGGTGATCCTCAGCTGCGGATATTCGTAAGGCTCCCGGCCCAGCTGCGTGAGGACCTGGTCCAGGTGGTTCTCGTAGATGTGGACATCGCCGCCGGTCCAGACGAACTCACCCGGTTCCAGCCCGGTCTGCTGGGCCAGCATGCAGGTCAGCAGGGCGTAGGAGGCGATGTTGAAGGGCACACCCAGGAAGGTGTCCGCGGAGCGCTGGTACAGCTGGCAGGAGAGTTTGCCGTCGGCGACGT
Organism: Arthrobacter sp. 05N425; assembly: GCF_056397125.1. Taxonomy (NCBI): domain Bacteria; kingdom Bacillati; phylum Actinomycetota; class Actinomycetes; order Micrococcales; family Micrococcaceae; genus Arthrobacter; species Arthrobacter sp. 05N425. Next base: position 27,442 of record NZ_JBFTMU010000007.1, read on the forward strand.
AGAACTGGAAGAAGGCGTGGCAGGGGGGCAGGGCCATGTTCTTGAGCTCTGCCACGTTCCAGGCCGAGACGATGTGGCGGCGTGAATCGGGGTTGCTTTTGAGGTTCTCCACCAGTTCCGCGATCTGGTCGATGTGCCCGCCGTCGGGCGTGGGCCAGGAGCGCCACTGGACGCCGTAGACCGGGCCGAGTTCGCCGTCGGCGTCGGCCCATTCGTTCCAGATGGTGACGCCCTGGTCCTGCATCCACTTCACGTTGCTGTCCCCGCGCAGGAACCACAAGAGTTCCACGGCGACGGACTTGAAGTGCACGCGCTTGGTGGTGATGAGCGGGAAGCTCTTGCCCAGGTCGAAGCGGAGTTGCCGGCCGAACACGCTGCGGGTGCCCGTCCCGGTGCGGTCCGATTTGTGGGTGCCGTGCTCGAAGACATCGCGCAGCAGGTCTTCGTAGGGCGTTGGGATGCTCACGCTCCCAGTCTACTGAGAAGAGTCTTGCTCGCCGTATTCATGGCTTTGGCCGAGCCGGGCGCGCATCACGGCGAGCAACGCGCCGTCGTMGAGGCCGGCCGCGCGGCCTGCGGCAATGCAGCGGTCGACGGCGGCGATCACCGCGGCGTTCGGTCCGGCCGCCGGCCGCGCCGGGACAGCATCACCGAGGGCGCCACCCGGGCCGTCCCCGCCGACCGGGCCGGCGACGACGGTTCCGTTGCGGCGCCCGGTCTGGATCAGCCCGGCTTGTTCGAGCTCCTTGTAGGCACGTGCGACGGTTCCGGCCGCAATGCCGAGGTCTGCGGCGAGGCGCCGGACGGTCGGCAACCGGGTTCCCGGCGGCAGCGCCCCGATGACGATCAGCGAGGCGATCTGCGCCCGAATCTGCTCGTACGGCGGTGTGGCCGAGCGGAGGTCGATGGAGATTCCCGCGGTCACGCGGCGGGCTCCTTGTCCCGCCGCGGCACGGGTCCGGCCGGGCTGCGCGCGGGGCCGGCGACGGGGATAACGGCGATGATGGTGGCAAGGGTGCCGAGGACCGCTCCGGCCAGGGTCGCCGGCCACCACGTGTTGGCGTCGGGATTGAATGGTCCCCCGAAGGATTCGGCGGCAAACAAGGCAGCCCACGCGGGCCCCTGGGTCAGCAGCAACACGGCGGCCTGGGCGGTGAACAGGGCCGCGAGGGTCCGCACGGTCCGGTGGATCGCGACGGCGCGCAGCGCGGCGTCCATGCCGGCGGCAAGACCGGGGACCCCCTGCCGGTGCCTGGCGGCGAGGAAAGCCGGCACCGAGGCAAGCGCGCCGCCGGCCGCGAGGAGGGCCGGCGGAACCCAGTCCGGCTCGCCATAGAGCCGTTCCTGACCGACCGCCGTGACTGCCGGGGCCAGCAGGAACGACAGCAGGGCCAGGACGGCGGTGGTCAGCATTGCCGGGCTAACCGGCTGCCGCGGCCAGTTGCGCGGCGCTCCCGGGTCGCCGTAGTTGCGCTGCAGGAGCAGCTCGCCGGCCGCAATGACCGCCAGCACCGCGGCCGCCATCAGGGTAGCGAAGCCCGCCATTCCGAAGCCCGCCGCGGCGGCGGTCAATCCGGGGACGATGAAGACCCCCGCCAGCAGGGGCACCGCCGCCGCGAGTCCCAGCAGCGGACCCAGCGACGAGACCAGCCGGGCCGCGGGGTGCTGGCCGCCGGCCTGCAGTCCTGCAGGCGGCCGGTTGCGCGCGCCCAGCCCGGCGGCCGCGAGCCGCGGCGGCCCCCAAAACCACATCATCAAGAGGACACCCATGCCCGCCAGGCCGGCCGCATTCGTCCAGGACGAGACGCCGGTTGACGGGTCCGGCCGCGCTGCGAAGTTGCCTGCGATCACGCCCAGCCCCGCAGCCACTATGGAAGCGGTCCGCAGCAGGCGGTTCATGGCGATGGTGCGCAGCACCGCATTGTCGCCGGCGTCGAGGGCCTCCAGCTGGCGGCGGCTGGCAATCAGCCACAGCACCAGCATCGTCCCGGCGGCCAGGACGGCCAGGGCTCCGCCCAGCCAGGCGGCTAGCTCAACCCCGGGAATACGGCCGTCAACGCCCAGCGTCTGCCGGGTGTACGGGCCGTCCGCCCCGGTTGTGGGCGGCACGGGTGCGAACCCCGGGAGCGTGGCGGTCCACGCGATGAGCGCGCCGGCGGCGGCAAAGACGGCCGCCGTGACCGCGGCCAGCCGGTGCGGCAGGAAGTCGCGGATCCGCCGGACCGACAGGACGGTCTGCCGCCGCATTCGCCGCGGCCCCGGATAGCTGACCTGGCCGAGCGCGTGTACGCCCAGGCAACCCAGGATCGGCCAGGTAAGGGCCGGCAGGATCGTCGCGGGGGTCGTCATGGCGCCGCCGGCGGAAGGGTCGGCCGGAATGATGCCCAGATTCATGGCGCCCTGCAGCGAGCTCGCCAGCCAGCCGATGACCCCCACCCACAATGCGTGTTCCGACACCGATGCCGGGGAGGTGCCTGTATCCGGCGCCCAGATTACCCAGCGCAGCACGGCGTAGACCAGCACGGCGGCGATGATCGGGCCGAACAGCAGCATCGATGGAAAGTAGAACTCGCCCGGCATGAAATCCCCCAAAGATCCCGCAGTTATGTACCAAGTACTTGATACAAACTAGGGCCGGGGGGCGCCGGGGTCAAGGACCCTAGTCGTCGAAGGGCCGGAACTGCTCCACGGCCACGACCTTGCCCTTGCTGTGCGAGACATGGCAGACGATGATTTCCCCGGGCGAGAGGAATGGATCGTTTGAGGGCAGCAGGGCCCGCAGCCGGGAGTTCATGTGCTTGCCCAGTTGCGCAAAGACCGTGGGCAGTGCGGGGCGGTGCGTGCACAGTGCCACCGGGCGCCCCTTGTCGAACAGGGATTCGACGACGTTGGCGGTCTTGTGCGGGCTCCGGCCGTGCAGGTGCTCGGTCAGTGATTCATGCAGCTTCACCTTGGCGTCGACGGCCTTGGCATAGGGCGCGACCGTGGCTACGCAGCGTAGCCAGGGACTCGTCACCACCCGCGACGGGCTCCAGGCCTGGAGAAGCCGGCCCACGGCCTGGGCCTGGCGTGTCCCGGTGGCAGCCAGCGGACGGTCGCCCTCGGCCTTTGACCAGGACGAGCGCGGCTTGGCTTTGGCATGACGCAACACCAGCAGCGGCCAGGTGTCCAGTTCGCCGCGGGAGTGTGCTGCCGCGAGGTGCTCCAGCGGGGCCCGGTCGCTGGGGTTGCTGAGCAGGCCGGCGGCCTTCTCCGGCGAACACCACATGACGCTGTCCACCTCTTTGCCATCCGGGCGGAGCGGGGCGCCGTCGACGTCGACCGCCCAGTAGTGCACCACCTTCAGGCCTGCTGCCACGTGGTAATGGATGGGCGGGAGCGGGATGCCCAGGGGAGCCTTGAGGCCGATTTCCTCTTCCACCTCGCGGGCGGCGCACTCGGGAACGGTCTCGCCCGGATCAAGCTTGCCCTTGGGCCAGGACCAGTCGTCGTAGCGCGGGCGGTGGATCAGCAGGACCTCAAGCTTGTCTTTGTTGACGCGCCACGGCAGGGCGCCGGCCGCGACGACGGCTATGGCCTCGCCGGGATGGTCGGTCTGGTCCGCGACCAGTGAATCGCTGCTCACAACCGGAGGCCCTAGCGCAGGCTCGCCGAGCGCTGCCGCGAACGCGATGCGAGCAGCCATGACTGGACGTCCTGCAGGGCGGTGCCGTCCTCCGCGAGGTGGTGGCGGACCCATTCGCCGCTGTTGTCCAGATGCCAGCTGGCGGTACCCGGATCCATGTAGCGGCGGAGCATGTCCAGGACATACGAGGTGTCGTCCCCGCTGCTGAGCTGCACCAGGGCCTCCACCCGTCGGTCCAGGTTGCGGTGCATCATGTCCGCCGAGCCGATGTAGACCACCGGGTCTCCGGCGTTGGCGAAGGCGAAGACGCGGGAGTGTTCCAGGAATCGGCCCAGGACGGAGCGCACAGTGATGTTCTCGCTGAGTCCGGGGACGCCGGGACGCAGGGAGCAGATGCCGCGGACAATGACGTCCACCTGCACCCCGGCCTGCGAGGCACGGTAGAGGGAATCGATGATGGCTTCGTCCACCATCGAGTTCACCTTGATCTGGACGCGGGCGGCGATTCCCGCCCGGGCGTTCCGGATTTCCGTTTCAATCCGGTCAATCAGCCCGGAGCGCACCGACCTTGGAGCAACCAGCAGCCGCTTGAAGGTGGACTTGGGTGCATAGCCGGAAAGCTGGTTGAACAGCTTCGACAGATCTTCGCCCACCTGCTCGTTGGCCGTCAGCAGGCCGAGATCCTCGTAATAGCGCGCGGTACGCGGGTGGTAGTTCCCGGTGCCGATGTGGCAGTAGCGGCGCAGCCCGTCGACTTCCTGGCGGACCACGAGCGAGAGCTTGCAGTGGGTCTTGAGGCCCACGATGCCGTAGACCACGTGCACCCCTGCCTGCTCCAGCTTCCGGGCCCAGGAGATGTTGGCCTGCTCATCGAAGCGGGCCTTGATCTCCACAAGGGCGAGCACCTGCTTGCCGGCCTCCGCGGCATCGATCAGGGCGTCGACGATGGGCGAGTCGCCGGAGGTGCGGTACAGGGTCTGTTTGATGGCCTGCACCTTGGGGTCCGCGGCGGCCTGCTCGAGGAAGGCCTGCACGGAGGTGGAGAAGGAATCGTAGGGGTGGTGCAGGAGGATGTCCCGGCGCCGCATGGCCGCGAAGACGTTCGCTGCCTTGGAGGTCTCCGACTCGTTGAGGTACCGGGACGTGTGCGGCACATGCTTGGGGTAGTGCAGGTCCGCGCGGTCGATCCCCGCGATCACGGAGAGCCCGCGCAGGTCCAGCGGGGCCGGGACGGAGTAGACCTCGGATTCCTCCACGCCGAGTTCGCGGATCAGCAGCGCCCGGATGTTGGGGTTGATGTCGTTGGTGACCTCGAGCCGGACCGGCGGGCCGAAGCGGCGGCGCAGCAGTTCCTTCTCCAGAGCCTGCAGCAGGTTCTCGGCGTCGTCCTCTTCGACCTCGACGTCCTCGTTGCGGGTAACGCGGAAGGTGTGGTGTTCCAGCACCTCCATTCCGGCGAAGAGCTGGTCCAGGTGGACGGCAATGACTTCCTCAAGCGCGATGAAGCGGGCCACCCGCCCGGGCACGGAGCCGGCGCGCGGGCCGTCAATGGAGATCAGCCGCGGCAGCTGGTCCGGGACCTTGACGCGGGCGAAGAGCTCCTTGTCGCTGACCGGGTTGCGGACCACGACGGCGAGGTTCAGCGAGAGCCCGGAGATGTACGGGAACGGGTGGGCCGGATCCACGGCCAGCGGCGTCAGGATCGGGAAGACCTTTTCCGCGAACATGGCGCTGAGCTGGTCCTTGGCCTGGTCGTCGAGTTCTTCCCAGTGCATCAGGTGGATGTGCTCGTAGGCCAGCGCGGGGCGGATCTGTTCCGCGTAGACCCTGGCGTGGCGCTGCTGGAGCCGGTGGGCGGCGTCGCCGATCTGTTCCAGGACCTGCATTGGGCTCAGGCCGGCGGGGGAGGGCACCGCCAGACCGGTGGCGATGCGGCGCTTGAGGCCGGCGACGCGGACCATGAAGAACTCGTCCAGGTTGGAGGCAAAGATGGAGAGGAAACTGACGCGTTCCAGCAGGTAAAGGTTGGGGTCTTCGGCGAGTTCCAGGACGCGTGAGTTAAACGCGAGCCAGCTCAGCTCCCGGTCCAGGAAGCGGTCCGGGCTGATGTCGCCTTCCGGTTCCAGGTTGGGGGCGAACTCGGGGATGTCGATCCGGTCCTGGGTGGCGCGGGAGGCGGGCACTTCGGAGGAACCGAACCGCGCCCGCACGGGACGCGCAGCCTTGTCCGGCGTAGCGGCTTCAGACGTGGCTGTCCGGGCAGATTCCCGTTGCATGGTCTCTCCTAATGCTGGCGCGATTTAGCTTCAACCTTACAAGGAATCAGATCCGGATGAGCCCAGGTTTCGACCCCGGCCGGGTGCCCGGCCGCCGGCCCGGCTACTGCCCTTCCAGCGGGGCATACATGACGTCCACATCCCAGCGTGAAAAGCCCAGACGCCGGTACAGTGCGACGGCGGGAATGTTGTCGGCGTCGACGTAGAGCATCACGGCGTGCAGGCCCTGCTGCTGCAGGTGCTTGATGCCGGCCACGGTCAGGGCCTTGCCCAGGCCGGTGCCCTGCGCCTCGGGGGCGACGCCGACCACGTAGACCTCGCCGATTGCCGGGTGCTCGCCGTGACGGGGGTGCACCTTGGTCCAGTGGAAGCCGAGGATCCGGCCGTCGGCGTCGACCGCGAGCAGGAAACCGGCCGGGTCGAACCACGGCTCGGCCATACGGGCGTCCAGGTCCGCGCGGCTCATATTTCCCTGTTCCGGGTGGTGGGCGAAGGCGGCCCGGTTGACCGCCAGCCAGGCCTCCTCATCCCGGCCGGGCACGAAACTGCGCAGCGACACGCCGTCGGGCAGGGCGACGTCGGGCAGTTCCGAGGCCGCGGTGGCGAGCCGCATCTTCCACAGCTCGCGCACCGGGGCGTAGCCGTAGCGGGCGGCCAGGTCAGCGGCGGCCTCATGGTTGCCGTGTGACCACGCCTTCAGGCCCGCGAAGCCGCGCACCTTCCGGAGTTCCCCGACCAGCCGGTCTGCGACGCCCTGGTTGCGGTAGCTCGGATGGACGGCCACCTCCAGCACCCCGGTGCCGTCCGCCTCCTCGACGACGACGGCGAAGCCCGCCAAGTCGTTGCCCCGGCCCGGGTGTGGTGATCCGGCGTGGCCGGGGGCAGCGGCATCCACGCCGGAGTCCTCGCGGAAATAGTCGGGGGAGTAGAGGGCCAAGGCCAGCACGGAATGCGGGCCCGCGCCCGCGGCGCGGAGCGTCACGAGGGTCTGCTCGGACAGCGGCGGGTTGCCGTCGGACTCCTCGGCGGCCGCCACGAGCGTCTTGACGTCCCGCAGCAGCTGTTCGTCCACAGCTCCCTGCAGGGTGAGTACGGGCCAGTTTTCCGGATGCGCAGGACTCATGATGCAAGGCTATACGTCCGCTGCCCGCCGGCGGGTGGGGGCCGCGTCGATTTGATGCATCCGTTCGGGGCACGTATAGTCGTTATCTCATCCGGCTCAACGGTTCGAAACGTTGAATGGATGCGAGGGGGATCCACCACTGGGGTGGCCTCGATACGTTCGACCCGTATGTCCTCCACTGCAGCGCCAAGCGGCGTAAGGAAGCCCCGGACTGTTGAGTCCGGGGCTTTTCTGTGTTCGAAACGGGCCAGCGCGGTGGGCGGAGCCGCTCAGGCCTCGGTGAGTTCCTCGTCCGGCTGCCGGACCAGCGTCAGGCGGTATCCGACATTGCGGACGGTGCTGATCAGGTTCTCGTGGTCGGCGCCGAGCTTTGCCCGCAGCCTCCGGACGTGGACGTCCACGGTGCGGGTGCCGCCGTAGTAGTCGTAGCCCCAGACCTCGGTCAGGAGCTGCTGCCGGGTGAAGACGCGGCCGGGGTGCTGGGCGAGGTACTTGAGCAGTTCAAATTCCTTGAACGTCAGGTTGAGCGCCGCCCCGTTGACCCGGGCCGTGTAGCTGGCTTCATCGATGACGACGCCGGCCGCCCGGATCTCCGTGGGGGTGTCGTCCTGGTCCGGCAGGGCACGCGCGACGCCGAGGCGGATGCGGGCTTCGACTTCCGCGGGCCCGGCCGACTCCAGCAGGATGTCGTCCACGGCCCAGGCCGAGGAGACCGCTGCCATGCCGCCTTCGGTCAGGATCAGCATGAGGGGTGCGCTCAGCCCGGTCGCCTTGAGCAACTGGGTGAGGGAGCGGGCGCCGACCAGGTCCTTGCGGGCGTCGAGGAGCACGATGTCGCACGGGTCGGTCTCGAGCAGGGCCGTGGGCTCGGCGGGAAGAATGTGGACGCGGTGATTAAGCAGTTCCAGCGCAGGCAGGACATCCACCGATGACCCGGTGCTGTTCGTCAGTAGCAGGATGTGCGACATGGTTCCTCCAAGGGGTGTCCGCGCATCATTGGGCGTCTGAGCCGGGCTCTCACCGGCCGGTACTGAGCTTCCGGACGGTGACCTGCCTGCGGCTGCCGGAGGAAGCGTAGCTGAGCTTTGAGTATACCCAAACGGCCCCCGACAGGCACTGTTCCGCCGCTCCAGCTTGGCCCTTTTGCGACACAAAACGTTCATATAGGGCAGGATTGATCCGTCAGGGCCTCCAGCCCGGCGAGTCGAGCAGGCCCAACGGGTCCGCAGTGAGCGAAGGTACCGGTTGATCGTGGCTAAGTTGATCGTGGGGGACCGCGTTCCGGGTGCCCTGCTGGGGAGGGCTTTGAGACAGACGTTGGAGGGGGAACTGTGAAGTCCTGGAGTGTCGGCGTCATCGGCCTGGCCGGACTCGCCGCGATCATTGCCGGGGCTTACTCCGCGCCTGAGGTCCTGCTGGCCGTCGCGGTGCTCACCGCGGCCTGCGTCGGCATTGGCTGGCCGCACTTCCTCGGCATCCCGGCCAAGAAGACCCTCGCCGCCCTGATCGGCCTCCCCGGAATCGGCTCCGCTGTGGCCGCCACCTACCTGCCCGCGCCGGGGTTCCTGAACTGGACGCCAGCATTCGTGGCGGCCGGGGTGATGGCCATCTTCGTCATGCAGCTGATCCGCGGCACGGGCCAGGCTCAGCGGCTGGAGTCCACCCTGGGGTCCAGCGCCGGCGTGCTGCTGTCCTGCCTCGGCGCCGGCTGGATCGCCTGCTCGCGTTTCAACGGGGTCAGGGAAATGCTGCTCGTTGCCGCCATCAGCGCGGCGATCGCCCTGATGGCGGGCCTGATCCGCTGGCCGGACCGGATCGTCGCTCCGCTCGGCATCGTCGGGGCAGGGCTTGCCGGCCCGCTGGCCGGCCTCGTGCTCTCCGACATCGCCGTGCTGCCGGCCGCCCTCGTCGGGATCGTGGTCGGGGCCGTCCTGGTCAGCTTCCGCCGGCTGGTGATCATCCGGGGCGCTACATTGAACCTGCCGGCCGTGCTGAGCATGGGCCTGGCGCCCGTCTCCGCGGTCGGTTCGCTGGCTTACTTCATAGACAAACTACTCCTCCACTAACGCGTTAGGATGGCATCATGTCCGTACTTGCATTTGAGATCTTCTTCCTTGTCCTGCTTGCCGTCGCCGGCCTTTCCATGGCCTGGTTTGCCGGCTTCGTGGTGTACCGGCTCTTCAAGGGCCAGAAGTAAAAAGCCGCTAAGCGTCCAGAACCCGTAGTTTCCAGAGGTAGCTGCTGTGCCGATTGAAATTCCTACAGATCTGACCCCCGAACTTGTTCCGCTGTCCTGGCTCATTGGTGAGTGGGAGGGCCGCGGCCGGCTCGGCGCCGGGGAAGAGGACTCGGAGCACTTCCTCCAGCACGTCTCCTTCACCCACAACGGCCTGCCGTACCTGCAGTACCGGGCCGAATCGTGGCTGACGGACGACGAGGGAACCAAACTCCGGCCGCTGACCGTGGAGACCGGTTTCTGGGCCCTTGAGCGCAAGCAGCGCGAGGAGGACGGCGGCCCCGGGCTCATTCCGGCCGACATCGTCCCGGTGCTCAAGAGCGCCGACGAGGTCGAGGAACTGCGCAACAGCGAGGGCGGTTTCGACATTTCCGTTTCCATCTCGCATCCGGGCGGGATCTCCGAGCTCTACTACGGCCAGATCAAGGGACCGCAGATCCAGCTCAGCACCGACATGGTGATGCGCGGCAGCCACTCCAAGGAGTACACCGCGGCAACACGGATTTTCGGCCTGGTCGACGGCAAGCTGCTCTGGCGCTGGGACGTCGCCGCCGGCAAGGGCTCGACGCCGGGCGGCGGCCTGGAAGCGCACGCCTCCGCCATCCTCAGCAAGGTCGGCTGAACCGCACGTCCGGCCGAAGCCGGGGTCTCACTGGATTTCCGTTGTCCGCAGCGAACGCAGGGAGCACCACAGTGAACGACACAGCAAGTGGCACCGCAAATGAAACCGGCACTGACGCGGCGAGACCCGGCACGTACGGCGACCTCAAGGCAGTCTTCTTCAACGGCACCCTGAAGAAATCCCCGGAGACGTCCAACACGCAGGGCCTGATCGAGATCAGCCGCAGGATCATGGAGAAGCAGGGCGTCGCCACCAGCGTCATCCGGACGGTGGACCACGACATTGCCAGCGGCGTCTACCCGGACATGCGCGAGCACGGCTGGGCGAGCGACGAGTGGCCCGCGCTGTACCCGGCGGTGCAGGAAGCGGACATTGTGGTGGTGGCGGGCCCGATCTGGCTGGGGGACAACTCGTCCCAGACCAAAAAACTGATCGAGCGTCTCTACGCGCACTCCGGCGAGCTGAATTCCAAGGGCCAGTGGGCGTTCTATCCGAAGGTGGGCGGCTGCCTCATCACCGGCAACGAGGACGGCATCAAGCACTGCGCCATGAACGTGCTCTACAGCCTCCAACACATCGGCTTCACCATCCCGCCGCAGGCTGATGCGGGCTGGATCGGTGCTGTGGGACCGGGGCCGAGCTACCTTGACGAAGGCTCCGGCGGCCCGGAAAGTGACTTCACCAACCGCAACACCACCTTCATGACGTGGAACCTGTTGCACCTGGCCCGGATGCTCAAGGATGCCGGCGGCATCCCCGCGTACGGCAACCTGCCCGAAGGCTGGAAAGCCGGCACCCGATTCGACTTCGAAAATCCGGAATACCGCTGAGCGCTGAGGACTTCTACTTCATATGACTACCAAGAGCCCCCTGCTGTCGCGCCCGGGCGCCGTCGACGCGGCCGGTGCCGACGCCGGCGTCGCCGCCCATTACGGCGAACCGCTGCGCGAGCAGCGCGCCCTGGCTGCCGGCACCGCCGTCGTCGATCTGTCCCAGCGCGGCGTGGTCACGGTGAGCGGGCCGGACCGGTTGAGCTGGCTCAACACCCTGTCCTCGCAGCAGCTCACGGCCCTGGCCCCCGGCCAGTCCACCGAACTGCTGCTGCTCAGCGTGCAGGGCCGGATCGAGTTCGACGCGCGGGTGCTGGACGACGGCGAGACCACCTGGCTGATCGTGGAGGCGGCCGAGGCCGCGCCGCTGGCCGAATGGCTGACCAGGATGAAGTTCATGCTCCGGGTCGAGGTCGCCGACGTCTCGGCGGACTGGGCTGTGCTGGGCGCCACCCGGCCGGTTCCGGAGTGGTCCGGTCTCCGTGTTTGGGAAGATCCCTGGCCGCACGTCGGCGCCGGCGGGTACTCCTACGCCGTGGTGGGCGAGGACACCCACCCTGGCCTGGAACGGCCGTGGTTCGAATACCTCGTGCCGGCTGCAGAGCTTGAGGCCACCGTGGCGGAACGCCCGCTGGCCGGTGTCCTGGCGGCCGAGGCGCTGCGCATCGCCGCGTGGCGCCCCCGCTGGGGGTCGGAGACCGACGACAAGACCATCCCGCACGAACTGGACCTGCTGCGCACGGCMGTGCACYTGGCGAARGGCTGCTACAAGGGACAGGAAACMGTCGCCMGSGTSCACAACCTGGGYCAYCCSCCGCGSCGGCTGGTRTTCCTCCAGTTGGACGGGTCCCAGCACACGCTGCCCGCCGTCGGCAGCGAAGTCCGGGCCGGCGAGCGGAAGGTCGGCACGCTGACTTCCGTGGCGCAGCACTACGAAATGGGTCCGGTGGCCCTGGCCGTCATCAAGCGCTCCGTCGCCCCGGACGAGGTGCTCACCGTGATGGACGGCGACGAAGCGTACACCGCCGCCCAGGAACTCATTGTGGCGCCCGACGCCGGTCAGGTCGTGGGACGCCAGACCGGCTTCCTCCGGGGGACCCGGTGAGCGGCGGGCCGGAAGCGGCCGCTTCCGAGCCGGCCGCCCCCGACGAGGAGACCCTCGCCCTCGCCCACGCGCTGTTCGACGCCGCCCGCGACGGCAACTCCGCCCTGCTCGGCAGCTACCTCGCCGCCGGGGCGCCCGCCACGCTGACCACCGCGGCCGGCGATACCCTGCTGATGCTTGCCGCCTACCATGGCCACGCGGACTCCGTCCGGCTGATCCTGGCGCACGGCGGCGACGCCAACACAGCCAACGACCGCGGCCAGACACCGCTGGCCGGGGCCGTGTTCAAGGGCTACCCGGATGTGGTCCAGGTCCTCGTGGACGCGGGCGCCGACCCCGACGCCGGAAGTCCCTCCGCCCGGGCAGCCGCCCAAATGTTTGCCCGGAACGATATTCTGGCGCTCCTCGCCTGAACCGGCCACCCACGCACCCTAAGGAACCGAATGGAAAACGTAGCGAGGCCGTGGGCCGCCCTCTGGTCTTTGGTGATCGGATTCTTCATGATCCTGATCGACACCACCATCGTCTCGGTGGCCAACCCCCGGATCATGGAGGGCTTGAACGCTGACATCAATTCGGTGATCTGGGTAACCAGTGCCTACCTGCTGGCCTATGCCGTCCCGCTGCTGATCACGGGCAGGCTGGGCGACCGCTTTGGTCCGAAGAAGCTGTACCTGTCCGGACTGGTGGTCTTCACCCTTGCCTCGCTGTGGTGCGGGCTCTCCGGCGACGTGCACACCCTGATCGAGGCCCGGGTGCTGCAGGGCCTCGGGGCCGCGATGATGACACCGCAGACCATGGCCGTCATCACGCGGATCTTCCCGCCGGACCGCCGCGGCGCCGCCATGGGCATCTGGGGTGCCACGGCCGGGGTTGCCACCCTGGTGGGGCCGATCCTGGGCGGGGTCCTGGTGGACGGCCTGGGCTGGGAGTGGATCTTCTTCATCAACATTCCGGTCGGCATCACCGGCTTTATCCTGGCCCTGCGCTTCGTTCCGGCCCTGAGTACGCACCCGCACAAGTTCGACATCCCCGGCGTGCTGCTCAGCGCCGTCGGACTGTTCCTGCTGGTGTTCGGGATCCAAGAAGGCGAAACCTACAACTGGGGCACCATCACCGGCCCCATCACCGTCTGGGGCCTGATCATAGGCGGCGTCGTTGTCCTCGTCGCCTTCGTGGCCTGGCAGCGGTTCAACAAGGGCGAACCGCTGCTGCCCCTCGGCCTGTTCAAGGACCGCAACTTCTCGCTGGCCAACGTGGGCATCACCACGGTTGGCTTCACCGTGACCGCCTTCAGCCTGCCGCTGATTTTCTACTACCAGGTGGTCCGGGGCCTCACCCCGACGCAGTCCGCGCTCATGATGGTTCCGATGGCCGTGATCTCCGGCGGCCTGGCACCGGTCGTGGGCAAGATCATCGACCGGGTCAACCCGAAGTTCATCACGGCCGGCGGCCTGGTCCTGATGTCAGTGGCGCTGTTCTGGAACGCCTCGCTGATGCACCCGGACACCCCCATCTGGCTCTTCCTGCTGCCCAGCGCCGTGCTGGGATTCGCGAACGCCGGCATCTGGGCGCCGCTGAGCTCCACCGCCACCCGGAACCTGCCGCCGCGCCAGGCCGGGGCCGGCTCCGGCGTCTACAACACCACCCGCCAGATCGGTGCGGTCCTGGGCAGCGCTGCCATCGCCGTGCTGATCCAGGCCCGGCTTGCCGCGGAACTCCCGGCAGCCCCGGGTGCGTCCGGGGAGTCAAACCCGATGGCGTTCGGCGGCAGGCTGCCCGAGGCGCTGCACGAGGGATTCTCGACGGCGATGGGCCAGTCCATCCTGTTGCCCGCGGCGGTGATCCTGCTCGGCGCTGCCGTGGCGCTGTTCTTCGCCAAGCCGCAGCCGCACGAGGGTTGGGGAACCCCCGGCACGGTTCCGGCGGCAGCAACCGGCGGGGCCACCGTCACGGAGGCCACCGTCACGGAGGACGCCGACGCCCAGCGGGGCTAGGGCAACGCGGCCGGGCGCAACCGGACCCGGCCCGACTAGCCCAGCAGCACGCTGGTCTGGATGCCGCCGGCGGTGAAGCCCAGGCTCCGGGCCAGGGCCAGCGAGCCCTTGTTGCTGACATCGGAGCGCCACTGCAGCGTCAACCCCGAGGCCAGCGCCTCATGGGCCGCAATCGAGGCGGCCAGGGTGCCGACGCCGCGGCGCCGCCACTCGGGGGCCACCAGCACGCCAAGCTGTGCCAAGATGCCTTCCCATTCGGTGTAGGCGCCGCAGGCCACGGGCGTCCGCCGGCCGTCTTCGACGTGCATGATAGTGAAGCGGTGTTCGAGGTCCGCGAGGCCGACCTCGTTGACGTCGTCCGGCGGGCACAGTGCTTCGAGTTCGATCGCTTCCGGGTTCCCTTGCGAGACGGTCAGCTCCTCGGCCGGCTGCTGCAGCGGCAGGTCGTCGGCGAAGAAGAGTGCGGCGGCGCCCAGGCCGTGGCCGCCGTGCCCGCGCGTGATGGTCAGCAGCGTGACGTGCTGCGCCAGCTCCTCCTCGGAGTACCCGGCCGCGGCGTCGATGGCCCATCCCGGCCCGACCAGGGCGGAGCTGCCGAACAGGCGGACGAACTGCAGGGAACGGGCCGCGTCGTCCACCCGGGTGAGGCGGCGACCCGCGGCGGTGGCAAAAGCGCCGTCGTCGAGCCCCAGCCGGCGGGCCCACGCGAGCTGGATGATTTCAGCGGAACCGGGCGCAAGAGTCATGCCTCAACCCTACCCAGCGGCAACGCCCAGCCGGGAAAGCCCAGACCGGGGACGCCTCAGCCGAAGAGAACGGCCGCTTCCTCGTAGCGGTGCTGCGGCACGCTCTTGAGGTTGCCCAAGGCGGCGTCGAAGCCGACATGGACGATGTCGGTGCCGTTCAGCGACACCATGGTTCCCCAGCGCTGCTCCACCACCGAATCGATCGCCGCCATGCCGAGGCGGGTCGCCAGCACCCGGTCGAAGGCCGTGGGGACACCGCCGCGCTGGATGTGGCCCAGCACCGTGGCCCGGGTCTCGATGCCGGTGCGGGCCTCCAGTTCGGGGGCCAGCAGTTCGGCGATGCCGCCGAGGCGCGGCCGGCCGAAGGTGTCCAGTCCGCGCTCGGAGTGCGGGGACTCCTGACCCTCGGGGACAAAGCCTTCCGCGACGACGACCAGCGGCGCGCGGCCACGGTCGCGGGCCGAGATGACCCATTCGGTGATCTGTTCCATGGAGGCCTTCTGCTCCGGGATCAGGATGGCGTGGGCGCCGGAGGCCATGCCGGCGTGCAGGGCGATCCAGCCGACGTGGCGGCCCATGACCTCGGCGATCATGGTCCGGTGGTGGGATTCCCCGGTGGTGCGCAGGCGGTCGATGGCCTCGGTGGCGATCTCGACGGCGGTGTCGAATCCGAAGGTGTAGTCGGTGGCGTCGAGGTCGTTGTCGACGGTCTTGGGCACGCCGACAATCTTCAGCCCGGCGTCGGTCAGGCGCTTCGCGGCGGCGAGGGTGCCTTCGCCGCCGATGGCGATGATGGCGTCGATGCCGAGGCGGTCCATGTTCGCCTTGATGACCTCGGGGCCGCCGTTGTTCTCGAACGGGTTGGTCCGGGAGGTGCCGAGGATGGTCCCGCCCTGCTTGGCGATGCCGCGGACCAGCGCGCGCGGGATGTCGATGATGTCGCCTTCGACCACGCCGCGCCAGCCGTCCAGGAACCCCACGAATTCGTGGCCGTGGACGGCGATGCCTTTCAGGACGGCACCGCGGATCACGGCGTTCAGTCCGGGGCAGTCTCCGCCGCTGGTGAGGATTCCAATTTTCATGTCTCGGCTCAAATCCTGGTTCGAAGGGGTACAGGCAGAGCGCCACGCTGAGCTCACCTAGAAGTGTAATCGCGGATGTGGGGCAGCACACAAACGGTGACCCACGCGCAGTGCCCCCGCCGGAGTCGGCGGGGGCACTGCGCGTTCGTGGTGGGGCAGGCGGCTGCCGCCGCGGCTCAGGGCCGGGTCAGGGCCGACCGGCGCGCCTCTCCAGGAAGGACTCGAGGATGATCGCGTTCCGCTGGTCCGGCAGGATCAGCCAGGCTGCCAGGTAGAACACGAAGGCGGGGCCGGGGATGAGGGCGAAAAGCAGGTACCCGATCCGGACGTACGCGACGTCGACGTTCAGCTTGGCGGCGATCCCGCCGCATACGCCGCCCAGCCAGCGCTGCGGACCGCGTTTCAGGCCTAGGCCCCGGACGATGCTGAAGAACTTATCCATGGTTCAAGACTTCCCTGTCGTAGTGTCTTTGTCACGTCTGCGGGCGGACAGTAATCCGCCGACCACCAGCGCGGCGCCGGCCCCGATCATCAGGCCGATCAGCACATAGGTTCCGTTCAGGGCGACGAGGCCCAGCCGGGAGATGATGATCAGCGCGGCCAGCGCCAGCACGATCAGCCCCCAAACCACGGTTCCCACGCGGGCCCGCGGACCGCCGTCGGTCGAGGGCCCTGCCGGCGTGTCCGCCGGGTCATAGCTGCTCATGTCAGTTCCCTTCCTTCACGGTGACGTTGCTCAGGGTCCCCGAGATCTTGACGATCAGGCGGCTGCCGGGCTTGTCCGTGTTGTAGTCGTTCTGCTGGGTGGTCATGCCGCCGTGGTTGCCGCGGCTGTCGCTGAGGTTTCCCATCGTCATGTCCGCTTGGACTTGGACCGGGACGCTGGTGGGGATGGCCACCGTGACATTGCTCGCCGTGGCATCCAGCCGGACCACGACGTCGGAACCCAGCGGCGGGTTCAGGTTGAGCTTGGTCAGGTCCACCGTGCCGGTCCCGCCCGTGATGTCGAAGCCGTCCCGGGCCTGCTCGATGCTCGCCGGGGCCCAGTCGATGTTCTGGAAGCGGGCCCGGTCAGCGTTGGGCACCAGGTTGAAGATCCCGCCGATGATCAGTGCCACGACGGCGAAGAACCCCAGGATGCCCGCCGTCCGGCCCCGGAGCCCGGAGACCAGAATCCCCAGACCCAGCACCGCCGCGGCGCTGGCCCATACGACGGCGTTGCCCGCGGTGCCGAGGTTGATCGCGTGGGCGGCGTCGAGGGCCTTGATGCCGCCGCCGACCAGGAGCGCGATGCCGGCGGTTACCGCCACGGCAGAAGCGCCGGGGCCCTGGTTGCGGGGCTTGGGGGCCGGCACCGGCGCGGCCGGCGGCACGGGGCCGTAACCGCCGCCGTAGGGCGGGGTGGGGCCGGCGGGGGGCGGTGCCGCCCAGCCGGGGGCAGCTCCGGAATGGTCCTCCCAATTCCGCGCCGGGAGTCCTTCCAGCGGGAGGGTCTGGTTGGTGCCGGTGGGGGTCGGCCCGGTGCCGCCGTAGGTGCTCTCGTAGGTGCTCCCGTAGGTGCCGTCGAGGGCGCTGTCGCCGGGTGTGGCGGGGTTGCCCGGGCCGGTGCCGGTGCCGGACATGGTGCCGTAGGTGCCGGCGGCCGCCGCGCTCCAGCCGGCACCTTCCGTCCCCGGCCCTGGGGACGCGGGGGGTCCGCCGGCCCTGGCCTTGTTGCGCTGCGTGAGGTAGTAGATGACGTAGATGGCGCCGCCCACCCAGAACACGGTCCAGACAAAGGCGCCGAAGCCGTAGCGGTCCCAGCCCCAGACGCCGCTGCCCAGGCTGGGGAACCCGATGATGGTGGTGATCAGGGCGCCGGTCATGCCCGAGCTCCAGCGGCCGGCGGCCGCCTCCTGGACGTGGATCCGGCCGTCCGGCTCCGGCAGCAGCGCCCAGGCCAGGCCGTAGAACAGGACGCCAACGCCGGCGAACACGGTCAGAACGATCAGGATGCCGCGCACGATCAAGGGGTCGACGCCGAGCCGCTGGGCAATGCCGCTGGCGACGCCGCCGACCCAGCGCTGACGGCCGCGGTAGATCCCGTGACTGCGGATCCAGTCAAAGAAATTCTGCGGCGGCACGCCCGGGGCCGGCGGGGCGCCGGTGTACGGCGGAGGGGTGGCCCCGGGGCCGGACGGGTACGGGCCGCCCGGCGGGTAAAGCGGCGGAGCCTCCTGCGCTGGTTCGCCGGCCGCCGCAGTGGTGTCGGCGGGGCCGCCGGAAGTGGCGTCCGGAGTGCTATCCGGACGGCCCGAAGCGTTCGGGTCCTCATCTGGGTGCGGAGTGTGCGGGTTCATACCTCGATCCTCCCGCCCAGGGGGCCCGGCGCTCTACTGGGGAAGACCCTGAACGGCCCCTGAGCGGTCCCCGGTTCCGCCCGAAAACGGCTCCGGGAAACCCCGGTCCGTGTTTGGATTGACCCATGACGACAGCCGTTTCCCGCCCGCCGCTGGTCCGCAGCAGCGACCGCGTGATCGCCGGCGTCTGCGCGGGCCTGGCCCATCATCTGGGCTGGCCGGTGCGGATGGTCCGGATCGGCATGGTGGTGGCGGCGCTCGCGGGCGGCGCCGGGGTCGYGTTCTATGCCTGGCTTTGGATCATGGTGCCCACCGCGGACGAGAACTCTAAGCGCAACGCCCGTCAGCCGGCGTCGCCGATCGCTCCCGCGGTGAGCGCGCCCGCGGTAGGCGGTCCCGCGGTAGGCGGGGGGAGAGGCGTCGGCGTGGATGCCGGCGCCGGCGTCCCGGCAGGGGCCTGGCGGACGCGGTTCCCGGGCATGCCGTACGGCAAGGAAATCCTGCTCGGCGCCGGGCTGCTGCTGGCGGCCGGCATCCTGATCGCCCGGCTCTTTGGCCTGGACGTGCCGCTGGGCACACTGATCCCGGTTGCCGCGATCCTGGGCGGCGCCGCCATCGCCTGGATGCAGCTGGATGAAACGCGGCGGGCCGGCCTCGTGGACAAGACCAAGGCCGACCAAGCCGGGGGCTGGGCAAGGCTCGCGGCCGGGCTCGCCCTGGTGGTGGCCGGGGTGCTGCTGATGGTGTCCGGCTCGGGCTCCTGGGAGCAGACCTGGCTCGCGCTGCTGGCCTCCGTGGCCGTCCTGGGCGGCGTGGCGCTGGTGCTGCTGCCCTGGGGCCTGAAGTTCTGGCGTGATCTGGAGGCCGAGCGCGCCGGCCGGGTGCGTGCCACCGAACGGGCCGAGATCGCCGCCCACCTGCACGACTCCGTGCTCCAGACGCTGGCGCTGATCCAGCGGCGCGCCGCCAACGAGCACGACGTCGTCCGCCTCGCCCGCGCCCAGGAACGGGAGCTGCGGGGCTGGCTCTACCGCGACCCCGGGCCGGACTCGGGCCAGCTCTCCGCCGGGCTCAAGGCTGCCGCCGCGGACGTCGAGGACTCCCTGGGGCACGCCGTGGAAGTCGTGACCGTGGGGGACTGCGCCATGACAGAACGCCTCGAGGCCCTCGTCCAGGCAGCCCGCGAGGCCATGCTCAACGCGGCCCGCCACGGCGGCGGCGCCGTCTCGGTGTACCTGGAAGTCACCGATGACGCCGCCGAGGTCTTCGTCAAGGACCGGGGGCCGGGGTTCGATCCGGGCGCGATCCCCGCCGACCGCCTGGGCGTCCGGGAATCCATCATCGGCCGGATGCGGCGCCACGGAGGCACCGCCGCCATCGCCAGCGGCCCCGACGGTACCGAGGTGCGGCTCAGGCTGCCGCTCGCTGCCACCACCAACAACACAGCCGCCGGCAACGGCACCAGAACCAACGGAGAGGACCAACCATGAGCACCCAGCCCTTGGCCAGCAGCGGGGCCGGGACCCCTCCCGTGGCCACGCGCGTGGTGATCGTCGATGACCACGCCATCTTCCGCTCCGGGTTGAAGGCCGACCTGGATCCCGGCATCCTCGTGGTCGGCGAGGCGGGCACCGTAGAAGAAGCCGTCGCCGTCATCGCCGAGGCGCGTCCCGACGTCGTGCTGCTGGACGTCCATCTTCCCGGCGGACTGGGCGGCGGCGGACGCGAGGTCCTGGCCGGCTCCGCGGCGCTGCTGGGCAGCACCAGGTTCCTTGCGCTGAGCGTTTCGGATGCCGCCGAGGACGTCGTCTCCGTAATCCGCGCCGGAGCGCGGGGCTACGTCACCAAGAGCATTTCAGGGGCGGGGATCAGCGACGCGGTGCGCCGCGTGGCGGGTGGCGACGCCGTCTTCTCACCCCGGCTGGCGGGCTTTGTCCTCGACGCCTTCGGCACCGCCCCGGCGGACATCGCCGACGACGAACTGGAYCGGCTGTCGGCCCGCGAACTTGAGGTGATGCGGCTGATCGCGCGGGGCTACAGCTACAAGGAAGTGGCCAAGGAGCTGTTCATCTCGATCAAGACAGTAGAAACCCACGTCTCGGCGGTACTGCGCAAGCTCCAGCTCTCCAGCCGGCACGAGCTGACCCGCTGGGCCGCGGAGCGCCGCCTCCTCTAACCCCAAGATGCTCCATCACGTAGGGTCCCCAAGCCGGCGGCTTAGGGACCCTATGTGAGGGAGCATCAGAGGTTCGGGCCGCTACTTGGCCTTGCCGAGGAAGTCCTGGAGGCGGCCGACGCCGGTGGCGAGGTCCTCGTCGCCCAGTGCGTAGGACAAGCGCAGGTAACCGGAGGGGCCAAAGGCCTCGCCCGGCACCACAGCGACTTCCACCTCGTCGAGGATCAGCGCGGCGAGTTCGGCCGACGTCGAGGGCCGGACCGGGCCGTTCGCGGTGGGGAACTCCTTGCCCAGCAGCGCCCGGACGTCGGCGTAGACGTAGAAGGCGCCCTTGGGCGTGGGGCAGTCCACGCCCTCGATCGCGTTGAGCCCGGCCACGATGGCCTTCCGGCGGCGGTCAAAGGCCACCTTCATCTCATCGACCGCCGTGAGCGGGCCGGAAACTGCCGCGAGGGCAGCGATCTGCATGATGTTGGAAACGTTGGAGGTGGCATGCGACTGCAGGTTGGTGGCGGCCTTGATGACGTCGGCCGGGCCGATCATCCAGCCCACCCGCCAGCCGGTCATGGCGTAGGTCTTGGCGACGCCGTTGAGGATGACCACCTTGTCGCCGAGCTCGGGGACGGCCGTGGCGATCGAGGTGAAGGGCACGCCGTCGTACGTCAGGTGCTCGTAGATCTCGTCGGTGACCACCCAGAGGCCCTTGGCGGCCGCCCACTGGCCGATTTCGCGGACCTGCTCCGGGGAGTAGACAGCGCCGGTGGGGTTGGACGGGGAGACGAAGAGCAGGATCTTGGTGCGGTCCGTGACGGCCGCTTCCAGCTGCTCCACCGTGACCAGATAGCCCTGTTCCGGGCCGGCGAAGACCTCCACCGGAACGCCGCCGGCCAGCCGGATCGCCTCCGGGTAAGTGGTCCAGAACGGCGCAGGGACGATCACTTCGTCGCCCGGATCCAGCAGCGTGGCGAAGGTGTTGTAGACAGCCTGCTTGCCGCCGTTGGTGACGAGCACCTGGGATGCCTCGGCCTTGTAGCCGGAATCCCGGAAGGTCTTGTCCGCGATGGCCTGCTTCAGCTCGGGCAGTCCGCCGGCGGGGGAGTACCGGTGGTACTTCGGCTGGCCCGCGGCCTCGATGGCTGCCTGGACGATGTAGCCGGGAGTCGGGAAATCGGGTTCGCCGGCGCCGAAGCCGATCACCGGCCGGCCGGCCGCCTTCAACGCCTTCGCCTTGGCATCGACAGCCAGTGTGGCGGATTCGGCTATGGCGGAAATGCGCTGGGAAATGCGGGCGGCAGGCATTGCGGGTCCGTTCTTCGCGTTCAGCTCGTGGCTGGATGAGGGGATTCGACGAAATCTACTCTATGCTGTTCAGCGGATCCTCCGGGGTGCCGGGTATGAATGTGACCCAGAGCGGGAATGCGGCTTTAGGGTCCGCCGTTTCCGCAGGCAGCCAGGGGTCCGGACGGAGCCGGTTCGACGTGGACGCAGTTGTTGCGTAGACTGGTTCTCCGGTGTTGAAAACACGATGATGGCGTGCGCCTCAGGGAAGCCTGCGGAAATGCGCGGTCTGACCGGTTTTCGATCCATAGGGTAGTGGCGCAATTGGTAGCGCAGCGGTCTCCAAAACCGCAGGTTGCAGGTTCGAGTCCTGTCTGCCCTGCGCAAGCTGTTCCGGGGTTTATCGGAACCAGCGCAGCAACCATGGTTCAGTCCAGAGCCGGGTATCCGACATCGCGAGGATGAGTGAGGATCAGGTGACCGAAACAGCTGCCAGCAGCTCCAAAGGCCGCCCCGCCAAGAATGCCCCTAAGGCAGGATTCTTCGCTCGGATTGCACTCTTCGTCCGCCAGGTCATCGGTGAACTGAAGAAAGTCGTTGCACCCACCCGCAAGGAACTGATCAACTACACGCTCGTGGTGCTGGTGTTCGTGGTCATCATGATGGTGATCGTCACCCTGCTGGACCTGGCCTTCGGGACCGGAGTGAGCTGGGTATTCGGCGGAACAGGCGCCACGGACCGCTAAGGCGACCGGTCCGCAGACTGCGTGGACCTCCGGGAAACCGGAGCTTCCGCGGGGTGTGCGGAATTGAGTCATTTAAATAGGCATGTTAGGCAATGAGGAAGCAGGAGACCAAGTGTCTGAGCAGGAGCTCGAGGTAACTGAGACTGAGCTGGATAAGAGCCAGGACGCCGCGGCGGAAGCCACGGAAGAGTCCGAGGCTGTGTCTGCTGCGCCCGAATCCGACGCCGCCGATGAGACTGCTGACGAGGCCGTAGCTGCCGAGGAAACCGGAACCGGCGAGGAAGGCGACGCCCTCGCGGCTGCCGCCGCCGCGGCCGAGGTCGACCCCGCCGACGAATTCAAGGCCAAGCTGCGCCGCCAGGAGGGTGACTGGTACGTCATCCACTCGTATGCCGGCTACGAAAACCGCGTCAAGGCAAACCTTGAGACCCGCATCCAGACCCTGGACATGGAAGATTACATCTTCGAAATCCAGGTCCCGATGGAGGAAGTCGTTGAGATCAAGAACGCTCAGCGCAAGGTCATCAACCGCGTCCGCATCCCCGGCTACGTACTGGTCCGCATGGACCTGACCGACGCCTCGTGGGGCGCCGTCCGCCACACCCCCGGCGTCACCGGCTTCGTGGGCAACGCCCACAACCCCGTGCCGCTGCGCCTCGACGAGGTCTTCTCCATGCTCGCCCCGGTCTTCGAAGAAGAGCAGGCCGAGAAGGGCAAGCCGGTCAAGCACGCAGCCGCCGCGGTCGACGTCGACTTCGAGGTCGGCGAATCCGTTATCGTCAAGGAAGGTCCCTTCGAGACCCTCCCCGCCACGATCTCCGAGATCAAGGTGGATTCGCAGACCCTCGTGGTGCTGGTCTCCATCTTCGAGCGCGAGACCCCGGYCACGCTGGCGTTCAACCAGGTCAGCAAGATCTAGCAACACCGACAGAATTCGCCCCGGGCTGCCCGCTTAGCAGCCTTGGAGCGGCAGGCCGCCTCGCCATGGCGGCCAACAACCTGAGGCACGCTCCTGTGTCCCAGGACGTAATTGAGAGAAGGACCCTACATTGGCTCCCAAGAAGAAGGTCACCGGCCTCATCAAGCTGCAGATCCAGGCAGGTGCCGCTAACCCGGCCCCGCCGATCGGTCCTGCGCTTGGCCAGCACGGTGTCAACATCATGGAATTCTGCAAGGCGTACAACGCTGCGACGGAAGCCCAGCGCGGCAACGTTATTCCGGTTGAAATCACCGTCTACGAAGACCGTTCATTCACGTTCATCACCAAGACCCCGCCGGCTGCAGAGCTCATCAAGAAGGCTGCAGGCGTCGCCAAGGGTTCGGCTACCCCGCACACCGTCAAGGTTGCGAAGCTGACCCAGGCCCAGGTCAACGAGATCGCCTCCACCAAGATGGAAGACCTCAACGCCACCAGCCTGGAAGGCGCCGCGAAGATCATCGCCGGCACCGCCCGTTCCATGGGTATCACCGTCGAGGGTTAATTCCCCCACCGCTGATGCGGCGCCGGGTCCGGGAAACCGAAACCGACGACGGACAGCACCGCCGGGCGACCGGCACCACCTAAACATTGAAATGTCGGGAACCAGGAACGGATCAACCGTTCGGCATCCGACTGTGGCAGGGCCCAGCGCGGTCCGCAGACCACAACTGCACAAGGAGAATAAGCAGCATGGCAAAGCGCAGCAAAGCATATGAGGCAGCCGCCGCCAAGATCGACGCGGAGAAGTTCTACGCGCCGTTCGAGGCAGTGACCCTCGCCAAGGACACCAACCCGTCCAAGTTCGACGCCACCGTTGAGGTCGCGTTCCGCCTCGGTGTCGACCCCCGTAAGGCCGACCAGATGGTCCGCGGCACCGTCAACCTGCCGCACGGCACCGGCAAGGTCGCCCGCGTCCTCGTCTTCGCCACGGGCGACAAGGCTGAGGCCGCAATCGCTGCCGGCGCCGACTTCGTCGGTTCCGACGACCTGATCGAGAAGATCTCCGGCGGCTGGACCGACTTCGACGCCGCCGTCGCCACCCCTGACCTCATGGGCAAGGTTGGCCGCCTCGGTAAGGTCCTCGGCCCGCGCAACCTGATGCCGAACCCGAAGACCGGTACCGTGACCGCTGACGTCGCCAAGGCTGTCAACGACATCAAGGGCGGCAAGATCGACTTCCGCGTCGACAAGCACTCGAACCTGCACTTCATCATCGGCAAGGTTTCCTTCGACGCCATCAAGCTGGCCGAGAACTACGCAGCCGCTCTGGAAGAGGTCCTTCGCCTCAAGCCGTCCGCTTCCAAGGGCCGCTACATCCAGAAGGCCACCGTCGCCACCACGTTCGGCCCGGGCATCTCGGTTGACCCCAACGTCACCAAGGTCCTGACCGAGGTCTAATCCCCTCCCGGATTGCCGTAGTAAGCAACGAAAAGACCGTCCCGCGTCCGCGGGGCGGTCTTTTTTGCATTCCGGACCCCGGTTAGGCTGTCCCGGTGACTCCAGCGACGTACCTCATCGAACCCCTGACCCTCCCGGAAACCATCGACGCCCCGGACGCCGCGGACTTCCACGAATTCGGTCGCCTCTGTGACGCGCTGACCCTCGAAACCTGGGGAAGCCTGGACCGGGCGACGGCGCCCCCGGCGCGGCTGCGCTTTTGGCGCGACAACGCCTACACCCGGATGCGGATCTTCTTTGTCCGCGTTGACGGCCGGATGGCGGCGAAGTCCTGGATCCGCTTCGAGCAGCAGGAGAACCTTGGCCGGGCACTCCTGCACGTCGCCGTGCTCAGGGCGTATGCCGGCCGCGGGATCGGCCGGGCGCTGCTGCAGCACGCGGAGGAGCTGGCCGCCGCTGACGGCCGCAGCGTCCTGATGAGTTTCACGGAACACCCGGCGGACTTCGACGCCGACGGCCCGGACGTGATCGCCCCGCTGACCGGGACCGGCGCCCTGCCGGCTGCGGCCCGCGGCGTTCGTTTCGCCGCGGCGGCAGGCTACCAGCTCGAGCAGGTGGAGCGGTTCAGCAGCCTGGATCTCGCTGCCGCGGCGCCGGCGCTGGACGGCCTGGAGCGGGACGCGCAGACCAGGGCCGCCGGGTACGAGCTGCTGACCTGGACGGACCGCTGCCCGGACGAACACGTGGAGCAGCTTGCCGTGCTGATGTCACGGATGAGCACGGACGCGCCCACGGGAGGCCTCAGCTTTGACGAGGAAACCTGGGACGCCGCACGCGTCCGGCATGTGGAGGACACTTGGAAACAGGCCGGCAACGTCTCGCTTGTGGCTGCGGCCCGGCACCGGGAGAGCGGCGAACTGGCCGCCTACTCCGTCCTCGAGCTGGCGCCCAGCAAGCCGTGGCTTGCCGAGCAGGATGACACCTTGGTGGCCGCCAACCACCGCGGCCACCGCCTGGGCATGCTGGTCAAGATCGCCAACCTCCGCCGTCTGGCGGACTACCCCCGCGTCGAACGCGTCACCACCTTCAACGCCGCCGAAAACGACCACATGCTGGCCATCAACGTGGCCCTCGGCTTCCGTCCGGCCGGTTGGGACGGGGAATGGCAACGCTCCGTCACGTCCGGGACAGCAGCGGCGTCCGAGTGACCCCGCCTGCATCGAGGCTGCCCGCAAACATCCCGGTGCCGGCCATGGAATGCGGACCCAAACGGGCATATGCTGACGCTTGAAAGCCCGGCGCGGGCCGGGCAACGCATGGGGCGGTAGAGCATTGGGCGGCAGGATGGCTGGGAACATGCCCGCTAAGGCACACGAGGTACGGGTCGAGCAGCTCTGGATCCCGGATTCGCTGGACGGACCGGATGCAGCAGATTTCCTTGCCGCCGTCGAAGTAGGGCGGAAAGTCCGGATGCAGACGTGGGGGAGCGATGACCTGGCCTACGCGCCGCTGGAGAAGCTGCTGGAATTGGCGGACCCCTATGAACGCCAGGTGATCCTGGTGGCCAAGGTCGACAACCAGATCGTCGGAACCGTGGATATTGCCCTGCCGCTCGCGGACAACCTGGACCTGGCCGAATTCACCCTCGACATCCTGCCGGAGTTCCAGGGCCGCGGCGTGGGGCGGCAGTTGCTGGAAGCCGCGGAGCACCTGGCCCGGGAGGAGGGCAGGCGCATCATCCTGATCGACACGAACCACCCCGGCGCGACGCTCGCCGACAGCAAGGCAGGGCAGCTGATTCCCGGTACCGGGATGGGGTTCGTGCCATTGAACAGCCGGGAGGTGGAATTCGCGCAGCACACCGGCTACACCCTGCAGCACATCGAACAGTTCAGCTCCTGCACCCTTCCGCTGGACAGCAAGCTGGTCGCCGAGCTGCAGGCCGAGGCGGAAGAAGCCAACGCCGGACGTTACCGGCTGCACCACTGGACGGACCGCTGCCCGGAGCAGTGGCTCGAGGCTGTCGCCGCGCTGGAGAACCAGGCCGGAGAGGATGGTATCCCCGGCGCCGACGACGGGGCTCTGGTGTTCGACGGCGGCATCCTCCGTGAGGCGGAGGACGTCGCCATCGCGCAGGGACGCCGGACGGTGGTCACCGCCGTCGAGCACATCGCCAGCGGAACGCTCGTGGGGCTGACCACCATCAGCGTCCTGGCCCTGCGCCCCGACGTCGTCTTCCAGGACGACACCGTTGTGCTGCGCGAGCACCGCGGCAACAAGCTTGGCCTGCTGATTAAGGTGGCGAACATGGAAAGGCTGACCGAACAGTTCCCGGACGCGCGTGTGCTCTATACCTGGAACGCTCCGGAAAACCGCTACCTCCTCACCGTTAACCAGCAGCTCGGGTTCACCACCGCGGGCGTGACGGGCATCTGGCAAAAGGAGCTGCCGGACTTCCGGCCCAGTGTCAGCTGAGCCGATTTGGAGCACACGGTGCCCTTCCCGTAAGCTGATGGGACCAAAGACCGTCGGTTGTTGGAAATCCACTCTCCCAAGCAAGGCTCAATTCTGCAGCTGCGCCGGGAGGGCCAGTGGATCTCCAGACGAAGGACCCTGACATAGGGCGGCCGGCGCAGGTGAACGAAGCAAAGCTCCGCGGCATGATCGCGTTGAGCCAAGCCCCGTGCATCTGCGCGGGGCGTTTTTAGTTTTAGCTCATCTGAGCGGGGACCCGGACAAACCGGCACTATCCCCGGAAGGAGGGTTATGGCAACGCCTAGCAAGGTTTCAGCAGTAGCTGAGATCACTAACGATTTCAAGGAATCGAACGCCGCTGTCCTGACCGAATACCGTGGGCTCACCGTTGCACAGCTCAAGCAGCTGCGTGTTTCTCTCGGCCAGGAAACCAAGTTCTCGGTCGTCAAGAACACCCTGACCGCAATTGCAGCCAAGGAAGCTGGTGTCGAAGCATTCGACGGCCAGCTCGCCGGCCCCACTGCAATCGCGTTCATCAAGGGTGACGCAGTTGCCGCTGCCAAGAGCCTGACGGATTTTGCCAAGGCCAACAAGCAGCTGGTTATTAAGACCGGTTACTTCGAAGGCAAGGCACTGAACGCCAGCGAAGTTGCTGCCCTGGCAGCACTCGAGTCCCGTGAGCTGCAGCTCGCCAAGGTTGCAGGCGTCCTCAAGGCTCCTGCTGCCGCTGCTGTACGCATCATCGACGCACTGCGCCTCAAGCTTGAAGAAGAGAACGGTGCACCGGCAGCTGCCGAAGCGCCCGCCGCTGAAGAAGCAGAAGCCCCCGCAGCCGAGGCTAACGCCGAAGCCGCAGCTCCGGCCGAAGCCGCAGCTGCCGAAGAGAACTAACTCTCTTTCAAACCAGACTCCGGTGCGAAGGCACGGCCCCGGCCGCCAAGCACCACTATAGGAAGGACGCCAACCATGGCGAAGCTCACCAACGAAGAGCTCATTGAAGCTTTCAAGGAACTGACCATCATCGAGCTCTCCGAGTTCGTCAAGCTCTTCGAAGAGACCTTCGAAGTTACCGCTGCTGCGGTTGCTGTTGCTGGCCCCGCCGGCGGCGCCGCTGAAGAGGTTGAAGAGAAGACTGACTTCGACGTCATCCTCGAAGCTGCTGGCGACAAGAAGATCGCAGTGATCAAGGAAGTTCGCGCTATCACCTCCCTCGGCCTCAAGGAAGCCAAGGACCTGGTCGACGGTGCACCGAAGGCTGTCCTCGAAGGCGCCACCAAGGAAGCTGCAGAGAAGGCCAAGGAGCAGCTCGAGGCTGCCGGCGCCACCGTTACCCTCAAGTAACACTCTGAGCTCCGGAAGGCATTCAGCTTTCCAGCTTCGGGAAACCCCGTCCACTCCGGTGGGCGGGGTTTCCTGCGTTCCGGGTCGGATCCGGCCCAGGTGAATCTTCTGTAAATGATTGGGGGCTCTCCTTTTCAGGAGCGTGCGCGGCCCCTAGACTTTGGCTCTGTGCCGACCGGCCGCCAAACCCTGAGGAGTCCACCCAATGACCGATCCGAATCCTTCGTTCTCCCGCCGCGCCATGCTCACCGCGGCCTTCGTCGGCGGCAGCGCTGCCGCTGCCGCCCTCTCTGGCGCCCCGGCGGCCCAGGCCGCGCCGGCCAACGGGAAGAAGCAGTTCCAGCTGACCGTGCTCGGCACCACCGACCTGCACAACAACGTCTTCAACTGGGACTACTTCAAGGACGTGCCTTATTCGGACAACGCAGGAAACAAGATCGGCATCGCGCAGGCCGCCACCCTGATCAAGGCGGTCCGGGCAGAACGCGGCGCCTGCAACACCCTCACCATCGACTCCGGGGACACGATCCAGGGCACGCCCCTGGCCTACTACTTCGCCAAGGTCAACCCCATCTCCGACACCGTCAAGCACCCCATGGCACTGGCCATGAACGCCGTGGGCTACGACGCCGTCGCGCTCGGCAACCACGAATTCAACTACGGCATCCCGTTGCTGCGGACCTGGGAAAAGCAGCTGGATTTCCCGCTGCTCGGCGCGAATGTGCACGACGCCGTCACCGGCCAGCGCGCTTTCACCCCGTACATCCTCAAGCGCGTCAAGACCGAGAACGGCTGGCTGACCGTGGGGCTCGTCGGCTTCGTGACCCCCGGCTGCGCGCTCTGGGACCGCGACAACGTCCAGGGCAAGCTCGACTTCAACGGGATCGTCGAGGAGGCCAAGACCGTTATCCCGCAGATGAAGGCGGCCGGAGCCGACGTCGTCATCGTCTCCAGCCACTCCGGTGCGACGCCGGGCTCTTCCTACGGCGATGCGCTGCCGTTCCCCGAGAACGCCTCCACCCAGCTCGCCGAGGAGGTCCCCGGGATCGATGCGATCCTAGTCGGGCACGCCCACCTGGAGATTCCGGAACGCTTCGTCACCAACAAGGCCACCGGCCGGCAGGTGCTCCTGACCGAACCCCTCAAGTGGGGGATGCGCGTCGCCGTGATCGACCTGCAGCTCGCCAAGGACCGGGGGCAGTGGAGCGTCGTCTCGGCGCACTCCCACCTCCTCGACGCCAAGACCGTCGATGCCGACCCCGCCGTCGTCAGCGCCGTGCAGGCCGGCCACCAGGCGACCGTGAAGTACGTGAACCAGGTGATCGGCACGTCCACCGCGCCGCTGAGCACGGCGACCGCCTGCTGGGGCGACTCGGCCGCGATCGACGCGATCAACTATGTCCAGGCGAGCACCATCAAGGCGGAGCTGGCCAACGGGCCGGCAGCCGGGCTCCCGGTGCTGTCCATCGCGGCCGCGTTTTCCCGGTCCGTGGACGTGAAGGCGGGCCCGCTGACCATCCGCGACGTGGCCGGGCTGTACATCTTCGACAACACGCTGTTGTCCATCAAGGTCACCGGCGCCCAGGTCAAGGCCTACCTCGAATGGTCCGCGCAGTACTTCAAGCCGGTCTCCGGCACAACGGCCAGCGCCCAGGACGTCACGAACGCGGCCACCGCGATGGCGCCGAACGGCACCCCGGACTACAACTACGACGTCGTCTACGGCCTGGACGCCCCGCTGGACTACGAGATCGACCTCGCCCGCCCGGTGGGGGACCGGATCATGAACCTGACGTACGGCGGGGCGCCCGTCCCGGCCGGCCAGGAATTCGCGATGGCGATTAACAACTACCGGCAGAGCGGCGGAGGGAACTTCCCGGCCGTGAAGACCGCGCCGGTGCTCTCCAACAGCCAGCAGGAAATCCGGCAGCGCATCATTGACTACGTCGTGGACCGCGGCACCCTGGACGCGGCCGTATTCAGCCAAAGCAACTGGCGGCTCACGGTCAACGGGGCGCCGCTGACCGTCACCGCCTGATTCCTACGGACTCTTCCGCCGGAAACAGCAACGCGGGGTCACCTCTCGCCCATCCTTTGGCCTCGGATGGGCTGGAAGTGACCCCGCGTTGGTTTTAACCCGGGTGTATTAGACGGCCGGCATCGGCTCGGTGATGTCCGCGACGACGGCGCCGAGCGCCGCGGTGAGCGCGTCGGCGTCGACGAACGCGCTGTAGCCGTGTTCGCCGGCGCCCATCGAGATCCGCCGGCCGGTGATGGTGCTGTCCGCATAGACCGGCCACGGGGAGGTGCTGCCGAGCGGGGTGATCGTGCCGCGCTCGTAGCCGGTCGCCGCGAGGGCGACGTCGGCGCCAGGCAGCGAGAGCTTGTTGACGCCGACCAGCTGGCGGAGCTTGGGCCAGGAGATCTGGCGGTCGCCGGGAACGAGGGCGAAGAGGAAGCTGCCGTCCTTGTGTTTGACCACGAGTGACTTCACGATGTCGCCGGGGGCGATCCCGAGGATACCGGCGGCCTCCTCCAGGCTGCTGGCGGCCAGCCGCTCAACCAGCTCCACCTCAAGTCCGCGCGCGGCGGCGTCGGCGAGGAAACGCTTCCTGCCGGCACCGCCGCCGCGGTCCTGGCCCGAGACGAGCTCGCTCATCAGTCGCGGTACAGCAGCAGGGCTTCGCCCTGGCCGCCGCCGCCGCAGAGCGACACGGCGGCCTTGCCGGTGCCGCGCCGCTTCAGCTCGTGGGCCGCGTGCAGGGCCAGCCGGGCCCCCGAGGCGCCGATCGGGTGGCCCAGGGCGATGGCGCCGCCGTGGATATTGCACTGTTCCAGCGGGTAGTCCAGGTCCTTGAGCGACTGCACGGCCACGGAACCGAAGGCCTCGTTGATCTCGATGAAGTCCAGGTCCCCGGTGGACCAGCCGGCCTTGTCCAGTGCGTTCTTGATCGCATTTGAGGGCTGGGAGTGCAGCGAATTGTCCGGTCCGGCGACCTGCCCGGGCTTGCCGACGACGGCCAGGTAGTCCAGGCCGTGGTCCTCGGCGAACTTCCGCGAGGTGAGGACCAGGGCCGCGGCGCCGTCGGAGAGCGGGGAGGAGTTGCCGGCGGTGATCGTGCCGTCCGTGGCGAAGGCGGCGCGCAGGCCCGCCAAGGATGTGACGGAGGTGTCCGGGCGGATCCCCTCGTCGGTGCCGACCACGATCGGGTCGCCCTTGCGCTGCTTGACGCTGATCGGGGCAATTTCGCCGTCGAACACCCCGTCCTTCGCTGCCGTGGCGGCGCGCTGGTGCGATGCCGCCGCCACTTCGTCCTGGGAGGTGCGGTCGATGCCGAGCGTGACGTTCTTGCTCTCGGTGGACAGGCCCATCGACTGCCCGTCGAAGGCGTCGGTGAGGCCGTCGTGGGCGGCGGCGTCGAGTGCCTGGACCGAGCCGTAGGTCCAGCCCTGCCGCGAGCCGGGCAGCAGGTGCGGCGCCCGGCTCATGGATTCCTGGCCGCCGGCGACGACGACCGTGGCGTCGCCGCTGCGGATCATCCGGGCCGCGTCGATCACGGCGGTGAGGCCGGAGAGGCAGACCTTGTTGATGGTGACGGTGGGGACGTTCCAGCCGATGCCGGCGCCGATGGCGCTCTGCCGGGCCGGGTTCTGGCCCGCGCCGGCCTGCAGGACCTGGCCCATGACCACCGAGTCGACCTGGTCCGGCTTCACTCCGCTGGCGGCCAGGGCCGCCCGGATCGCGTGGGCGCCGAGTTCGACGGCGGTGAAGCTGGCCAACTGCCCGTTGAGCCGCCCCTGCGGGGTGCGGGCGGCGGCGAGGATGACAACATCATTGTTGTCCGCGGAGTTGCTCATGGTTATCTCTTCCGATCTCTAACGATGTCCTCCAAGGCTATCGTGAGCCCCATCACGGAGCCATTCCGCGGAATCGTCCCGGCTGTGGGTGGGCCCGCGGCGAGGCCGTGGGGGAGCGGGGGCCGTGCTTGCATTCACGCCGCAAGTGGGGTAGACAAGTAGGTTGCTTTGCCGTATCGTAGATATTTGCGTCTTCCCTGTTTACCTTCAGCCTTCATATAGCGGTGGGCTTAGCCTGACAGCTGCTCCATCAATGTGCCGTCTACAACGCGCACCAGCATGGGCAGCCGGGTCCCGGGTCATATAGCGGAACCGGACTGGTAGCACTGCGAAGTCACTTCGCAGGGTGCATAACGGGGGAGATCTGAAAACGCCTG
The DNA here is from genome assembly GCF_056397125.1 of Arthrobacter sp. 05N425. Taxonomy (NCBI): domain Bacteria; kingdom Bacillati; phylum Actinomycetota; class Actinomycetes; order Micrococcales; family Micrococcaceae; genus Arthrobacter; species Arthrobacter sp. 05N425. The sequence goes on from NZ_JBFTMU010000007.1 coordinate 60,051, forward strand.
AAGGTCTGTGGAAGGATCCCTCTTGGTCGCCTCGAGCACCTCTAATGTAAACAACGCTACCGCTATCAATGCCGACAGCACCGACGGTGCAACCCGCCGGCTCTCCTTCGCAAAGATTCACGAACCGCTTGACGTTCCGAATCTGCTTGCCCTGCAAACCGACAGCTTCGACTGGCTGGTCGGAAACGAACGCTGGCAGGCACGCGTCGCGAAGGCCGTCGAAGAAGGCGACCTCAGCGTCGCCACCACTTCGGGCCTGTCTGACATCTTCGAAGAGATCTCCCCGATCGAGGACTTCCAGGGCACCATGTCCCTGAGCTTCTCCGAGCCGGAGTTCGCTGATCCGAAGTACACCATGGCCGAGTGCAAGGACCGGGACGCTACCTACTCGGCTCCGCTGTACGTCAAGGCCGAATTCATGAACAACAACACGGGCGAAATCAAGCAGCAGACCGTGTTCATGGGTGACTTCCCGCTGATGACCGAGAAGGGCACCTTCGTCGTCAACGGCACCGAGCGTGTCGTCGTGTCCCAGCTGGTCCGTTCCCCGGGCGCCTACTTCGAGCGCACCGCGGACAAGACCAGCGACAAGGACATCTTCACCGCGAAGATCATCCCGTCCCGCGGCGCCTGGTTCGAACTCGAAATCGACAAGCGCGACCAGGTCGGCGTTCGCCTCGACCGCAAGCGCAAGCAGTCCGTCACGGTGCTGCTGAAGGCCCTCGGCTGGACCGAAGGCCAGATCCTCGAAGAGTTCGGCCAGTACGACTCCATGCGCGCAACGCTGGAGAAGGACGCCACCGAAACCCGCGAAGACGCCTTGCTGGACATCTACCGGAAGCTGCGACCGGGCGAGCCGCCCACCGTTGAGGCTGCCCAGTCCCTGCTGGACAACCTGTACTTCAACTCCAAGCGCTACGATCTGGCCAAGGTTGGCCGTTACAAGATCAACCGCAAGCTCGGCATCGACCGCTCCCTTGGCGACAAGGAAGCATCCGTGCTGCACGTTGAAGACATCGTTGCCATGATCAAGTTCCTGGTAGCCCTGCACGCCGGTGAGAAGACCCTCATGGGCAAGCGCGACGGCCAGGACCACGAGCTGCGCGTCGAGATCGACGACATCGACCACTTCGGCAACCGCCGCATCCGCGCCGTCGGCGAGCTCATCGAGAACCAGGTCCGCACCGGCCTGTCCCGCATGGAGCGCGTTGTCCGCGAGCGTATGACGACCCAGGACGTCGAGGCCATCACGCCGCAGACCCTGATCAACATCCGCCCCGTCGTGGCAGCCATCAAGGAGTTCTTCGGAACTTCCCAGCTGTCACAGTTCATGGACCAGAACAACCCGCTCTCGGGCCTCACCCACAAGCGCCGCCTGTCCGCGCTTGGTCCGGGTGGTCTGTCCCGTGACCGTGCCGGCATGGAAGTTCGTGACGTGCACCCGTCCCACTACGGACGTATGTGCCCCATCGAAACTCCTGAAGGCCCGAACATCGGTCTGATCGGTTCGCTGGCTTCCTACGGACGCATCAACCCGTTCGGTTTCATCGAGACCCCGTACCGTCTGGTCTCCGAGGGTGTCGTGTCCGATGAGGTCCAGTACCTCACCGCCGACGACGAGGCCGAGGTGCTGATCGCACAGGCCAACGCCCCGCTGGACGAGAACAAGCGTTTCGCCGAAGAGACCGTGCTGGTCCGTGCCCGCGGTGGTGGAGGCGAGCCCGTGCTGGTTCCCGCCGCCGACGTCGAGTTCATGGACGTTTCCCCGCGCCAGATGGTGTCCGTGGCTACCGCCCTGATCCCGTTCCTCGAGCATGACGATGCCAACCGTGCACTCATGGGTGCCAACATGCAGCGCCAGGCTGTCCCGCTGGTCCGCTCCGAGGCGCCGTTCGTCGGCACCGGCATGGAGCGCGCCGCCGCCGTCGACGCCGGTGACGTAGTCATCGCGAAGAAGGCCGGTGTGGTCACCGAGGTTTCCGCCGAGCTCGTCATCATGCTCAACGACGACGGCACGGAGACCAACTACCGGATCAACAAGTTCGCCCGCTCCAACCAGGGCAACTGCTACAACCACCGTGTCCTGGTGAACGAAGGCCAGCGCCTGGAGGTCGGCGGCATCATCGCTGACGGCCCGGCAACGGACCAGGGCGAGCTCGCCCTCGGTAAGAACCTGCTCGTGGCATTCATGTCATGGGAAGGCCACAACTTCGAGGATGCCATCATCCTGTCGCAGCGGATCGTGGCCGAGGACGTCCTGTCCTCGATCCACATCGAGGAGCACGAGATCGACGCCCGCGACACCAAGCTTGGTGCCGAGGAAATCACCCGTGACATCCCGAACGTGTCCGAGGAAGTCCTGGCAGGCCTGGACGAGCGCGGCATCATCCACATCGGTGCCGAGGTCGAAGCCGGCGACATCCTGGTAGGTAAGGTCACCCCCAAGGGCGAGACCGAGCTGACCCCGGAAGAGCGCCTGCTGCGCGCCATCTTCGGTGAGAAGTCCCGCGAAGTGCGCGACACCTCGCTGAAGGTTCCGCACGGCGAGTCCGGCACCGTGATCGGTGTCCGCGTCTTCGACCGCGACAACGACGACGAGCTGCCCCCGGGCGTCAACCAGCTGGTGCGCGTCTACGTGGCCGCCAAGCGCAAGATCACCGACGGCGACAAGCTCGCCGGCCGTCACGGCAACAAGGGTGTTATCTCCAAGATCCTTCCGATCGAGGACATGCCCTTCCTTGCCGACGGCACCCCCGTTGATATTGTCCTGAACCCGCTGGGTGTCCCGGGCCGTATGAACGTCGGCCAGGTGCTCGAAACGCACCTCGGCTGGGTTGCCAAGACCGGTTGGAAGATCGAGGGCGAGCCCGAGTGGGTCAAGCAGCTGCCGAACCTGCCGCGTGAGAGTGGCCAGACCACTGTCGCAACGCCGGTCTTCGACGGTGCTCGTGAAGAGGAAATCACGGGCCTGCTCGACTCCACCAACGTCACCCGCGACGGCGACCGCCTGATCAACTCTTCGGGCAAGACCCGCCTGTTTGACGGCCGCTCCGGCGAGCCGTTCCCGGATCCGATCTCGGTCGGCTACATGTACATCCTGAAGCTCCACCACCTGGTGGACGACAAGATCCACGCGCGCTCCACCGGCCCGTACTCCATGATCACGCAGCAGCCGCTGGGTGGTAAGGCACAGTTCGGTGGCCAGCGCTTCGGTGAAATGGAAGTGTGGGCGCTCGAAGCCTATGGCGCCGCCTACACGCTCCAGGAGCTCCTCACGATCAAGTCGGATGATATCCACGGTCGTGTGAAGGTCTACGAAGCCATCGTCAAGGGCGAGAACATCCCGGAGCCGGGCGTTCCTGAGTCCTTCAAGGTCTTGATCAAGGAAATGCAGTCGCTGTGCCTGAACGTGGAAGTTCTTTCCACGGACGGAACCACAATTGAAATGCGTGACTCTGATGACGCAGTCTTCACGGCTGCGGAAGAACTGGGCATCGATCTGTCTCGTGCAGAGCCCAGTTCCGTAGAAGAGGTTTAGCAGGCGGGGTCCGACGGCGGGTCACCACCCGCCGTCGGACGCCACCTCCCTCTTCCCGTAACCCAAGACTTCAGAATTTAGAGAACAAGAGAGAACAGGGACCATATGTCCAGCGAATCCTCCTTCGGCCTCATGCAGATCGGCCTCGCCACCGCGGAAGACATCCGTGGCTGGTCTTACGGCGAGGTTAAGAAGCCGGAAACCATCAACTACCGCACGCTCAAGCCCGAGAAGGACGGCCTCTTCTGCGAGAAGATCTTCGGCCCGTCCCGCGACTGGGAATGCTACTGCGGTAAGTACAAGCGCGTGCGCTTCAAGGGCATCATCTGCGAGCGGTGTGGCGTTGAGGTCACCCGTGCCAAGGTGCGCCGTGAGCGCATGGGCCACATCGAGCTGGCCGCCCCGGTCACGCACATCTGGTACTTCAAGGGTGTCCCGTCCCGCCTGGGCTACCTCCTTGACCTGGCGCCGAAGGACCTCGAAAAGGTCATCTACTTCGCCGCCTACATGATCACCAGCGTCGACGCTGATGCCCGTCACGAGGAACTGCCCAACCTCCAGGTTGAGCACGACATCGAGAAGAAGCAGCTGATCGACAACCGCGACTCCGACATCGCCACGATCGCCCGCGACCTCGAAAACGAGATCGCGCGGCTCGAGGGTGAAGGTGCCAAGGCCGCCGACAAGAAGAAGGCCCGCGACTCCGCCGACCGCCAGATGGCCAACGTCCGCAAGCGCGCGGATGCTGAGATCGAGCGCCTCGAGCAGGTCTGGGACCGCTTCAAGAACCTCAAGGTCGCCGACCTCGAAGGTGACGAGGGCCTGTACCGCGAGCTGCGTGACCGCTACGGCATGTTCTTCGAAGGCTCCATGGGTGCCGAGGCCATCAAGAAGCGTCTTGAGAGCTTCGACATGCAGGCCGAGTCGGACCTGCTGCGCGACATCATCGCCAACGGCAAGGGCCAGCGCAAGACCCGCGCCCTGAAGCGGCTCAAGGTGGTCAACGCGTTCCTGACCACCAACAACAGCCCGCTCGGCATGGTGCTGGACGCCGTCCCGGTGATCCCGCCGGAACTGCGTCCGATGGTCCAGCTGGACGGTGGCCGCTTCGCGACCTCCGACCTCAATGACCTGTACCGCCGCGTGATCAACCGCAACAACCGCCTCAAGCGCCTGCTTGACCTCGGTGCCCCGGAGATCATCGTCAACAACGAGAAGCGCATGCTTCAGGAAGCTGTTGACAGCCTCTTCGACAACGGCCGCCGCGGCCGTCCGGTCACCGGACCGGGCAACCGCCCGCTGAAGTCCCTGAGCGACATGCTCAAGGGCAAGCAGGGTCGTTTCCGCCAGAACCTCCTGGGTAAGCGCGTCGACTACTCGGGCCGTTCCGTGATCGTCGTCGGCCCGCAGCTGAAGCTGCACCAGTGTGGCCTGCCGAAGCAGATGGCACTGGAGCTCTTCAAGCCGTTCGTGATGAAGCGCCTGGTTGACCTCAACCACGCACAGAACATCAAGTCGGCCAAGCGCATGGTCGAGCGCTACCGCCCGCAGGTCTGGGACGTGCTCGAAGAGATCATCACCGAGCACCCCGTGCTGCTGAACCGTGCACCTACCCTGCACCGTCTCGGCATCCAGGCGTTCGAGCCGCAGCTTGTTGAAGGCAAGGCAATCCAGCTCCACCCGCTGGTTTGTGGCGCCTTCAACGCCGACTTCGACGGCGACCAGATGGCAGTCCACCTGCCGCTGAGCCCCGAAGCCCAGGCCGAAGCCCGGATCCTGATGCTGTCCTCGAACAACATCCTGAAGCCGTCCGACGGCCGCCCGGTGACCCTGCCCTCGCAGGATATGATCATCGGTCTCTACCACCTGACCACCAAGCGTGTCGGTTCAGCTGGCGAAGGCCGGATCTTCTCCTCCGTTTCGGAAGCCATCATGGCGTTCGACCTGCACGAGCTGCACCTGAACTCCAAGGTCAAGATCCGGCTCGAGGACTTCGTTCCTTACGCCGGCTGGGAAGCTCCCGAAGGCTGGGAGCCGGGTCAGACCGCACTGGTCGAAACCTCCCTCGGCCAGGTCATCTTCAACCAGACGCTGCCCGCGGACTACCCGTGGGTTGAGGCTGTTGCCGACAAGGGCGAGCTGTCCCGGATCGTCAACGACCTCGCCGAGCGCTACCCGAAGGTCGTCACGGCGGCAACGCTGGACAACCTGAAGGACGCCGGTTTCTACTGGGCAACCCGCTCGGGCGTCACCGTCGCCATCTCGGACATCGAGGTGCCCACGGACAAGCCGCAGATCCTCGCCGGTTACGAGACCATGGCCGCCAAGATCCAGGGCCAGTACGACAAGGGCCTGATCGACGACGACGAGCGTCGCCAGGAACTGATCGAGATCTGGAACAAGGCAACGAACGAGATCGCCCAGGCGATGCGTGACAGCCTGTCCCCGATGAACACCATCAACCGCATGGTGTCCTCCGGTGCCCGTGGTAACTGGATGCAGGTCCGTCAGATCGCGGGTATCCGTGGCCTGGTGGCCAACCCGAAGGGCGAGATCATCCCGCGTCCGATCAAGTCCTCCTACCGCGAGGGCCTGTCGGTGCTGGAATACTTCATCGCCACGCACGGTGCCCGTAAGGGTCTGGCCGATACCGCACTGCGTACCGCCAACTCGGGTTACCTGACCCGTCGTCTGGTGGATGTTTCGCAGGACGTCATCGTCCGTGAAGAGGACTGCGGCACCGAACGCGGCCTCGTTACCCCGATCGCGGTGGCTGACGCCAACGGCGAGCTGGTCCTGGACGAAAACGTCGAGAACAGCGCGTACGCCCGCACCCTGGCCGTGGACGTCGTTGACGCCAAGGGCAAGGTCCTGGCGGCGGCCGGCACTGACTGCGGCGACGTCGTCATTGCCGAACTGTTCGCAGCCGGCATTACCGAGGTCAAGGTCCGCTCCGTACTCACCTGTGAGTCCAGCGTCGGCACCTGCGCCCTGTGCTACGGCCGTTCGCTGGCCACCGGCAAGACCGTGGACATCGGCGAGGCCGTGGGCATCATCGCCGCACAGTCCATCGGTGAGCCGGGTACCCAGCTGACCATGCGTACCTTCCACACCGGTGGTGCTGTCTCCGCCGGCGGTGGCGACGACATCACCCAGGGTCTGCCCCGTATCCAGGAGCTCTTCGAAGCCCGTACTCCGAAGGGTGTCGCACCGATTGCTGAAGCAGCCGGCCGCATCACCATCGAAGAGTCCGAGCGCCAGATGCGCCTGGTCATCACCCCGGATGACGGGTCCGAAGAGATCGCCTACCCGGTGCTGCGCCGTTCACGTCTTCTCATCGAAGACGGCGAGCACGTCAGTGTCGGACAGAAGCTCATCAACGGTCCGGTCGACCCCAAGCAGGTTCTGCGCATCATGGGCCCCCGTGCCGCGCAGAAGTTCCTGGTTGACGAAGTCCAGGGCGTGTACCGCAGCCAGGGCATCGGTATCCACGACAAGCACGTCGAGGTTATCGTCCGCCAGATGCTGCGCCGCGTCACGGTCATCGAGTCCGGTGAATCGGATCTGCTGCCCGGCGAGCTCGCCGAGCGCAGCCGCTTCGAGGATGCCAACCGCCGCGTGGTCTCCGAGGGCAAGACGCCGGCCTCCGGCCGTCCCGAGCTCATGGGTATCACCAAGGCGTCCCTGGCGACCGAGTCCTGGCTGTCCGCAGCTTCCTTCCAGGAGACCACCCGCGTCCTGACGCAGGCGGCCATGGAAGGCAAGAGCGATCCGCTGCTCGGCCTCAAGGAAAACGTCATCATCGGTAAGCTCATCCCGGCCGGCACGGGTCTCCCGCGCTACACCGAGGTCACGGTGGAGCCGACTGAAGAAGCGAAGGCCAATCTGTTCACCGGCCCGAGCGCGTTCAGCGACTTCTCCTACGACTCCCTGGGCGGCGACGGAGCTCCTGAGTTCCACGCCATCCCGCTGGATGACTACGATCTGGGCAGCGACTTCCGCTAACCGCCACGGCGGCCCCTCCGGGCCGTCGTAGCTCTGCCAGGGATGGTCCCGCACCGCAAGGTGCGGGACCATCCCCGTTTAACCCGCAGCCTGCCGCGTCCCCGGTGCCAGCGCCTCCGGCCCCTGGTCAGTCGGTTGCTCCGATGCCGCCCTTTTCGGGCCCCGGAAGGGCCGTATCTCAGCACTCGACGGCGGGAGGCGGCCGGCGGCGGATGGGCCCGAAAGCCCGCCGATTAAGGGCTGGGGGCCGTCCGTGTTAGACTTGAGACTAATTGTTATTGTGGCAGTGGATGAGTGCGCCGGTTGCAGCCGAAAGGTTCAATCAGGACGACGTTTCCGGTTTGCAGGGTTCTTGTGCAACGTATGCCACATTTTCGCATGCCTAGGGGCAGTCCAGGATGAGAGTCCGGAGGCCCGGTATGCGGTCCGACTATTAAGGCTTCGCCTCAGCTGCTCTGGAGAGAACTTCAAAGCTCGAGCGGCGAGGCGAAGCGACAAGAGAGCGGCCGTCAACGACCGCTCCGGATAAAACGGAGAACACGAGAGTGCCTACGATTAACCAGCTGGTCCGCAAGGGCCGCACGCCTAAGGTCAAGAAGACCAAGGCTCCCGCGCTTAACGGCAGCCCCATGCGCCGCGGTGTCTGCACCCGCGTTTACACGACGACCCCGAAGAAGCCGAACTCGGCTCTCCGTAAGGTTGCCCGCGTGCGCCTCAACGGCGGCGTTGAAGTCACCGCCTACATCCCCGGTGTTGGCCACAACCTGCAGGAGCACTCCATTGTGCTCGTCCGTGGCGGCCGTGTTAAGGACCTTCCGGGTGTCCGTTACAAGATCGTCCGTGGCGCCCTCGATACCCAGGGTGTGAAGAACCGTAAGCAGGCCCGCAGCCGCTACGGCGCAAAGATGGAGAAGAAGTAATATGCCTCGCAAGGGTCCGGCCCCCAAGCGGCCGCTAGTACTAGATCCCGTTTACGGCTCCCCGCTGGTCACTCAGCTGATCAACAAGGTGCTGGTTGACGGCAAGAAGTCCACCGCAGAGCGCATCGTCTACGGTGCACTCGAAGGCGCGCGCGCCAAGTCCGGCGGCGACCCGGTTGCAGCCCTCAAGAAGGCCATGGACAACGTCAAGCCTTCCCTCGAGGTCCGCTCCCGCCGCGTCGGTGGCGCCACCTACCAGGTTCCCGTCGAGGTCAAGCCGGGCCGTTCCACGGCCCTCGCCCTCCGCTGGCTGGTTGGCTACTCCAAGGCCCGCCGCGAAAAGACGATGACCGAGCGCCTCCAGAACGAAATCCTGGATGCCTCGAACGGTCTCGGAGCCGCTGTGAAGCGTCGCGAAGACACCCACAAGATGGCCGAGTCCAACAAGGCCTTCGCACACTACCGCTGGTAATACTTCCCGGACGCCGCCGGCTCAACCGAGTCGGCGGCGAACGTGCAGTCCATCCGAAAGGGAGACACCGTGGCACAGGACGTGCTTACCGACCTTAGCAAGGTCCGCAATATCGGCATCATGGCCCACATTGATGCCGGCAAGACCACTACTACCGAGCGCATCCTGTTCTACACGGGTGTGAACCACAAGATCGGCGAAACGCACGACGGCGCGTCGACCACCGACTGGATGGAACAGGAGAAGGAACGCGGCATCACCATCACGTCTGCCGCCGTGACCTGCTTCTGGGAAAACAACCAGATCAACATCATTGACACCCCCGGCCACGTTGACTTCACGGTTGAGGTTGAGCGCTCCCTGCGCGTCCTCGACGGTGCAGTCGCCGTGTTCGACGGCAAGGAAGGTGTGGAGCCGCAGTCCGAGACTGTTTGGCGCCAGGCCGACAAGTACAACGTCCCGCGCATCTGCTTCGTCAACAAGATGGACAAGCTCGGCGCTGACTTCTACTTCACCGTCGACACCATCGTCAGCCGCCTCGGTGCCAAGCCGCTCGTCATGCAGCTGCCGATCGGCGCCGAGAACGACTTCATCGGCGTCGTCGACCTGCTGTACATGCGTGCACTGGTCTGGCCCGGCGACTCCAAGGGTGACGTCACCATGGGTGCCAAGTACGAGATCCAGGAGATCCCGGCTGACCTCAAGGAAAAGGCCGAAGAGTACCGCGCAACGCTCGTTGAGACCGTTGCAGAGTCCTCCGAAGAGCTCATGGAGAAGTACCTCGAGGGCGAAGAGATTTCGATCGACGAGCTCAAGGCCGGCATCCGCAAGATGACGATCAACTCCGAGCTCTACCCGGTCTTCTGTGGTTCCGCGTTCAAGAACCGCGGCGTCCAGCCGATGCTCGACGCCGTCGTGGACTACCTGCCGAACCCGCTCGACGTCCCCCCGATGATCGGTCACGATCCTCGCGACGAAGAGAAGGAACTGACCCGTAAGCCTTCCGCTGACGAGCCGTTCTCCGCACTGGCGTTCAAGATCGCCGCGCACCCCTTCTTCGGCCAGCTCACCTTCATCCGCGTGTACTCCGGTCACGTGGAAGCAGGCGCACAGGTGGTCAACTCCACCAAGGGCAAGAAGGAGCGCATCGGCAAGCTGTTCCAGATGCACGCCAACAAGGAAATGCCGGTTGACGGCGCTACCGCTGGCCACATCTACGCAGCGATCGGCCTGAAGGACACCACCACGGGCGACACCCTGTGCGATTCTTCGAACCAGATCGTCCTCGAGTCCATGAGCTTCCCGGAGCCCGTGATCTCGGTCGCGATCGAGCCGAACACTAAGGGTGACCAGGAGAAGCTCTCCACGGCCATCCAGAAGCTCTCCGCTGAGGACCCGACCTTCCAGGTCTCCCTCAACGAAGACACCGGCCAGACCATCATCGCCGGCATGGGCGAGCTCCACCTGGACATCCTGGTGGACCGCATGCGCCGCGAATTCAAGGTCGAGGCAAACGTGGGCAAGCCCCAGGTTGCCTACCGCGAAACCATCAAGCGTGCTGTAGAGCGTCACGACTACACGCACAAGAAGCAGACCGGTGGTTCGGGCCAGTTCGCAAAGATCCAGATCGCCATCGAGCCGCTGGACACGTCCGAAGGCGAGATGTACCAGTTCGAGAACAAGGTCACCGGTGGCCGCGTTCCGCGCGAATACATCCCGTCCGTTGACGCTGGTATCCAGGATGCGCTGAACGACGGCGTCCTGGCCGGATACCCGGTTGTCGGCATCAAGGCGACGCTGATTGACGGCGCTTACCACGATGTTGACTCCTCGGAAATGGCGTTCAAGATCGCCGGACGTATGGCTTTCAAGGAAGCCGCACGCAAGGCGAACCCCGTCCTGCTTGAACCGCTGATGGATGTCGAGGTCCGCACCCCTGAGGAATACATGGGTGAAGTTATCGGTGACCTCAACTCCCGCCGTGGCCAGATGCAGTCCATGGAAGATGCCCAGGGCGTCAAGGTCATTCGCGCGCACGTCCCGCTGTCCGGCATGTTCGGCTACATCGGTGACCTGCGTTCGAAGACCCAGGGCCGCGCTGTGTACTCCATGACGTTCAACAGCTACGCCGAGGTCCCGAAGGCAGTTGCCGACGAGATCATCCAGAAGAGCCGCGGCGAGTAGTCCGCAAGGACTTCCCGCAGCAGCGAAAACACTCGGGTGCGTTTCCTCAATAGGAGATTCACCTGGTGCTGGCGGCCGGCCCCGGTCGGACGCAGTCCAGCCGGGCACCGGCCGCCAGCACGAACAGGCTCGAGGGACTAGTATTAGTTCCTGAATCTGCAATTTCACCAATCCAAAGCCCCCCAAGTAGACTTACTGGAGTTTCAGCCGCGACAAGCGCGGTCGAAGGGTAAGTCATTTGAAAACGTTCTAGGAGGAACCTGTGGCAAAGGCAAAGTTCGAGCGGACTAAGCCGCACGTTAACATCGGTACCATTGGTCACGTTGACCACGGTAAGACGACGCTGACGGCCGCCATTTCCAAGGTGCTGTACGACAAGTACCCGACTCTCAACGAGAAGCGTGACTTCGCGTCGATTGACTCTGCACCCGAAGAGCGTCAGCGCGGCATTACCATCAACATCTCCCACGTTGAGTACCAGACCGAGAAGCGCCACTACGCACACGTAGACGCTCCGGGTCACGCTGACTACATCAAGAACATGATCACCGGCGCTGCTCAGATGGACGGTGCAATCCTCGTGGTTGCCGCCACTGACGGCCCGATGGCCCAGACCCGCGAGCACGTTCTGCTCGCCCGCCAGGTTGGTGTTCCCTACCTGCTGGTGGCACTGAACAAGGCTGACATGGTCGATGACGAGGAACTCCTCGACCTCGTCGAAATGGAAGTTCGTGAGCTCCTGAGCTCGCAGGGCTTCGATGGCGACGAAGCACCGGTTGTCCGCGTTTCGGGCCTGAAGGCTCTGGAAGGCGACCCGGAGTGGGTCAAGTCCGTTGAGGACCTGATGGCTGCTGTCGACGAGTCCGTTCCGGACCCGGTACGTGACCGTGACAAGCCGTTCCTGATGCCGATCGAAGACGTCTTCACGATCACCGGCCGTGGCACCGTTGTTACGGGCCGCGCCGAGCGTGGAACCCTCGCGATCAACTCTGAGGTCGAGATCGTCGGCATCCGCCCGGTCCAGAAGACCACGGTTACCGGTATCGAGATGTTCCACAAGCAGCTCGACGAAGCATGGGCCGGCGAGAACTGTGGCCTCCTGCTCCGCGGTCTGAAGCGCGACGATGTCGAGCGTGGCCAGGTTGTCGTCAAGCCGGGTTCCATCACCCCGCACACCGACTTCGAGGCTAACGTCTACATCCTCTCCAAGGACGAAGGCGGACGTCACAACCCGTTCTACTCCAACTACCGCCCGCAGTTCTACTTCCGCACCACGGACGTAACCGGCGTTATCACCCTGCCGGAAGGCACGGAAATGGTTATGCCCGGCGACAACACTGAGATGACCGTTGCGCTCATCCAGCCGATCGCAATGGAAGAGGGCCTCGGCTTCGCAATCCGCGAAGGCGGCCGCACCGTTGGTTCGGGACGCGTCACCAAGATCATCAAGTAGTCCTTGCTGATCTGAGCTTGAACTCCTGATCGGCGGCCGCCTGGCGGCCTCCGTGACGAAAAGGAACAGCCCCGCTGCACTGCAGCGGGGCTGTTCCTTTTAAGTGCCTGCTACGGTTGCAGGTGAAGAGAGGAGACCGGCATGGAATGGATCATTTTCCTGGTGGTAATTGCCGCCGGCGTCGGTGGCGGGCTGTGGGCCAAGAAATACTTCCGGCACGAGATCGAGCGTGCAAAACGCATCGACCGCGCCAACAAGAACAAGTAGCGGGGCATTGATCTAGCGCGCGGACTGTTCTTGCCTGGCCCTGCTGAGGGCCTGGTACCAATAGAAGGACTCCTTGGGGGTCCGCGCCTGGGTGTCGAAGTCGACGTGGACCAGGCCGAAGCGCTGGGAGTAGCCGGCCGCCCATTCGAAGTTGTCCATCAGCGTCCACACGTAGTAGCCCAGGAGTTCGACGTCGTCGGCGATGCCGCCGGGGGCCGTCGCGGCGAGTGCGTGGCCCAGATGGTCGGCGAGGTAGCTGATCCGGCCCGCGTCAGCGATCGGCCCGTCCACATGGTCCGGTTCCGGGAAGCTCGCTCCGCTCTCGGTGATGTAGAGCGGTGGGAGGGCCTCGCCGTACCGGTCCTTCATTTCCCGAAGCAGCGGACCCAGGTGGTCCGGCGCAACCGGCCAGCCGAAGCCGGTGGTTTCATACTCCGGGAATGCGGCAAAGTGGAACGGCAGCTTAACCATCGCCTCCGCTGAGCCGACCGGGCTGTCCGCGGGGCCGCGGCCGGTGGCCACCTTCACCGGGTAGTAGTAGTTCACCCCGTAGAAATCCAGCGGCTGGTGGATATTGCGCAGGTCCGCGTCGGAGATCCTGGCGAGGGCACGGAACCAGGGCCTGGCCAGCAGCGGCGGTTTCGGATAGCTCCCCAACAGGATCGGATCGGCGTAGATCCGGTTCAGTGCCAGATCGAAGACCTTCGCCAGCAGCTTGTCCGTGACGGACCCGGTGGCCGGCCGGACGGGGGAGTGCAGGTTGGTGACGCCGACCGCCCCGGTAACGCCCTCGGCCCGCAGGGCCTGGACCGCGAGTCCGTGGGCCAGGAGCTGGTGGTGCACCGACGGCAGGGCGTCGAAGAGCAGGTCGTGGCCGGGCGCATGCACGCCGAGGGCATAGCCGTTGAGGGTGACGGAGGCCGGTTCGTTCAACGTCACCCACTGGGTCACCCGGTCCCCGAACCGGGCGCCGGCGGCGGCGCTGTAGTCGGCGAAGCGTTCCGCCGTCGTCCGGTTCATCCAGCCTCCGCGGTGCTCCAACGGAAGCGGGGTGTCCCAGTGGTACAGCGTGGCCATCGGCGAGATTCCGGCCTCGAGGAGCCGGTCGATCAGCCGGTCGTAGAAGTCGAGGCCCTCGGCGTTGAACGGGCCCGTGCCGTCCGGCTGGATCCGCGGCCAGGAAATCGAGAACCGGTAGGAATCGATGCCCAGCTCGCGCATCAACCGGACGTCCTCGTCCGTACGGTTGTAGTGATCGCAGGCGACGGCGGGGGAGTGCCCGTCCTGGATGCTGCCGGGCTTCTCGGCAAAGGCGTCCCAGCCTGAGGGTCCTCGCCCCCCGGCTGCGAGGGCACCTTCGATTTGGAAGGCGGCGGAGGCCACCCCCAGCATGAAGCCCGGCCGCAGCTTGGCAGCGAGGGCCTGGACGGCGGGGGAATCCTGCACGGTCATGCCCCTATCTTCGTATCGACCGTTGCTGAAGGCAATGACCGGGCGCCGGCAGGACCAAGAGTCGAGAGGAGCGGGGAGCCAGGGGCAGGTCCTGTCGGCGCTGATTCGCTTCTGCCGATTAATTCCGGCATACTAGATGAGTTGTTCAAGCGCTCTTTCGCGTCCCGATCCGGATAATGCCGGGTGCCAGGGTCCAAGTAAGAGCCCAAACATAACCCACTTCCCAAGGAACTGCGGACGAGTACGCGTGCAAAGCGCGACACGCCCGACCGCGGGGGTCGGTTGCGCCGGCAGGTTGAGGAACCCGGATTCATCCGGATTCAGCTTGTGCGGCGGGTGGTAGTTACGACTTCAAATGCTTCGGCAGCCACACAACGAGTAAGTAAACAGGGCAGCCCTAAACAGGGGAAGCACAGACTGAAAGAGAGTCAGGCGACATGGCGGGACAAAAAATCCGCATCCGGCTGAAGTCATATGACCACGAGGTCATTGACGTTTCAGCACGGAAGATCGTTGAGACGGTCACGCGCGCAGGCGCAACTGTAGTTGGCCCCGTGCCGCTGCCGACGGAGAAGAACATCTACTGCGTAATCCGCTCTCCGCACAAGTACAAGGACAGCCGCGAGCACTTTGAAATGCGCACGCACAAGCGTCTTATCGACATCATCGATCCCACGCCCAAGGCTGTTGATTCGCTCATGCGTCTCGACCTGCCGGCCGACGTGAACATCGAAATCAAGCTGTAGGGAGGTGCTGAGAGACTATGACCGCAACCCGTAACGTAAAGGGCCTGCTGGGCACGAAGCTCGGCATGACCCAGGTCTGGGACGAGAACAACAAGCTCATCCCCGTCACTGTGGTCCAGGCTGACTCGAACGTCATCACGCAGCTGCGCAATGCAGAGACTGATGGCTACGTCGCCGTTCAGATCGGCTACGGCCAGATCGACCCCCGCAAGGTCACCAAGCCGCTGGCTGGTCACTTTGAAAAGGCAGGCGTCACGCCTCGCCGCCACGTCGTAGAACTGCGCACTGCAGATGCTGACTCTTACGAGCTGGGCCAGGAGCTCTCCGTAGAGCTCTTCGAAGCCGGCCAGAAGATCGACGTCGTTGGCACCACCAAGGGTAAGGGCTTCGCCGGTGTTATGAAGCGTCACGGCTTCCACGGCGTTGGAGCTTCCCACGGTGCCCACAAGAACCACCGTAAGCCCGGTTCTATCGGTGGAGCATCCACCCCGAGCCGCGTCTTCAAGGGCATGAAAATGGCCGGCCGCATGGGCGCCGTTCGTCACACCACGCTGAACCTCACGGTCCACGCGGTTGACGTCGAGAAGTCGCTGCTCCTGATCAAGGGTGCCGTCCCCGGCGCCCGCGGCCAGGTCGTACTCGTACGCACCGCCGTGAAGGGAGCCTAGTTCAATGACTAGCACTGTCAAGGTTGACCTGCCTGCAGAGATCTTCGACGTACAGACCAACGTGCCGCTGCTGCACCAGGTCGTCGTTGCACAGCTCGCTGCTGCTCGCCAGGGTACCCACAAGACCAAGACCCGCGCCGAAGTTTCCGGCGCCGGTCGCAAGCCGTTCAAGCAGAAGGGCACCGGCCGCGCCCGTCAGGGTTCAATCCGTGCTCCTCACATGACCGGTGGTGGCATCGTCCACGGCCCCACGCCGCGTGACTACAGCCAGCGCACCCCCAAGAAGATGATTGCTGCTGCACTGCGCGGCGCTCTCTCTGACCGCGCCCGTAACGGCCGCATCCACGTCGTTGCTGATCTGGTCGAAGGCACCAAGCCGTCTTCCCGTGACGCACTGGCAACGCTGCGTGGCGTCTCCGAGCGCAAGAACCTGCTCGTTGTCATCGACCGCGCCAACGATGTTGCTGCACTCTCCGTGCGCAACCTCCAGGATGTTCACGTTCTGTACGCAGACCAGCTGAACACCTACGACGTGCTCGTTTCTGACGACGTAGTCTTCACCAAGGCTGCCTACGAAGCATTCGTTGCTGACAAGGCTGCAAAGAACGAGGAGGATGCCAAGTGAGCGCAGCCACCATCAAAGACCCGCGCGACGTCGTGCTTGCACCCGTCGTTTCGGAAAAGAGCTACGGCCTGATCGACGAGGGCAAGTACACCTTCCTGGTGGACCCCCGCTCGAACAAGACCGAGATCAAGCTGGCCGTGGAGAAGATTTTCTCCGTCAAGGTCGAATCGATCAACACCATCAACCGTGCCGGTAAGCGCAAGCGCACCAAATTCGGATGGGGTACCCGCAAGAACACCAAGCGTGCCATTGTGAGCCTCAAAGAAGGCACTATCGACATCTTCGGCGGTCCGCTCTCGTAGCGGAGACCACTTTAACGAGGAAATAAATTATGGGAATCCGTAAGTACAAGCCGACTACCCCGGGCCGTCGTGGCTCGAGCGTAGCGGACTTCACCGAAATCACGCGGTCGACGCCGGAAAAGTCGTTGGTACGTCCCCTCCCGAAAAAGGGTGGCCGTAACAACACCGGTAAGATCACGACCCGTCACAAGGGTGGTGGCCACAAGCGCCAGTACCGTCTGATCGACTTCCGTCGTCACGACAAGGACGGCGTCAACGCCCGCGTTGCCGAAATCGAGTACGATCCGAACCGCACGGCTCGCATCGCCCTCCTGCACTACGTTGATGGCACCAAGCGTTACATCATCGCCCCGAACAAGCTGGCCCAGGGTGACACCGTGGAAGCAGGTGCCGACGCTGACATCAAGCCCGGCAACAACCTGCCGCTGCGCAACATCCCGGTCGGTACCGTAATCCACGCAGTTGAACTGCGCCCGGGTGGCGGCGCCAAGATGGGCCGCTCCGCCGGCGCATCGATCCAGCTCGTTGCAAAGGAAGGCCGTTTCGCCCAGCTGCGTCTGCCTTCCGGCGAAATCCGCAACGTTGACGTGCGCTGCCGCGCAACCGTCGGCGAGGTCGGCAACGCCGAGCAGTCGAACATCAACTGGGGTAAGGCCGGCCGTATGCGCTGGAAGGGCGTCCGCCCGACCGTCCGTGGTGTCGCCATGAACCCGGTCGACCACCCGCACGGTGGTGGCGAGGGTAAGACGTCCGGTGGACGTCACCCCGTCAACCCGAACGGTAAGCGCGAAGGCCGCACCCGCCGTCCCAACAAAGAGAGCGACAAGCTTATTGTTCGTCGCCGTCGTACTGGCAAGAACAAGCGATAGGAGCCTGGACACATGCCACGCAGCCTGAAAAAAGGTCCTTTCGTTGACCAGCACCTCTTTGTGAAGGTAGCCAGGGAAAACGAAAAGGGCACCAAGAACGTCATCAAGACCTGGTCCCGCCGTTCGATGATCGTCCCCGACATGCTCGGCCACACGATCGCCGTGCACGACGGACGCAAGCACATCCCGGTGTTTGTCACTGAGTCGATGGTCGGGCACAAGCTCGGCGAATTCGCTCCCACGCGGACATTCCGCGGCCATGTCAAGGACGACCGTAAGGGCAAGCGCCGCTAGGCGCCTGCACTTACGTCAAAGACGAGAGAAGGAAAGCAATGGAAGCCAAGGCAATTGCGCGTCACATCCGCGTAACGCCTATGAAGGCCCGGCGCGTCGTCAACCTTGTTCGTGGTAAGCAAGCGAACGAGGCTCTGGCAATTCTGAAGTTTGCCCCGCAGGCAGCTTCTGAGCCGGTATTCAAGGTAGTTCAGTCGGCAATCTCCAACGCACGGGTCCTCGCGGACCGCGACGGCGTGGCGTTTGACGAAGGTGACCTCATCATCAGCGAAGCGTTTGTTGATGAAGGCCCGACCATGAAGCGGTTCCAGCCGCGTGCCCAGGGTCGTGCATTTCAGATCAAGAAGCGCACGAGCCACATCACCGTGGTAGTCGCTACCCCGGAGAAAGAGGAGGCTCGCTAAGTGGGACAGAAAGTTAACCCGCACGGGTTCCGACTCGGTATCACCACCGATCACGTATCGCACTGGTTCGCCGACAGCACCAAGGCCGGCCAGCGGTACAAGGACTTCGTTCGCGAGGACATCCGTATCCGCCAGCTCATGTCCACGGGCATGGAGCGCGCCGGCATCGCCAAGGTTGAGATCGAGCGCACCCGCGACCGTGTCCGCGTGGATATCCACACGGCACGTCCGGGTATCGTGATCGGCCGCCGCGGCGCCGAGGCAGACCGCATCCGCGGCGAGCTCGAAAAGCTCACCGGCAAGCAGGTCCAGCTGAACATCCTCGAGGTCAAGAACCCCGAGATGGAAGCCCAGCTTGTTGCCCAGGGCGTTGCAGAGCAGCTGACTTCCCGCGTGGCCTTCCGCCGTGCGATGAAGAAGGCAATGCAGTCCGCGCAGCGCGCTGGTGCCAAGGGCATCCGTATCGCTTGCTCGGGTCGACTGGGTGGCGCAGAAATGTCCCGCTCGGAGTTCTACCGCGAAGGCCGTGTGCCCCTGCACACCCTCCGCGCGAACATCGACTACGGCTTCTACGAGGCCAAGACCACCTTCGGCCGCATCGGCGTGAAGGTCTGGATCTACAAGGGTGACGTCACCGCCAAGGAACTGGCTCAGCAGGCAGCTGCTGCTCCGTCCCGCGGCCGTGGTGCCAGCGATCGTCCGGGCCGCCCGGGTGGCGCTGACCGTGGTGACCGCCGTCGTCGTAACGACCGCCCGGCCGAGGCTGCACCCGCTGCTGCCGACGCTCCGGTTGTCGAAGCAGCTGCACCGGCAGTAGAAGGAGGACAGGCTTAAATGCTTATCCCGCGTCGAGTAAAGCACCGTAAGCAGCACCACCCGGGTCGTTCCGGCGCTGCCACGGGCGGCACCGAGGTCTCGTTCGGTGAGTGGGGTATCCAGGCTCTGAGCCCGGCCTACGTCACGAACCGTCAGATCGAATCTGCCCGTATCGCGATGACCCGCCACATCAAGCGTGGCGGAAAGGTCTGGATCAACATCTACCCGGACCGTCCGCTGACGAAGAAGCCGGCCGAAACCCGCATGGGTTCCGGTAAGGGTTCTCCGGAATGGTGGGTCTCAAACGTCAAGCCGGGCCGGGTTCTCTTCGAACTCTCCGGTGTCAGTGAAGAGGTAGCTCGCGAGGCCCTGCGCCTGGCAATCCACAAGCTGCCGTTGAAGGCACGCATTGTGCGTCGCGAAGGTGGTGAGTAGAAATGGCAGTAGGATCCAAGGAACTTGCATCCGCACAGCTGGACGGTTTCGACAACGAGCGTCTCGTTGAAGAACTCCACAAGGCCAAGGAAGAGCTGTTCAACCTGCGTTTCCAGTCCGCCACCGGACAGCTGGAGAACCACGGTCGTCTGCGCGCGGTAAAGAAGGACATCGCACGCATCTACACCGTTCTCCGTGAGCGCGAGCTGGGCATTCGTGCCGAGGTTGCCGCACCGGTTGTGGAAGCCAAGGAAGAAAAGAAGTCCAAGAAGGCTGCAACCAAGAAGGCTGACAAGGCTGAAACGGTTGAGACCGAGGAGGACGCCAAGTGAGTGAAAAGGACGAGAACGTGACGGAAACTGTTTCCGACGCAGCCAAGGCTGACGAGCGCGGTTACCGTAAGACGAAGCGCGGCTATGTCGTCTCGGACAAGATGGAAAAGACCATCGTTGTCCAGGTCGAAGACCGCGTGAAGCACGCCCTCTACGGCAAGGTTATGCGCCGCAACACGAAGATCAAGGCTCACGACGAAGAGAACTCCGCCGGCATCGGCGACCTCGTTCTCCTCGCCGAGACCCGCCCGCTGTCCGCTACCAAGCGGTGGCGCCTGGTGGAGATCCTCGAGAAGGCCAAGTAACACCTGCAGCTTCCCCGCCCGGGAATCTGCGCCGAAACCCCCGTTCCCTTCTGGGAGCGGGGGTTTCCTCGTTCCCGGCGGGGGCCTGTGGCGTCGCCGGCATCTCACGCCGCGCAGAGTTTCAGCGGGTGTCCGACGCCGGCCGGCTCAGTTCGCGGGGGAGGGGGCGGAAGGCGGGCCAAGAGACTGCCGTGAGCGACGACGTCGGCCGCTGAGGGCCGGCCGCACCCCGCCCGCGCCCACTAAGTGTCCCTTCGCGCGTCGTGGGCAGGGGGCTGGCAGCTGTGATATGGGGATGCGCCGGAAACGTGCTAAGATTTTGAGTTTGTATGGCGCCTTTCGTGCGTCATCATCAACCTCGTAAACAATCGTGCCACGGCATAGTGCCCCCTCGCGCCTCGCGCTCCCGGGAAGCAACTGTTTTTGGCACGGGCGTTTAGGCCTGGTCTGGCAAAATCCAGGCAGGTCAAGAGACACCCCGATCAACCGTTCCGCAAGGCTCATTCCGTAGGAAGATTTTCGGTCTGAGAACCGGCGCGACGCAAGGAGTAAATAGTGATTCAGCAGGAGTCGCGACTCAAGGTCGCCGACAACACGGGTGCTAAGGAAATCCTTACCATTCGCGTTCTCGGTGGATCTGGCCGTCGCTACGCAGGCATTGGCGACGTGATCGTCGCTACCGTCAAGGACGCAATTCCGGGCGGCAACGTAAAGAAGGGCGACGTCGTCAAGGCTGTCATCGTCCGTACCAAGAAGGAACGCCGCCGTGCGGATGGTTCCTACATCAAGTTTGACGAGAACGCAGCTGTGATCCTGAAGAACGACGGTGACCCCCGCGGTACCCGTATCTTCGGACCGGTTGGTCGTGAACTTCGCGACAAGAAGTTCATGAAGATCGTTTCTCTGGCTCCGGAGGTGCTCTAGTCCATGGCTAAGATCAAAAAGGGTGACCTGGTTCAGGTCATCACTGGCGCCAAGGCTGAGCGCGGCGGCGACCGTGGCAAGCAGGGCAAGGTTCTGCGCGTATTCCCGGAGACCAACCGCGTGTTGGTTGAAGGCATTAACCGCGTAACCAAGCACACCAAGGTCGGTCAGTCGCAGCGCGGCACCAAGACCGGTGGCATCGAGGTCGTTGAGGCTTCAATCCACATCTCCAACGTGGCTCTGGTTGACCCCTCCACCAAGAAGCCCACCCGCGTCGGTTTCCGCACCGAGACCGTTGAGCGCGATGGCGTGAAGCGTGAAGTGCGTGTCCGCGTGGCCAAGAGCTCAGGGAAGGACATCTAATGACTGAGACTCTCGAGACTCCGGCAAGCAAGATCGTTCCTCGTCTGAAGACCAAGTACGCGGATTCCATCAAGAGCTCGCTCGTTGAGGAATTCAAGTACGAGAACGTCAACCAGGTTCCCCGTCTGGTGAAGGTCGTTGTGAACATGGGTGTTGGAGATGCCGCTAAGGACTCCAAGCTGATCGACGGCGCTGTCCGCGATCTGACCCTGATCACCGGCCAGAAGCCGCAGGTAACCAAGGCCCGCAAGTCGATCGCACAGTTCAAGCTGCGCGAAGGCATGCCGATCGGTGCGCACGCAACTCTGCGTGGCGACCGCATGTGGGAATTCCTGGACCGTCTGGTCACGCTGGCACTGCCGCGTATCCGCGACTTCCGGGGCCTCAGCGGCAAGCAGTTCGACGGCAACGGCAACTACACCTTCGGTCTGACCGAGCAGGTTATGTTCCACGAGATCGACCAGGATTCCATTGACCGCGTTCGCGGCATGGACATCACCGTCGTGACCACTGCCAAGACCGACGACGAAGGCCGCGCGCTACTCAAGGCGCTTGGCTTCCCGTTCAAGACCGAAGATTAATCTAGCTACGTAAAAGGTCCGGCTGCCTGGCTTTGTTTCCAGGACAGCGGAAACCGTTATGAGGAAGGGCAAGAGCCCACATGACTATGACAGATCCTGTCGCAGATATGCTTACGCGTCTGCGCAATGCAAACTCGGCATACCACGATTCCGTGTCTATGCCTTACAGCAAGCTCAAGGCACGCGTTGCTGACATCCTGAAGGCAGAAGGCTTCATCGCCTCCTGGAAGGAAGAAGACGCGGAGGTTGGCAAGAAGCTGACCCTCGAGCTCAAGTTCGGTCCGAATCGCGAGCGTTCCATCGCTGGCGTTCGTCGTATTTCCAAGCCGGGACTGCGCGTTTACGCAAAGTCCACCAACCTGCCGCACGTGCTGGGTGGCCTGGGTATCGCAATCCTGTCCACCTCTTCCGGCCTCCTGACTGACAAGCAGGCCGGCAAGAAGGGCGTGGGCGGCGAAGTCCTCGCTTACGTCTGGTAACGGGAAAGGAAGAGAATAATGTCACGTATTGGACGTCTCCCCATCACCGTTCCTGCCGGCGTTGAGGTCAAGGTTGACGGCTCTGTCGTCAGCGTCAAGGGTTCCAAGGGCGAGCTGAGCCACACTGTGGCCAGCCCGATCGAGGTCACCCTGGAAGATGGCACCCTGACTGTCGCCCGCCCGAACGACGAGCGCGCCTCCCGTTCGCTGCACGGCCTGACCCGCACCCTGATCGCCAACATGATCCAGGGCGTTACCGCAGGCTACGAGAAGAAGCTTGAGATTGTCGGTACCGGTTACCGCGTCCAGGCCAAGGGTTCTGACCTTGAGTTCGCTCTGGGCTACAGCCACCCGGTCAACGTCTCGGCTCCGAACGGCATCACCTTTGCAGTTGAGACCCCGACCAAGCTCTCTGTTTCAGGTATCTCCAAGCAGCAGGTCGGCGAGGTTGCTGCCAACATTCGCAAGCTGCGGAAGCCGGACCCCTATAAGGGCAAGGGCATCCGCTACGCCGGCGAAGTCATCCGCCGCAAGGTCGGAAAGGCTGGTAAGTAACCATGGCCATCGCAATTAACAAGAAGCGTACGAACAAGAGCAAGTCTGCCCAGCGCAGCCGCCGCCAGCTTCGTATCCGCAAGCGCATCTCCGGTACGGCTGTACGTCCGCGTCTGGTCGTCAACCGTTCCGCACGCCACGTATTCGTCCAGGTTGTCGATGACACCAAGGGCCTGACCGTAGCGAGCGCGTCCACTCTGGAAGCCGACCTTCGTGCATTCGACGGTGACAAGACCGCCAAGGCCAAGCGCGTTGGCGAGCTCGTCGCCGAGCGCGCCAAGGCTGCCGGTATCGAAGCTGTTGTCTTCGACCGCGGTGGTAACAAGTACCACGGCCGGATCGCCGCCGTCGCTGACGGCGCACGTGAAGGTGGGCTGGCACTGTGACCGAAAATAACGAAAAGGACATTCAGGTGACTGAAGCTGTAGCTGCTCCGGCAACTGAGACCGCTGCGTCTGCTACCACTGACGACCGCCGTGGTGGCGCCCGTCGTGGCGAGCGTGGCGACCGCGGCCAGGGCCGTGGCGACCGTGGTGGCCGTGGTGGCCGCGACGGCGGCCGCGAAGCCGAGAAGAGCCAGTTCGTAGAGCGCGTCGTAACCATCAACCGCGTTTCCAAGGTCGTCAAGGGTGGTCGTCGCTTCAGCTTCACCGCCCTCGTCGTCGTCGGTGACGGCAACGGTATGGTCGGCGTCGGCTACGGCAAGGCTAAGGAAGTTCCCGCCGCCATCGCGAAGGGCGTTGAAGAGGCCAAGAAGTCCTTCTTCCGCGTTCCCCGCATCGGCAGCACCATCCCGCACCGCGTGCAGGGCGAAGCCGCTGCAGGCGTTGTCATGCTGCGTCCGGCTTCCGCCGGTACCGGTGTTATCGCCGGCGGTCCGGTCCGTGCAGTACTGGAGTGCGTGGGCATCCACGACATCCTCTCCAAGTCGCTCGGTTCCTCCAACGCCATCAACATCGTTCACGCGACCGTTGATGCGCTGAAGCGCCTCGAAGAGCCGGCAGCAGTGGCAGCACGCCGCGGCCTCCCGCTCGACGAGGTCGCTCCGCCGGCAATGGTGAAGGCGCTCCTGAACCAGAAGGCAGGTGTCTGAGTCATGGCTAAGAACCTGATTCCCTCCGACGCTCAGTTGGAGATCACTCAGATCAAGTCCGCCATTGGCGGCAAGCAGAACCAGCGCGACACCCTTCGCTCCCTCGGCCTGAAGCGGATCGGACACACCGTTGTCCGCACCGCCGACGCCGTGACCGTCGGGATGCTCAACACGGTTCCGCACCTGGTAAAGGTAGAGGAGGCGAAGTAAATGGCAGAGAAGAACACCGCCGAGAAGGCACAGGGCGCCGCTGCTGAGAAGCAGAACGCACTGAAGGTTCACCACCTGCGTCCCGCCCCGGGTGCCAAGACCGCCAAGACCCGCGTTGGTCGTGGTGAAGGTTCCAAGGGTAAGACCGCTGGTCGCGGTACCAAGGGTACGAAGGCCCGCTACCAGATCAAGGCTGGCTTTGCCGGCGGCCAGCTGCCGCTGCACATGCGCCTGCCGAAGCTGCGCGGCTTCAAGAACCCGTTCCGGGTTGAGTACCAGGTTGTAAACCTGGACAAGCTCAACGAGCTGTTCCCGGAAGGTGGCGCAGTCACCGTGGAGAACCTGGTCGAAAAGGGTGCCGTTCGCAAGAACCAGCCCGTCAAGGTGCTGGGCACCGGCGACATCACCGTCAAGGTTGACGTCACCGTCCACGCATTCTCGGCCAGCGCCGCAGAAAAGATTGCCGCAGCAGGCGGAAGCACCACCGCCCTCTAAAGAGGCGGCGGGGCAGTTGCCCGTTGTTCAAACTCCCGGCACCATGGGGCTCAGGCCCCCGGTGCCGGGAGTTTTTTCTGTTTCCCGGCCATGCCGATTGTTCGCCGGGCGCATCCACCCGTTAGACTCGGTTGTTGGGTTTATTTGACCTATCTCACACGACTTTACTTATTACTCAGGAGGACGCTTGCTTAGCGCATTTGGCCGGGCCTTTCGCACGCCTGATCTGCGACGCAAGTTGTTGTTCACGCTGGGAATCATCACAATCTTCCGCTTGGGTGCCTTCATCCCCTCGCCTGGTGTGAACTACCAGAATGTCCAGCAATGCTTGCAGAACGGTCAGACCTCGGGCGGGATCTACCAGCTCGTCAACCTGTTCAGCGGCGGTGCATTGCTGCAGGTCTCAATTTTCGCGCTCGGGATCATGCCGTACATCACGGCAAGCATCATCGTCCAGCTGCTCCGCGTGGTCATTCCCCGGTTCCAGCAGCTCTACGAAGAGGGCGCCTCGGGCCAGTCCAAGCTGACCCAGTACACCCGGTACCTGACGATCGCCCTGGGCCTCCTGAACGCCACGACGCTGGTGTCGCTGGCGCGCTCCGGCCAACTGCTGCCGAACTGCCAGCTGCCGATCATTCCGGACGCGAGCATCATCACCACGATCCTGATCATCATCACGCTGACGGCCGGCACCGGCCTGATCATGTGGATGGGCGAGCTCGTCACCGAGAAGGGTGTGGGCAACGGCATGTCGCTGCTCATCTTCACCTCGATCGCTGCCGGCTTCCCGACGTCCCTCGGCGCCATCTGGAAGGCGCAGGGCCCGGGCACCTTCTTTATGGTCCTCGTCATCGGCCTGCTGACCGTGGCCCTGGTCGTCTTCGTTGAGCAGTCCCAGCGCCGGATCCCGGTGCAGTACGCCAAGCGCATGATCGGCCGCCGCACCGTGGGCGGAACCAGCACCTACATCCCCATCAAGGTGAACATGGCCGGCGTCGTGCCCGTCATCTTCGCGTCCTCGATGCTGTACCTGCCGGGCCTGATCTCCCAGTTCAACCGGCCTGCGCCGGGCGAGCCCGTCGCGCCGTGGGTTGAGTGGATCAACAACAACCTCACCCGCGGTGACCACCCCATCTACATGGCCCTGTACTTCGCCATGATTGTGTTCTTCACTTACTTCTATGTTGCGATCACTTTCAACCCTGAGGAAGTTTCTGACAACATGAAGAAGTACGGCGGCTTCATTCCGGGTATCCGTGCCGGCAAGCCGACCGCGGATTACCTGCAGTATGTGCTTTCCAGGATCACCCTGCCCGGCGCGATCTACCTGGGCTTTGTGGCCCTGATCCCGCTGATTGCCTTGGTCCTGATCAACGCCAACCAGAACTTCCCGTTCGGCGGCACCTCGATCCTGATCATGGTGGGCGTAGGTTTGGAGACCGTCAAGCAGATTGATGCTCAGCTACAGCAGCGTCACTACGAAGGGCTTTTGCGATGACGAGAATGTTGATTATCGGACCTCCCGGTTCCGGCAAGGGAACGCAGGCGGAACGCATTTCGGAGCGACTCGGCGTCGTTGCGATCTCCACCGGCGACATCTTCCGTGCCAACGTCAAGGGTGAGACGCCGCTCGGCATCGAAGCCAAGAAGTACATGGACGCGGGCGACTTCGTCCCGGACAGCGTGACCAACAAGATGGTCCGGGACCGCCTCACGGAGGACGACGTCGAAGCCGGCTTCCTGCTGGACGGCTACCCGCGCACCACCGCGCAGGTGGACTACCTCGACGCGATCCTCGCCGACGCCGACCAGAAGCTCGACGTCGTCCTGCAGCTCACGGCCGACGACGAGGAACTCGTCAAGCGCCTCCTGGGCCGCGCCAAGGACACCGGCCGCAGCGACGACAACGAAGCCGTGATCCGCCACCGCCTGGACCTCTACCACGGCCAGACGGAAGCCGTGGTGGCCAAGTATGCCGACCGCGGCATCCTCACCCAGGTCGACGGCATCGGCGGCATCGACGAGGTCACCGACCGCGTCATGCAGGCCATCAAAGCGGCGCAGTCCGCCTGATCCGGCCCGTGACTATTGAGGCTCCTCCCGCAGTGCCGGGAGGAGCCTCAGCCATTTGTCCGCACACCCCCTGCAGGGCGGCTGCGGCACCACCGAAAGGACGCTGAGCATGGCATTCGGCCAGACCCGCATTGAATACAAGACCAACGCCCAGATGCGGACCATGCACGAGGCCGGGCTGGTGCTGAGCCGCGCGCTCGACGCCGCCGTGGCGGCAGCCGTCCCCGGAGTGACCACCCGCGACCTCGACGCCGTCTTTGCCGGCGTGCTCCAGGACGCCGGAGCGAAGTCCAACTTCCTCGGCTACCACGGCTTCCCGGCCACCATCTGCACCTCGGTCAACGAGGAAGTAGTGCACGGCATCCCCGGCGACCGTGTCCTGCAGGACGGGGACATCATCTCGATCGACGGCGGCGCCATCGTGGACGGCTGGCACTCCGACTCGGCCCGTACCGTGATCGTCGGGACGGCGGACCCCGAAGACCAGCGGCTCTCCGACGTCACCGAGGCGGCCATGTGGCACGGCATCGCGGCGCTGGCCACCGGCAAGTTCGTCGGCGACATCGGCAACGCTGTGGACGACTATGTTTCCTCCGTGCCCGGGAAGCCGCTGGGCATCCTGGAGGACTACGTGGGCCACGGGATCGGCTCCGAGATGCACATGGCCCCGGACGTGCTGAACTACCGTACGGGCCACCGCGGCCCCAAGATCCGGCCCGGACTGTGTCTGGCGATCGAACCCATGCTGGTCCGCGGCAGCATCGAAACCGCCACCCTCGACGACGACTGGACCGTGGTCACCACCGACGGGAAGCGCTCCTGCCAGTGGGAGCACTCCGTGGCGGTGCACGAGAAGGGCATCTGGGTGCTTTCGGCGCCCGACGGCGGAGCCGCGAAACTGGCGCCGCTCGGCGTCGTCCCCGTCCCGATTCCCTAAGCGTTTCTTTCGCGGCTCCCTAGCGATGCGCTTGGCGGCTTGTGATACGACGAATCCCTGGCGGCGCTGGTATTCCAGCGTCGCCAGGGATTCGTCGTATCCTCAGGCAGTGAGCGCAGCGTCAGCTCTTGAGCTTCGGCTTCACGTCCTTCGTGTAGATGCCCTCGAGGGTGGTCTTGAGCTCGGTCATGGTGGCCTTGACGTCGCCCTGCTGGGTGAGGATCTTCGCGGCGGCTTTGGCCATTTCCTGGTCCGCGCCCGGCAGGAACACCCGGGCGTTGTCCTGGACGTGGGTAACCGCGAGCTGGTCGATGGCCGTCTTGATCTGAGGCGTCTTGGCGAGCACCGCGGTCATGTCGGCGGACGTCCGGGTCGGCATGTAGCCGGTCGCGGCGGAGAACGCGGCGGTGTTCTCCGGCTCGGTCATGAACTTCAGGAATGTCGCGGCAGCGAGCTGGACTTCCTTGCTGACACCGCTGGGGATGCCGAGCCCGGCGCCGCCGGTGGGGCAGACACCGCTTTCCTTCTTCGGGCCGCCCGGGAGGAAGCCGACGCCCACGTTGAACTTGGCGGAGCTCAGCACGCCCAGCAGGGAGCCGGTGGAGGCAATCGTGGCGGAGGTGATGCCGGCCGCGAAGTCGTCCGCGGCCTCCTTGGAGGAGACACCCGCCCACTTGTCCTTGTAGATCGAATCCTGGGCCCACTGGAGCGCTTCCACCGACTCGGCGGAATCACAGTTGATGGTCCATTCGTTGGACCAGCTGCCGCCCCAGCCCCAGAGGTTGTTCTGCAGGGTCCAGCCGGCGTATCCGGCCAGTGCGGGATAGATGTAGGCGTACTGGGCGCCGGAGCTGGCCTTCAGTTTCGGGGCCCACTCGGCGAACTCCTGCCAGGTCTTGGGCGCCCGGTCCGGCAAGCCGGCGGCCTTGAAGTGGTCCTTGTTGTAGTAGAACAGCGGGGTGGAGCGGCCGTAGGGGAGGGCCCACTGCTTGTCGGCGTACTGGTAGTCGGCGACGAGTGACTTCTGGAAGTCATCAACCTTGATGTCCAACTGCTTGATCAGGTTGTCGAGCGGGATGATGTTGCCGTTGGTGTAGTACCGGAACCACCAGACGTCCGAGAGCACCACAAGGCCGGGCAGGGCCGACTTCGCTGCCTGGGAGGTCTGGAACTTCTGCGCGATTTCCTCGTAATTGGCGCCGGCGGTGATCAGGTTGACCTTGATGTCCGGGAACTTGGCCTGGAACTTCTCGATGATCGCCTTTTCCACGTCCTGGGACTTGCCCGGGTGGTTGGTCCAGAAATCGATCGACGAGGCCGGCTTCACGCCGCTGAAGTCGATGTCCGCCGCGCCGGAGGCCCCGGTGCCGCCTCCCGTGGACGGGCCGCCGCAGGCCGCCAGGGCCGCGGCCCCTGCGCCCGCGCCGGCCAGGCCAAGGAAGTGTCTGCGGCCAAGATTCGTTGCCATGGTGGATCCTCTCAAAAGTGTTGACTTGTTGTGATGGTGGGGTGCATTCGGAGGCGGCGTCACCCGGTGACGCTGCCCTGGGTGAGGCCGGCCACGATGTAGCGTTGCAGCGCCGCAAAGACCAGCAGGATCGGAACAATCACCAGGACCGCGCCGGCCATCAGGATGCCCCAGCCGGAGCCGTTGCCTTCAGAGTTCTGCAACAGGGTCAGGCCCACGGGCAGCGTCATGGTTTCCGGCCGGTCGGTGATGATGAGCGGCCAGATGTAGTCGTTCCATTCGCTCACGACGGTGACCAGGGCGACGGTGGCGATTGACGGGCCGGAGACCGGGACGACGACCTGCCACAGCCGGCGCCAGTGCCCCGCACCGTCGATCTCGGCAGCTTCCAGGATGGAGCCGGGCAGCGTCATGAAGTGCTGGCGGAGCAGGAAGGTGCCGAAGGCGGTGCCCAGCCCGGGCAGGATGATGCCCCAGAGGGTGTTCTTGCCACCCAGGCCCGCGATCAGGATGTAGTTGGGCAGGATGGACACCTGCGGCGGCACCATCAGCGCGACCAGGATGAGGATGAAGATGACGTTCTTGAACGGAAAGCGGACAAAGACCAGGGCGTAGGCCGTCAGGATGGCCAGGATCACCTTCACAGTGGCGCCCACCGTGGTGACGATCAGGCTGTTCAGGAAGAACCTGGCGAAGGGCACCGTCGTCATCGCTACGTGGTAGTTGTCCAGGTTCACGCTTTCCGGCAGGATCATCAGGTCCGTCGTGACGATCTCGCCCGGCTGCTTGAAGGAGCTCAGCACCATCCAGAGCAGCGGCAGCACCACCACGAGGGTGGCGAGGATGAGCGGGACGTAGCCGGCGGCGATTGTCTGGACCAGGTTTGCGCGGGAAAACGGTCGCTGCCGTTGCGGTGGAACCTCGGGGCCGGCGGCGGGTCCGGCGTTGGCAGCGGGATCGGGGTTCACGGGAGAGAGTGTGCTCACGAGTAGTGCACCTTCCGTTCTACGAACCGCACCTGCAGCACGGTGATGATCAGGAGGATGGCGAAGAGCACCACGGAAATGGACGCCGAGTAGCCGGCCCGGTTGAAGGCCCCGAAGGCCTGCAGGTACGCCTCGTAGATCAGGGTGGACGTCCCGTTGCCGAGCGGGGTCATGATCCGGATCAGGTCGAAAGCCTGCAGCGAACTGAGCATCGTGGTGATCAGCAGGAAGAACGTGGTGGGGGAGAGCAGCGGGACCGACATGCTGACGAAGCGGCGGAACCCGTTGGCGCCGTCCAGCGACGCCGCTTCCATGACGTCCTGGGGCAGCGACTGGAGGCCGGCGAGGTAGACGACGGCGCAGTAGCCGAGGTTCTTCCAGATGTAGACCGTGATCACCATGACCAGGGAGAGCTGCGGATCGTTGATCCATTGCGGGCTCTGCTGGCCGATCCCGCGCAGCAGCCAGGACAGCACCCCGTAGCCGGGGTCGAAGATGAACAGCCAGACCAGTCCGACGCCGACCCCGCTGAGCACGTAGGGGGCGAAAACGGCGGACCGGGCGAAGGTGGTGCCGCGGACCTTGGAGTTCAAGGCGAGGGCCACCAGCAGTCCGAGGACCATGGACCCGCCGACCGTTATGACGGTGAAGATGGCCGTGGTGCCCAGCACCTTGGGGGCGTCAGCGCTGGTGAAGAAGTTGATGTAGTTGTCGAAGCCGACGACCGTGGCGGAGGCGGAGCCCAGCGTCCAGTCCAGCGTGGAGTAGTAGATGTTGTTGATGAGCGGGAGGTAGGTGAACACCGCTATCAGTGCCAGGTTCGGCAGGGCCAGCGCCAGGAACACGATGAAGTCCCTGCGCGTCCGGGCAGACCAGCGTCCCCGGCGCTGGTCCCGCGTGACGGTCCCGGCGGTAGCCACGGGACTGTCCGTCAATTGTCTAGTCATAGGGCGTCTCTAACGGATCCGGGCCTGCCGAGGGCAGGCAGTTGGGCGGGGGATCAAGAACACTTCACCACACGCTGGGTGGGCGGAACCCCGCACAAGGCCTCGTCAGAGCTTTGTTATGTCAGGCTTCCTTGCCCTTTTACCTATTGTTGGTTGCAGTATTCCACAACGTTCGTTTGCGGGCGGGGAGATCGCGGCGCCTGGTTTCCCGGCGGCGGGGCGCACAATGGAGCCATGACGGCGATTACGGATGTGCCCGGAATCCGCGTGGGCCATGCCGCCCGGACCGGGGAGGGCTGGCAGAGCGGTGTCACGGTGGTCCTGCCGCCCCCGGGGACGGCAGGCTCGGTGGACGTCAGGGGCGGCGGTCCCGGTACGCACGAGACCGACGCGCTCGACCCCACCACGCTGAGCACCGCCGTCGACGCCGTGGTCCTGACCGGGGGCAGCGCCTTCGGGCTGGCGGCTGCCCACGGCGCCCAGCGCTGGTGTGAGGAGCAGGGGAGGGGCTTCCCCGTGCCCGGCGGCGTGGTGCCGATTGTCCCCGCGGCGGCCATCTTCGACCTGGGCCGCGGCGGCGACTTCGCCGCCCGCCCGGACGAGGCCATGGGCTATGCCGCCGCCGCCGATGCCGCCGCACACCAGGAGGGGCACGACGTCGAACGAGGCAACGTGGGAGCCGGCACCGGCGCAGCTATCGGCCGGGGCCAATTCAAGGGCGGAGTAGGCACGGCCTCGATCACCCTGGAAAACGGCGTCGTCGTCGGGGCGCTTGCTGTAGTCAACGCGCTGGGACTCCCATTTGTGGTGCCTACGGGAAATCCCGAACCCTCCGCGCGCTCGGTCGTTCCTCCCTTAGACGCGCGCTTCCGGGTTCCCGATTCCACGTCGGCGAATGCCGCGCCGCCCCTCAACACAACCCTCGTCGTCGTCGCGACCAACGCCGTATTGGACAAGGCCGAGTGCAAGCGGACAGCATCGGCAGCCCACGCCGGCCTCGCCCGGGCGCTGAATCCAAGCCATACGCTGGCCGACGGCGACACGGTGTTCGCGCTCTCCACTGGCGCCGTCGCGCTGGACCGCAGTACCGACGCCGCACGGCAGTTGAGCCTGATAAACCTGCAGAGCGCGGCAGCCGACGTCGTCCGGCTGGCCATCCTGGACGGGATCGCCGCGGCGGCGGAGGTGGAGACCCCGGCGGGGCGCTTTCGTGCATACGGGGACGGAGTGCGCTAGCATGGCTGGATTTAACATTCGGCCCGCAATGCCGTAGTGTTGACTGTTGGTTGTCTGCCCTGTTGTGCCCTTTTGTGGCCTGGTGGCAGCAGGCAAGCTAGCAAAACAAGCAATTAAAATCGTCCGCAGTGATCGTCGGTGCAAGCCGGAGGGGCTGTGGCAACAACAGTTAGCGGAGGGTATGGCCAAGAAGGACGGGGTCATTGAGATCGAGGGCGTTGTGACCGAGGCGCTGCCTAACGCGATGTTTCGCGTTGAGCTCACCAACAAGCACATCGTTCTGGCACACATCTCTGGAAAGATGCGCCAGCACTACATCAGGATTCTCCCTGAGGACCGGGTAGTGGTGGAGCTGAGCCCGTACGACCTGACACGTGGTCGTATCGTCTACCGCTACAAGTAAACACTGGCCGGCCAGGGCATTAGCCAAAGGCCGGTCCAGCTGACCAACTGCAACACGCAAAGGAACGCCATGAAGGTCAAGCCGAGCGTCAAGCAGATCTGCGAAAAGTGCAAAGTGATCCGCCGTA
The DNA here is from genome assembly GCF_056397125.1 of Arthrobacter sp. 05N425. Classification (NCBI taxonomy): domain Bacteria; kingdom Bacillati; phylum Actinomycetota; class Actinomycetes; order Micrococcales; family Micrococcaceae; genus Arthrobacter; species Arthrobacter sp. 05N425. Next base: position 93,015 of record NZ_JBFTMU010000007.1, read on the forward strand.
ATGGCCGGGTCATGGTGATCTGCGAGAACCCGCGCCACAAGCAGCGCCAGGGCTAATTTCCTTCACCGGAAACCCTGGGTTGCTAACCCACGCAAGTAAATAAAAAGGCAGCACAAGCTGATCTGGGACACTGAGCAATAACGAGTCCGGACAGCTAACCCCCGGTCGGAGGCTGGGGCCGTACGGACTGTACGGGTGTACTGCCTACGACCTCCGGTTTATTCAAGGAGCACTGCCACTATGGCTCGTCTCGCTGGCGTAGACATTCCCCGCGAAAAGCGGTTGGAAATTGCGCTTACTTACATCTACGGCGTGGGCAAGACCCGTGCACACGAAACCCTGGCTGCCACCGGCATCAGCGCGGACGTTCGGGTCAAGGACCTGTCCGACGCCGAGCTCGTCCAGCTGCGTGATTACATTGAAGGCAACTACAAGGTTGAGGGTGACCTTCGCCGCGAAGTAGCAGCAGATATCCGCCGCAAGGTTGAAATCGGCAGCTACGAAGGTATTCGCCACCGTAAGGGCCTGCCAGTGCGCGGACAGCGTACGAAGACGAACGCGCGCACCCGCAAGGGCCCGAAGCGCACCGTCGCAGGCAAGAAGAAGACCCGCTAAATCCCTCGGGATTAGCTCGTCTTCCCCCCGATAACTTTCTGTAGGAGAAATAATGCCCCCGAAGACTCGTGGCGCGGTTCGCAAGCCGCGTAAGAAGGACAAGAAGAATATCGCGCTGGGCCAGGCGCACATCAAGAGCACCTTTAACAACACCATCGTTTCCATCACGGATCCGAACGGTGCTGTCATCTCCTGGGCTTCGTCCGGTGAGGTTGGCTTCAAGGGCTCACGTAAGTCCACCCCGTTCGCAGCCCAGATGGCCGCCGAAGCCGCCGCAAAGCGCGCTCAGGAGCACGGCATGCGCAAGGTTGACGTATTCGTCAAGGGACCGGGATCCGGACGCGAGACCGCAATCCGTTCACTGCAGGCCGCTGGCCTCGAGGTTGGATCCATCCAGGATGTAACCCCCAGCGCGCACAACGGCTGCCGCCCGCCGAAGCGCCGCCGCGTCTAAGTCTTAGCCGGAGCTTGCCCGGACCCTCGCCGGTCCGGGCAAGCCCAGCCGCGTTAAGTCTTCAGACCGATCTTTCCACCACCTGTGTTGCGTCATATAGCGGATGCTCGCCGAAAGGAAACCTAAGTGCTCATTGCACAGCGCCCCACCCTCTCCGAAGAGGTCGTCTCCGATAACCGCTCCCGTTTCATCATTGAACCGCTGGAGCCGGGCTTCGGTTACACCCTCGGAAACTCCCTCCGCCGTACCCTGCTCTCCTCCATCCCCGGTGCCTCTGTAACGAGCATCCGGATCGATGGCGTGCTGCACGAGTTCACCACGGTTCCGGGTGTCAAGGAAGATGTCACCGAGATCATCCTGAACATCAAGAACCTGTCGGTCTCCTCCGAGCACGACGAGCCGGTTGTTGCTTACCTGCGCAAGCAGGGCCCGGGAGTCGTCACCGCCGCGGACATCGCTCCTCCGGCCGGCGTCGAATTCCACAACCCGGATCTGCACATTGCCACGCTGAACTCGAAGGGCAAGTTCGAACTCGAACTGACCATCGAGCGCGGCCGCGGCTACGTTTCGGCAGCTCAGAACAAGTCCGGCGACTCCGAGATCGGCCGCATCCCGGTCGACTCGATCTACTCGCCGGTCCTGAAGGTTACTTTCCGCGTGGAAGCTACCCGTGTTGAGCAGCGCACTGACTTCGACAAGCTGATTGTCGACGTTGAGACCAAGCAGGCCATCGCCCCGCGCGATGCGGTTGCTTCGGCCGGTACCACCCTGGTGGAACTGTTCGGTCTGGCCCGCGAGCTGAACACCGCAGCTGAAGGTATCGAGATTGGCCCGTCGCCGACGGATGCTGCCCTGGCAGCAGACATGGCTCTGCCGATCGAGGATCTGGACCTCACCGTCCGTTCCTACAACTGCCTCAAGCGTGAGGGCATCCACACCGTGGGTGAACTCGTTGCCCGCTCCGAGGCTGACCTGATGGACATCCGTAACTTCGGTGCGAAGTCCATTGATGAGGTCAAGGCGAAGCTCGTTGAACTGGGTCTGTCCCTCAAGGACTCCCCTCCCGGTTTCGACCTCGCAGCCCGCGCCGCAGCCATCGAAGAGGACGACGCCGCTTTCAGCGACGACGAGCTCTAAAACAGATCTTGGCCAGCAGGCTGGACGCACCGCAGCGTGCGCAGCCCGCCGGCTTCCATATGAGGAGAAACTATAATGCCTACCCCCGCTAAGGGTCCGCGCCTCGGAGGCGGAGCGGCTCACGAGCGTCTTATGCTCGCGAACCTGTCCGCCGCACTGTTCGAGCACAAGCGGATCACCACCACGGTGACCAAGGCCAAGCGCCTGAAGCCGTACGCCGAGCGCCTGGTGACTTTCGCCAAGCGCGGTGACCTCGCTTCCCGCCGTCGTGTACTCGGCCTGATCAGCAACAAGGGCATCGTCCACGAGCTGTTCACCGACATTGCACAGGCAGTGGAGAACCGCGACGGCGGCTACACCCGTATCACCAAGATCGGCAACCGCAAGGGCGACAACGCTCCCATGGCTGTCATCGAACTGGTTCTCGAGCCGGTTTCCGCCAAGCAGGCCGTGGTAGCCGAGGCTACTTCCGCTGCGAAGCGCGATGCCGACAAGAAGGACGCTGACAAGGCTGAAGCCGCTCCGGTCGCCGAGACTGAAGCTGCCGAGACCGAAGAGGCTCCCGAAGCTGAGGTCGCCGAGACCGAAGAGGCTCCGGCCGCCGAGGAAGCTGCTGCAGAGTCCGAGAAGGACGCGAAGTAATTCGCTAGAACCTTCTTATAGACTTAAGTCTATGAACGAGCTCAAACCCGCTGCCCCCGTTATGGGGGGCGGCGGGTTTTTGCGTATCCGGCTGGATCTTTCGTACGACGGCGGCCCGTTCAGCGGCTGGGCCCTGCAGCCCGGCCGCCGTACCGTGCAGGGCGTCCTGGAAGAGGCCCTCGCCCTGCTGATCCGCCGGCCGGTCCGCGTCACCGTCGCCGGTCGCACCGACGCCGGCGTGCACGCGCGCGGACAGGTGGTGCACGTGGACCTGAGTGAAGCGGAATGGCAGGGGCTGAACCGCGGGGCCGAACTCGACCCTGCTGCGGCCCTGCTCCGGCGGCTGCGCGGCGCGCTGAGCCGCGGGCTGGGCGAGCTCAGCGGCGCGATCGAAGTGCACCGGGTTGCCCTGGCGCCGGAAGGCTTCGATGCCCGGTTCTCCGCGCTGTGGCGGCGCTACAGCTACCGGATCGCGGACGGGGCGGCCCTGTGGGATCCGCTCGGCCGGTACTCGACGCTCTGGCACAAGGAGCAGCTGGACACCGCGTTGCTGAACGAAGGCGCCTCCCAGCTGCTGGGGCTGCAGGACTTCCGTTCCTACTGCAAGCCCCGCGAAGGCGCCACGACCATCCGGGAACTGCAGCGTTTCGAGTTCACCCGGGGCGCTGACGGCGTCATCGTCGCCACGGTCCAGGCTGACGCCTTCTGCCACAACATGGTCCGTTCGCTCGTGGGATCGGCGCTCTACGTCGGAGCCGGCGTCGAGCAGCCCGGGTGGCTCTACGAGCGGCTGATCGCCCGCCAGCGGGATGCCCGGTCCGTCCTTGCCGCCCCGCACCCGCTGGTCCTTGAAGAGGTGGCGTACCCCTCCGCTAGCGGGCTGCTGGCACGGGCCGAGCTGACGCGCGCCCTTCGCAAATAGCCCGCGGCCGAGTTTCCCCGTCTTTGACGGCACCAAAGCCGGCAAGGACGGCGGGTCGGCGCAACACGCCGGGCCACGGCGCCGAAGTTGGGGAGTTCCGACCGGCGACTGACCCGAGGGACTAGAAAGCGGCAGGGTGGCCGTCTGCCGGCAGGTCCACGGTAAAGGTGCTCCCGCAGCCGGGGAGGGTGCTGCAGGTGATGGAGCCACCGTGGCCCTCCACGATCGCCTTGGTGATGGACAAGCCCAGCCCGGCCCCGGGGATTGCGCCGTCCCGTACGGCCGGACTCCGGAAGAAGCGGGTGAAGACCCTTTCGGCGTCGGCAGCGGTCATGCCGATGCCGCTGTCCTCCACCTGCAGCAGCACACGGCCGTCGTCGGCCCAGGCCGAGACAGTCACCGCGCCGCCATCCGGCGAGTATTTGATGGCATTGGAGACCAGGTTGTCCAGCGCCTGGCTGATCCGCAGCGGGTCCACATTCGCCCACAGCGGCGCCGGCACGTGCATCGCCAGGGACACCCGCGAGGACTGGGCATGCGCCTGGGCCGAGCCGAGGCTCGCCTCCACCAGGCCGGCCAGGTCGGTTTTCCTTGGGTGGACCTGAACCGCTGAGCTGGCGGACATCAGCAGGTCGGAGACGAGCGCCAGCAGCCGCTCGGCGTTGCGCTGCGCCACCTCGATCCGGCGCAGCACCGGCAGGGGCAGTTCATCGCCCAGGACCAGGTCCAGGTTGCCGATGATCGACGTCAGCGGTGTCCGGAACTCGTGCGAGACGGTCGCGACCACGTCTTCCTTGGCAGCAAGGGCATTGACCAGCCCGGTGACCTCGTTGTACACGACGACGGCGCCGCCGAAGCCGCCGTCGTCGTTTTTCAGCGGCCTCGCCCCGGTGGACACAACCCGGCTGCCCGGCGCTTCCCCGAAACAGACAAGGTGGTCCGCGAAGGACTCGCCCTCCAGCGCCCGGCGGAGCGGGCGCCGGGCAGGCGGGAGCAGCGTGGTCTGGTCCCGCCCGGTTAGCAGCAGTTGGTCTTCCCAGCCCGGATCCGCGGGCCCGGCAGGCCCGGGAATCGCCGCGGCCGCCTCGAGCCGTGCCTGCCAGCTGTTGGTGAGCAGTCGGCGGCCGTTCGCGCCGATCGCGACGATGCCGACGTCGACCGTGTCCAGGATGGTATTCAGCAGCCGTTCACGCTCCCGGCTTTCCGCGAGGAGGGCCTGCAACTCCGCCTCCTTGGCTTCGACCTTGCGCTGCTGGCGCCACAGCTGCGCCCTGGCGAACTGCATGGCCAGGGCGACTGCCAGGGTCATCAGTGCCAGGAGCACGACGGTGGCGCCGCGCCCCGGGCTGTCCCCGGCGCCGGCGGCAAAATACCAGGGCAGACCTGCCAGCAGCGGCCCCAGGAAGCTGACGGCCGCGATGACGGCGGGGGAGAGCTGCGARGCGGCGATCCAGACGACGGGAAGCACTGACAGCACTCCGAGGCCCGGTAGTTCCTCGGCGGCCGCCACCCGGCTGAGTCCGATCGCGGCGAGGTCCAGGACCGGAATCGCCAGGGGCGCCAGCGGCCCGAACCGTTGCCACGGCACGAGGAGGCAGGCCAGGAGAAGTGCGGCATGAAGGGCGAGGGAGATCTGGCCCCAGCCGTTGGCCAAGTGGAGGCTCCAAGCGGCCGGCGCGGCCGTCAGGCCGGCGCCGAACAACAGGGTGAGTGGTAGCTGGCTGAGCAGCACACGGGCGCGCGGGTGCAGGGCGCCCAGGCGGCGGTCCACGCCCGCGCCACGAAACAGCCGCTGTTCACCCAATGACAAGCGCCCCTTCCTCGCAACTGGAGTTTACATTGCTGTCACACCTACTTGACACTAAACATATTATTGTTGCCCGTGTTACTGCGCCGGAGACCGAAATTGGGGCCCTTGGTAGGTATGGTGGCAGGACATGTGTAGGCCGTGTCCCTTGGGCACGGCGTGGGCATCGGGGCATGAGGCCCGGATTTACAGCGGCGGCGTATGCACGGTCATCGCCGGCCGGCAGAGCAGCATCGGATGTGAGGGTGGCATGACTGACCTTGGGGTGGCCGTCGTTGTTGAGGACGATGCGGATGTGCGCAACCTCGTGGAGGCAGTGCTCCGGCAGGCCGGCTATGAGGTGCATTCAGCGGCCGGGGGCCGGGAGGGCGTCGAGGTTGTCCGGCGCCGGGAGGCCAGCGTCGTAACACTGGACGTGGGTCTTCCCGACATTGACGGCTATGAGGTGCTGCGCCGGATCCGCCAGTTCAGTGACGCCTACATCGTCATGCTGACCGCACGGACGGACGAGCTCGACACGCTGACTGCGCTCCACACCGGCGCCGACGATTTCCTGACCAAACCGTTCCGGCCCCGAGAGCTACGGGCCCGGGTGGCCGCGATGATGCGCCGGCCCCGGCATGACGGCCAGGGCGCGTTGACTGCGGCGTCGGCACGGCCGGCCGGCGACGCTGCCGTGCCGGACAATGTTTTGCGCCACAACGGGCTGGCACTGAATCCCGACATGCGCTCGGTGACGGTCGAGGGCGAACCGCTCGCCCTGACCCGCAGTGAGTTCGACCTCCTGCATGCGCTCCTCCGCGGCGCCGGCGCGGTGAAGTCCAAGACCGAGCTGGTCCGTGTGGTGCGGGGAGAGTATTACCGCGCCGACGCCTACATCAGCGAGTCCGATGAACGGGCCGTTGAGGTCCACATCGGCAACCTGCGCCGGAAGCTCCGGGAGGATTCGGTGCAACCGCGCTGGCTTCAGACGGTGCGCGGAGTGGGCTACCGGCTGGCGCCTGAGCGCTCCCAGTACGCTGAACGTTCCTAGCGCTCCCAGAGGATGTAGCTGAACTGCAGCTCGTCCACGGTTTCGCTGCCGCGGGCGGCGACATCGTCCAGCAGGGAAGCGGCCCTTCCGAGGTCCCCGCCCCGGATCGATTCCTCGAGTTCGCCGGCGAGTTCGGCCAGGCGCAGGCCGCCGACCATCGACGAGGACGTCTTGAGGCTCAGCACGGCGTCCAGCGCGGCTGCCTGGTCTCGGCGTTCCAGGGCCCCGGCCAGCGAGTCATAGCGCTGGTCCCACATCTCTGCGTAGTCCCGGGCGAAGCCCTTGGCGACGGCGGCGCTGTTCAGCTGCTCGCCCAGGTCCTGGAGGGCCGCGGGGTCCACGAGCGGGGCCGCGCCGGAGGACGGCGCCGTCAGTCCGGCCCCGCCTGCGGGGGCATCGGCGGCGAGCAAGGACCCCGCGTTTGCGTCGTCGGGGCAGGCAGCTAAGAGAGACATGGCTCTACGGTACTAGCTGTCCGGACCGGCGCCGGAGGCGGCGGAGTATCCTGCGGAAACCTTGCGGCTATCCTTGTCCGGCACTTTTATGGGCCAACTAGCGGCGTCCGTGCAGGCCGTTCGCCGCAAACTTATGGGCCGATTAGTGTCCACTGAAGGTCTCTATGGCATTGATCACGGCGGGCCCCAGGATGGCGATAAAGAGCACCGGAAAGATGAAGAACAGCAGGGGGAACAGGATGGTGACCGGCAGCTTCATGGCCTTCTCCTCGGCTCGCTGGCGCCGCTTGACGCGCATCACCTTGGCCTGGATTCGGAGCACGCGGCTGATGGCAATGCCGTAGGTGTCGGCCTGCACCACGGCCTGGACAAAGCTGCGCAGCTCGGGGATGTTGGTTCGTGCCGCCAGCGCCTGGTACGACTCGCGCCGGCTGCGTCCCACCTGCATATCCTGCAGGGTTCGGACCAGTTCCTCGGCGAGCGGTCCCTTGCCGTTTTCACCGGCCCGCGCCATGGCCCCCTCGAATCCCAATCCGGCCTCGACCGAGATCAGCATCTGGTCCAGCGTGTTGGCCAGTTCCAGCTGCATGATCTTCTGGCGTTCCTGGCCCTTGCTGTAGAGCAGCAGGTCCGGGATGAAGTAGCCCAGGAGCATCACGAACAAGCCCACCAGCTTCAGGAGCGGGGCCGGCGTGCCGGCGAGCCAGAGACCCAGGAGGGCGCCCAGCAGTCCCAGCAGCGGTTTGGCGGCCAGAACCCGACCCAGCGGGAGCGAGGCGGGACGTCCGGCCAAGGACAGCAGCCGGTCGAGTTTCCGGACATAGGCGGGAGGCGTCAGGCGGTGGCCGATCCGCTCGAGCAGGGCCGTCTCCTTGGGCCCGGCGGACTCGGCGGGTCCGGTGCCCAGGGAAAGCATCTCCCGGATGGCGCGTTGGGATTTCCGGTCGACGGAGAGGACGGACCACGTCAGGTACGCCGAGGGGAGGCTGACCAGCAGGAGGGAGCACAGGATCAGGGGGTTCATCCGGGCCTCAGAACTTCAGGTCGATGATCTTGCGCATCCACAGACCACCGATCGTCATCAGGATCACGGAGGCCGCCATCATGGCCCAGCCCAGCGGGTTGGTGAACATCACGTTCATGTAGCCGGGGTTGACCAGCATCAGCATGACCACGATGCCGATGGGCATGGCCATCAGGATGTAGGCGGAGAACTTGCCTTCGGCCGCGAGGGACTTGATGTGGCCCTTGATCTCGCTGCGCTCGCGGATGGTCTCGTTCACCTGGTCCAGCACTTCGGCGAGGTTGCCGCCCACCTCGCGGTTGATCTGGATGGCCTGGGCGATCCAGACGAAGTCCTCGTTGCGCATCCGTTCGGCGGTGTCGCTGAGCGAGGCCAGCAGGTCGCGGCCGAGGGACGTTTCGGTGATGACGCGGCGCATTTCCTCCGCGGTGGGGCTCTGCGATTCGCTCCCGGCGGCGTCGATGGCGCGCAGGATGCTGTGCCCGGCCCGCAGGCCGCCGGAAAGCAGTTGCAGGGTGTCGCCCAGCTGGTCGTCGAACTTGGCACGACGCTTTCCGGCCAGGACCGTGAGGGCCAGGTGACCGGCCACCGGGGCGAGCAGGACCAGCAGAAGGGCAAGCAGGACGCCGCCGACGACGAAGCCGGCCAGGGCCCCCACAAAGGCGCCGACCGCCAGCAGCACGTAGAAGTCGCCCTGGCCCATGCGCAGTCCCGCTTGTTCCAAAGCCTCCCGGTTGAAGAGCCGGACCTTCCGTTGTGCGAAGAAGCCGTCCGCCAGGTTGACCGCGGATCCCGCGAACCGGCTGAGCGAGGAGTCCGGTGCGGCCTGGACCGGCCGCCGTCGGTCAAGTGGAACGCGGGCGGTCCCCGGCAAGAGGACCGCGACGGCGAGCAGGAGGAGGGCGGTGGCCAGGAAGGCGGCGCCGATAGTCAGTGTCATGGCCGGCTCACGCCTTGCCGGCCGGTGCCAGCGGCGCCGCGAAGACGTTGGGGGAAACGTAGATGCCCATGTCCTCGAAGCGGTCGATGAATCGGGGCCGGATCCCGGTGGCCACCGGTTTGCCGAGGAACCTCCCGTGGGCGTCCACCCCGGCCGAGTAGTCGAAGATGAAGGCATCCTGGAGGGTGACAATGTCCCCCTCCATGCCCTGCACCTCGGTCACGTGGGTGATCCGGCGGGTTCCGTCCCGCAGACGGGAGATCTGCACGATCAAGTTCACCGCCGAAGCAATCTGTTCCCGGATGGCGCGCAGCGGAAGATCCATTCCGGCCATCAGCACCAGGGTCTCGAGCCGGGCAACGGCGTCGCGCGGCGAGTTCGAGTGGACGGTCGAGAGGGAGCCGTCGTGGCCGGTGTTCATGGCCTGGAGCATGTCGAGGGACTCGCCGCCGCGGACCTCGCCCACCACGATCCGGTCCGGCCGCATGCGCAGGGAGTTGCGCAGCAGGTCGCGGATGGTGACCTCGCCCTTGCCTTCGGTGTTCGGCGGCCGGCTTTCAAGCCGCACCACGTGCTCCTGCTGGATCTGGAGTTCCACCGCGTCTTCGATGGTGACAATGCGCTCGTCGTGCGGCAGGAAGGAGGAGAGGACGTTCAGCAGGGTGGTTTTGCCGGTGCCGGTGCCGCCGGAGACGATGATGTTTAGCTTGGCCCGGACACAGGCGTTCAGCAGTTCGGCCATTTCCGGTGTCAGCGTGCCGAAATCGATCAGGTTGCGCACGGTGAGCGGGACCTTGCTGAACTTTCGGATGGTCAGCGAGGAGCCGCCGACTGCCAGCGGGGGGATGACGGCGTTGACGCGGGAGCCGTCCTCGAGCCGGGCGTCCACGAGCGGGGATGACTCGTCGATCCGGCGGCCCACCTTGGAGACGATGCGTTCGATCACCTTGCGCAGGTGGTCCTCCGAGCTGAAGCGCGACTCGGTCAGGGTGAGCTGGCCTTTTCGTTCCACGTAGATCTGGTCCATCCGGTTGACCATGATCTCGGTAACCGCGGGGTCATCCAGCAGCCGCTGGAGCGGACCGTACCCCAGCACGTCGTCCGCGACGTCGCGGACCAGCCGGGTGCGCTCCTCGGTGGACAGCGGCACCTGTTCGGCGTCGATGATGCGGGTCAATTCGTCGCGCGCGGTGGCACGCAGCTCTTCTTCCTTGACCGCCGAATCGTTGAAGCGGGTGCCCATCCGCTCAAACAGGGCGGTGGCTGCCCGCTCTTTGAGCGCGGCAAAGGCATCCACCGGTTGCTGCCCCTTGGCGCGGGCCGTGTCGGGGTGTTCTGCGAACGACGGCGCGGCCGCCGCGGCGAGGCGCGACGGCTCGGAGCGCGCTGCTTCGAGGTGGGGGGAGAGCCGGGGTGGCCGGGCCGACGGGGCGGTCGCCGTCGTTAGCGGGGCCGACGACGGCGGTGCCGGCTGCGTTTGGGGGCCGGCTTCCGCTGCGGAGAGACGTTCGGAGAGTTTCACTTAGACCACCACCCGTCGGTGCAGTTTCTTCTGCGCTGTGGCCCGCCAGGCCGGATCAAAGCGCGTCACCAGCTGCCGCAGGCCCTTCACTGCGGGATCCTTGCGGCCGTCCTGCAGGACCGGGATCCCGCGGTTGGTGGAGTACGCCACCGCCTGGGAGCGCGGAATGCTCACGTCCACTGGCGCGCCGATAGTGGCCTCGACGTCCTGGACGCTGAGCCCGGATTTGGAGTCCGCCATGTTCAGGACCACATGGCGGGTTTCCGGAAGCAGGTCGAGCCGGCGGAGGATTTCCAGCCCCGAACGGAGGCCGCGGATGCTGGGCACGTCCATGGCGCTGACCCAGACGACGTCGGTGCACTGTTCCATGGCGGCCAGGCCCACCTCGGGCAGGCCGGGGGCGGTGTCCACGACGACGTACTGGAACTGCTCCGCGAGTTGTTCGATCAGCCGGCTGACCTGCTGGGGCGTGATGTCGTCCGCTTCCACCGGGGTCCGGGGCGCGCAGAGGGCGTAGATGCTGCTGGGGTGCACGGTGAGGAACGCCTTGAGGACCAGCGAGTCCTGGCTGGCCGACGCCGAGACGGCGTCGGTGACGGTGTGTTCCGGATTCAGGTACAGGCCGGAGGCCACGTCGCCGAACTGCAGGTCCAGGTCCACGATGACGACGCCCATCGGTGCAACCTGGCCCAGACCGATGGCGATGTTCGTGGCAATGGTCGTCTTGCCGACTCCTCCCTTTGGGGAGAAGACTCCGATCACCAGGCCTTTGGGATTGTTATCCGGCTGCTGGACGGCCGTGGCCCGGGTCCGGCTGGCGTAGGACTGGCAGGCCCGCTCCAGGAGCACCCGGATCTGGGCCGGGTCAGATGCGGGGCTGAGGATGTCGCGGATCCCGGCACGCATCGCCAGCAGCACAAACTCCGGTTCGGGCTCGCCCACCAGGATCACGCTTAACTCTGGCAGCTGCACGTCGAACACCGTGGCGAGCCGCAGGGCGTCCTCAATCGGAACGTCGGGTCCGAGGATCAGCACCTCGGGACGCTCCTGGTTGAGGTTGGCGAAAAGTTCACCGGGATTGGCGGGATTGATGAAGGCAAAGGTCTGGACGCCGCCGGGCAACCCGCCCGCGACCGCCTGGCGGACGCGCGCATCGAAGTCGGCGTTGGGAGTGATGAGGACGAAGCGGCTCACTTGTAGACCTCCGGTCGGGTAATAATTCCGGGGCGGCCGCTGTCCTTTGCGTCGAGCGGTTCCCGGCTCAGCCAGATGCTCGCCACGTCCGTAAAGTTCGAGGCGTAGACAATCTTCGTGGCGGCCACGTCGTTGACGGCAACGGTCACAATCATCGAGCCGACGGGGAGCGAGGTGTCCTCGGCGGGAGCGGCGGAGCCGCTCGCCGAGGGCTGCGGAGTGGGGGTGGTAACGGGTGCGCGCTGCACCGCCGTCACGAGGGCCTTGTGGACGGTCAGTTGCGTGGTTTGCTGGTCAGGCTTTCCCTCGATGCCGCCCTCCTTGAGGTTGATGAAGATGCCCACATGGTCCCCGGCCGTGATGCGACCGCCGACGACGCGCTGGGGTTCAAGCTGGAAAGACACCTCCTGCAGCCCCTTTGGAACTTCCACGGATCCGCTCGTCTTCAGCTCCTCCGGCTCGACCAGCCGCTCGGCGACGAGCTGCTCACCCGGCAACAGGTCGACGGCGGTGACCTTGCCGGCCAAGCCGTCAAGATTCTTCAGCGCAGTCTTGGACACGGCTTTGCCGGGGAGTTCCTGGGCGGTGACGAAGGCTGTTAGCTGCGCTACCGGGGTGCCGGCGGGGATGGCCGTTTGCACCACCATGACGCTGACGGGGTTGAGGTTCTGGACTGCACGGGTATCGGCGCCCTGTGCATAGCTGACGACGAGGACGGCGCCGACGATGGCCAGCACGACTGCGGCCAGTCCTGCCAATAGGCGTGACTTCATTACTAGGGGGCTCCAATGGTGAGGCGGACGACTGACGCGCCGTAATCGGCTGTACTTCCGAGTTCGAGGGCTTGTGACAGGGACACGAACTTCACGAAGTATCCGCGGATGGACTTGTTGGCCAGCCCGCTGGAATTCCAGGTGTCACTCGAAAAGCGGTAGCCGGTGACGTGAAAGGCTGCGAAACCCTTGATGTAGTACTTGCCGCCTGACCCGGTGCCCGTGGCCACGGCGTAGAGCGGTAGGAGAACGGTCTGATCGTTCAAAGCGCTGATGTCCCCGGGCGTACAGACCGAGGGTCTGGAGGCGCCGGTGTCGCTGCTGAACCAGATGCCCGGATCATTCGAGGCGCCGGCGCTGATCACAACGCTGCACGCAGAATCGGCCGCATTGGGGTCCGTGATCCATCCAAAACCTCCGGGGATCCCTGCGCATCCGCCCGCACTCATATTGAGGACCTGCACGAAGGAGGGGTCGGGGGAGAATTTGCACTCGGCGATGGCCAAAGGGACGATGACGGTGCCCTTGGACGGCGTCCCCCACTGAACATTCGAAGTTGTCGCGACCTCAGAGTTCGAAAAGCCCAGTGCGCGGGCAAAAAGGTCGGGTACGGAGTTGAGGGCGCCCCCACTGTCCTTGGCGCTCGTGGTGACCGTGGCTTTGCGGTTCGCCTTATCCAAGACGATGGTCTTGACATTGCTCTGACCGTCAACGGCGTTCGCATTGGCAAGCGTCCTGGCGAGAATCACTGGCGAAGTCATGGTGTCCGAGCAGTCCACATCATTCGGATTCTTGGCACATTTCTGGCCCAGCATGAGGGCCACCGCATCGGCCCCGTTCTGCAATTGGCCACGCTCGGAATAGAGTCGAGCAACGTCGATGGAGATGGCCGCGAACCCAAGTAGAACCAGCATAAGGAGGGCGACCATGACAGCGATCCCGCCACGTTCCGTGTCGCCCGAAACTGCTATCCGCCGCATTGCATCGTACCTACGCCCTTCATCGCAAATGGTCCGGCAATTCCGGTCATAGTGGACAGGGTGTAGTTGATTGTCACGGTAACTTGGACATTCGCGGCGCAGGCCGTTGGCGCGGGCGTCGAGGCGGGTGTCGTCTGATATGTCAAGACAATCTTGTCGTTTGTCAGACTCGGCTGTAGGACGCTCGCGGCGCTCACAGCAGCGGCTTTGGCGGTCGTCGCGGCTGCTGGCGCCGCGTAGTTGACGGCCATCACTCTTGCGCCTTCACGGGCAGCGTTGGAGAGCGAAATCTGCACGTTGTAGGCGCGGCCGAACTCCATGATCCCCAGCAGCATCATGACCAGGACCGGGGCCAGCAGGGCGAACTCCACCGCGACGGCGCCCCGTTCGCTTGTCTTGGACATGGGGGACCGCCTTCCTGGCTGGGTACATCCGGAGATGGCAGTGTGGCGGGGGGGGTGAATGCGTTCTATTTCGGCGTGCACTTGGCGGCGGTTCCTGCAGCCCCGTCGACGCCGGCCACGGCGGGAGAGAAGCTGCCGTTGCTGACCGAGCACTGCACCTGGGTGAAGGTGTCCTTCAAGGTGCCTCCGAGCAGCGTAACGGCGACGATGATGACAACGGCGATGAGGGAGACCATGATGCCGTATTCGACGGCGGTCGCGCCGCGCTGGTCGCGGCGAAGGCGGGTTGCGATGTTGGAGAGGTAGGAACGCATTGGTGACTCCTGAGCGAGTTGGGCGGCTGGCCCTGCACCAGCACTGAGAGGAACTTAGCAAGCGCCGACACGCCGTCAATCGGAGTTTGGAACATCCTGTGCCAAGACTTCCCAAACTGCCCTATTCCTGTACTTTCCCTGCGCGGATCCTGCGCTGGGGGCTGCGGAACTGGCCGTAGGCCCTGGGAGTGGGCCCCGGGCACAAAGGAGGACCCCCTTGGCTCTGGGTACCAAGGGGGTCCGGTCTATGGGCGGCCCTGACGCGGGCCGCGTGGCTATTTGTTGGCAAAAACCTCCATGATGCTCATAACCGTGGGGCCCAGCACCACGATGAACAACGTGGGGAGGATCGAGAAGATCAACGGAAAGAGCATCTTGACGGGCATCTTCATGGCGTGTTCCTCCGCCCGCTGGCGGCGCTTCACGCGCATGTCCTTCGCCTGGGCGTTCAATACCTGCGCGATGGCGATGCCGTAAGCGTCCGCTTGGACCACGGCCCGGACAAAGGACCGCAGGTCCGGCACATCCACGCGCTGGGACATGGCCAGGTACGCGTCCTTTCGGGACCGGCCGACCTGGATATCCTGCAGGGTCCTGATCAGTTCCTCGGCGAGCGGCCCTTTGCCGTTTTGGCCAGCCCGGGCCATGGCGGTTTCGAAGCCGAGCCCGGCCTGGACCGAGATGAGCATCTGGTCCAGCGCGTCAGGCAGCTCCAGTTTGATTGCTTCGCGGCGCTTCTGGGCGTGGTTCCGGAGCAGAATGTCCGGGACGAAGTAAGCCAGCGCGGTCATGCCCACCATCAGGAGGACCGTGGTCGCCGTGGGGCTCCCGGCAACCATGAAGATTCCCGTCATGGCTCCCGCGAGGGCCAGCAGGGGCTTGACCATAAGGACGCGTCCCAGGGGCCAGTCCTTGGGCCGGCCGGCACCGGCGAGCTGCTTGTCCAGCCACGCCGTGTAGCCCTTCGGCGTGACCTTCCGGCTTAGTGCCGCGAATTGGCCGGTGGCCGAGAGCGCGGATCCGTTGCTCTGCGGACCCCGCCCGAGGTTGGCTTGCACGTTGCGAAGGCCGGCCCGGTCTCCGGTGAAGGCAAGCCAGGTCATGATCGAGAGCGGTGCGACGACCCCCAGGATCGCTGCGTAGGCAATTGTTTGCACGGTTCTCTCCCTTCTCAGAACTTCGGCTTGACGAGTCGGCTGAGCCAGAAGCCGCCCACAGTCAGCAGGACTATGGCAGCGACGATCATCAGGAACCCCGGAAAAGTGGTCAGGAAGACCTTGGAGTACAGAGGGTTGAAGAGTGTCAGCCCGATGAACATCACCACCGGGAGTGACATCAGGACTATGGCGGACATCCGGCCCTCCGCGCTGAGGGCCCTGACCTGGCCCCGGATCTGGTTGCGGTCCCGGATGGTCTCGCCCACGTGGTCCAGGACCTGGGCGAGGTCGCCGCCGACTTCGCGGTGGATATCGATGGCCCTGGTGATCGAGGCAAAGTCCTCGTTGTCGGTCCGCCTGGCGACCTCCGCGAGGGATTCGCCAAGGTCCCTTCCGATGCGTGTCTCGTTCACCACCCGATTGAGCTCCTCCTTCATTGGCGCCTCGTTCTCCTCCGCGGCGGCGTCCACCGAGCGGAGCAGGCTGTGGCCGGCCCGGAGGCCGCCCGCGAGCATCTGCAGTGCGTCCGGCACCTGCTCGTCGAACTTCTTGCGCCGCCGCGAGACCAGGACGTTGAGAAACAAGAGCAGGACCACTGGTGTCAGCAGCGTCAACAAAACGGCCAGGACCGGTCCGCCGAGGAGGAAGCCAAGGACCGCGGCCACGAAAGTGAAGGCACAGCCCATCAGCACGTAGTCGCCGGGTTGTTTCTTCAGACCGGCGTTCTCGAGTTTCGTGCGGCTGAGCAGTCCCGAGTCACGGCTCCGCAGGCCCCTGTTGAGGGTGTGCACGGCTTGATCGGTGAGCCTGCTGAGGTTTGACGAGTGGACGGCCGCCTCGTCGGGCCGGCGCCGGGACAGCGGCACCGCGTTTGACTTGAAGAGGACGGCAACAATCGTCGCCAAGGCTGCGTACGCCAGGACGAGGCCGGCTACAAAGACAAGGGGAGACATATCCTGCACTGTTACCGCCCCCTAGCAGGCGCTGCGCCAAAGACCGCCGGCGAAATCGGGATTCCCAATTCGGCGAAGCGATCAGTGAAGCGCGGACGAACACCGGTAGGCATGGGCTTGCCGAGGAACCGGCCGCCGGCGTCGATACCGGCGGAGTAGTCGAACACGAAGGCATCCTGGAGCGTGACGACGTCGCCTTCCATGCCCTGGACCTCCGTAATGTGCGTGACCCGCCGCGAACCGTCACGGAGCCGGGAAATATGCACGATCAGGTTCACCGCCGAAGCCACTTGCTCGCGGACGGCCCGCAGCGGCAGATCCATGCCGGCCATCAGCACCAAGGTTTCCAGCCGGGCGATCGCGTCCCGGGGGGAGTTCGCATGCACGGTGGAAATGGAGCCGTCGTGGCCGGTGTTCATGGCCTGCAGCATGTCGAGGCACTCGCCGCCGCGGACTTCACCGACCACAATCCGGTCCGGCCGCATACGCAGCGAGTTGCGGACCAGGTCGCGGATGGAAATTTCGCCCTTTCCCTCGATGTTCCGCGGGCGGCTCTCCAACCGGACCACATGGTCCTGCTGCAACTGGAGTTCCACCGCGTCCTCGATCGTGACGATCCTGTCCGAGCTCGGAATGAACGAGGAGAGCACGTTCAGCAGGGTCGTCTTGCCGGTGCCGGTGCCGCCCGAAACAATGATGTTCAATCTGGCCAGCACGCAGGCCTGCAACAGCTCCGCCATTTCCGGTGAAAGACTGCCCATCGAAATGAGGTCATGCACGGTCAGTGGATCCCGGCCGAACTTCCGGATGGTCAGGGCCGGTCCATTGACGGCCAGCGGCGGGATGATGGCGTTGACGCGGGAACCGTCCGACAACCGGGCATCCACGAGCGGCGATGACTCGTCAATCCGGCGTCCCACGTTGGAGACAATCCTTTCGATGACCCGCCGCAGGGCGTCGTCGGAGGTGAACTTCGAGTCCGTCAGCTGGAGTTGCCCCTGGCGTTCCACGTAGATCTGGTCGAAACGGTTGACCATGACCTCTGTCACCGTGGGATCATCCAGGTACCGCTGGATGGGGCCATGGCCGAGAACGTCGTCGATGATCTCCCGGATCAGGCGCTGGCGTTCGACCGCGGTGAGGGGGATCTGCTCCTCGTCTACGACGGCCTTCAACTCGTCCTTGACCGACTGGTGAAGTTCCGTCTCATCGATAGAGGAATCGGTGATGCGGGATCCGAGCCGTTCGAAGAGCGCCTGGCTGGCGCGTTCCTTGAGCGCGTTCAGCGCCTCGCTGGCCACGGACGCGGTCTGCTGCAGCTCGGTGAATCCGGGGTGCGATTCTGCTGCCGTCTTCGCTTCCAGGATCCGCCCCAGCGTCGCCGGTGGCGTATGAGAGGCGAAGACGTCGACGGCGGCCGGCTTTTCCTCGGGCGCGGCGGGCGGAAGTCCGCCGCGTAGTTGCTGGAATCGGTCGGTGAGGCTCACTGGACTACCGCCCTTCTGTGCAGTTGCTTGTGCGGTCTGGCTTCCCAATCCGGCTTAAAACGGTCAGCCAGCTGGCGGAGCCCCTTGAGGGCAGCGTCCCGGCCGCCGTCCTGAAGGACGGGAACGCCTTTGTTGGTGGAGAAGGGAAGGGTCCGGGAACGCGGCAGCACGACGTCCACGGGGGCCCCGATGGTGGCTTCGACGTCCTTGAGCGATAGTCCCGCCCGGCGGTCGGCCATGTTGAGGACGATGTGGCGTTGGGCCGGTACCAGGTTCAGTTCTTCGAGGATCTGGAACCCGGTCCGCATACCGCGGATGCTCGGAACGTCCATGCCGCAGATCCACACGGCGTCGGTCGCCTGTTCGAGCGTGGCCAGGACGTGTTCGCCCAGTCCCGGGGCCGTGTCCACCACGATGTAGCGGAACTCCTGCCGCAACTGTTCCAACAGGTGGGAGACATGGGCCGCACTGATACGGTCCATCTCCACGGGCGTCCTGGGGGCGCAGAGCGCGTAGATGCCTGCAGGATGGACTGTGAGATACGTCTTGAGCACCATTGAGTCCTGGCTTGCGGCCCCCATTACGGCGTCCGTGATCGTGAACTCCGGTTCAAGGAGGAGTCCGCTGGCCACGTCGCCGAACTGCAGGTCAAGATCCACGATCACAACCCCCATCGGCGCGGTCTTTCCCAGCCCGACCGCGAGGTTGGTGGCGACCGTTGTCTTGCCAACGCCGCCCTTGGGGGACATCACGGCGATGACACGTCCTGAGCCGTGGTCGGCATGCTCGGTCGTCTGCGGACCGAGACCCCGACGCCGGCCCGCTGCGGCCAGGCTGGCACGCTCCAGCATGACCCGGATGGTGTCGGGGTCGGCTCCGGGATCGAGCAGGTCCCGGACGCCGGCGCGCATTGCCTGGACCACGGTTTCCGGGCTGGCATTAACGGCCAGGACCACGCTGATCTCCGGATACTGGAGGTCGACCACTGCGGCCAGCTTCAGTGAGTCGGCCACAGGCACGCCGGGACCAAGGATGAGGACCTCGGGCGGGTCGCCGACCATTTGGCGCAGGATGTCGGCGGGGCCCTCTGGCAGGTAGTCGGCTTTGAAGACGTGGAGGTCCCCATGCATTCCGCCGACAGCCAGCCGGACCAGCCGTTCGAAATCGGCGTTGGGCGTGATCAGGACGAAGCGGCTCATCGGAACAGTCCTGCCGCATCGACTGTGCCCTTGCCCGATTCGACAGCATTGCCCGGTTCCTTCGACAGGTAGACCTTGCCGAACTCCGTGGCAAACACGATCCGCTCCGCATCAGCGGAATTCCTGGCCAGGGTAATGAGGTAGCTGCCGTCACCCTGTGCCTTGGTGGAGGAGGTTGACGAGACCTGGCTGGCCCCGGACGCGGTGTCGGAGGTCCCAGTCTGCGTGGCCGCCCCATCGCTGAACTGCGCCGCGGTCACCAGGACCTTGTGGAAAGTTTGCTGCGTCCTGCTGACCTTGGCACCGGCCTTGCCGCCGGCGTCTTCCAGCGAGAGGAAAACCCCCACCGTGTCGCCGGCCTTCAAAATGCCGCCGGCGACGCGCTCGATCGGAAGCTTGAGCGTGATCTCCTGGAAGCCCGCAGGTACCTGGACCCGGGACGGGCCGAGGAAAGCACTCTCTTCCACCAGCCGGGTGGACAGCAGCTGCTCACCCGGCATGAGGGTAACGGCGGTGACCTTGGTGCCCAGTGAGGCGAGATCCGTGACGCTGCTGTCAGCCAGCGCCAGCTTGGGAACTTCCTTCTTTGTCACCATTGCCGCAATCTTGTCCGCGGCGGTTCCGGCCGGAATGGCCTTTTGCACAATGTAGATTGATTCTGTTTCCGTGCCGGCTAACGCTCGTTTATCAGCGTTCTGAACATATGAGACCAGCAATACGGTTCCGATAATTGCCACAAGTAATGCGGCGATGCCTCCCAGTAGGCGTGTTTTCATCGTAACTCCTTAGAAATTACCTATTTGATGAGTTTGATATCGACGGTTCCCAAGTCGGCGCCGCCACCAGGTCCGGTCGAGTTAATAGTTTCGAATTTCACGAATTGGCCGATGATGCACCGGTTGTTGCCGCCGCTGCAGGCCAGGGCGCTCGTCATGTTCGGGTCGCCGGCTGTGTTCCGGAATTCGTAGTTGTGGTTGTTGCCGAATTTCCAGCCCCACATCTTGAAGGTGGCGTAACCGATCACGTGGAAGTAGCCGTTCTGCCCCTGGTTGCTCGCGTCGTCGAAGACGGGAAAAGCGACTTTCACCTCTCCGCCGGCGAGGATGGTGGCGATCCAGCCGCCCAGCACGGTGTCGCAGTCGGTCGGCGGGTTGTTGCCTGGGTCGGACCCCACCCGGTTGTTTCCGGTGGCCGTCACGGCAACGCATGGTGAGTTCCGGTCGAGCCATCCCCAGCCGCCCGGGATTTGCGTTCCGGAAGGACCGGTGCAGGTTCCGCCCGGCTTGTAGGAGATCTTTTGTACCTCTCCGGTGGCCACGGCAGTGGAAAGGTTGAAGCAGCTGTTGGAGATCGCAAGCGGAAATCCGGAGCCGCTGCTCAACGGTGCCCAGGCCGCGGTGGCGCCGGCGCGGACTGTTGCGGGTGGGGCGTTCAGCGCATTGGCAAAGATTTTGGTCAGGAAGCCCGCCTCGTTGCTGCCCAGGGTGGACGTGACCACCTTGACCTGGCCGCGGGAAAGGTCCACGTTTACTGAATCGACGGCAGAGGCTCCGTCGTTGGAGTTGGGACCGGCAAGTTCGCGGGCCCAGCCCAGAGCCTGGGGAACTGTGCAGGTTCCGGCCGCGTGGCACCTCTGTGCTGCCGCCAATGCGCCTGCGTCCGCTGCATTCTGCAGTTGGGCCCGTTCGGCGTAGATTTGGCCGGCATCAACGGCCAGGGCGCCGGCTCCTATGAGCACCAGCATCATCACTGCTACAAGCGCGCCGGTCGCGCCCCGCTCCCGCCCTAGGCCGCACTGGTCTTGGATCGAAGTCCTCAACCGTGGCATCGCATGGCTCCGGTTCCGTGGACGGTGACGGAACCACCGAAAATCCCGGTCAGTGAATTTGCGGTGTAACCAACGGCCACTTTGGCGTTGCCCGTGCCGCCGGCGGGGCATGCGCCCGTGAAGGTGTAGGTGAAGCCTGCCGCATTCAACCCGGGCGCACCTGAGACAGCGGCAGCCTGGGCGCGGGCCGGATCGTTGAAGATGGCCATAGTCCGGGCAGCCTCGCGGGCGGCCTGGGTCACCGAGATCTGCAAATTGTAGATGTAAGAGAATTCGATGATCCCGCCCACCAAGGCGAGGAGTATAGGTGCAACGAGGGCGAACTCGACTGCGGCCGCCCCCTGCTCGCGTCCCTCAGCCCCAAACCAGGGCGAAAAATTGCTGCGCTTCATTGGATCCCCCCAGGGATAGATGCAGTCGACGAAATAAGAACTGTGCCGCGCCCGCGATACACGGACGCGGCACAATCGGTGTTACTGAGACCTGTGGCGGAACTAGTTGCCTAGTTGGACCAAGCGCGGACGTTGTTGCCCAGCTCGGTGAACCAGGCGCTCAACTGGTTGCCGAAGACGGTTGCGCCGCCAATAACAGCGAAGGCGATGAACGCCACCAGCAGCGAGTATTCCGTCGCGGTTGCTCCCTTTTCGGATTCGAGCTTGTTCTTGACGCCGGCAACAAAAGCGAGCATTGAGACCATGAGACCAGTCATTTTGAAAGTCCTTCTCCAGAGATTTGAATAGTTTGACGGAATTCCAGCAAGTCCCCTTTGCTACCTGCTGGAGCTCCGTTGGGACAACATTTGCACGCCGATTAACGGCCCGGCAATGCATGCGACTACCCGACTTTTTGGGTGGAAAAGGAGCGTTTACTTGCCGCTCTGAGGGACGTGTACTCAGTACTTTCGGGCGCTACGGAGCCGACTACTTGTTTTGATAAGTCGGCTTACTGGTTCACCCAACAAGCGGCGTAGGAGAGGGCGCTACGCGGAGAGCAGGACGGTGAGCAGGGCGGCGGCCAGCATCGAGGGCCCGAAGGCCACTTCCTTCGGCTTGTTTCCGCGGTTCTTTAGGAGGAGGACCAAGGAAACCAGGCCGCCGGCGACAAACCCCAGGGCGCCGCCATAGAACAGTTGGGTCCAGCCCAAGTGGCCTAAGTACAGGCCGAGTGGCGCAGCGAGCTTAACGTCGCCCATTCCGAGGCCTGTGGGGCTGATGAGGGCCAAGATGAAGTAGAAAAAGAAGAGAATTACCGCCCCGGCCAGGGCCCGGGCCAGCTGCCCCCAGCCTCCGAGGGCTATCGAAGGCACTGCGAGCAGCACAACGCCGGCTCCCAGGAGTGGCAGGACCAGCCGGTTAGGCAGCAAATGATGAATAACGTCAATTCGGGCCAGCTGGACGCCAATAACCGCCAAAACCATAAACGCCGGCAATTCCGGGGAAGCGCCGAACCGCCAGGCCAGGAGGGCGCAAAGCCCCGCGGCGGCAACCGCCGTCGCCGTCCGCTGCGCAGGCGTAGGACCGGGTGCCAGCTCCGGCAGGGCGCGCCTGACGAAGACATCTGCCAGCAGCCCGAGGCACAGCCCGACGGCGGCGACTCCCGCTAGGAACAGCAGCGGCGCGGAAGCTGCAACGGCGGGATCGGGCACGGGACCTCCAGGAACGCGGGGCATACCGGAACTGAACGGCACGCAGGGCTGCATGCCACCGGACATGCCCATTTTGACCCACGACCCCGGCTTCCGCTATTCTTGGTAGTCGTTGTGCGTGTCCTATCTCGATGATGCGTGCCCGCTTGAGAATCCGGTTGCAGGATAGCTACTCAACGTGCACATTCGAGACCACAGGATGACTGGTTACATGGAGCCCTCACCTCTGTTCCGGTAGCGCATAGATAGTAGGTGCACCTTTTGCGTGACGCCTAAAACAAGAACGCCAGAACAAGAACGAGGCAAACACCGTGCGTACGTACACCCCGAAGCCCGGCGATATCAACCGCCAGTGGCACGTCATTGACGCCACCGACGTTGTCCTTGGTCGTCTCGCCAGCCAGACCGCAATCCTGCTGCGCGGCAAGCACAAGGCCACCTTTGCGTCCCACATGGACATGGGCGACTTCGTCATCATCATCAACGCTGAAAAGGTCGCCCTCACCGGTGCCAAGCTGGAGCAGAAGCGCGCATACCGCCACTCCGGTTACCCGGGCGGCCTGACCTCCGTCAACTACGCGGAGCTGCTGGAATCCAACCCGGTCCGCGCCGTGGAGAAGGCCATCAAGGGCATGCTCCCGAAGAACTCCCTCGCTGCACAGCAGCTGGGCAAGCTGAAGGTTTACCGCGGTGCCGAGCACCCGCACGCCGCCCAGCAGCCCAAGACTTTCGAAATCACCCAGGTCGCCCAGTAGTCCTGGCCACCAACCAACTTTTTATCAAGGAGAATCGTGGCTCAGAACGAAGAACTGACCACCGAAGCCGTTGAGGCTGAGGAAAACCTGACCAGCTACACCTCGGAGAGCGGTGCTGCTGACGCAGCGGCGCCGAAGAAGGAACGTCCGGCACTGACCGTTGCCGGCGCTGCAGTTGGCCGTCGCAAGGAAGCCGTTGCACGCGTTCGCGTCGTGCCCGGTTCCGGCAAGTGGACCATCAATGGTCGCGAGCTGGCGAACTACTTCCCGAACAAGCTGCACCAGCAGGACGTCAACGAGCCCTTCAAGATCCTTGACCTTGAAGGCGCCTACGACGTTATTGCCCGCATCCACGGTGGCGGCATCTCCGGCCAGGCCGGTGCCCTGCGCCTCGGCATCGCCCGTTCACTGAACGAGATCGACACCGAGAACAACCGCGCCACCCTGAAGAAGGCCGGCTACCTGCGCCGCGACGCTCGCATCATCGAGCGTAAGAAGGCTGGTCTCAAGAAGGCACGCAAGGCTCAGCAGTACTCCAAGCGCTAAACACGCTCAACTGGAAGCCCGTCCCGCATTCTGCGGGGCGGGTTTCCGGCGTTTAACGGGTCTCCGATGGTCGGAAACCGGACCCGGGCCCGCGATCGACTAAACTTGGGCTCGATGTCTAGATTATTTGGAACAGATGGTGTCCGGGGCCTGGCGAACGGCCTACTGACCGCAGAGTTGGCGTTGCAGCTGGCGCAGGCCGCCGCCGTCGTGCTCGGCCACGACCGCAACACCAACGGCAACAGGCCGCGCGCCGTCGTCGCCCGCGATCCGCGGGCCAGCGGCGAGTTCCTCGCGGCCGCCGTGGAGGCCGGGCTCTCCAGCTCCGGCATCGACGTCTACGACGCCGGCGTGCTGCCGACGCCGGCCGCCGCGTACCTCGTCGCCGACCTCGACGCCGACTTCGGCGTGATGATCTCCGCCTCCCACAACCCGGCCCCGGACAACGGCATCAAGTTCTTTGCCCGCGGCGGCCAGAAGCTCCCCGACGACGTCGAGGACGCGATCGAGGAACAGCTGAGCAAGGAGCCGTACCGCCCGGTCGGTGGCGAAGTTGGCCGCATCCAGCGCTTCTCCGACGCGGAAGACCGCTACATCGTGCACCTCCTGGGCACGCTCCCGCACCGCCTGGACGGTCTAAAGGTGGTCCTGGACTGCGCGCACGGCGCCGCCAGCGGTTGCTCACCGCAGGTCTTCAAGACGGCCGGCGCCGAGGTGATACTGATCGGCGCCGATCCGGACGGCCTCAACATCAACGACGGGGTGGGTTCAACGCACCTCGGCCCATTGAGGCAGGCGGTCCTGGACAACGGGGCTGACCTGGGCATCGCCCACGACGGCGACGCCGACCGTTGCCTGGCCGTGGACCACGAGGGCAACGAGGTGGACGGCGACGAGATCATGGCCATTCTTGCCGTGGCCCTCAAGGAATCCGGAAAGCTCAAGGACGACGTCCTGGTTGCCACCGTGATGAGCAACCTCGGACTCAAGATCGCCCTGCGCGAGGCAGGCATCAGCCTCCGTGAGACCGGGGTAGGCGACCGCTACGTGCTGGAAGGCATGCGCGAAGGTGGCTTCAACCTCGGCGGCGAGCAGTCCGGCCACGTTATTTTCGCCGACTACGCCACCACCGGCGACGGCGTCCTGACGGGCCTGCAGCTTGCCGCCCAGGTCGCGCTGACCGGCCGTCCGCTCAAGGAACTGGCCACGGTCATGACCAAGCTCCCGCAGGTGCTGATCAACGTCAAGGGYGTCGACCGCAGCCGGGTCAAGGGTGACGAGGCCGTGGCTGAAGCCGTGGCCCGGGCCGAGGCACGGCTGGGTGACACCGGACGAGTGCTGTTGCGTCCTTCCGGGACCGAACCCGTTGTCCGCGTGATGGTGGAAGCCGCGGACCAGGACACCGCCCAGGAAGTCGCCGAAGGCCTGGCCCAGGTGGTCCGGACCGAGCTTGCCCTGGCGCTCATCGCCGACTGACTCCAAGAACGCAAGAAGGTGGCCCGTTTCCGTAAGGAAGCGGGCCACCTTTTGTTGGTCCGGAAGCTAGCGGGCGGTGCGGGTCAGGGCGTCGCGGATCTCGGTGAGCAGGGCGATCTGAGGGTCCTCGGCCGATTCCTCCTTGACGTCCGGGTTGATGCCCAGCCGGCGGTTGCGGCGTTCAATCATGTGGTTCATCGGCAGGATCACCACGAAGTAGATGGCAGCTGCAATCAGCACGAACGAGATGATGCTGGAGATGACGGAGCCGTACTTGAACCCCTCCCAGGCCATTTCCTCGATGCCTTTGGCGTTGAAAAGCAAGCCGATGAGTGGCGTGAGGAGTCCTTCCACGATGGAGGTCACGACGGCGCCGAAGGCGGCCCCCATGACGACGGCGACGGCAAGGTCAACGACGTTGCCCTTCATGATGAAATTCTTGAATCCAGTCAGCATGAACCCACGGTAGCCCGGGCCCGGCAGGCTCAGCGGTAGGCTGGCGCGGCTTCCAGGCCGAAATACTCTTCGATGGTGGCGACGCCGCGCTTGTGCATGTCGCCCGCGGCCTCGGTACCGATGTAGCGCAGGTGCCAAGGCTCGTAGAAGTAGCCGGTGACCGGGTGGGCCATCCAGGGGTAGCGGACCACGAAGCCGAAGCGGTGCGCATTGGCCTTGGCCCACACGGCGGCCGGCTGTTCCGCGAAGCAGGGCTGGAAGCTGCAGGCCCCTCCGCCGTCGCCGATGTCAAAGGACCAGCCCGTCTGGTGCTCGGAGTAACCGGGCCGCGCGGAAGCCGTGTCCGCCTCGGCGCGCCCCCGGGCGTTCGCGTAGCCGTTGTAGGTGGCCGTCTGGGTCGCGTAGGAACGGTAGCCGCTCGCCAGGGTCAGGATCACGCCGTCCGCCGCGGCGGCTGCAAACATCCGCTCGGCGGCCGCCGCCGTCGTGCTGTTCAGCTGCGCGGCCTCGCCGGAAACCGCCAGCCTGACGGCCGGCTGCACGAGGTCGGGCGGAACGAACGTGGCGGGGGAGAGCGGCCGGTGCTTGTTCACCACCACCCACGGGCTCGCAGGATCGGTCAGGGAATGCTTCCGGGCCGGCCCGGACGCGGCCGGTCCGGAAGCCGCAGGCGCGGAGGCTGACGGCGCTGCGTCGGCCGTGGGTGTGGGGGCGGTGGCGCTGGCCACTCCCGCGGAGGTGGTCGTCGCCGTAGGCGAGCCGGAGGCGGAAACCGCGGCGGAGGAACGCTCAGTTGGCACAGCCGTGCTGGAGGATGGCTCCGGGCTGCTGCCGGGGCTACAGCCGGCCACGGCGGTAAGGAGAGCCAGTGCCGTTCCCGCCGCGAGCAGGCGCCCGAGCGTCCGCTGGCTCGGGGTTGCCGGGCCCGGGGAAGTGCCGGCGCTGTCGTGGCACACCTGTGCTAGACCTTGCGCAGCAACATGCGTCGGATGGAGTGGTCGGCGTCCTTGGTCAGCACCAGCTGGGCCCGGCCGCGGGTGGGGAGGACATTTTCTTCCAGGTTCGGCTCGTTGATGCGCTTCCAGATGTCCCGGGCGGTCTGCTCGGCCTCCGAATCGGAGAGCGTCGCATAGCGGTGGAAGTAGGATTCGGGCTGTGCGAAGGCGGTAGTACGCAGCTTGCGGAACCGGTCCACATACCACTCCTCGATATACGAGGTCTTCGCGTCCACGTAGATGGAAAAGTCGAAGAAGTCGCTCAACGCCAGGCCCTGCCGGCCGTCATGCCGCGGGCGTGCCGGCGCCAGGACGTTCAGGCCCTCGACAATCAGCACGTCCGGCCGGCGGACCACAACTTCCTTGCCCGGAACGATGTCGTAGGTGACGTGCGAGTACCAGGGGGCCCGCACTTCCTCGGCCCCGCTTTTGACCTCGCTCACGAAGCGCAGCAGTGCGCGGCGGTCGTAGGACTCCGGAAATCCCTTGCGCTCCAGGAGTTGACGGCGCTTGAGTTCGGCGAGGGGGTAGAGGAACCCGTCGGTGGTGATCAGCTCGACGTTCGGGGTGCCGGGCCAGCGCCGCAGCATTTCACGCAGTACGCGGGCGATGGTCGATTTGCCCACCGCCACGGAGCCGGCCACGCCGATCACGAAGGGGGTGCGCTGGGTTTTCTCGCCCAGGAAGGTCGTGGTGGCCGCGTGGAGCTGGTTGGCGGCCTCGACGTAGAGGTGCAGCAGCCGGGACAGCGGGAGGTAGACCTCGCGGACCTCCTTCATGTCCAGGGGGTCGCCCAGGCCGCGGAGGCGGAGCACGTCCTCTTCGTTGAGGGGCTGCTCCATCTGGGCAGCGAGCCGGGACCAGGTCTGCCGGTCCAGCTCAACGAACGGGGAGACGCCCTCGCCGTTCGCTTCGTTGCGTTGCAAAGTCACCTTAGAGATTCTGCCCTTGACAACGCCCAGAGCGAAATGGACACCCCGCCAGCCGCCAGCGGCGGGCCCGGACCGGCACATCCTACGTCGGACGACCGGGAAACCGGTTAGGCTTATGTCCATGTGCGGAATCGTTGGATATGTAGGCCGCTCGGCTGGCCGGGTAAATACTGAACACAAAGCCCTGGACGTTGTCCTGGAGGGATTGCGGCGCCTTGAGTACCGCGGCTATGACTCCGCCGGGATCGCGGTCGTGGCGGACGGTGCCATTTCTTCCCGCAAGAAGTCGGGGAAACTGAGCAACCTGATCACCGAACTGGAGGCCCACCCGCTGCCGGACGCCCTCACCGGCATCGGGCATACCCGCTGGGCAACCCACGGCGGCCCCACGGACCTGAACGCGCACCCGCACCTGTCCGACGGCGGCAAGCTGGCGCTCATCCACAACGGCATCATCGAAAACTTCGCGGAGCTGAAGCAGGAACTCGTGGGCGAAGGCGTGACCTTCCTCTCCGAGACCGACACCGAGGTGGCCGCAGCGCTGATCGGTGACATCTACCGCAACCAGCTGGGCGGCGACAACGCCAACGGCGGCCTGACCAAGGCCATGGAACTTGCCTGCCAGCGCCTCGAGGGCGCCTTCACGCTGCTCGCCGTGCACGCCGACCAGCCCGACGTCGTCGTGGCCGCCCGCCGCAACTCCCCGCTCGTGGTGGGCCTGGGCGAGGGCGAGAACTTCCTCGGCTCCGACGTCTCCGGCTTCATCGACTACACCCGCCGCGCCGTGGAACTGGGCCAGGACCAGATCGTCACCATCACCGCCGATACCGTCGCGATCACCGACTTCTACGGTGCCCCGGCCGAGGGCAAGGAATACTACGTCAACTGGGATCCCGCTTCCGCGGAGAAGGGCGGCTTCCCGTCCTTCATGGAAAAGGAAATCCACGACCAGCCGGACGCCGTGCTGCAGACCCTGCTGGGCCGGTCGGACGTCGACGGCAAGCTGACCCTCGACGAACTCCGGATCGACACGGAACTGCTGAAGAGCGTGGACAAGATCATCGTCCTGGCATGCGGCACGTCCGCCTACGCCGGCCAGGTCGCGAAGTACGCGATCGAACGCTGGTGCCGGATCCCCACCGAGGTCGAGCTCTCGCACGAGTTCCGCTACCGCGATCCGATCGTGGACGCCAACACCCTGATCGTTTCCATCTCACAGTCCGGCGAGACCATGGACACGCTGATGGCTGTCCGGTACGCCAAGGAACAGGGCGCCAAGACGGTGTCCATTTGCAACACCAACGGCTCCACCATCCCGCGCGAGTCCGACGCCGTGCTGTACACGCACGCCGGTCCGGAAATCGCGGTGGCCTCCACCAAGGCGTTCCTCGCCCAGATTGCGGCCGCCTACCTGCTGGGCCTGTACCTGGCACAGCTGCGCGGCAACAAGTTCCAGGGCGAGATCAAGGACATCCTCGCCGACCTGGGCAAGATCCCGGCCAAGATCCAGCAGATCCTGGACAATGCCGACGCGATCAAGAAACTCGGCCATGACATGGTGG
The DNA here is from genome assembly GCF_056397125.1 of Arthrobacter sp. 05N425. NCBI lineage: Bacteria > Bacillati > Actinomycetota > Actinomycetes > Micrococcales > Micrococcaceae > Arthrobacter > Arthrobacter sp. 05N425. The sequence goes on from NZ_JBFTMU010000007.1 coordinate 122,222, forward strand.
ACGCCAAGTCCGTGCTGTTCCTGGGCCGCCACGTCGGCTTCCCGGTTGCCATGGAGGGTGCGCTCAAGCTCAAGGAGCTCGCCTACATCCACGCCGAAGGCTTCGCCGCCGGCGAGCTCAAGCACGGCCCGATCGCCCTGATCGAGGAAGGCCAGCCGGTCTTCGTCGTCGTCCCGTCGCCCCGGGGCCGCGACTCGCTGCACGCCAAGGTCGTCTCGAACATCCAGGAAGTCCGTGCCCGCGGCGCCAAGACGATCGTGATCGCCGAGGAGGGTGACGAAGCGGTGAAGGCCTACGCCGAGCACGTCATCTACATCCCGGAGACCCCGACCCTCCTGGCCCCGCTGCTGTCCACCGTGCCCCTGCAGATCTTCGCGCTGGCACTCGCCAGCGCCAAGGGCTACGACGTGGACCAGCCGCGGAACCTGGCCAAGAGCGTGACCGTAGAATAGCCGCATGATTGTTGGCATTGGCGTAGACGTCGTAGACATTGAGCGGTTCGGCCGGCAGCTTGAGCGCACCCCCGGGTTGCGCGACAGGTTGTTTGTCCCGGCCGAGCGGGAACTGAACACCCGGTCCCTGGCCGCGCGGTTCGCGGCCAAGGAGGCCGTGGCCAAGGTGCTCGGCGCGCCCGCCGGAATGAACTGGCAGGACTGCTGGATCGGCCTGGACCAGAACGGACCCACCGTCCAGGTCAAGGACACGGTACTGGCCGTGGCCGAGTCGAGAGGCGTCAAGCGCTGGCACCTCTCGATCAGCCACGACGGCGGCATCGCCACCGCCACGGTGATCGCCGAAGGCTAAGCACATGATCAGCGCCTATACCGGTACCCACATTCGAGGCCTCGAGAAGCAACTCCTTGAGGCGAGTGCGGACCCTGGTATGGGCGCTGTTCTCATGCAGCGGGCCGCCTACGGGCTCGCCAACGCGGTCATCCGGGAACTCCAACGCCGCGGACTGCGGCCCTACGGCTCCAGCGTCACCGTGCTTGCCGGCAAGGGCAACAACGGAGGCGACGGCCTCTACGCCGCGGCGCTGCTGGCCCGCCGGGGCCTGCGGACGACGGCGGTGCTCACCGCCGGCGACGCCCATCCAGGCGGGCTGGCGGCCTTCCGCGCCGCCGGCGGCCGGGACACCGCCCTCACCGACGGCAACGCCAGGGACCTGGCTGCCGACGCCGCCCGCGCCGACGTCGTCATTGACGCGGTCCTGGGAACCGGCGCGCAGGGTGGGCTGCGCGGCGCGGCCGGCACGCTGATCGAAGAGCTGCAGCGCAGCCGCCACGGGCTGGTTGTTGCCTGCGACATCCCCAGCGGCGTCGACGCCGACACCGGCGAAGCGCACGCCCCTGTCCTGGCCGCGGACGTCACCGTGAGCTTCGGGGCCGCGAAGGCCGGCCTGCTCGCCGACCCGGGCGCGGACTTCACCGGCCGGCTCCGGACCATCCCGATCGGCATCGAGGACGCGCTGGTGCATCCGGAGCTGCGGCGCCTCGAGGCCGCGGACCTGGCCGCGCTGCTCCCGCAGCCCGGCCGCCGCTCGCACAAATACTCCCGGGGCGTGCTCGGCGTCGTGGCCGGATCCGCCCGCTACCCGGGGGCGGCCGTCCTCGCCTGCCGCGGCGCCCTGGCCGCGGGTGCCGGCATGGTCCGCTACGTGGGCCCGCCGGAGGTCGCGGACCTGGTCCGCCAGGCCTGCCCCGAAGTGGTGTGCGGCACGTCCGTCGCCGACGCGCACGTCCAGGCCTGGCTGCTCGGATCCGGACTCGACGCCGGCGCCCACGAGCAGCTGGAGCGGGTCCGCGAGGCGGCAGCCGCCGGACTTCCCACCGTGGCCGATGCCGGTGCGCTGCCGGCCCTGCCCCGCGAACTGTCCCCGCACACCGTGCTGACCCCGCATGCCGGCGAGCTGGCCGCCCTGCTGGAACGTTACGGCGCCGGCCCCGGCCGGACCTCCGTCGAGGGCGCAACGCTCGCCGCCGTCCGGCAGGCCAGCGGGCTCACCGGAGCGACCGTGCTGCTCAAGGGCGCCACCACCCTGGTGGCTGCCCCCTCGGGGGCGGTCTTCAGCCAGGCCGAAGCCAGCCCGTGGATGGCCACCGCCGGCAGCGGCGACGTCCTGGCCGGGGTGCTCGGCGCCCTGCTGGCACAACTCCCGGAGGGCTCCGGCGCCTTCAGCGCCTTGGGGCTCGAGGGGCCGGACCGGTGGGCCGCCGTCGCCGCGATGGCGGCCAGCCTGCACGGCCGTGCCGGAACAGCTGCCTCGGACGGCGGGCCGCTGACGGCGTCGGACATTGCCGGAGCCCTGCCGGAGGTTATCGCGAAGCTGTAACAAAAGCGCGCGCCTCGCGCCTCCGGTAAATTAGTAACCTTACTTACAAGTAGTCTGTCTAGAGATTGTCCGCATCGCACGAGGAGTACACATGGAAGTCTGGCCCGGAACGGCTTACCCGCTGGGAGCCACTTTTGACGGCACCGGCACCAATTTTGCCCTGTTCAGCGAGCAAGCGGAGCGGGTTGAGCTCTGCCTCCTGGCCGACGACCTGAGCGAGACGCGGATCGAACTGACCGAGGTGGACGGCTACGTCTGGCACTGCTACCTGCCGCAGATCCAGCCCGGACAGAAGTACGGCTACCGGGTGCACGGCCCGTACGACCCGGCGAGCGGAAACCGCTTCAACGCCAACAAACTGCTGATGGACCCGTACGCCAAGGCAATCCAGGGCCAGATCGACTGGGACCCGGCGCTCTTCTCCTACGAATTCGGCGACCCCGATTCGCGCAACGACGCCGATTCGGCACCGCACACCATGCACGGCGTCGTCATCAACCCGTACTTCGAGTGGGACGGTGACCGCCAGCTGCGCGTCCCCTACCACGAGTCGGTCATTTACGAGGCCCACGTTAAAGGCCTGACCGAGCTGCACCCGGAAATCCCCGAAGAGCAGCGCGGCACCTACGCCGGTGTGGCCCACCCGGCGGTCATTGAGCACCTGAAGAAGCTCGGCGTCACGGCGATCGAGCTCATGCCGGTCCACCAGTTCGTCAACGACGGCACCCTGGTGGAGAAGGGCCTCAACAACTACTGGGGCTACAACACCATCGGCTTCTTTGCCCCGCAGAACACCTACAGCTCCTCCGGCGACGTCGGACACCAGGTCCAGGAGTTCAAGGCCATGGTCCGCGAGCTGCACCGGGCCGGCATCGAGGTCATCCTCGACGTCGTCTACAACCACACCGCCGAAGGCAACCACCTCGGCCCCACCCTTTCCTTCAAGGGCATCGACAACCAGGCGTACTACCGCCTGGTCGACGGGGACCTGAAGCACTACATGGACTACACCGGCACCGGCAACTCGCTCAATGTCCGGCACCCGCACTCGCTGCAGCTGCTGATGGACTCGCTGCGCTACTGGGTGACGGAAATGCACGTCGACGGGTTCCGCTTCGACCTCGCCTCCACGCTGGCCCGCGAGTTCTACGACGTCGACAAGCTCTCCACCTTCTTCGAACTGATCCAGCAGGATCCGATCGTCTCCCAGGTCAAGCTGATCGCCGAGCCGTGGGACGTCGGCCCCGGCGGTTACCAGGTGGGCAACTTCCCGCCGCAGTGGACCGAATGGAACGGCAAGTACCGCGACACCGTCCGGGACTTCTGGCGCGGCGAACCGTCCACCCTGGGCGAATTCGCCTCCCGCCTGACCGGCTCCGCGGACCTGTACGAGAGTTCGGCTCGGCGCCCGGTGGCCTCGATCAACTTCGTCACCGCGCACGACGGCTTCACCATGCGCGACCTGGTCTCCTACAACGAGAAGCACAACGAGGCCAATGGCGAGGGCAACAACGACGGCGAATCGCACAACCGCTCCTGGAACTGCGGCGAAGAGGGCGACTCCGACAACGACACGGTGTTGACCCTCCGCGCCCGCCAGCAGCGGAACTTCATTGCGACGCTGCTGCTCTCCCAGGGCGTGCCGATGCTGCTGCACGGCGACGAACTGGGCCGCACCCAGCAGGGCAACAACAACACCTACTGCCAGGACTCCGAACTGAGCTGGGTGCACTGGGAAGCCATGGACCAGCCCCTCGTGGAGTTCACCGCGTTCGTCAACAAGATCCGCCACGACCACCCGACGTTCCGCCGCAGCCGCTTCTTCGACGGCCGCCCGGTCGTCCGTGGTGAGGGCGAGAAACTGCCGGACATCGTTTGGCTGAAGACCGACGGCACCGGAATGCTGCCGGAGGACTGGGACAGCGGCTTCGGCCGGACCATCGGCGTGTTCTACAACGGCCACGGCATCCAGGAACAGGACTCCCGGGGCCGCAGGATCACCGACGACAGCTTCCTGATGGCCTTCAACGCCCACGACGACAGCGTGGACTTCGTGCTGCCCAACGACGAGTACTCGCCCTTCTGGGAGATCCTCGTGGACACCGCGGACCAGGCCGATACGGACGAGCCGCTCAAGGCAGGGTCGACCCTGACGCTGGCAGCCAAGTCGATGGCCGTGCTGCGCGCCTACTCAGGCCCCGAGATCGAGGTCGACCACTCCGCAGCCGCTTCCCTGGCCTCCATGGCCGAGCACGAGGACGCGCAGGAGGAGATGGCGGAAGCCCAGACGAAGGCCGCCGAAGCCAGCGAAGCGAAGGCCACTGCTTCATGAGGACCCCCGTCTCGACCTACCGGCTCCAGATCCGGCCGGGCTTCACCCTGCAGGACGCCGCCGACACCGTGCCCTACCTGAAGTCCCTTGGGGTCGACTGGATCTACCTGTCTCCGATCCTGACGGCCGAGCAGGGCTCGGACCACGGCTACGACGTCACCGACCCCGCCGCGATCGACCCGGACCGCGGCGGGCCGGAGGGGCTGGCAGCGGTGTCGCGCGCGGCGCGGGAGGCCGGCATGGGTGTGTTGGTGGACATCGTGCCCAACCACGTCGGCGTCGCCACCCCGGTCCAGAACCCGTGGTGGTGGTCGCTGCTCAAGGAAGGCCAACAGTCGCGCTACGCCCAGGCGTTCGACGTCGACTGGGACTTCGGCGGCGGCCGGATCCGGATCCCGGTGCTGGGCGAGGACGCGGACGTGGACGCGCTCGAGATCCGTGACGGCGAACTGCGCTACTACGACCACCGTTTCCCGCTGGCCGAGGGCAGTTATACCGCAGGTGACTCCACCGCCGACGACCCGCGCGCGGTCCATGACCGGCAGCACTACGAGCTGGTGGGCTGGCGCCGTGCGGACACCGATCTGAACTACCGCCGGTTCTTCGCGGTCAACACCCTCGCCGGGATCAAGGTTGAGGTCCCGGAGGTCTTCGATGAGGCGCACGAGGAGGTTGTCCGCTGGTTCCGGGAGGGCCTCGTTGACGGCTTGCGCATCGACCACCCGGACGGCCTCGCGGATCCGGCAGGCTACCTCCGCCGGTTGCGCGAAGTGACCGGCGGGGCCTACCTGCTGATCGAGAAAATCCTGGAGCCCGGTGAAGAGCTTCCGGCCGGCTTCGAGTGCGAGGGGACCACCGGGTACGACGCCCTCGCGGACGTGGACCGGCTCTTCGTCGACCCCGCCGGCCAGGCGGGCCTCGACGCCCTGGACACCTCGCTGCGCGGCGGCACGCCCGCCGACTATGAGGACATGATCCGCGGCACCAAGCGCCGGATCACCGACGGCATCCTGCACTCGGAGATGCGGCGGCTCGCCCGGCTGGTACCGGCGTCCGCCGGCCTCAGCCCGGAGGCCGCCGTCGATGCGCTGTCCGAGATCACCGCGGCCTTCCCGGTCTACCGCAGCTACCTGCCCGAGGGCGAGGGCGTGCTGCGCGAGGCATGCGAACTCGCCGCCCGGCGGCGTCCCGAGCTGGAACCCGTGGTGCAGGCGCTGCTCCCGCTGCTGCTGCATGCCGGCCCCGGGCCCGACGCCGAGCTGGGCCGCCGCTTCCAGCAGACCTCCGGCATGGTGATGGCCAAGGGTGTGGAGGACACCGCGTTCTTCCGCTACACCCGGCTCGGCACCCTCACCGAGGTCGGCGCGGACCCCACCGAGTTCGCGCTGTCCGCCGACGAGTTCCACGCCCGGATGGCACGCCGCCAGGCGGGCCAGCCGCTGTCGATGACCACGCTCAGCACCCACGACACAAAGCGCAGCGAGGACACCCGGGCCCGGATCTCCGTGCTTGCGGAGCTGGCCCCGGAATGGACGGCCTCGCTGCGCCGGCTGCAGGAGCTGGCGCCCCTGCCCGACGGCCCGCTGGCCAACCTGCTGTGGCAGGCCGTGGCCGGGGTCTGGCCCGCGGACCGGGAACGCCTCCAGTCCTACGCCCAGAAGGCGGCCCGAGAGGCCGGCAATTCGACGAACTGGCTGGACCCGGACCCGGACTTCGAAGCGAAACTTGCAGCCGCCGTCGACGCTGCGTTCGACAACGCCCAGGTGCGCGCCGAACTCGATTCGCTGGTGGACCTGCTGGAACCCTACGGCTCCGCCAACGCGCTCTCCGCCAAACTGGTCCAGCTCACCATGCCGGGCGTGCCGGACGTCTACCAGGGCACCGAGTTCTGGGACCGGTCGCTGACCGACCCTGATAACCGGCGGCCGTTCGACTTCGGGGCGCGGCGCGCCGCCCTCAAAGCGATCGACGCCGGTGAGCGGCCGGCGTCGTACCGGGAGGACGCGGCGAAGCTGCTCGTGACCTCGCGGGCGCTGCGGCTGCGCCGGGACCGGCCGGAGCTGTTCGCCGGCTACGCCCCGGTTGCTGCCACCGGAGCCGCCGCCGAACACCTGGTCGCCTTCGACCGCGGCGTCGGCACGCCCGGGGCCCTCACCCTGGCCACAAGGCTGCCCCGCGGCCTCGAACAACGCGGAGGCTGGCAGGACACCGCCATCGGCCTCACCGTCGCCATGACGGACCAGCTCAGCGGCAGGTCCTTCGGGCCGGGCACGACGGACGTGGCGGAGATCCTCCGCGACTACCCGGTGGCCCTGCTGGTGCCGGGCGCCTGAATGCACGAACTGACGAACCAACTTAGGGGAACGGCAATGACTCTGCCCGCACACGGAACCGCACGCTTCGACCTCTGGGCACCGGAAGCGCAGGACGTCACGCTGCTGGCCGACGGCCGGCACTACCCGATGGTCCGGTCCGGGTCCGCCGGCTGGTGGAGCGCGCCGGAGGCACCGGCCTCCGGCGACGTCGACTACGGCTACCTGCTCGACGGGGATTCCACCCCGCTGCCGGATCCRCGCTCACGCCGCCAGCCCGGGGGAGTGCATGCACTCTCGCGGACCTTCGACGCCGGCAGCCACGAATGGGCAGACGGGCAGTGGAAGGGCCGCGGCCTGCAGGGCGGCGTGATCTACGAGCTGCACCTGGGCACGTTCACGCCCGAGGGGACGCTGGACGCCGCGATCGGCAAGCTCGGCTATCTCGCCGACCTCGGCATCGACTTCGTCGAACTGCTGCCGGTCAACGGGTTCAACGGCACCCACAACTGGGGCTACGACGGGGTCCTCTGGTACGCCGTGCACGAGGGCTACGGCGGCCCGGCCGCCTACCAGCGATTCGTCGACGCCGCCCACGCCGCCGGCTTGGGCGTCATCCAGGACGTCGTCTACAACCACCTCGGCCCCAGCGGCAACTACCTGCCCCGGTTCGGGCCGTACCTCAAGTCCGGGGAGGGCAACACCTGGGGCGACTCGGTCAACCTGGACGGCCCCGGCTCCGACGTCGTCCGCCGCTACATCCTCGACAACGCAGCCATGTGGCTGCGCGACTACCACGTGGACGGCTTGCGGCTCGATGCCGTGCACGCCTTCAAGGACGAGCGGGCGGTCCACCTGCTGGAGGAATTCGGGGCGCTCGCCGATGAGGTCTCCGCCGAAACCGGACGCCCTGCGACGATGATCGCCGAGTCGGACCTGAACAACCCGCGGCTGCTCTACCCGCGGGAGGTAAACGGCTACGGCCTGGCTGGGCAGTGGAGCGATGACTTCCACCACGCGGTCCACGTCAACGTCAGCGGCGAGACCACCGGCTACTACAGCGACTTCGATTCGCTCGCGGCCCTCGCGAAGGTCCTGGTGGACGGGTTCTTCCACGACGGCAGCTACTCCAGCTTCCGGGAGCGGCACCACGGCCGGCCCATCAACACCGCCCTCGTGCACCCGGCCGCCCTCGTGGTCTGCAGCCAGAACCACGACCAGATCGGCAACCGGGCTACCGGCGACCGGCTCTCCCAGAGCCTCGGCTACGGGCAGCTGGCGCTCGCAGCGGTCGCGACCCTGGCCTCGCCCTTCACCCCGATGCTGTTCATGGGTGAGGAATACGGCGCCACGACGCCCTGGCAGTTCTTCACCTCGCACCCGGAGCCGGAGCTGGGCAAGGCCACGGCGGAGGGCCGGATCAAGGAGTTCGAACGGATGGGCTGGGACCCCGCCGTCGTGCCCGACCCGCAGGACCCGGCCACGTTCACCCGCTCCAAGCTGGACTGGTCCGAAGCCGAGTCCGGGGAGCACGCGCGGCTGCTGGAGCTGTACCGGAAACTTATCGCGCTGCGCCGTGCGACCCCCGAGCTGGCCGGGCTCGGGTTCGAGGACACCGCAGTGGCGTTCAGCGAGGAGGAGGGCTGGCTGCGCCTGCGCCGCGGCAGCGTGGAGGTCGCGATGAACTTCTCTACCGAACCCCGCCAGATAGCCGTGGACGGCGGCGCGCTGCTGCTGGCCACCGAGGACGGCGTCGCGCTGTCCGCCGGCCGCGTGGAACTGCCCGGCCACAGTGCCGCCGTCGTCTCAAACTAGGACAGGATAATAGCCATGACTTATGTTGCAGCAGAGAACCGATACGAGACGATGCCCTACCGCCGGGTGGGACGCAGCGGACTGAAACTGCCGGCCATTTCCCTGGGCCTCTGGCACAACTTCGGCGATGACAAGCCCTTCGAAGTGCAGCGGGCCATCCTGCGCCGCGCCTTCGACCTGGGTGTCACCCACTTCGACCTCGCCAACAACTACGGCCCGCCCTACGGCAGCGCCGAGACCAACTTCGGCCGCCACTTCAAGGACGACTTCAAGCCGTACCGCGACGAGCTCATCATCTCCAGCAAGGCCGGCTACGACATGTGGCCGGGGCCCTACGGCAACTGGGGCTCCCGGAAGTACCTGCTGGCCAGCCTGGACCAGTCGCTGGGCCGGATGGGCCTGGATTACGTGGATATCTTCTACAGCCACCGCCCGGACCCCGAGACGCCGCTGGAAGAGACCATGGGCGCCCTGGACCAGGCCGTGCGCTCCGGCAAGGCGCTCTACGCCGGCATTTCGTCCTACACTCCGGAGCAGACGCTCGAGGCGGCCCGGATCCTGAAGGAACTCGGCACCCCGCTGCTGATCCACCAGCCCAGCTACTCGATGCTCAACCGCTGGACCGAGAATGGCAGCCCCAACCTCTACGAGGTGCTGGAGCAGGTGGGTGCAGGGGCCATCGCTTTCTCGCCGCTGGCGCAGGGCATGCTTACCGACCGCTACCTCAACGGTGTCCCCAAGGATTCCCGTGCGGCGCAGGACAAGTCCCTGGACGAGGCGATGATCACCGGGGAGAAGCTGGACCGCGTGCGCGGGCTCAACCGGATTGCCGAGGGCCGGGGCCAGACCCTCGCGCAGCTGGCGATCGCCTGGATCCTGCGCGAGCAGGGCAAAGGCACCTCGGTGACGTCCGCCCTGGTCGGCGCGTCCAGCGTCCGACAGCTGGAGGACACCCTGGCCGCGATCAACAACCTGGACTTCACGGCCGACGAGCTGGACGCGATCGACGAGTTCGCCGTCGAGTCCGACATCAACCTCTGGGCCCAGAAATAAGCCCCGGCGGCGCCGTTCCGCGGCGCCGCCGGCTGACGTAACAGATTCGGTGCCGTGGCCGGGAACAACTTGAGTCCCGGCGCCGTTGACTAGAATGCAAGAGTGCCGCMTGGCGTTGTGCCCGTTTGCCGCCGTCGTACATCAGAGTATGGCCGCGCCGGGCACGTGAAGTTTGTTCTCAAAGGGAGTTTCGTGTCTTCAAATCCGATTCGTGTTGCAATCGTCGGCGTGGGTAACTGTGCCACTTCGCTGGTCCAGGGTGTCCAGTACTACAAGGATGCCGACCCCCAGGCCACGATTCCGGGTCTGATGCACGTGCAGTTCGGCAAGTACCACGTCAACGACGTGCAGTTCGTCGCAGCATTCGATGTCGACGGCAAGAAGGTGGGCCAGGACCTCTCCGCCGCCATCCTCGCCAGCGAAAACAACACCATCAAGATCGCCGACGTCCCGCCGACCGGCGTCACCGTTCAGCGCGGCCCGACCCTCGACGGCCTGGGCAAGTACTACCTCGAGACCATTGAGCAGTCCCCGGAGGAGCCGGTCGACGTCGTCCAGGCCCTCAAGGACGCCAAGGTCGACGTGATGGTCTGCTACCTGCCGGTCGGATCCCAGGAAGCCGCCGAGTACTACGCCCAGTGCGCGATCGACGCCGGCGTGGCCTTCGTCAACGCGCTGCCGGTGTTCATCGCCGGGACCAAGGAGTGGGCGGACAAGTTCACCGCCGCCGGCGTGCCGATCGTGGGCGACGACATCAAGAGCCAGATCGGTGCCACCATCACGCACCGCGTTATGGCCAAGCTCTTCGAAGACCGCGGCGTCACCCTGGACCGCACGTACCAGCTGAACGTCGGCGGCAACATGGACTTCAAGAACATGCTGGAGCGCGACCGCCTCGAGTCCAAGAAGATCTCCAAGACCCAGGCCGTCACGTCCAACGTGGAAGCCGAGCTCGCCGCCAAGGACGTGCACATCGGCCCGTCGGACTACGTCCAGTGGCTCGATGACCGCAAGTGGGCCTTCGTACGCCTCGAGGGCCGCAACTTCGGTGACGCCCCGGTCTCGCTCGAATACAAGCTGGAGGTCTGGGACTCGCCCAACTCCGCCGGCGTGATCATCGATGCCGTCCGCGCCGCCAAGATCGGCCTGGACCGCGGCATCGGCGGCCCGCTGCTCTCGGCGTCGAGCTACTTCATGAAGTCCCCGCCGGAGCAGTTCAACGACGACCTCGCCCGCGAAAAGGTCGAGGCCTTCATCCGCGGCGACCTGGAGCGCTAAGCCCCGCACCGTACACCGCAACGCGGGGTCACTTACAGCCCAACATCCCCCTTGGGATGGGCCGTAAGTGACCCCGCGTTGCTGTTTAAAACAGGCCGACGGGGTTGCCGTTGGCGTCCACGTCCATCCGCATGGCCGCCGGGACCTTGGGCAGTCCGGGCATGGTCATCACCGCACCCGTGAGCGCCACGATGAAGCCCGCACCGGTCTTGGGGATCAGGTCCCGGACGTGGACGGTGAAGCCCTTCGGGGCGCCGAGCTTGGTGGCGTCGTCGCTGAAGGAGTACTGCGTCTTCGCCATGCAGACCGGCATCCCGGACCAGCCGTTCTTCTCGATCTCCGCGAGCCGCTTGAGCGCCGGGACGGAGAAGTCGACGCCGTCGGCCCCGTAGATTTCCTGCACGATGGTGCGGATCTTGTCCTCCACCGACATCGCCAGCGGGTACAGGTGGCGGAAGCCGTGCGGGGCGTCGATGGCGGCGGCAACCTTTGCGGCAAGCTCGTCGCCGCCGTCGCCCCCTCCGCCGCGGCCCCAGACGTCGGCCACGGCCGCCTGAACGCCCTCCGCGGCGCACCAGTCCAGCAGCCAGTCGAGCTCCTCCTGGCTATCGGTGCCGAACTTGTTGATCGCCACCACCGGGGTGATGCCGAACTTCTCCACGTTGCGCACGTGCCGCTGCAGGTTGGCGACGCCGGCGGCCAGCGCCTCGACGTTGGGCTCCTTGAGCTGGTCCTTGGCGACGCCGCCGTGCATCTTGAGCGCGCGGATGGTGGCCACCACCACGACGGCGGACGGGGCGACGTCGGCCATCCTCGCTTTGATGTCCATGTACTTCTCGGCACCCAGGTCGGCGCCGAAGCCGGCCTCGGTGATGACGACGTCGGCCAGGGAACGCGCCGTCTGGGTGGCGATCAGCGAGTTGCAGCCGTGCGCGATGTTGGCGAAGGGCCCGCCGTGCACCAGGGCCGGGGTGCCCGCGATGGTCTGCACCAGGTTCGGTTTGATCGCGTCCTTGAGCAGCATGGTCAGGGCACCCTGGACGCCGAGGTCCGCGACCGTGACCGGCTCGCGGTCGTAGGTGTAGCCGAAGGTGATCCGGCCCAGCCGGGCGCGCAGGTCGTCCAGGTCCGTGGCCAGGCAGAACACGGCCATGATCTCCGAGGCGACCGTGATGTCGAAGCCGTCCTGCCGCGGCACGCCCTGGGTGGGACCGCCCAGGCCGATCACGACCTCGCGCAGCGCCCGGTCGTTCATGTCCAGCACCCGCTTGAACGTCATCCGGCGCGGATCGATGTTCAGCGCGTTGCCCTGGTAGATGTGGTTGTCCACCAGAGCCATCAGGGCGTTGTTCGCCGAGGTGATCGCGTGGAAGTCGCCGGTGAAGTGCAGGTTGATCTCGTCCATCGGCAGGACCTGGGAGTAGCCGCCGCCGGTCGCGCCGCCCTTCATGCCCAGGATCGGCCCCAGCGAAGGCTCGCGCAGGGCGATCATCACCCGGTGCCCGGCGCGGGCCAGGGAGTCGGCGAGGCCCACGGTGGTGGTGGATTTCCCCTCGCCGGCCGGCGTGGGGGACATCGCCGAGACCAGCACCACCTTGCCCGGCGCGTGCGCACCGTCCCGGGCCAGCTTGGCCGGATCGATCTTCGCCTTGTAGCGGCCGTAGAATTCCAGCGCCTCCGGGTTGATCCCGGCCGCGGCAGCCACGTCCTCGATCGGCCGCATGGTGGCCCGCTGCGCAATCTCCAGGTCGCTCAGGACCGGCGCTGCGGCCGGCGAACCCGGTGCCGCCGTCCCGGCCGGCGCTTCGGTAGCTGCTGCGGTTTCCGTGGTGTTCTCAGACATCGTTGCCCTTCAGCTCGTGGCTTCGGGTCGCTCCGGCCGGCGGTTCCGGCCAGGCGCCCGGTGTGGTTCCCTCAGGGCGTGTGGCCCACCGGGATGCTCCGTGTTCCAAAATACTGGAGCAATGCGGACTGGTAGCTCTCCAGCGTAATCGCGGCGGTGCGCTGCCAGCCGAAGCCCTGGGCATGCACCGACGCCGCGCGGCCCATGTCCTCCCGGGTGGCAGGGTCGTCGTGCAGTGCCTCCAGGGCATCGGCCCAGTCCGCGGCCTTGTGCCCTTCCACCAGCAGCCCGGTCCGGCCGTCGAAGATCGCCCGCGACAGCCCGCCCACCTTCGTGGCGACCACGGGCGTTCCGCAGGCCTGGGCCTCCAGCGCGACGAGGCCGAACGACTCGCTGTAAGAAGGCATCACCACGACGTCGGCCGAACGGTACCAGCCTGCCAGTTTGGGCGCGCTGACCGGCGGATGGTGCGTGACGACGTCGTCCATCCCGGCGGCGGTGATCAGGGCCTTGAGGTCGAAGTCCTTCGCACCGCTCACCGCACCGAGGATGGTCAGCTGCAGGTCGATGTCCGGGCGGCGCGCACGCAGCAGCGCGGCCGCCTTGATCAGGATCTGCGGGCCCTTGAGCCGCTGGATCCGCCCGGCGAAGAGCAGGTGGAAGCGGCCCGGCGGGACCCCGTGCTGGCTGCGGGCACGGCTCCGGAAGGCAGGCGTGAAGACGGAGAGGTCCACGCCCGGGGGCGCCACGTCGATCCGGTCGGGGTCGGCGTCGTAATGCGAAACCAGCTCGGCGGCCTCGGCGCCGGTGTTGGCGATCAGCCGGGTGGCGCCGTCGACGATCCGGTGTTCACCATCCTCGCGCCGGCGCGGCTCGGGCTGCTCGCCGGATTCCAGCAGCAGGTTCTTGACCTTGGCCATGGTGTGCATGGTGTGCACCAGCGGCACCCCCCACAGCTCCGAGAGTTCGAGGCCCGCGACGCCGGAAACCCAGTAGTGCGAATGGATGACGTCGTAGCGGCCATGCGGCTGCAGCTGCTTGATCCGGTCGATTTCGGCCACCATGCTGTGCAGCAGCGCCGGCAGTTCCTCCTTGGGAAGTTTCCGCGGCGGCCCGGCGAGCACGTTGTGCACGCAGACTCCCGGGGTGGGGTGTTCGACGGCGGCCTGGCCGGCCGCGTTGGACCGCGTGAAAATCTCCACCTCGACGCCGGTCTCCGCGAGGGCGGCGGCGAGGGCCCGGATGTACACGTTCATGCCGCCGGCGTCCCCGGACCCGGGCTGCTCCATCGGCGAGGTGTGCAGGGAGAGGAAGGCGACACGGCGGACCAGCGGCATCCTCTTCCTTCCCTTCGCGTGACGTGGATTCGGTAAAACATTACTCCTGAACGCCGGGCCGGTTCGCGGGCGGCTGCCTGCTGCTAGCGTGGCGGCTGTGAGCGCAAACGCAAAAGACCGGCCGGCCACGGCGTCGTGGGAGATCCGCGAGGCCACCGCGCAGGACTGGGCCGCCATCTGGGAGATCCTGGAGCCTGTGATCCGTGCCGGGGAGACGTTTACCTGGGACCGCGACACCACGGAGGACCAGGCCCGCGCCAAGTGGTTCAAAACCGTCCCGGGCAGGACCTTCGTCGCCGTCGGAACTGGCCGGTTCGACGGCGTCGTACTGGGCGCCGGCGAGCTGCACGCGAACCAGGGCGGCGGCGGCAGCCACGTCGCCAACGCCGGCTACATGGTCCGCGCCGGTTACGGCGGCCAGGGAGTGGCCCGGGCGTTGTGCGCCTACTCGCTGGACGCCGCCCGCGCCGCGGGCTTCCGCGCCATGCAGTTCAACGCCGTGGTGGAAAGCAACGTCCCGGCCGTCGCCGCCTGGCAAGCCATGGGCTTCGAGATCCTCGCCACCATCCCGGAAGCCTTCCGGCACCCGCAGCTGGGCTACGTGGGACTCCACGTGATGTACCGCAAGCTATAGCTGCCTTCGCCGGATTCAACCCAAGACATTTTCTGCCGGCCCGAATAGGCTGGCCCTCTGGGGGCCGAGCGAGGGAGGCCTGAATGCCCGGAAGTGGCGATCCGCAACTGCCGCACCAGGAACGGCGCAGCCCTGAACGGGGTGCACGACGGCGCCGCTTGCCTGGGTGGGTTCCGGCCGTCCTGCTGCTGGTGGTTCCGTTGCTGGTCATGGCCGGGTGCACGCTGGCCCGGAACAACGACAGAAGCTCCTCGGCGGAGAATTCGCGGGGCTTCGTCACCGCCTCGGGCCGCGGCCTCGTCCTCAACGGCGAGCCCACCCGGCTGAAAGCGGTGAATTTCTCCAACTTCTACCATCGAAACCTGAACGGGGCCGAGCTTCCTAATTCGCAGCACCATGCGGGGGACGACTTCGCCCGGGCGAAAGAAATTGGCTTCAACAGCATCCGCTTCGCCTTCGACGGGGACTGGTATGTCGACTCCCCGCAGGTCTTCTGGCAGTGGCTGGACCAAAACGTGGCCTGGGCGCGGGAACACGGGATGCGCCTGATCCTGGATCTGCACACCCCGATCGGCGGATTCTGGCTGGACCCCACCAGCGACGCCGTCAGTTTCGACATCTGGTCCAACCCCCGGCTGCAGCAGCAGAACGCGGACCTGTGGCGCGATATCGCAGCCCGTTACAAGGATGAAACAGCCATCGCAGCCTACGACCTGCTCAATGAGCCGGTGACGACTGACGCGACCGGGGAACAATGGAAAGTGCTGGCCCGGCAGTTGGTCGCCGCAGTCCGGTCCGAGGACCAGAACCACCTTCTGGTTGTGGGCGGGATCTATGGGGTCAACGGCAGCTACGGCATCTCCGGGGTCGACCAGCATTTCCTTGTTGATGACGACAACGTGGTTTACGACTTCCACTTCTACGAGCCCATCAAATACACCCACCAGTATGCGTCCTGGGTCGAGGGCCCGGTTCAGGACGGCGGCCGCTATCCCGACCCCGACACCATTCTCCCGACCGGTCAGCGGGTCCTGCTGCCGGAAAGCCGCATCGCAACCAAGTCCTTGCCGCCCGGCACCTCAGGCTGGGCGGCGTATGACAGCGGCATCGTAACTATCGAGGACAGCAGCGCGGTGGCGGCTGCACCCATGGTCACTGCGCAGGGCGGCATGCGCGGAACGGCCGGCTTCGATGCAATCAGGGTGACCGAATACGGCCCCGACGGGACCGAACTCCGGCAAGTCATCAACGATCCCCTGGACCGCGACTCGACGTTGGACTGGCATCAATGGCAGTACGGGGACACGGCGGCGCCGCCGAAGTTCGCGCGGGAGAAGACCGGGCACCAGGACAGCGGCAGCCTCTCCATCAGCAATGCCGTCGACGCCACGGCAATCGCAGGGTGGAGCAACGACGCCCACCTGTTCAAGGTCGTGCCGGGTAACAAGTACCGCATCCAGGGCCACATGCGGGGGCAGAGCATTGCGGCCTCGGCCGGTTCGGCACCCCGGATCGGGCTCCAGCTCGACGTCTACGCACAGTCGCCCGGAACACCCGGAAACGGCTTCCTGGCACGCGACAAAGGCTATTTGGCACATGAGTTGGGGAAGCGACTCAAGTTCGGCATCGATAACAACGTGCCGATGTCGGTCATGGAGTTCGGCCTGGTCCGGCAAGCATTTGAGATGGAGGGCAAGGGCGGCAGCCAGTGGGCCACCGACATGCTTGATCTCCTGGCGGAGAACGAGCTCAGCTTCGCGTACTGGGAATACCACGGGACCCAGATGGGGCTCTACCTCAGCGGCACCGGCCAGCCGGGCGAACCCAACAAGGCGCTACAGGAGACCCTCGCCCGCGGACTGCGTTGAGCGGACTGCGCTGAGTGGCCCGCGTTGAGCGGCGGACTCGGCTAGGAGTCACCGGAACTGCGGACGTCGCTGCGCCAGAGCTGCAACAGGCCCGGGAACGCGGCCTCGTAACCGGCGAGCAGCTTCGCCGCGAGCTCGTCCGAGTCGACCAGCGGATGCCGGGCGAACGCGGCGAGGGCGGCCCCACGCCGCAGGCTGCCGGGTCCCGGCCCGGTGGCCTGGACCACGAGCCGTTCCACCTCCTTGATCCGCAGCATCAGCGCGAGCTGCGCTTCCGACGGGCGTTCCTGTGGGAGCGGCACCACTCCGTCGGCGTCCACCCGGCAGGGGACCTCCACGACGGCGTCCGCCGGCAGCCCCGGGATCGCGGCAGCCCGTGCACCGTCCGGGCCGGGTAGCGCGTTGGGGGTATTCAGCACCAGTTCGGCCCCGCCGCCACCGGAGAGGGCGCGCATCACCGCCAGCGCGACGCGCTCATAGCCGCCGCCGGCCAGGTCCTCCTCGTCCCGGTGCTCGCCAGCGGATCGGGCCTCGGCCAGGTAGCCCTCCTCGCGGGACCGGCGGGCGGCATCCCAGAGCCCGTAGGCCTCCGCACCGGCGGACGCGAGCCGCGGATACAGCTCGGACTGCTGCCGGTGGATGGACTCGCCGCGGGTCTGGGCAGCGGCCCGCATGGCGGCCAGGGCGCGGGCGGTCTCGTAGTAGTAGAACAGGTACTCGTTCGGCAGGCAGCCGAGGCCAGCCAGAAAGGGTTGGGGGAAGAGCCGGCCCTCCTCGAAACCTGCCAGGGTCCCGGCGTCGGCGAGCAGGGCGGGGAGGACATCCCTGCCGCCGGACTCCAGCCGGTACAGCCAGCCCAGGTGGTTGAGCCCGTAGTAGCCGACGCCGTCGAGCCTGCCCTCGGGCAGCACGACGCCGGCGGCCCGCGCCGCGCGGTGCACCAGTCCGCCGGCCGAATCGCAGATACCCACCACCCGGCGGCCCAGCACCGGGACCAGGGCCTCGGTCACCATGCCAGCCGGATTCGTGAAGTTGACCAGCCACGCCCCGGGGCAGAAACGTTTCATCGCCTGCGCCAGGGCCAACATCGGCGGGATGGTGCGCAGGGCGTAGGAGATGCCGCCGGCGCCGGTGGTCTCCTGGCCTAACACGCCCAGCTCCTGCGCCACGCGCTCGTCGGCCGTGCGGCCGGCTGTGCCGCCGGGGCGGATGGCGGCGAAGACCATGTCTGTGCCGGACAGGGCCTCGGCCAGCGACGTGGTGGTGCGGAACGGCGGCCCGCCGCCTTGTTCCCTGCCCGGTTCCCTGCCCGGTTCCCGGCCCGGTTCCCTGCCCGGCAGGGCGGCCAGCACCGCTTTGATGGCGGCCAGCCGGCCGGCGTCGACGTCGTACAGCACCAGCTCCCGGACCAGCCCGGCAAAGGGACCGGCGGAGAGCGCCCGGTAGACCAGCGGCACCCGGAATCCGCCGCCGCCAGCAATCATGAGCCGCATGGCTGCAGTCTATTCCGCGCCGCGCTGATGGGCCCGGAACGTCGTCTTTCGCCGGTTACCTGGACGGCGTAGTGTGCCGTGTATGGACGCGATTCCAGCGCCGCGCTTCGACCCGCTCGCCGCCGTCCGTACCCCGGCGGCGGGAAGCTTCGACGTGCTCCTGACCGGCACCGTATTCCAGGACATCATTTTCACCGGGCTGCCGCACGCACCCCGGCCCGGCACGGAAATCTGGAGCGACGGGATGGGCAGCTGTCCCGGCGGGGTGGCGAACCAGGCCATCGCCGCGGCACGGCTGGGGCTGAGGACCGGGCTGGCCGCAGCGTTTGGCGACGACGGCTACGGCGACTACAACTGGAAGATCCTCGACCGGCAGGAACACGTGGACCTGTCGCTGTCGCGGCGCGTTCCCGGCTGGCACTCGCCGGTCACCGTGTCGCTGAGTGTCGAGAAGGACCGGTCCATGGTGACCCACGGCCACCCGGCGCCGGTAACCTCAAGCGAACTGATCGGCTGCCCGCCGCCCGCGCTCGCCGCCGTCGCCGAGCTAGGCGAGGAGCTGGAACCGTGGGCCGTCGACGCTCACCGGGCCGGTGTGCGTCTCTTCGGCGACGTCGGCTGGGATCCCACCGGGACGTGGGCGCAGGCGCGACTGGACAACCTGAAATACTTCCACGCCTTCATGCCGAACCAGCAGGAGGCCATGGCGTTCACCGGCAAGGACAACCCGTGGGCCGCGCTCTACGCGCTCGCGGACAGGGTCCCAGTGGCCGTGGTGACCCTGGGGCCGCAGGGATCCATGGCGGTGGACTCCGAGACCGGTGAGGAGGAGTGGGTGCCGTCGCTGCCCGTGGCGGCCTTCGACCCCACCGGGGCCGGGGACTGCTTCGGGGCCGCGTTCATCGTCGGCTGCCTGGCCGGCTGGCCGCTGGGGGACCGGCTCCGGTTCGCCAACCTGTGCGCGGCCCTGGCCGTGCAGCAGGTGGGCGGCTCGCTGGCCGCTCCCGGCTGGGGCGACCTCGCCGACTGGTGGCAGCGGGCCAATGCCCGCAAGGAGCGGCAGGGCAGTCAATGGCTGCGCCGCTACCGTTTCCTGGAAGAAATCGTCCGCGACGTGCCGCCGGAGGCGCAGCGGCGGGCGACGGCGACGATCGCGCACCTCTCCGACGCGTAGCCCTTGGGGTGGCGGGCGGCTGGGGAGCGGGTGCAGGCCCGCAGGCCGAGGGACATGCCCCGCGTACGGCCCGTGGGCTGGACATATTCCGCATATGCCCACTCGTGGCTGCGAGGAGTGGGCATGTCCCAAAGCCAGGGATGGATCCGTGAATGGTTCGGGGGCGCCGCGCGGTGCGGGCCGAGGGACATGCCCCGCGCCCGGGCCGTGGACTGGACATAGTCCGCATATGCCCGCCCTTGGCCGCGGGGAGTGGGCATGTCCCAAAGCCAGGGATGAATCCGTGAATGGTTCGGGGGCGCCGCGGGCTGCGGGCCGAGGGACATGCCCTGCGTACGGCCCGTGGACTGGACATATTCCGCATATGCCCACTCGTAGCTGCGAGGAGTGGGCATGTCCCGACGCCAGGAATGGATCCGTGAATGGTTTGGGATGCCGCGGGGTGCGGGCCGAGGGACATGCCCTGCGCCCGGGCCGTGGACTGGACATAGTCCGCATATGCCCAGTCGCGGCTGCGAGGAGTGGGCATGTCCCGAAGCCAAGGATGGGCATGTCCCAAAGTGCGGGGCGCCAGCGGAATTCAGCAGGATCTGCGGCCACCCGTAGAATCGTAAAGTGATATACCCAGCAGCAACAGGTGATTTCCGGCCGGTGGCGGAAGCAGGTCCGGACCACGTCGAGGAGCGCTCGGCCGTCATCGACCTCGAGGCGATACGGCACAACGTCCGGCGGCTGGCCAAGGTGGCTTCGCCGGCGAAGGTGATGGCCGTCGTCAAGGCCGACGCATACGGCCACGGGGCCATCCCGGTGGCCCGCGCCGCGCTCAGCGCCGGGGCCAGTTGGCTAGGCGTCGCGCATATCTCCGAGGCGCTTGCCCTGCGCGCCGCCGGGATCGAGGCCCCCCTGCTGGCCTGGCTGCACACCCCCGAGAGCAACTTTGCCGCCGCCGTCGCTGCCGGGATCGACATCGGCTGCTCCGGCTGGGAGCTGGGCCGGATCGTAACCGCAGCCCGCGAGCAGGAGCGCCCAGCCAGGATTCACCTGAAGGTGGACACCGGGCTCGGCCGCAACGGCGCCACCCTGGAGTCCTGGGACACCCTGCTCGGCGAAGCGATGGACTACCAGGACCAGGGCCTGCTGCGGGTCGTGGGCATCTTCTCCCACCTTGCCGTGGCCGACGAACCCGAGCGCCCCGAAACCGACGAGCAACTTGCCGCCTTCCGCGATGTCCTGGCGATGGCCCAGGACGCCGGCGTCGATCCCGAGGTCCGCCACCTCGCGAACACCCCGGCGACGCTGTCCCGCCCGGACACGCACTTCGACCTCGTCCGGGTGGGCCTCGGCATCTACGGGCTCTCACCGTTCGAGGGCCAGACTTCCGCGGAGATCGGGCTGCGCCCGGCAATGACAGTCCGCACCGTCGTCTCGCACTGCAAGGACGTGCCCGCCGGCCAGGGTGTCTCCTACGGACTGAACTACCGCACCGGGGGCGCCAGCACGCTGGGCCTCGTCCCGCTGGGATACGCCGACGGCGTTCCGCGCGTCGCCACCGGAGGTCCGATCAGGGTGGCCGGAATCAGCTACCCCGTGGTGGGCCGCATCGCGATGGACCAGATGGTGATCGACCTCGGCCCGCTCCACGTCTCCGCCGGCGGTCCCAGCCTGCTGGGTGCCGAAGCCGTGATGTTCGGAAACGGTGCCGACGGCGGTCCCACCGCCGAGGACTGGGCCAGGGCAGCCGGCACCAACAACTACGAGATCGTCACCCGCATCAGCCCGCGGGTGCCGCGCCGCTACATCAACGAAGAGCCCGCACCGGGCGACGGGGCCGCGCAGTGAGCCACCCGGCCTGGCAGCGGACCCTGGAAGTGGGGACCGCGGAGCAGACACATGCCCTCGCGGCCGGCCTTGGCGCCGAGTTGCAGGCGGGCGACCTGCTAGTGCTCAGCGGCGAGCTTGGCGCCGGGAAGACCACCTTCACGCAGGGGCTCGGCGAGGGCCTTGGCGTCCGCGCCGGAATCATCTCTCCCACGTTCGTGCTGGTGCGGATCCACCCCAACCTTCCGGACGGACCCCGTCCCGGCGGCCCGGACCTGGTCCACGTCGACGCGTACCGGCTCGCCTCTGCTTCCGAAATCGACGACATCGACCTGGAAAACACCATGGACAGTGCAGTGACCGTCGTGGAGTGGGGCCGCGGCCGGGTGGAGCACCTGAGCGAGAGCCGGCTGGAGGTTGAGCTGCAACGCCGGCTGGGCGGCACAGCCCAGCCCAGCGGCACAGCCCCGCCCAGCGGCACAGCCCCGTCCGGCCCCGCCCAGCCCAGCGGCACCGACGTGCTGGATTTCGACACCGACGACGCCGACGAGCCCAGGACCGTGGTCTTCCGCGGCTTTGGGCCGCGCTGGGCCGAACCGCCCGCCGCCCTTGCCGGAATCCCTGACCTGCCCGCGACCACGGAAACGGACTGAAGATGCTGATCCTCGCCATCGATACCTCGGCCGTTGCCAGCGCGGCGCTCGTTTCCGATGATTCCCTGGAATCTGTCGTCGGCAGCTTCGCCACCGCGGACACCCGCAGCCATGCCGAGGTGTTGGCCCCGGGCATCAAGCAGCTGCTCGCCGCCGCGGGTCTCAGCGGCGCCGACGTCGACGTCATTGTCACCGGGGTGGGACCGGGTCCATTCACGGGCCTCCGCTCCGGCATCGTCACCGCCCGCAGCCTGGCTTTCGTCTGGCAAAAGCCCCTCTACGGGCTCATGAGCCTGGATGCCATTGCCCTGGAGGTAGCGGAGTCCACGGAAGCGGCCCCGGAGTTCATTGTGGCCACCGACGCGCGGCGCAAGGAGGTCTACTGGGCCCGCTACGCGCTGGCCGGGAGCCAGCTGCCGCAGCTGCTGGACGGGCCGCATGTGGGCTTCGCCGCCGATCTGCCGGACCTTCCGGTCTACGGCGCGGGCGCGGGCCTGTACCCGGACGTCCTCAATGCCGTCCCCGAGTTCGCCGCGCGGCAGCCCGAGGCGCTTTCGCTGGGCCAGTTCGCGCTGGCGCGGCTCGCCGCCGGCGAGCAGCTCCTGGACACCACCCCGTTGTACCTGCGGGAATCGGACGCGCAGGTCCCGGGCCCGCGGAAGCGCGCCCTGTGAACGCCCCGGATACGCCGCGCGGACCGTCCCCGGCAGGTGTGAGCCTCAGGGACATGGCCTCCGCGGACATCCCCGCGGTGCACGAGCTGGAGCGCCGGCTGTTCCCGGTGGACGCCTGGCCCCTGCAGATGTTTGTCGACGAGCTCGCCCAGACCGAGACCCGACGCTACATCGTTGCCGAGTCCGGCGGCTCAATCGTCGGGTACGCGGGGCTGATGTGCATCGAACCCATCGCGGACGTGCAGACCATCGCGGTTGTGCCCGAACAGGAGGGCCGTGGCATCGGTTCGGCGCTGCTGACCGAGCTCATCCGGGAAAGCCGGCGGCGGCATGCGGCCGATGTGCTGCTGGAGGTGCGCGCGGACAACCCCCGCGCCCAGCAGCTCTACCGGCGCTTCGGCTTCGAGCAGATCCATGTCCGGCCGCGCTACTACCGCGACGGCGTCGACGCGCTCATCATGCGCCTCGAGCTGCACGCGACGGAACAGCCAGCGCCCGGCAACACCACGGACCACACACAGCCAAGGGGAACAGGCCAAGAATGAACCACCACCCACGCAGCTCCGCCCCGCTGGTGCTTGGGATCGAGTCCTCCTGCGACGAGACCGGCGTCGGCATCGTCCGCGGCACCCGCCTGCTCGCCAACACCGTCTCGTCCTCCATGGAGGAGCACGTGCGCTTCGGCGGGGTCATCCCCGAGATCGCCTCCCGCGCGCACCTCGACGCCTTCGTCCCCACCCTCCGGGAAGCGCTCGCCGCAGCGGAAGTGACGCTGGACGATATCGACGCCATCGCTGTCACCTCCGGCCCGGGACTGGCCGGAGCCCTGATGGTGGGCGTCTGCGCAGCCAAGGCCCTCGCCGTCGCCACCGGCAAGCCGCTGTACGCGATCAACCACCTCGTGGCGCATGTGGGCGTCGGACTGCTCGAGCCCGGCGGCGGCGCGCCGGAGGACGGCGGCTCGGACGACAGCGGGCAGGCGGCCGGCTCCGGGACCGCCCTGCCGGAGAACCTCGGCGCGCTCCTGGTCTCCGGCGGCCACACCGAGATCCTCCGGATCCGCAGCATCACGGACGACGTCGAGCTGCTGGGCTCCACGATCGACGACGCCGCCGGCGAGGCGTACGACAAGGTGGCCCGGCTGCTGGGGCTCGGCTACCCGGGCGGGCCGGCCATCGACAAGCTGGCACGCACCGGCAATGCGAAGGCGATCCGTTTCCCCCGCGGTCTTACCCAGCCCAAGTACATGGGGACCGCCGAAGAACCCGGCCCGCACCGCTACGACTGGTCCTTCAGCGGACTCAAGACCGCCGTCGCCCGCTGCGTGGAGCAGTTTGAGGCGCGCGGCGAAGCGGTGCCGGTGGCGGACATCGCGGCCGCCTTCCAGGAGGCCGTGGTGGACGTGATCACCTCCAAGGCGGTGCTCGCCTGCCGCGAAAACGGCATCACCGAACTGCTGCTGGGCGGGGGAGTGGCGGCGAACTCGCGGTTGCGCCAGCTCACGGAGCAGCGGTGCACGGCGGCCGGAATCCGGCTGACCGTCCCGCCGCTCTCGCTGTGCACGGACAACGGGGCCATGGTGGCCGCGCTCGGGGCGCAGCTGGTGATGTACGGAATAGTGCCGAGCGGGCTCAGCTTCGCGCCGGACTCGTCGATGCCGGTGACGAGCGTATCCGCCTAGGAGACGGCCCAGGAATCTAGGCTTCGGGCCCCTTGCGCATCTGCTCGACCAGATCCAGGACGACGGCGCGCAGGTCCCCGCCGTGCTCCGCGGCGACGCGGCGCTGCCGCTGGTAGCCGGCCCCGCGCTCGATAATCTTCTCGACGTCGGCCAGCTCCGCGCTGCAGCCGAGCTTGGCAGCCACGGGCTCGAGCCGGGCCAGCGTCTCCCGCAGGTGCTCGGTGACGAGCTGCTCGTTGCCCTCGGCGTCGAGGATGATAATTGCGTCCAGACCGTAGCGGGCCGCGCGCCACTTGTTTTCCTGGACATGCCAGGGCGGCATGGTCGGGATGGTGCCGCCGTTGTCCAGGATGGTGGAGAACTCGTCCACGAGGCACTGGGTCAGGGCGGCGATGGCCCCCACCTCCTCAAGCGTGGCCAGGCCGTCGCAGATGCGCATCTCGATGGTGCCGAGGTTGGGTACCGGCCGGATGTCCCAGCGGATCTCGGAGAGGGTGTCGATCACCCCGGTGGTGAACATGTCCTGGACGTAGGACTCGTATTCTTCCCAGCTGGAGAACTGGAACGGCAGTCCCGCCGTCGGCAACTGCTGGAACATCAGCGCGCGTTGCGAGGCGTAGCCGGTGTCCTCGCCGCCCCAGAACGGGCTGGAGGCGGAAAGCGCCTGGAAGTGCGGGAAGTAATTGACGAGCCCGTCGAGTACAGGAAGTACCTTGTCGCGGCTGTCGAGGCCCACGTGCACGTGGACGCCGTAGATGACCATCTGGCGGCCCCACCACTGGGTGCGGTCGATCAGCTTGGCGTACCGCGCCTTGTCGGTGACGGGCTGGAGCTGCGGCGGGCTGAAGGGGTGGCTGCCGGCGCAGAAGACTTCGACGCCCATCGGGTCGGTGACCTCGCGCACCGCGGCGAGGGAACTGTTCAGGTCCGCCTTCGCTTCCGCCACGGTGGTGCAGATGCCCGTGACGAGCTCCACCGTGTTGAGCAGCAGCTCCTGTTTGATGTGCGGGTGTTCGTCATCCTCGTTCAGCTCGGGATGCCGGGCGGACACGCCGCGGAGCACCTCGCTGGCCACCGAGGCCAGCTCACCGGTTTCGGCGTTGACGAGCGCGAGCTCCCATTCCACACCAAGAGTTGATTGCCTGGATGAAGCGAAATCAATCTTCATGTGGTCCCTTCGCTGTTTTGTTGCCCGCCGGTGTTTGTCACCTGCCAGTGTGTGTTCGCCGCCGGTGTTCATTGGCCGCTGGTGTTCATTGGCCGCTGGTGCAGCCCGGTTGCGGCATGCAGTGGCCAGGCAGCGGTGTTCAAAGTCTAGTGCAGGGGTAGCATCCAACTGGTGGTCAAGTTACAGCTGATGCGTGAGAGTTTTCACAGAAGAAGCCTGTTCCCGGCAGCCGCGGCGGTTCTGACAGGGCTCGCCCTGGTATCCACAGGCTGCACCGGCCCCGGCGCCTCGAATCCCGCCCCGTCCCAGGGCCGGAGTGTCCACAGCGCCCCTCCGCCGGCCGGAGATGCCCGTTCCGCGAAGCCACGCCCCCTCGGATGGAGTCCGGACCAGCGCCCCCGGGAAGCTGCCGGTCGCCGTCGGGCGGCAAGGGCCTGGTTCCGGCTGCCGCTGAGCCGTTGCCGTGGCGTTTCGTGGCGTTTAATGGTGCTGTGCCCATCCTGAATAAAGACATGACCCTGTGCATCTCGCTCTCGGCCCGGCCGAGCAACAACGGGACCCGCTTCCACAACCACCTGTACGAACAGCTGGGCCTGAACTGGATCTACAAGGCCTTCGCCCCCACCGACCTGGCCCAGGCCATCGCCGGCGTGCGGGGCCTGGGCATCCGCGGCTGCGCCGTGTCCATGCCATTCAAGGAAGACGTGATCGCCCTCGTGGATGTCATGGACCCGTCCGCGAAAGCCATCGACTCGGTCAACACGATCGTCAACGACGGCGGTAAGCTCACGGCCTACAACACCGACTACACGGCGATCGAGCAGCTGCTGGAACGCAACGCCGTCCCCACGGACTACACGGTGTGGCTGCTGGGCGCCGGTGGAATGGCGAAGGCCACTGCGGCGGCACTGCGCGACGCCGGATTCCGGCACGTCACGATCATCGCCCGCAACGAGGCGGCCGGCCGGGCGCTCGCCGGGCTCTACGGATTCGAATGGCGTGCAGTACTCCCGGCCCCGGATTCCGCAGAGGGCACAGCCGACCTGCTGATCAACGTGACGCCCGTCGGCATGGCTGGCGGCCCCGAGTCCGGCGCCCTGTCCTTCCCGCCGGAAGCCGTGGCGGCCGCGAAGGTGGTGTTCGATGTTGTGGCGCTGCCCGCCGAAACGCCGCTGATCAAAGCCGCGCGTGCGGCCGGCAAGCAGGTGATCACCGGCGCCGAGGTCGCCACCATCCAGGCCCTCGAACAGTTCGTGCTCTACACGGGCATCCGGCCCAGCGACGAACAGGTCCGTGCCGCCGAGGAGTTCATGCGGGCCCAGTAGCCCCGCCCCGCAAGGCCGGCCCTAGGCCGGTTCCACCGAGATGGCCACCCGCTCCTCCCCGATCCTGGTGAGGACCAGGGTGGCCGTCTTCTTGGCCGCATTCTTGGCGCTCCTGCCGCCGCCGGGGAGCAGTTGCTTGCGCAGTTCCTCCGGCGTGACCGAGGTGCCGCGCTTCTTGATGTCAAGGACGCCCACGCCGTTGTCCTTGACCCAGGACTTGAGCGCCTTGACGTTGAACGGCATCACCTCAAGGACCTTGTACGCGCGGGCATACGGGGTATCGTGCAGTTCCGGCGCGCAGATATAGGCGATGTGTTCGTCCAGCAGATGACCGCCCAGCTGGAGCGCGACGTCGGCGACCAGGCCGGCGCGGATCACGGCGCCGTCGGGCTCGTAGAGGTAGCCTTCCACCGGGCCCAGCGGGGCCTCCGGCCCGGCGCCGAAGTCCTCCGAGCTGGTGAGCTCCGCGGCGCCTTGCGGGCCGAGTACCAGCGCGGCACGCCGGATTCCGGGCCGGCGGACCGCGTTGAACCACAGCGCAACTTCGGTGACGTCGCCGCCCACCGAGACCCACTGCGCCTCGCAGTCCTCCGGGACGGAGGCATGCGGCATGCCCGGGCCCATCTTCACGCCGACGGCACGGCCGGACGAGGCCAGGGATTCCACGAAGGACAGCGGGGGGGAGAAGTCCTCCGGATCCCAGAGTCGCTTGGTCCCGGAACTTGAGGTGGTGCGGCGCGCCGGGTCCAGCCAGACGCCGTCAATCCCGTCGAGCGGGACGGCGGCGGCATCGGCATGGACGACGGTGGCGTTCCGGAACGGGATCAGGTTCATCGTGGCGCAGGCGGCGGTGGTTTCGTCCAGTTCCACGGCGGTCACCTTGATGTCCAGCGAGGCCAGGGCCATTGCGTCGGCTCCCAGTCCGCAGCCCAGATCCGCCACATGGGCAATCCCGGCCTCGGCGAAGCGCTGCGCGTGCCGCGCCGCTACGGTCAGCCGGGTGGCCTGTTCCAGGCCGGCCCGGGTGAAAATCATCTGCCGGGCGAATTCACCGAACTTCGCTTCCGCCTTTGTCCGCAGGCGGGACTGGGTGAGTGCCGCGGAGACCAGCTCGGGGGAATGACCGGCCTTCCGGAGCGAGGCGTTGAGGCGGAAGGCCTCCTCCTCGCGGTACGGTCCCAGCGAGGCCAGCAGCTCCCAGCCCTCCGGATTGAGGAGCGGGGCGATCTGGTCCTGCGTAGTCTCAGCCATGCCATCAAGCGTAGTTCAGGCGGGGAACGCCGGGCGCGCCCGATAGGCTGGACGGCATGGATGGCAGGGACACAGACGACTTCGGCACGGCAGGCACCCGGGAGAACACCGTCGGGGAGGCCCGGGACAGCCGGGGACTGGCCCGCTTCGCCCGGCCGGCGCTGATCGCCGGCATCGTGATCGCCGTCGTATGCGTGGCGTTGCTCGTCATTATCTTCTTACTGGACTCCTTCAATGCGACCGTCTACTCGGTCGGCGGCAAAGACGTGAAGGATGCGACCGATGAGGCGCGCGCGATCCGTGACACCTATGCCGCAGCCCGGGTGGGCGGCATCATCGCCCTCGTCCTCGGCGTGGTCGCTGCCCTCGCCGGCGGCTTCGTGCTGTACCGCGAACGCAACGCCTCCGCCCGGATCGAGGAAGACGACGACGGCCAGGACTGGGACTACGAGGACCTGGCGGGGGAGTAGGCCGCCCCAGCCTGGGCGCGGACCGAGGGACATGCCCATCCTTCGGCACCAGCACCGGACATATTGCCGATATGTCCATTGCCGGCAGCTGGCGATGAGCATGTCCGTCACTCCGGACGGTCCCGCCGGACGTTCACCAGTGACGAACTTCTGGCACTCACCTTGACCGAGTGCTAACTACTTACATAGAGTCGTCATTAGCACTCTCCCTAGGCGGGTGCTAACACGTGAAGCATGTTCCGCCGGGCTACTGCCGGCACCGCGACGACGGTTTGTACGCCACGGATCACCGCTTCATAGTCCACAAATTTGCTGACGAAAAGGAGAGGTCCGAGTGTCGGTCTCTATTAAGCCTCTTGAGGATCGTATTGTTGTCCGCCCGCTCGAAGCCGAGCAGACCACGGCTTCCGGCCTGGTTATCCCGGACTCCGCACAGGAGAAGCCGCAGGAAGGCGAAGTTGTTGCAGTAGGCCCCGGCCGCTTTGATGACAATGGCAACCGCGTTCCCGTTGACGTTGCCGTTGGCGACGTTGTCATCTACTCCAAGTACGGCGGAACCGAAGTTAAGACCGGCGGCACCGAGTACCTCGTGCTCTCCGCCCGCGACGTTCTGGCGATCGTCGTAAAGTAACTCTCTTGGACCCCCGCGCCGCCGATCCTTCGCTTTGAACGAACGGCTGCGCGGGGTTCTGTCTTGAAAGGACAAAACCATGGCAAAGCAGCTTGCGTTTAACGACGCTGCCCGCCGGTCGCTCGAAGCCGGCATCGATAAGCTCGCCAACACGGTCAAGGTGACGCTCGGCCCGCGCGGCCGCAACGTCGTGCTGGACAAGAAGTGGGGCGCCCCCACGATCACCAACGACGGTGTGACCATCGCCCGCGAAGTAGAGCTGGACGACCCGTATGAGAACCTTGGCGCACAGCTCGCCAAGGAGGTCGCCACCAAGACCAACGACGTCGCCGGCGACGGGACCACCACCGCCACCGTGCTCGCCCAGGCCCTGGTCAAGGAAGGCCTGCGCAACGTTGCCGCCGGCGCCGCCCCGGGCCAGATCAAGCGCGGCATCGAGGTCTCCGTCGAGGCCGTGGCCGCCCGCCTGCTCGAAAACGCCCGCCCGGTCGAGGGCACCCAGGTGGCCAACGTGGCCGCGATCTCCGCACAGAGCGACGAGGTCGGCGAGCTCCTGGCCGAGGCCTTCGGCAAAGTCGGCAAGGATGGTGTGATCACCATCGAGGAGTCCTCCACCACGCAGACCGAACTGGTCCTCACCGAGGGCATGCAGTTCGACAAGGGCTACCTGTCCCCGTACTTCGTCACCGACGCGGAACGCCAGGAAGCAGTCCTCGAAGACGCCCTTATCCTGATCAACCAAGGCAAGATCTCCTCGGTCCAGGAATTCCTGCCGCTGCTGGAAAAGGCGCTGCAGAGCTCCAAGCCGCTCTTCATCATCGCCGAAGACGTCGACGGCGAGGCACTCTCCACGCTGATCGTCAACCGTATCCGCGGCACCCTGAACGTCGTGGCCGTCAAGGCTCCCGGTTTCGGAGACCGCCGCAAGGCCATGCTGCAGGACATCGCGACCCTCACCGGCGCGCAGGTTGTCTCCCCGGAACTGGGCCTCAGCCTGGACACCGTGGGCCTTGAGGTCCTGGGTACCGCCCGCCGCATCACCGTCACGAAGGACAACACCACCATCGTTGACGGCGCCGGTTCGGCCGAGGACGTCGCGGCCCGGGTTGCCCAGCTGCGCGCCGAGCTGACCCGCACCGATTCGGACTGGGACAAGGAAAAGCTGCAGGAACGCCTGGCCAAGCTGGCCGGCGGCATCGGCGTGATCAAGGTTGGCGCTGCCACCGAGGTCGAGCTGAAGGAAAAGAAG
Organism: Arthrobacter sp. 05N425; assembly: GCF_056397125.1. Classification (NCBI taxonomy): domain Bacteria; kingdom Bacillati; phylum Actinomycetota; class Actinomycetes; order Micrococcales; family Micrococcaceae; genus Arthrobacter; species Arthrobacter sp. 05N425. The sequence continues at coordinate 152,613 of NZ_JBFTMU010000007.1, forward strand.
CACCGCATCGAGGACGCCGTGTCCTCCACCCGCGCTGCCCTCGAAGAAGGCATCGTGGCCGGCGGCGGCTCCGCCCTCATCCACGCCCTCAAGGCGCTTGATGAGGATCCGGCTGTCCAGGCGCTCGACGGCGACGCGGCAGCTGCCGTGGGCATCGTCCGCCGGGCCCTGACCCAGCCGCTGCGCTGGATCGCCCAGAACGCCGGCTTTGACGGCTACGTCGTCGTCGCCAAGGTGGCCGAATCCGCCGTCAACCAAGGCTTCAACGCCAAGACCGGCGAATACGAGGACCTGATCGCGGCCGGTGTCATCGACCCCGTCAAGGTCACCCGCGCGGCCCTCCGCAACGCGGCCTCCATCGCGGCGCTGGTTCTCACCACCGAAACCCTCGTGGTGGAAAAGCCGGCCGACGAGGACGAGCACGCCGGACACCAGCACTAAGGTTCCCGCGCACTAGGTTCCGTGCAAAGAAGGGACCGGACCAGCGTCAGCTGGTCCGGTCCTTTTTGTTCCCCGGAGCCATGCCGTCGGGGTCCGGGCATCGTGGCCGGCGTCATCCGAAAGGGACCGACGCCGAACCGGGTTGTATAGTTGCTCTGGCTGTCTTGCGTTGTTTCTACGGGGGTTTGTATGTCTGGAGCGGTAACGCTCGTCTCGCCGCGCGAAACGAGCGCCGAGCCACGTCCTGCCCGGGGGACGAAATTCAGGCCGGAAATCCAAGGACTGCGTTCGCTCGCGGTGCTCATGGTGGTCACCTACCACATCTGGTTTGGCCGGGTGTCCGGCGGCGTCGACATCTTCCTGCTGATCTCGGCGTTCCTGATGACGCTGCAGTTCGTGGGCCGCTTCGAGCGGGGTTCGCAGATGGCGCTGATCAAGCATTGGCTGCACCTGTTCCGGCGGCTCCTGCCGGCGGCCGCCGTCGTCATTGTCACCACGCTGGCGGCCAGCTACTTCCTTTTGCCCCGCACCCGCTTCCCGGATGTGGTCGCGCAGAGCTGGGCATCGCTGTTCTACGTGGAAAACCGCGTCCTGCAGGCCGAAGCCGTCGACTACTACGCGGGGGACCACGCGCTGGCCAGCCCGCTCCAGCACTTCTGGTCGCTGTCCATCCAGGGCCAGGTGTTTATCCTGTGGCCGCTAATCTTTGCCGGCGCAGCGTTCCTCGCACGACGGTACAACCTGCGCTACCGGGCGCTGCTCAGCTACATCTTCGCCGCGATCTTCCTGGCTTCGCTGACCTTCTCGATCTACTACACGGCCACCAACCAGTCCCAGGCCTACTTCGACACCGGCGCACGCCTCTGGGAGTTCGCACTGGGCACGCTTCTGGCCTTGTTCCTGCCGGGCTTGTCGTTCCTTTCGCAGTCGGTGCGCGTGGTCCTCGGCTGGGTCGGTGTCTTGGCCATGGTCAGCTGCGGCTTCATCCTGGATGTGGAAGGGGCTTTCCCCGGGTTCGTGGCGCTCTGGCCCACCCTGGCCGCCAGCTGCGTCATCCTGGCCGGGCAGACCAACAGCCGCTGGGGAGTGGACCGCATCCTCAGCGCTGGCCCCCTCGTAAGGCTCGGAGATAATTCCTACGCCCTCTACCTCTGGCACTGGCCCGTCCTGGTGCTTGCCCTGGCCTGGAGCGGCAAGGAGCATGCGGGATGGCTTTCAGGCAGCCTGATCATCGCCGTCTCACTGGGGCTCGCCTTCCTGACCACCCGTTTCGTCGAGAAGCCGTGGCGGTCCTGGGCATGGCCGGAAGTCCGACGTCGGCGCGCTGCCCTCGCCGTGGCGCTCTGCCTCGCAGTGGTCGCGGTGCCGCTCACCGGGGTGCAGCTCCAGCAGCACTTCCAAGCGCAGGCTGTGATGGCAGAGTCACAGCGGAACAACCCCGGCGCCCTGGCCCTGGTGCCCGGTTTCGTCAGCGCGGCGGACAGCGACGCCCCGATCCTGCCCCTGCCCGAACAGCTCAAGAACGACTGGTCCAGCCTGGGCAACCGGTGCTCCGGCGACCTTGAACCCGAGGACCGTTCGCTGAGGAGCAGTTGCTCGCAGAACACGGCTCCGGACAAGCCCGCCAAGACCGTCCTCGTGCTGGGGGATTCCCACGCGCAGCAGTGGCTGGCCGCTATCGATGCCGTCGGCAAGAAGAACGGTTGGCGCGTCTATTCCATCCTCCGGGCCGGCTGCCGGTACACCATTGCCGCCCAGGGGCGGTCCATTCCCTGTGACACCTTCAACGCTGCCGTCACGGAAGAGGTCACCGACAATCCGCCGGACGCCATCATCACCGTGGGCACCGTCGCCGCGGTGTCTTCCCCGGCGGAAAAGTTGTCACCCGGCCTTGAAGCGACCGCGAAATTCTGGACCGGGAAGCACGTCGAAATGGTCGCTATCCGCGATAACCCGCGCTTCAACTTCAACATTGCCGAATGCGTGGCGAACAAGGGAATTGAGAGCCCGGACTGCGAACGCGCCGAACGCGACGTGCTCGCCGCGAAGAGCCCTCTGGCTCCGTTGCATGGCCGGGTGCCAGGACTGTCGTTCGTTGACATGACCGACCTGATCTGCGACGGAAAAACCTGCCCGGGGGTGGTCGGGAACACGTTCGTCTACAAGGACAACAACCACCTGACCCGCACGTATGTGGCCTCGATGTCACCCGTGTTCGGCCAGCGGCTCGCTGAGTCGACCGGCTGGATGTAGCGCGCAGGCCCCGCGGGGGCCGCCCCGGGGCCGCCACGGTGCAGCTCAGTGGTGCAGGCGCTGGGCGTTCCTCCGCAGCTTCCGCGCGGCGTCGCGCGGCAGCCGCTTCGTGACTAGCCGGTAGAACAGCAGCACCGCCACCGCCGAGACAATAATCCCGACCAAGTTCACAAGGAGCTGGAGGGCGGAACCTGCGGCCTTCTGGTACTCGCCCAGCACGAGGGAAACCGCTACGAAACCGGCGGCCGGGACGGTGGTCACGGAGATGAACACCCCGATGAGGGCCGCCGAGCGCCGGCTGATCACGGACAGCATGCCGGCGGTCCCTGCCAGCAGGGCGACAATCAGGGAATAGGGCCCCGGGTGATAGATGAACTCCACAGCCGAACCGCGGTCCAGGGCGTCAGCTGGAAAGAGCCCGAGTGGTACGGAGAGCCAGGCCGTGAAGGCCGCCGCCAGCATCGCGACCGGGAACCCGACACCGAGTGCCAGTGCCGCGCTGCGCCCCAGCCGCCACTGGCGCCGCACCAGGGCCACGGCCAGGGCGGCGAGCGGGCCGAACTCGGGCCCCACCGCCATGGCACCGACGATCGCGATGGTCGAGTCGGTGACGATGCCGATCGCGGCCAGCTGCGTCGCGAGGACCAGAAACGCCAGGTAGCTCCACGTCAGCCGGGAATCCTCCCCGGTCTGCCGCGACACCTCATCCCAGATCATCGCGTCCGCACCTTCGCCGGGCGCCTCAGCGACCGCCTGGTCCGCGCGATCGGAAAGCACCAGCTCCGGCGTGGTGACCGAGATGGAGCCAACGTCCTGGACGTTCAGTGCGTGGAGTTTTTCGATCAGCGACTCGACGGACTCCCGTGCCATGAACACGAGGATGACGTTGCCCGGCGGCACCACCGAGGCGCCGGGGTGCAACGCAACCTCCGCGACGCCAAGCTCACCGGAGCAGCACTCCACCACGGCTCCGGAGAGCTCCTCCGGGACACATATCCGCACCTGCACGATCACTCGCGGCCTCCTTCGACTCGTAACAGCCTAGCCTCGCCGGTACGCCCTGCCCCGGGAATCCCGGGCGGAAGGCGCCCCGGAAAGTGGCAATGAAAATTACGGTTCGGTAACATTGATGTTTTGGAAGCCAGCCTGAGGGATCCCGCGTGACGAACGAGCGAACCATAGCCAGCCCGCAGCACGCGGCCGCGGGTTCTCCCGCGAGCCGAAAATCGGGGTACCGCCCGGAGGTGCAGGGCCTGCGTGCCCTCGCCGTTCTTATGGTGGTGACCTACCACGTGTGGCTTGGCCGGGTCTCCGGTGGCGTCGACATCTTCCTTCTCATCTCGGCCTTCCTGATGACCCTGAGCTTTGCCCGCAAGGTGGAAAGCGGTAAGCCGCTCCACCTGGTGAGCCACTGGCTGCATCTGCTCAAGCGGCTGCTGCCCGCCGTCGTCGTGGTGGTCCTGGGCGTGCTGGCAGGCACCTGGGCCATCCTGCCGGCAAGCCGCTGGCCGGACATCCTCGACCAGGCCTGGGCGTCACTGTTGTACCGGCAGAACTGGCTGCTCGCGGACTCTGCCGTGGACTACTACGCCCAGGACCACTCGGGAGCCAGCCCGCTGCAGCACTTCTGGTCGCTGTCCATCCAGGGGCAGGTCTTCCTGCTGTGGCCGCTCGTGTTCGCGGGCGCCGCCCTGCTGCGCAAGGGACTGCGCTACGCGCTGCGCCGCTGGACCGGGGTGGACGAACGACTGCTGAATTACCGCCTGTTCCTGGCCCTCGCGTTCGGCGCCATCTTCGCCGCATCGCTGGTTTACTCTATCGAGCAGACCGCCAGCAACCAGGCCTACGCCTACTTCGACACCCGTGCGCGGCTCTGGGAATTCGCTTTGGGCTCGCTGCTGGCGCTGGCCCTGCCGTACCTGAAACCGGGAAGGATCCTGCGCCTGGTGCTGGGCTGGGCGGGACTGGCGGCGATGCTCTCCTGCGGGCTGCTGCTGACGGTCGACCGTTCCTTCCCCGGATTCATCGCGCTGTGGCCGACGCTGGCTGCCGCCGCCATCATTGTGGCGGGGCAGAGCGGCAGCCGGTTCGGCGTGGACCGTTTCCTGACCTGGCGGCCGCTCGTCGCCCTCGGCGACAACTCCTACGCCCTCTACCTTTGGCACTGGCCGTTGCTGGTGCTGGCCCTGGCCGGGATGGGAGTCAGCGTGCCGGACCTGTGGCAGGGGCTCGCGATAGTCGCCATCTCCGTGGTGCTGGCCGTGCTCACCACCCGCTTCGTGGAGAAGCCGCTGCGCGAGTGGCACTGGCCGCAGCGCCGCGCCTGGCGCACCGCCGTCGTCATCGCCGCCTGCGGGGCCCTGCTGGCCGGCCCGGTGACTTTGTGGCAGAGCCACATTGTGGCCGACGAAGCCGCGGCCGCGTCCCAGCCGAAGGAACTGACGCCCGGCGCCGCAGCCCTGGCCCCGGAGAACGCCGGGAAGCCGACGCCGGAGGCCAAGATCATCCCGGCACCGGCCGCCATGAAGAACGAATGGGCCGACATCGACGGGCTCTGCACCGACGGCAACGTGCCCAGCGACCCCCTCCTGCAGGGCTGCCTGCAGAACAGCCGGCCGGACAAGGTCACCAAGAAAATCGTGGTGCTCGGCGACTCGCATGCGCAGCAGTACATGGCCGCGCTGGGCCCCATCGCCAAGAGCCACGGCTGGGAGGTCGTCACCCTGCTCAAGGGAAACTGCCGCTTCGGGGGAGAGTCACCCGAGCGGGATGCCGACTGCAATGCCTTCAACAAAGCCAGCTCCGACTACGTCCTGTCGCACAAGCCCGACGCCGTCTTCACGGTCGCGTCGCTGACGCACAAGGAGGCGCCGTTCGAAACCGAGGTGCCGCAGTACCTGGAGGGGATCAAGCCCTTCACCGACGCCGGCATCGAGGTTGTCGGCATCCGCGACAACCCGCGGTTCACCACCAACATGCCCGAATGCGTCCAGAAAAAGGGCCCCGACGCCGCCGAGTGCAACGTCCCGCTGCAGGAATCCCTGGCGGCGTCCTCACCGCTGGACGACTACCGCGGCAAGGTTGCCCGCCTGCACCTGATGGACATGAGCGACTTCATCTGCGCCGACGGGACCTGCCCCGCCGTCGTCGGGAACGTGTACGTCTACAAGGACGACAACCACCTGACCAAGACCTACGTCCAAAGCATGATCCCAATGTTCGAAAAGCGACTGCTCGCCGCCACCGGCTGGAAGTGACGCCCCCGGCGCCGCCAGTCGGATGCCGTTGCTCACATTCGCGTCCCGGAATATGGGGATCGCCGCCAAGGTTCTAGTATTTACACAACACCTCTGCACAGGCCATGCCCGTAATGACGGGCTGGTCATCTGCTGCAACCCCTACCCGTGAACCCAGAAACCCAAGGTAAGAGGCGCACTCATGACCCAGCCCGAACACGACCCTTTCGGCTTTGTTGGCCTGACCTACGACGACGTCCTGCTCCTGCCGGGACACACCAACGTCATCCCCTCCGAAGCTGATACCTCCTCGCGGATCTCGAAGCGCATCACGGTGAACACGCCGCTGCTGTCCGCCGCGATGGACACCGTCACCGAGTCGCGGATGGCCATCGCCATGGCCCGCCAGGGCGGCCTTGGCGTCGTGCACCGGAACCTCTCGATCGCCGACCAGGCCGACCAGGTGGACCGGGTCAAGCGCAGCGAGTCCGGCATGATCACCAACCCCCTCACCATCGGCCCCGAGGCCACGCTGGCCGAGTTGGACGAGATCTGCTCGCACTACCGGGTCTCCGGCCTGCCGGTCGTGGACGAGGGCATGCGGCTGCTGGGCATTGTCACCAACCGCGACACCCGCTTCGTGCCGGAGACGGATTTCCCGATCCGGCTGGTCAGCGATGTCATGACCAAGATGCCGCTGGTCACCGGTCACGTCGGCATCAGCCGCGAGGAAGCCTCGCACAAGCTTGCCACCAACAAGATCGAGAAGCTCCCGCTCGTCGACGAGCAGGGCCGGCTCAAGGGCCTCATCACCACCAAGGACTTCACCAAGGCCGAGCAGTACCCGCTGGCCACCAAGGACGACGAGGGCCGGCTGCGCGTCGGTGCCGCCATCGGGTTCTTCGGTGACGGCTGGGAGCGGGCCATGGCCCTGATCGACGCCGGCGTGGACGCCCTCTTCGTGGACACCGCCAACGGCCACTCGCAGGGCGTGCTGGACATGATCCGCCGGCTGAAGTCCGACCCGGTGGCAGCGCACGTGGACATCATCGGCGGCCAGGCGGCCACCCGCGAAGGCGCCCAGGCCCTGATCGACGCCGGCGCCGACGGCATCAAGGTCGGCGTCGGCCCCGGATCCATCTGCACCACCCGCGTCGTCGCCGGCGTCGGCGTCCCGCAGATCACCGCCATCTACGAGTCCGCCAAGGCGGCCATCCCGGCCGGCGTGCCGCTGATCGCCGACGGCGGCCTGCAGTACTCCGGCGACATCGGCAAGGCCCTGGTCGCCGGTGCGGACACCGTTATGCTCGGTTCCCTGCTGGCCGGCTGCGACGAGTCCCCGGGCGACCTGATCTTCGTCAACGGCAAGCAGTTCAAGAGCTACCGGGGGATGGGTTCGCTGGGGGCCATGCAGACCCGCGGCAAGAACACCTCCTATTCCAAGGACCGCTACTTCCAGGCCGACGTTTCCGGTGACGACAAGCTCATCCCGGAGGGCATCGAAGGCCGCGTGGCGTACCGCGGCCCGCTCTCCTCCGTGGCCTACCAGCTGGTCGGCGGCCTCCGCCAGACCATGTTCTACACCGGAGCACCCACCGTCCCCGAGCTCAAGGCCCGTGGCAAGTTCGTCCGGATCACCCCGGCCGGGCTGAAGGAATCCCACCCGCATGACATCCAGATGACGGTGGAGGCGCCGAACTACGGTTCGCGCTAAGTCCCGGGCGCCGTGGGCCCATCCGGCCCCTGCCACCACGCCGACTTGAAGGGCCACGGGATTCGTCCCGTGGCCCTTTCGCGTTCCGCCGCCGCGGCCCGCAACTAGGCTGGAGGCATGTCCGAACTCCTGCCCGCACGCGAGCCGAAGCGGAAACTGGCGCTGCGGCCCTACGCCCGGGCCGTTGCGCAGGTTCTGCGGGTCAGCTTCCGCGCCTCGCCCGCCGCCGTCGTCATGAAAGTCGTGGGCTCGCTGGTCTCGGCGCTGCTGCCCCTCGTCACCACCTACTACGCCGCGCTGACCACGACGGCGCTGGCAGCCGCCTATGCGGGAAACGCCGCCGCCGGGCAGCAGGCCATCGTCTACGTCATCATCACCGCGGCGCTTGGCCTGTTCTGGGGAGCCTTCAGCAGCGTGGACCGCTACATCCAGCAGCTGATGAGCTTCCGGGTCGGCGCGATCGTCGGGGACCTGATGTACGAGCGGTTCCTCGCCCTCGACTTCTGGCGCTACGACGACAAGGAAACGGTGGACCTGTACGACCGGGCGAAGCGCTTCTCCGATTCCTACGCCCGGGTCCTGGACCGGATCGCCGCCATCTTCACCCAACTGGTTTCGGTGGTCCTGGCGATCGGCGCGCTGCTGCTGGTCAGCTGGTGGATCGCGGTGATCGTTTTGGTCGCGATCGTGCCCAGCGTCTACCTGCAGTTCAAACTGTCCCGGGAACAGATCGCGCACTGGAACACGCAGGTCGATTCACGCCGGCAGCGCCGGATGATCGAAACCAACCTGCTGCGCCCGCAGCACATCGCCGAGATGCGGCTCTACGGGATCGTCGGCTACCTGATGGGGCTCCGCTCCCGGCTCCGGGACGCGGATGAGAAGCGCCGGCTCGACTTCCAGAAGCGCTACATCCCCAAACAGCTCGCCGCCGACGCCCKGCAATACGGCGCGGAGGTGGTCTMGCTGATCTGGGTGGTGGGCCAGATCATCGCCCGGGCCCAGCCGGTGGGGCAGTTCCTCTACGTCCAGCAGATCGTCAGCCGCGCCCTGTCCACCGCCAACAGCCTCGTCTCCTCGCTCAGTTCCATCGACGAGGACCTCGCCAACCTCAAGGACTACGAGCTGTTCATGGCGCTGCCGGTCCACTCCGACCATGCCCCGCCCCTGCTCCAGGCGCCCCGGACCGTGGAACTGCGGGATATCCGGTTCACCTACACCGGCAGCGAGCTGGAGGTCATCAAAGGGATCTCGCTGACCATCCGGCAGGGCCAGCACATCGCGGTAGTGGGCGAGAACGGCGCCGGCAAGTCCACCCTGATCCGGATCCTCGCCGGGCTCTACCGCCCGGATTCGGGCCAGGTGCTGCTCGACGGCGTGGACCTCGCCGCCGTCGACGTGAAGTCGTGGCACCGCCACCTCGCGGTGCTCAGTCAGGAGTTCCTGAAGTACGAGTTCGCCACCGCGGCGGAGAACATTTTCTTCGGCGACGTCGATGCGCCGCGCGACGACGACCGGATCCGCCGGGCCGCGTCGGACGCGGAGGCCCTCGAGTTCATCAACAAGCTGCCCAACGGGCTGGATAACCACGTCAGCAACTGGATGGAGGACCCGCGCGGCCGGAAGGGCAGCGGCCTGTCCGGCGGGCAGTGGCAGCGCCTGGCCATGGCCCGGAACTTCTACCGGGACGCGTCCTTCATGGTGATGGACGAACCGACGTCGGCAATCGACGCCCTGGCCGAGCACCGGATCTTCACCCGGCTCTTCGCCGACCGCAGCAGTACCATCATCGCCATCAGCCATCGGCTCGCCACGATCGAGAAGGCGGACATCGTCTACATGCTCGAGGACGGCCGGATCGTGGAGCAGGGCACGCACAAGGAACTCGTGGCACTGCGCGGCCGCTATTTCCGGATGTTCGAATCGCAGCTCGCCGTCGACGAGGCCGAGGGGGTCTGAGCCGCCGGACATGCCCTCTGCCGGCGACGTCCCGTGGACATAGCGGTGTTATGTCCACTCCGGGGCACAAAGAATGGGCATGTCCTCCCGGGGAGGGAGGGCATGCCCATTCTTAGCAGCGGCCGGTGGTGCTACGAGGTGGTCACCGAGGTGTCGTCAAGGTAGAAGTACGTTGCCAGGGAGGAATCCTCCACGCCGAGGAACCGCAGCGTGACGGTCTTGCCCTTGAACGAGGACAGGTCCAGCGTCTTCAGGACATAGCCGGTGGACTTGTTCAGGTTGGAGTAGGTGGCCAGCGTCGTGGTCACGCCGCCGCTGATGGCCTGGACCTTCAGGGTGTCGTATGCGGTGCTGGTGGTGGTCTCATCCGAGAGCGTCTTCAGGTAGAAGGACAGCGAGGAGCCGCTGACGGAGGACGGGATGGAAAAGGCCTGGTCCAGCGTGTACGACGTCGACTTGCCCCAGCCGTTCAGCCCCGCGAAGCCGCTGCCGCTGCGGGCGGCCGTGCCGGTCTCGAAGGTGTCCGACTGGTTGGAGGTCCAGGACGCCGAGCCGCTTTCAAAGCCGGGGTTCAGGAGCAGGTTGCCCGACGGCGGCGGCGGGGTGCTTCCGCCGAGGAGCCCCATCGTAGCCGTGGCGTCAGAGAGGCCGGCGCCGCAGCCCTTGGTGCAACCGCCGGGCATGGCCCGGGTGCCCTGCCGGAGCGTGGACTCGACCTGGGCCGGGGTGAGGGCAGGTGACTTGGACTTCATCAGGGCGACGAGCCCGGCGACGTGCGGGGTCGCCATCGACGTGCCCTGGTAGCTGGCGTAGCCCGCCGCACCCGGCGTCGTGGTTCCGGTGTTGAGCGTGGAGAGGATGCCTCCGCCGCTGACGCTGGTGTCGCCGCCCGGAGCGGTGAGATCCACGGTGGCGCCGTAGTTGGAGTAGTAGGAGAGGGCGCCGCTCGGGTTGCTGGCGGCGACGGTCACCACCGAGTTGCAGTTGGCCGGACGGAAGCCGGAGGCATCCTGGTTGCTGTTGCCGGCCGCCACCACCACGGTCGTGCCCCGCGACACGGCGGAGTCGATTGCGGCCTGGTAGGTGGTGCCGCAGGCGCCGGAGCCGCCCAGGCTCATGTTGATGACCTTGGCCGGATTGGCGTTGGCGGGGATCCCGGAGACAGTCCCGCCGGAGGCCCAGATGATGGCGTCCGCGATGTCGGAGAGGGAGCCGCCGCACTTGGCGAGGACCCGGACCGGCAGGACCTTGGCGTTGGGCGCGACACCGGCCACGCCGGTGGAGTTACCCGTCACCGCGGCGATGGTGCCGGAGACGTGCGTGCCATGCCAGGAGGAGTTGCCGGCGGTGGTCTGCCCGCACTCGCCGGCGGCGTACCAGTCACCCTGGTCCTGGGCGTTGGAGTCGCGGCCGTTGCCGTCACGCGCATCGGTGGCATCGGAGACGAAGTCGTAGCCCGGCAGCACGTTGGCGTCCAGGTCCGGGTGTGCGGTGATGCCGGTGTCGATCACCGCAACGGTGGACCCCGACCCGGTGGAGACATCCCAGGCGCCGGGGATCCGCATGCCATTGGCGCCGGTGAAGTCCCACTGCTCCCCGTAGCGGGTGTCGTTCGGCGACAGGACGGCCGTCATGCGGGCGTCGGGTTCGACGGCGTTGACGGCGCCGGAAGCGACGATCGAGTCCATGAAGTCCGTGGCGGCCTGGTCGGACAGGGGTTTGTCGGAGGCGATCAGGGTCGCTCCGGTAGCCAGGGCGCGCAGCTCCCGTACGCTCACCCCCTGCTGTTTGGCGGCCTTGCCCCAAGCGTTCGCGCGGCCGTTGGGGGTGGCGTTGCCCGGGGTCTTCTTGAAACTGACGATGAACTGCGTGTACGCCTCGCCGGCGTTGACGTCCGGCGCGGGGACATTTTCGGTGGCGACCGGCCCGGTGCCGGGGGCGGCGAGCACCGGGGTGACGGCGAGGGTCATGGTTCCGACGACGGCGGCCAGCGACAGGGCCAGGACGCGGGACTTCCTGAGTGATGCACTTCCCATGGGTTCTGCTTTCTTTAACCGGGCATTGCGGAATGCCCGGAACTGGGTGTGGAGGCCCCCGGCGAAATCCCCGGCCGGCCGAAAGTAAACGTAAGGGCATTTTCAGGTTTTGTAAACTATTGACAGATCGCGTCAAGTAAGTGTGAGCTATCGATTAATTCGGGTGCATACTTCGCTATCGGCCGGCCCGGCAACGCCGCCGCCGCGGCCGCCGCCGTGCCCCCGCGGGCCGGCCCGCAGCCCGGCAGGCGCGGCCAATGCCGGGTCCCCGGCCCGGTCAAGTAAAGTGGGGACGTGACTTACGAGATTGAGATTGGCCGTGGCAAGCGTGGGCGTCGTGCCTACTCCCTGGACGACATTGCGATCGTCCCCAACCGACGTACCCGCGATCCCAAGGACGTCTCCGTCTCCTGGCAGATCGATGCCTACAAGTTCGATATGCCCGTCATTGCCGCGCCGATGGATTCCGCGATGTCCCCGGAAACCGTCATCGCACTGGGCCGCCTCGGCGGCCTCGGCGTCCTCGACCTGGAAGGCCTCTGGACCCGTTACGAGGACCCGCAGCCGGTCCTGGACCAGATTGCCGCCCTCGAAAACGAGACCAACAGCCCGGCCGTCACCCGCCGGATGCAGGAGCTCTACCAGGCCCCGATCCAGCCCGAACTGATCACCTCGCGGCTCGCCGAAATCCGCGCCGCAGGCGTGACCGTGGCCGGCTCCCTGACGCCGCAGCGCACCCAGGAGCACTACAAGACCGTCGTGGCCGCCGGCGTTGACATCTTCGTCATCCGTGGCACCACGGTCTCAGCCGAGCACGTCTCCAAGGACCATGAGCCGCTGAACCTCAAGCAGTTCATCTACGAACTCGACGTCCCGGTGATCGTCGGCGGGGCGGCCGGCTACACCCCGGCCCTGCACCTGATGCGCACCGGCGCCGCCGGCGTGCTGGTCGGCTTCGGCGGGGGAGCGACGAGCACCACCCGCCGCGCCCTGGGCATCCACTCACCGATGGCCTCCGCCATCTCCGACGTCGCGGCCGCCCGCCGGGACTACATGGATGAATCCGGCGGCCGCTACGTGCACGTGATCGCCGACGGCGGCATGGGCACCTCGGGCGACATCGTCAAGGCCATCGCCATGGGAGCCGACGCGGTCATGCTCGGCAGCGCCCTGGCCCGCGCCGAAGAGGCTCCAGGCAAGGGCTGGCACTGGGGCCAGGAAGCCCACCACCTCGAACTGCCCCGCGGCGACCGGGCCAACGTCGGCACCGTCGGACCGCTCGAGGAGGTCCTGTTCGGCCCGGGCCACCACACCAACGGGACCTCGAACCTGATCGGCGCGCTGCGCCGATCAATGGCGACCACCGGCTACTCGGACCTGAAGGAATTCCAGCGCGTCGACGTCGTCGTCTCCCCGTACGCCGGAAACTGAGCCCGGCGCCGGCGGGGCCAAGACCCTGCCCATCCGAAGAACTTGGAAGTAGTGTGGTGCACTACGAGGTTTGATCCGGATGGAGGCGTGAGATGAACAGTTTTCCCGGTGGTGCTCCCTTGGCCGGTGGCGCGCTAGGGCCCGCGGAACGCGAAGCGTCCCTCGCGGTGCTCAAAGCCAGCACCCAGCCCGGCAAGGAACTCGACATCCTGATCGTCGGTGGCGGCATTGTCGGCGCCGGCGCCGCCCTCGATGCCGTGACCCGCGGCCTCAGCGTGGGCATCGTCGAGGCCAACGACTGGGCTGCGGGCACCTCGTCGCGGTCCTCGAAGCTCATCCACGGCGGCCTGCGGTACTTGGAGATGCTGGACTTCGCGCTGGTCAAGGAGGCCCTGCACGAGCGCGGGCTGATCCTCTCCGTGCTCGCCCCGCACCTTGCCCGGCCCGTCCCGTTCCTCTACCCGCTCACCAAGCGGTTCGTGGAACGGCCCTATGTAGGCTCCGGCATCGCGCTCTACGACGCCATGTCCATCACCGGCGGCCACAGCCGCGGCGTCCCGTTCCACAAGCACCTGAGCAGGCGCGGCACCCTGCGGGCGGCGCCCAGCCTTAAAGACGACGCCTTCGTCGGGTCCATCCGCTACTACGACGGCCAGGTCGACGACGCGAAGTACGTCGCGAACCTCGTCCGCACCGCCGCCTACTACGGCGCGCACGCGGTGAACCAGATGGCCGTCGTCGACTTCCTCCGCGAGGGCGAACGGGTGGTCGGGGCCAAGGTCGTCAACCACGAGGACGGCTCCAGCTTCAACATCCGGGCCAAGCAGGTCATCAATGCCACCGGCGTCTGGACCGATGAAACCCAGGCCATGGTCACCGACCGCGGCCAGCTCAAGGTCCGCGCCTCCAAAGGCATCCACCTGGTGGTGCCGCGCGACCGCTTCCAGTCCACGGTGGGCCTGATCCTGCGGACCGAGAAGTCCGTGCTGTTCGTTATTCCCTGGGGCCGGCACTGGATCATCGGCACCACCGACACGGACTGGCACCTGGACAAGGCGCACCCGGCGGCGTCCAGCAAGGACATCGACTACATCCTCGAGCACGTCAACAAGGTCCTCAAGCGGCCGCTGACCCGCGAGGACGTCGAAGGCGTCTATGCGGGACTGCGCCCGCTGCTGGCCGGGGAGAATGACTCAACGGCTAAACTCTCCCGCGAACACGTGGTGGCGCACCCGGTGCCCGGCCTCGTCGTCGTGGCCGGCGGCAAGTGGACCACCTACCGGGTCATGGCCAAGGACGCCGTCGACGAAGCCACCCGCAGCATGGACGAACGCGTCCCGCCGTCCTGCACCGAGTCCATCCCGCTGCTCGGTGCGAGCGGCTTCAAGGCTGCCTGGAACAAGCGCAACCGGATGGCGGAAGAAACCGGGGTGCACGTCGCGCGGATCGAACACCTGCTCAACCGCTACGGTTCGATGGCCCCGGAAGTGCTGGCGCTGATCGGGGAGAACCCCGAGCTGGCCGAGCCGCTGCCGGGCGCGGACGACTACCTCGCAGCCGAGGCCGTCTACGCGGCCAGGTACGAGGGGGCCCGCCACGTCCAGGATGTGCTGACCCGCCGGACCCGCATTTCCATCGAGGCGTGGGACCGCGGTGTGTCCGCGGCGCCGGTAGTCGCTAAACTGATCGGTGAGGTTCTCGGCTGGAGCGACGCGCAGCGCGAGAGCGAGATCAAGCACTACCTGGCCCGGGTCGACGCGGAACGGCTGAGCCAGGAGCAGCCGGACGACGAATCCGCCGACGCAGCACGCCTGGGCGTCGAGGACATCGTTCCGCTGCGCTGACCGGGGACGCCGTACGGCGCCGCCAGCCGGCGTGCACCGACGCCACTTCGAAGGGACACCTCTTGGCGGAACCACTGGACCGGTACGATGCCGACCTCACCACGCCGCAGATGGTGATCCTGGAGCTGGACGCGGAGGACAAGTTCGACGCCGCCGCCCAGCTCGCGCAGCGGATGTACGACGCCGGCCGGATCTCCGATCTGGAGGGGTTCCTCAGCCACGTCAACGCCCGCGAACACCAGCTGGCCACCGGGCTTCCCGGCGGCGTCGGCCTGCCGCACGCCCGCAGCGAATTTGTTTCCCGCACCTCGATCGCGGTCGGCATCACCAAGTACGGCAAGGCGCTGGACTTTGGGGCGGCCGACGGACCGGCCACCGTTATCCTGCTGATCGCGACGCCCGCGAGTTCCTTCTCGGACCACCTGGAGGTGCTGGCCACCCTGGCGCGTTCGCTGTCCAAGGAGTCCTTCCGGGAGTCGCTCCGCCGGGCCTATGATCCCGAAGTGATCTCCGAACTGATCAATTCCAGCCTGGTGTTCTTCGACCACTAGCACCTGCTGCCGACGCTATGGCTGGTCTCCAGAGCCGTTTCGTTGTTCTACACGCCGACGAAGTACGGTTAAGGGGTGCTGAAAACCGCCCTCAAACCCCGCTGGATCGCAGGCCTGGTGCTGGCGATCGTGATTTCGGGAGTCTTTGTGCTGTTGAGCCAGTGGCAGTTCGGCCGCTCCACACGGTCCGAGGCGCCGGTTTCCACAGGAACCGAGGACGCCCGCCCGCTGACCACGGTCCTGAAGCCGGGGCAGTTCTTCCCGGGCTCGGTGGCCGACCAGGTCGTCACCGCCACCGGCAGCTACGACCCGCGGAAGCAGGTCCTGGTGCCGGGCCGGATTCACGAGGGCGCCAAGGGATTCTGGATCGTCTCCGCCTTCGCCGTGCAGGGCGCTCCCGCCTTGACCGGCGCCGGCGCATCGCCGCAGACCTGGATCCCGGTGGCCCGGGGCTGGGTGGCCGATGCGGCTGACGCCGCGGCGCCGCCGTCGGGCACTATTGAACTCACCGGTCGGCTGATCCCCTCCGAAGCGCCGCTGCCCAACACCGACGCCGGCGCCGGGCGGGCAAGCGCCGTCTCCGTCGCGGAACTCATTAATCTCTGGGACGTCAGCAGCTATCCCGGGTTCGTGGCCGCCAGCGCCGAGCGCTCCGGCGGTGCGGACGTTGCCGCCGCCGGCTCCGTCAAACCGCTCAATATCGGCCCGCAGCCGCCCGCCCAGACCGTGAACTGGCTCAACCTCTTCTACGCCGCGGAGTGGGTGGTCTTTGCCGGCTTCGCACTGTTTATTTGGTGGCGCCTGGTCAAGGACGACTACCGCCGCGGCCTCGAAGACGCCCAGGACGAGGCGGCCGCCCGGCTGGCCGCCGCCGGCGGACCCCACGACACCGATCCGCCCACTGATTCCCCCGCAACCGAACCAACCAATCCGAGAGTGCAATCATGATCGAGCCCCAGCCGGCCATCCAGCCGCAGCAGTCCAACGGAACGGGAAGCGCCAACGGCAAGAAGCGCCGCTTCGGCGGGACCGAGGCGCAGATCCGCTCCGCCCTGAAGTTCTACAAGGTCCTCGCCTACCTGACGGGCTCCATGCTCCTCCTGCTCTGCGCGGAGCTGATCGCCCGCTACGTCTTCGGCCACTACCTTTTCGCCGGCGGCACCAACGCCGTGACCGGGCAGCCGTTCGGCTTCGGGTTCGCCGACGCCGAGCCGCCGGGAGTAATCGGGGGAGTGAACCTCTCCGTGGCGGTGCTGATCGTGCACGGCTGGATGTACGTCGTCTACCTGATGTCCAACTTCCGACTCTGGTCGCTGATGCGCTGGCCTTTTGCCAAGCTCGTCATCCTGGCGCTGGGCGGCGTCGTGCCGTTCCTGTCCTTCTTTGTGGAAAAGAGGTTCCACGCAGAGGTGGAGGCGGAACTGGCTGCCAACCCGCAGGCGCCGCAGCGCTACTGACCTGCTCTCCTCCGGACGCTCCGGCGGCCTGTGAGTTCGATTACCCGGGGCTTCTCAATGTGCGGGGGACCGGCGGCGCAAAGTAGGCTAGTGGGGTGACCACTCCCACTGCATCCCAGACGTCCCAAAGGCCTGTGCTGGTTGTTGACTACGGTGCCCAGTACGCGCAGCTGATTGCCCGCCGCGTCCGGGAAGCGAATGTGTATTCGGAAGTCGTTCCGCATACCTACAGCACCGAGCAGCTGCTGGCGAAGAACCCGGCCGCCATCATCCTCTCCGGCGGCCCCGCGAGCGTCTACGCCGAAGGTGCCCCGAGCGTCGGCGCAGACCTGTTTGAGGCCGGCGTCCCGGTGTTCGGCATTTGCTACGGCTTCCAGGCCATGGCCAACGCCCTGGGCGGCAAGGTCGCCCAGACCGGACTGCGCGAATACGGCGCCACCGAGACCACCACCATCGGCGAAGGCCGCTCCATCCTTGAGGGCATGCCGCAGCACCAGAGCACCTGGATGAGCCACGGCGACTCCGTCCACGAGGCCCCGGAGGGCTTTGATGTCCTCGCGACGACGGCGGGCGCCGACGTCGCCGCCTTCGCCAACGAGGAGAAGTGCCTCTACGGCGTGCAGTGGCACCCCGAAGTGAAGCACTCCGCCTACGGTCAGCAGGTCCTGGAGAACTTCCTCTTCAAGGGCGCCAAGCTGGAACCGAACTGGACCACCGGGAACATCCTCGAAGAGCAGGTGGCGCGGATCCGCGAGCAGATCGGCGACTCCCGCGTGATCTGCGGGCTCTCCGGCGGCGTGGACTCCGCCGTGGCCGCAGCCCTCGTCCAGCGCGCCGTCGGGGACCAGCTCACCTGTGTCTTCGTGGACCACGGCCTGCTGCGCGAAGGCGAAGCGGAGCAGGTGGAACGCGATTTTGTGGCCGCCACCGGCGTCAAGCTCTACGTCGCCAATGAGCAGGAGCGTTTCCAGGCCGCGCTGGCCGGCGTCAGCGACCCGGAAACCAAGCGCAAGATCATCGGCCGCGAATTCATCCGCGCGTTCGAAGAGGCCGAACTGGCCATCATCGCCGAGGCTGCGGCGCACGGCGAAAAGATCAAGTTCCTGGTCCAGGGCACCCTGTACCCCGACGTCGTCGAATCCGGCGGCGGCGAGGGCGCGGCAAACATCAAGAGCCACCACAACGTGGGCGGCCTGCCGGAAGACCTGCAGTTCGAGCTCGTGGAACCGCTGCGTGCACTGTTCAAGGACGAGGTCCGCGCCGTCGGCGCCCAGCTCGGCCTGCCGCAGGAAATCGTAGGCCGTCAGCCCTTCCCGGGCCCCGGGCTCGGCATCCGGATCGTCGGCGAAGTGACCAAGGAGCGGCTGGACCTGCTGCGCAAGGCCGACGCCATCGCGCGCGCCGAGCTGACCGCGGCCGGCCTCGACAACGAGGTCTGGCAGATGCCGGTCGTGCTGCTGGCGGACGTCCGCAGCGTCGGGGTGCAGGGCGACGGCCGCACCTACGGCCACCCGATCGTGCTGCGTCCGGTGTCCTCCGAGGACGCCATGACGGCGGACTGGTCGCGGCTGCCCTACGAGCTGCTCGCCCGGATCTCCAACCGGATCACCAACGAGGTGGACGGCGTGAACCGCGTGGTACTGGATGTCACCAGCAAGCCGCCGGGAACCATCGAGTGGGAATAGCGTTGTGAATGGCCGGCCTCTTCGGAGGCCGGCCATTTTCTTTTGGCCAGCCCTTTCGCCGAAGCAATTTGCCCACGAATTTGGTGTACGCCAGTGTTGCGGCCCCGCACTGACGCCCGATTCGGGCTAACCTCGAAGGCATGCCGGTATGGTCCAGGGCGTCCCGCGCGAACTCAGAAACCGCGAGCACAGAAACCGTGAGCACAGAAAAGAAGGCAGCAGTGTCAGTTGGTCAAGGCCACCCCGAGGGCTCCGAGGAGTTCAGGAAATGGCTGTCGGGTCTCAAACCCGTCACCGGAGCAGACACCATGCTGCGCTTTACGAAAACGCCCGAGGGCTCCATTGACCTGACCCACGCGCATCCCTCGGGCCTGGCGCAGCTGATGGCCGGCCGCAGGACCCGCCTGTCGACCCTGATCCGTGACCGTCAGCAGTACGTCGTCGCCGCGCGGGCCTCGCGCAACCTTCGCTCCAAGATCTTCGAGCTCGCCAACGACCGCGGCATCGACGCCGGCTACTTCTCGGCCGGCACCGTTGTCTGGACCTCCGCCGTCGGGGGCAAGCCGCAGCGCGTGTCCGCGCCGGTCATGCTCACCGCCATTTCCCTCACCGTGCGCCCCGGCGAGGACGATTACGAACTGCAGCTCACGGAACAGGCCCGGATCAACCCCGCCCTGGTCCGGCACTTGAAGACCATCCACGGGATTGTCTTCGACGTCAACGCCGTGACCCGGATGGCCTACAGCACGGCCCGGTACAATCCGCAGCCGGTGCTGGACCGCCTCGGCACCCTGATCCAGCCGATCCACGGCGCCGAAATCGAGCACAACCTGCTCGTCTCGACGTTCGCCGACCTCTCCGGCAACCTGGATGACCCCTGGATCAACCCGAACAACCCGCTCGTGGCGGCGCTGGGCCGTGCCGCGGCCGGCGACCCGGTGGATGTTCCCCACCTCGAAGAGGGGCGCTTTCCCAGCACGGACCAGCGCAGCCCCGCCGACGAACTCCTGCTGCTTGACGCCGACACGGACCAGCAGTACGTCGTGGACGCCGTCCGCGCCGGCGACTCACTGGTGGTCAGCAGCCCGCCGGGCACCGGACAGACCCAGACCGCGATCAACACCATCGGCGCCTTGGTCGATGAAGGCAAAAGCGTCCTGGTCGTGGGCGACCGCCGGGCCAGCCTGGGCGAAGTTTCCGCACAGCTGGAGACGTTGGGGCTCGAATCGCTGCTCGTGCAGCTCGCCGGCAACTCCACGCCCCTGATGCTCAAGGGGCAGCTGGTCCGCGCGATTGTCCGCAACGAAAAGTCGCTCGAACCGCAGCTGAAGAACCTGCACTCCACCCTGACCGAGCACCGGCACGCCCTGATGGACCATGTCGCATCCCTGCACAACGTTCGCCAGCGCTGGGGCTGCTCGCCGTACGAGGCCATGCAGTCGCTCGCGGCCCTGACCGCCATCCACCCGGCACCGGCCACCACCGTCCGGCTCAAGCGCAGCGTGCTGGACAGCATCCGGGACCGTGAGGAACTGGCCGGACGGCTCAAACGGGCGGCCGAGCTGGGCAGCTTCAGCCGCGCCTCGACCATGAGCCCCTGGCATGGCGCCCGGCTGCTGACGCGCAAGGAGACCCAGGAGGCGCAGCAAGTGGCCCGCTCTGTCGCGGAGAAGCTCCCGCAGCTGCGCGAACGAATGAACGGCGTCGCCGAACACGCAGAGATCCGCCTCGGCGAGACATTCGCCGAATGGGGGGACCAGATCGACCTGCTGGTCGCGGTCCGGGAAAGCCTGGACAAGTTCACCCCCGACATCTTCGACCGGCCCGTCCATGATTTGATTTCGGCCACCGCCCCGTCCTCGTGGCGCCGCGAGCGGAACATCGAAATGGCGTCGATGCAACGCTCACGCCTGCGCCGCGTTGCCAAGGAGTACGTCCGTCCGGGCGTGCACATCGCGGACCTTCACAGTTCGCTGGTGCTGGTCCAGGAGCAGCGGGCCACCTGGTCGGGGTACGCCACCACTCAGCGCCACCCTGCCGTTCCCTCCGGGCTGGCCGAGATCACCGCCCTGTACCGGGAGCTGGATTCCGAGCTGGCCGAGCTGAGTGAGGCCGTGCGGCATACGGCTGCCGGCGGAGCGGTCCGGGACACCCCGTACGAGGAACTGGTGGAGCGCCTGGAACGCCTCGTCGCGGACACCGGCACGCTGGAGACCCTGCCCGAGCGCACCTTGCTGGTGGAGAACATGCGCGAGCACGGCCTGGGCGAGCTGCTCGCGGACCTCGCCGAGCGCGAGGTGCCGGCCGAGTCGGTGGCCGCGGAGCTTGAGCTGGCCTGGTGGCAGTCGGCCCTCGAAGCCATGATCAGCGGTGACGACTACCTTGCCATGTCCGACGGCGACGCCCTCCGCCAGCTCGAGGCGGAGTACCGCCTCGCGGACAACGCGCACATCGCCAGCGGCGCCGCCCGGTTGCGCTGGAAACTGGCCGAGCGGTGGCGCGCCGCCCTCAGCGAGCACCCCCGCCAGGCCGACCTGCTGCGCAGCCTGCTCAAGGACGGGCGGGTCACTCCGGCGGCACTGACCGCGCAGTCACCGGAGCTCGTGCCCATGCTCGTGCCGGTCTGGTCCGTCAGCCCCTACCTTATGACCAGCCTGCTGCCGGCCGAACAGCGCTTCGACGTGGTCGTGATCCTCGACGCCGAGGCGACGTCCCTGCAGGCCGTGCTGCCCGCCGTGGCGCGCTCCCGGCAGGTCATTGCTTTTGGCGACGACAAAATCGCCAGCCCGCGCGGCTTCACCGTGGGGGTCGAGCGGCTCGCCGCGGGTGAGAACTCGCACCAGCCGGTGGACAGCGCTTACCAGGCCCTGGCCGCCGTGCTGCCGGTCTGGAAACTGCGGACCGTCTACCGCGCCGTCGACGAGGACCTGGTCCGGCAGTTGAGCAAGGGATTCTACGAGGGCGGACTCCGCCGGCTCCCGGAGGGGCAGTCGGCCACGGGCCTGGACCGGGCCCTGACAGTGGAATACCTGCCGGACGGGACCGGCCTGCCGAGCGCCGACCACGACGGCGTCGAATCCGTCGTGGCCGAAGTGAACCGTGTGGTGGAGCTGGTCTTCGAACACGCACGGCTGCGCCCCCGCACCTCCCTGGCGGTTGTCACGGGCAGCCTGCGTCACGCCGCCCGGATCGGCGAGGCCATCCGGCGGCAGCTGCCCAACTACCCGGTGCTGGGCAGTTTCTTCACCGCCGGCGACGAATCTTTCCGGGTCGTGGACCTCGAACGGGCCCAGGGGCTGGTCCGCGACCATGTGATCTTCTCGCCCGGTTACGGCCGCACCCCGCACGGGCGTGCGCTGCATAGCCTCGGGCCGCTTTCAGCCGAGGGCGGCCGTGCTAAATTCGCCCTGGCGATGACCCGGGCGCGGCGTTCACTGCACGTGCTGAGCTGCTTCCGGCCCGAGGACCTGGACGTCACCCGCCTGAGCCACGGCGCGGTGGATTTCTACGAGCTCCTGGACCGCGAGATCGCCGGCAACTCCGACCTGGGGAGCCCGGCATCCCGTGCCGCGGCCAGCGAGCAGGCCCTTGGCGCCGACCCGCTGGTGGCCGATCTCGGGGAC
The DNA here is from genome assembly GCF_056397125.1 of Arthrobacter sp. 05N425. Taxonomy (NCBI): domain Bacteria; kingdom Bacillati; phylum Actinomycetota; class Actinomycetes; order Micrococcales; family Micrococcaceae; genus Arthrobacter; species Arthrobacter sp. 05N425. Next base: position 174,843 of record NZ_JBFTMU010000007.1, read on the forward strand.
CGGCTCCGTGCCCGCGGCGCTCGCGTCTGGCACCAGTACGACGGCGTCCTGGACATGGTTGCCGCGGCCGACCCGATGCACACTATCGGCCAGGACGACGCCGAGATTCCCCGCCCGGTTGCCATCGAGTCTGACGGCACCGAACGGTACCGGCGGATGACAGTGCGTGAGCGCAGCCGGCTCCGCCCGCAGTTGCTGGAGCGCATGGGCTGGCGGTACATGCCACTATGGACAATAGAGGTCTTCACCGATCCGTCCGCCTGCGCGGACCGGATCGGCGGCTACCTCGGACTGGAGAAGCCTGCGGCGCCGAGCCGGGTGCGCCCCTCGCCCGGTTTCTCCGACGACATCGAAAACCTGAGCGTCGAAGACGGGCAAGATGCCTACGCTCCGGCCGCAGCTGACCGCAGCTGACCGGGGCTAACCGGCAGGCCCGGAGGCACTGAACAGTTATTTGCAGCAAGGAGGCCGGCGGCATGAGCGCAGACGGCGAGAACGAAAACAACAACCACGGTGACGGCAGTGACAGCGGTGACGCAAAGCAGGCAGGCGACCCGAACGTGACTGCCCCGGACACCGCTGAACGGAACCAGGAAGCGCCCGCCCAGAAACCACAGGGGCAGCCGGGGGCCGGCGCCGCGGCTTCCGGCGGACTGCTGCCGAACAAGGCGGCCGAAGACGATCCGCGACGCTGGGGCGACCAGCCCGGGAGCTACGACCACGATGCCTGGCTCAAGGAGCAGCGGCCGCCGCACTGGGGCTGACCCGCACGCCGGCGAAGCAGCCGGCGGCCTCCGCTATCCGCGCCCGGCCCTGACCAGGACGAAGAACAGCTTGCCGTGCGTGGACGCTCCGGCGAGTTGGCGGGCCTGGTCAGGGTCAGCGGCCACCACGATCAGGCCGTCCGTCGCCCCGGCGTCGAGCCATGGGCCGGCCCGGCCGCCCTGCGCTGAGGTCCACAGGACCGGAACAGCCGAAGCGAGGAGCCGGGAAGCGGCTGCCTTTTCATAACCGTCGCCGCTCGTCATCACGACATTGACCAGCTGGCCTGGGGAGACCAGCTGGATCGAGGCAGGGTCTGCCATGCGAAGTGGCACGGCCACCGAACCCGGCGGACTGCCGGCGAGCAGCCCGGGGCCGACGAACTGTGAGTCGGAGAGTAGCTGGCCCTTGCGCAGGGCCACGGCGAGCTGTTTCCCGTCCAGTCCGGCAGGGTCAAGCGGGCCGGCGGGCAGAACGCCGGGCGGGATCTGGATGGCGACGACGTCGGCCGCATCCAGCACCCGGCCGGCCGGGAGATCCTTGGCCGCGGCCCACGCGGTGACGGTGGCTTCGGGCGCAGGAGTCAGCTGCTGCACGGCCATGCCGGCGGCGAGGCACAGCAGCAGGGCTATGACCAGCCTTCGGTGTCTTCCCAGCCAGCCGCGGAAGCGCCGCCTCGGCGGAAATTTGCGGCGCGAGCCAGGGCGGATGGCAGCGCGCGGAAGCGGTGACGGAGACGATCTGAAACGCGGCGTCGACCCGTAAGACGGTGCTGATCGGGAAAAGAGTGTGCGGCGGCTGCGGTGGGCCATGTCGCCACGTTATGGTGGGGAAGCCAGCCGGCGTCAGGCCCGGGCGGCGCTATGTGGACAACCGTGGGGGTGCCGGCGTGCCGGGTACTAGTTGGCGGCGGCGGAAGCCGGTGCGGAGCTCGCAGCCGGGCTGGCAGCGGGGGCGACGGCGCTGCCCTTGCTATCGCGTGAGTCGGTCCGGTAGAAGCCGGAGCCCTTGAACACGACGCCGACGCTGTTGAACTTCTTGCGCAACGTCCCCTGGCACTCCGGGCAGGTCGTCAGGGAGCTGTCCGTAAACGACTGCACGGTCTCGAAGGCGTGGCTGCAGTCCTTGCAGGCATATGCATACGTGGGCACTGGGGTTCCTCCTCTTGGACAAACGAGCAGGTCCCGTGCTGCCGGAGCGGCATCTCCGCCACCGGAATCGGTGGACGAGGAAACCGCATTAGCAGTCGCAGGGCCTGAGTGCCAATTCTATCACCCGCCGGCTGCGGCTAGGAAAGCCCGGCAAGCCGGACCAAGCCGCCAGGAGTCAGGGCGGCCGCGACCTTCTGATCGAAGGACTCCGCCGGGATGCTGCCAGCGGGGAGTACCTCGGCGTCGTAGACGACGGCCGCCGTCGGCAGCGGGCCGTCGCTGGCCCGGGAAGGGCCCGCCGGCAGTGTGGCGAGGGCCGCAAGGAACTTGTCGTAATAGCCGCCGCCCTGCCCGATCCTGTTGCCCGAACGGTCCAGGGCCGTGGCGGGGAGGAAGATTCCGGCCACGTCCCGCATCACGGACGTGCCGAGCCGTTCACCGGTCGGCTCCTGGATGGGTGCATAGCGGCTGCGGACAAACTCCGAGGCCGGGGTCCAGTACACCCAGCTCAGCGCCAGTCCAGGTTCGCAGACCGGGAGCAGCACCCGGTGGCCGGCATCATGCAGGGCGGCCAAGAGAGGCAGGGTGGGCGGCTCGGAACCGACGCCGAGGTAGGCAGCGAAGGTGCGTGGTCCGCCGTCGGCCAGCCCGGAGGCCCACGCCAGCCCGTGCCGGGCGATTGCCGAACCGGCGGCATCCAGCTCCGCCGGCGACATCGCTGTCCGGCGCAGCCGGTGCCGCGAACGGATCTCTTCCTTGGTGCTCATGCGGTGGCGTCCTCTCGCCCGGGCGGCGCCTGATGATGTCGGCTGCCGCGGCTGCCGTGCCGGTGGGGACAATTACCTGATGTTTTGCCCCCTCAGTTAGATTAGTCGAGTGATTACACCCAACGCCTCCGTCCGTAAGGCCGTCATCCCCGCTGCGGGCCTCGGCACCCGTTTCCTTCCGGCCACCAAAGCGATGCCGAAGGAAATGCTGCCGGTCGTCGACAAGCCGGCCATCCAGTACGTGGTCGAGGAAGCCGTGAACGTGGGCCTCAACGACGTCCTGATGATCACCGGACGCAACAAGCGCGCCCTCGAGGACCACTTCGACCGCGTGCCCACCTTGGAAGCGACGCTGGAGGCCAAGGGCGACACCGCCAAGCTGGAGTCCATCCAGGCCGCGAGCAACCTGGGCGATATCCACTACGTCCGCCAGGGCGACCCCATGGGCCTCGGGCACGCCGTGCTGCGCGCCAAGCAGCACGTCGGTTACGAACCTTTTGCCGTGCTGCTGGGCGACGACCTCATCGATGCCCGCGACGAGCTGCTCAGCACCATGATCGAGGTCCAGGCAAAGACCGGCGGCTCGGTCGTGGCTTTGATCGAGGTCGACCCCTCGCAGATCAGCGCCTATGGCTGCGCCGACGTCGAGCCGGTTGAGGGCGAGGAGTACGTCCGGATCAAGCAGCTGGTGGAGAAGCCCGACGTCGACGAGGCCCCTTCGAACCTGGCCATCATCGGCCGCTATGTGCTGCACCCCGCGGTGTTCGAGGTCCTCGAGCGGACCGAGCCCGGCCGCGGCGGCGAAATCCAGCTCACCGACGCCCTGCAGGAACTTTCCGCCGGCGAAGGTGAAGGCTACGGCGTGTACGGCGTCATTTTCCGCGGCCGCCGCTATGATACGGGCGACAAGCTCAGCTACCTCAAGGCCTGCGTCCAGCTCGCCTGCGACAGTGATGACCTCGGCCCCGGTCTGCGCGAATGGCTGCCCGGCTTCGCCTCCAGCCTGACGAAATAGTCCCATGGGGGGCAGCTTCACCTGGCCGGTGACCCTGGAGTGCGGCGATCTTGTGCTGCGTCCGATCCGGTACCGGGACCGCAAGGAGTGGAGCGAGCTTAGGGCCCGCAACGACGCGTGGCTGGCCCCCTGGGAAGCGTCCAACCCGGTACCGGGCGGCGGCTTGCCTGACTACCGGCAGATGGTGCGGTCGCTCAAGGCCCAGGCGGCGCAGGCCACCGCGCTTCCCTTTGTCATTGCTGCCTGGACTCCCGGGTTCAAGGAACCGGTGATCGTGGGGCAGCTGACGGTCTCCTCGATTGTCTGGGGCTCGGCCATGATGGCCACCCTCGGCTACTGGGTCGACCAGGACCGCGCCGGCCAGGGCATAGCCCCCACCGCCGTCGCGATGGCGACTGACTACTGCTTCCGGACCCTGGGGCTGCACCGGATGGAAATCAACATCCGGCCGGAGAACCGTCCGAGCCTGCGGGTGGTGGAAAAACTCGGATTCCGCGACGAGGGCTACCGGCCGCGTTTCCTGCACATAAACGGCGCATGGGCGGACCACCGCACCTTCGCCCTGACCTCCGAGGAAGTCCCCGGGGGCCTGCTGGCCCGGTGGCTGGAAACCCGCCCCGCACAGGCACCGGAAACCCCCGCCTGACCAGCAGTTTCGTCATATATCCAGTGATTTGGCAGTTGCCTCGCGACACACCGCTGCCAATGCCGCCCGCTCCGCCGTCTTGCTCATACGGTTTTGATTGTGGACTTCCCTCTTAGCAGCTCAGTGATCCTTGTCATTGCTGTTGCGCTCTGGATCGTATGGGTGGCTCCCTACATGCTCCGGAACGGCCGCCCCCAGCTGCAGCCGGCGGGGGAGCTCCTGATGAATGCCGTGGATGTAGAAAAAGCAGACCCCCAAGCCGGAAACCTCATGAAGATGGCTGCCCCGCAGGAGACACCGATGACGAGTACGCAGCGCCCCGAGTCAGCCCCGGGTTCCACTAACTCCGGCGATCGGAAACCGGCGGCTCCGGCGTTCCGGATCCGCTACGGCCGGCTGGCGCTTGCCGTGCTGGGGCTGCTCTCGCTGCTCACCGGCGTCGTGTCCGCCGCCCTTCGGCTCTTCGGCGTCGGCTCGGGCTGGCTGCCCGCCGCCACCCTGCTCGGGGCCGTTGCCGCCGTCGTGTTGCTCCGCAGGCTTGCGGTGCGGGACCGCCGGCGCAAGGTTAACGCCGCGTTCCGCTCGGCCATGGGCGCCCCGGCGCGGAGAGCTTCCGAGGAGACCCCGGCGCAGTCCGACGTCATCCGGGAAGCTGCGGTGCCCGCGAAAGAGAGTCCGCTCTTCGACGCAGAAGCAGGCGCCGCGCAGCCCCAGGCCGCCCCCGCACCCCTGACAGCCGACGAACTGCGGCAGGCGGCACTGGCCGAGGCCGCCGCCTCGGGCGATACGTCCGTGCGCCGCGTCGGCGACCCGTCCTCTGCAGAAGGCTCCAGCTGGGAACCCGTGGAGGTCCCCAAGCCGACGTATGTGGAGGCGCCCAAGGCGGAACGCCCCGCCCCGGAGCCGCTGGACCTGCCGGAAGCCCCGAAAGCCGTCGGCAAGCCCTCGCTCAAGCAGGCCACCGTCCGGCAGCCGGAGGCGGCTGCTGCCGAGTCGAAGGTGATGGGCAAGGGGCAGAGCGCCCTGAGCAACCTCGACGACGTCCTGCAGCGCCGACGCGCCTGACTCAAACTTCCCGCCCCGGGCAGCCGACACATCGGCCGCCCGGGGCTTTTTGTTGCCCGCGGGAGTTATCCTGACGAGCATGACGAGAATCTGCGTTGCGGGGGGAACCGGCCAGGTGGGCCGTGAAGTGGTGCGGCAGGCCGTCGAGGGCGGACACCGCGTCGCCGTGCTTAGCCGTCGTCCGCCCGCGCCGGGGGAGGCCGGCCGGGACGACGGCGCAGAGTATTTCCGTGGGGATGTCACCACGGGGGAGGGGCTGGCCGCCGCGCTGGCCGGAGCCGACGTCGTCATCGATTGCCTTGAGGGACAGTCCGGCAGGGCGCTGAAGAACTTCGCCGACGGCGGAGCGCGGCTGCTCGCTGCCGCCCAGGACGCCGGCGTCAGGAAGGCTGTCATGCTCTCGATCGTCAACTGCGACCGGAGCAGCTTTGGCTACTACAAGTCGAAGGCGGCCAAAGAGCAGGTCTACGAGCGTTCCGGGCTTGAAACCCTGGTGCTTCGGGCCACGCAGTTCCATTCCCTCCTCGCCGGCGTGTTTGCCGCCGGAGCAAGGATCCGGCTGATCCCGGTGGTGAAGGGCGCCCGGTTCCAGCCGATTGCGCCCGCAGAGGTGGCCACGGAACTACTGGAGTCGGCGCTGGAGGCGCCGTCCGGCGTGCAGCACCGGGTCCGGACCGTCGGAGGTCCGGAGATCGTCGGGATGCGCGAGCTGGCCCACAGCTGGCGGCAGGCTACCGGGGCGCGCGGCCGCGTAGTGGAACTGCCGCTGCCCGGCGGCATGGGCAAATACCTGCGCGCCGGCCTCAACCTGGCCCCCGGCGAGCGACACGGCACGCAGACATTCGAGGGCTGGCTGGCAATGCACGCCGATAGTTTGTAGCCTAGGAACGTTGACAACGCCGTTCCTCCGGGAGCGGCGTTGTTGCGGGGCTATAGCTCAGTTGGTAGAGCGCTTCGTTCGCATCGAAGAGGTCAGGAGTTCGAATCTCCTTAGCTCCACAATTTGCAGGGGTTTTTGAGCCCCTGCGTGGGTCGCACAATCATGCTGGTAGCCCGTTGGGCCCGCATGTGGCGGTAGAGCCACCCGAGCGCCGGCATCTCGGCTGATGTCGGGACAAAATCATCCGGGACGTAGTGCGGCGCCTCGAATTCCCTTACGCTGACACCGGAGCCGACGACGACGGGGGTAGGGGCGCCGATGAGTGATGAGGGGGAGCCGAAGCGGATTCCGCTTTGGAAACTTGAAGAAACGGCCGGCAGCCAGGCCCCGTCCGAAGGCTGGCGCGGCAACCCGGCCCCGCTGCTGCCCGGCTGGGACCCCAGCCAGGTCCACACCTCCTCGACCGTCCGGGACGTCTGGGCGCGCCGCGCCCCGTGGCCGGTCCGCCTCCTCCGGGCCCTCGGCAGGATGCTGGGACGGTTGTTCAAGGCTGTCGCCGTCCTGACGGCCATTGCGCTCGTGTGCGGTTTCCTGCTGTACCTCAAAGGTGACCTGAAGCCGTCGTCGTTCCTGGGCGGACCCGCGGGCGATCCTGCCGCCGGCGCATCCGACCCCCTGGTGTACCGCACCGCTCCGTCCGCCGGTGCAAGGCCCCGGACTCCGGCGGCGGCTCCTGCGGCGGTTACTCCGGTGCCCACCCCGCGCGCGGCTGCGGACCACCCCACACCCGGGCGCGAAGAGGCCGTCGCCCCGCTGGGTCGACCCGCGCCGGTCACGGTCAAATCCCGCTCCTACGCGTTTACGGCCACCGGCAAGGACAAGCGGCCGGCCGCCTACGACCCCTGCCGGCCTATCCATTACGTCACGCGCGCCGCCAACCAGCCGGCGGAAGGGCCCCGACTGATCAAGGAGGCCATCGCAGCCGTCTCCCGGGCGACCGGGCTGGTGTTTATCAACGACGGAGCCACCACGGAGGCCCCGGCGGCGAAGCACAAGTCCTACCAGCCGGCGCGGTACGGGGACCGCTGGGCGCCGGTGCTTATCGCCTGGGAGACCACAGCCGAGGAGCCCCGCTTCACCAACTACGCCGTGGGAACCAACGTTATGGGTCTGGGCGGCAGCGCCGCGCTCAGCCGGGACGGCACCGAGGTCACCTACGTCAGCGGCCAGCTGGAACTGAACGGGCCCGCAATGCAGTCCCTGATCCTCCGGGACGGCTTGGCGCCCGCCCGCGGGGTCATCGAACACGAGCTCGGCCACGTCGTGGGCCTGGGCCACGTCCAGGACCCGGCCCAGCTGATGAACCCCACGGCCGTCCCCGGGGTAACCACGTACCAGGCCGGGGACCTCACAGGCCTGTCCGTTCTCGGCCAGGGGGCGTGCAGGCCCGAAGTCTGAGCGGGGAGCGGTGGAAACAACGGCCTGTACCTGTGGACGGCAGGCCGTAGGCGGCCCGGCATCGTCATTCGCACGCTCCTGGGGGAAACTGGCCTGTAGGGCACCCCGCTAACGATCTAGGAAAGAGGACACCATGACGCTCAAAGAGCGCCTGAAAGAAGACGTTGTCACCCACATGAAGGCCGGCAACAAGACCGCGCTGACTACCGTCCGCAACGTCCTGGGCGAGATCAGCACCCGGGAGAAGTCAGGCAAGACGCCGGTTGAGCTAGACGACGCCCAGGTGACGTCGCTGCTGCAGAAGGAAGCCGCCAAGCGTCGCGACACCGCCCGCATCTTCACCGAAGCCGGCGAAACCGACCGCGCCGCCGCCGAGGTCGCTGAAGCCGAAATCATCGAGGCATACCTGCCTAAGGCGCTCACCCGCGACGAGGTGGAAGCGATCGTCGACGAGGCCATCGCTGCGCTTAAGGCCGACGGTCAGGAGCTCTCCATGCGCTCCATCGGCGCGGTGATGAAGCCGGTCACCGCCAAGGTGGCCGGTCGCTTCGACGGCAAGTCCGTCAGCGAGATCGTCCGCAGCCGCCTGGCCTGAAAAGGGACACGGTGATGCACAGCCTCCGCTGCCAAGCCCCGGGGGTGCCAGGCCCCCGGGCGCCCGGCAGGCGCCGGACCAGTGCCTTTGAGCCGCGGCTGACAGTGTTTTTCCCAAGGAATTCCGCAGGAATTCCTTTCCCGCCCCGGACCGTGCTTTCTGTTCGGTAACGTTGCGCGCGGCTGGCGGTGTGGAACCGCGAGCCGCCCTCAACGTACGAACTCTGGAAGGATCACCCCTTGGCAGGAATCTTCACCTGGCTCAGCGCCCTCGGTACTGCAGGCAAGGCCACTGTCGTTGCCGCCGTCGTCGTCACGGGTGGTGCCGGCGCCGCCATGGCTGCCACCGTAACGGAACTCAGCTCGGACCCGACCGCCACCGTCTCTCCCGAACCGACCGCCACCGAGACCCCGACGGCGGATCCGACGGTTGAGCCGACGGAGACCGCTCCCGCCCCGGAGCCGACCGAGACCGCTCCGGCCCCGGCGCCGACGGAGACTGAGACCGCGCCCGCCCCGGAGCCGACCGAGACTGAGACGGCGCCCGCCCCGGAGCCGACCGAGACCGCTCCGGCCCCGGAGCCGACCGAGACTGAGACGGCGCCCGCCCCGGAGCCGACCGACGGCGATGATGCCGACGAGGCCGGGGAAGACCAGTCAAACGAGCACGAGAAGTCCTCGGAGCACGGCAACAGCGCCTGGGCCCACCAGAACGCCGCTGCGCACCGCGCAGCCGGGCTCGCGAAGGCCGCCGAGCACCGCAATGAGCACGCCGCCACCCCCGCTGTTCCGAGCTACGGATCCGGGTCGGTCACCGCAGCCGTTCGCGCGCCGGGCCACGCCGAAGCACCCAAGGCCGCGCACGCCAAGCCCAGCGGGTCGGGCAAGCACCACAAGTAAGCATTGGTCCAAAGACCCCGTACCGCATCGCGGTGCGGGGTCTTTGCTGTCTCCGTGTCCGACCGCTCCGCCCGTTCGGGATAGTCTGAAACCCCGGCCCGCTTACGGACGCCCGCCCACAGTTCCGGCGTCGGCGGCGGATATCGTCGGCCAGCCCCCTCCCGGACAGCCCCCGGGAATCGCCGGGGCCAACCCCCTTGAGAGGACAGCAGCAATGAGCCTGATCCGGCTGCACGACGTCAGCGTCCGCTTCGACAACACCCAGATCCTCCGCGAGGCGTTCTTCCGCCTCGAAGCCGGCGACAGGGTCGGCCTGATCGGCAAGAACGGATCCGGCAAGACCACCATCCTGAAGCTGATCCTGGACCAGGTGTCTCCGGACACCGGCACGGTCAGCGTGGACCTCGGAACCAGGGTGGGGTACTTCTCCCAGTTCTCCGAGCTCAACGGCGACGCGACCATCACCGAAGTCCTCGACGGGTTGTTCGGCGAGATCAAGGCGGTGGAAGCCGAGCTTGCCGCCATTGATGCGGCCATCGCCAAAGATCCCGCGGCAGATGAGCTGGACCGGCTGATCGGGCGGCAGGCCGGACTGTTCGAGGACATGGACCGGCTCGACGGCTGGGACTACCCGCGCCGCATCGATACGGTGCTGACCACTCTAGGGTTCGACGACGCGCACCGCCATTGTGCGATCGACGCGCTCTCCGGCGGCTGGCGCAACCGTGCCGCGCTGGCGAAGATCCTGCTCGAAGGGCCGGACGTCCTGCTGCTCGACGAGCCCACCAATTTCCTGGACGTCGCCGGTGTCGAATGGCTGGAAAGCTGGTTCCGCGATTTCAAGGGTGCTGCGGTCATCGTCTCGCACGACCGGACGTTCCTGGACGCCGTCGTGACCCGCATCATCGAGGTGGAGAACTTCCACCTGCACGAATACCCCGGCAACTTCGGCGAATACGTGGTCCAGAAGCAATTCCGGCTCAAGACCCTCGAGCAGCAGTTCGTGCACGAGTCCGAGATGCTCGCGTTCGAGGCCGAAGGGATCGCCGACCGCCGTGAAGCCGCCAAGGCCGCCGGCCGCGGCCTGGGAAACCAGCTCGCCAAGATCAAGAAATCCCGGACGCCCCGGCCGGTCGACCAGATTGTCACCGAGATCTACGGCGGGCTGCACGTGAAGGACGTGCTGTGCCGGGTGGAGGGGCTGGGCAAGTCCTACGGCGAGAAGGTGCTGTTCGACGATTTGAGCTTTGAAATCCGCAGGGGCAACCGGATCGCGGTGCTGGGGGCCAACGGCAGCGGGAAGTCCACCCTGCTGAAGGTCCTGACCGGCGAGGAGGCCGCCGACGCCGGTGCGGTGGCGTGGGCGAAGGGCCCCGGCTTCGTTTCGTACAACCGGATGCTGGAAGACCTCGACGACGGGGACACCGTCTCACACGCCGTCAACGCGCTGCCGGACAGCCTGGCTTTCAGCGCCACGAAGAAGTCCGTGAACCGCTTCCTGGCGATGTTCCAGTTCTCCGAAGCAGACCTCAAGCAGAAGATCGGCAACCTCTCCGGGGGCCAGAAGGCACGTGTGGCCATGGCGCAGTGCCTTCTCTCCGGCGCCTCGGTGCTGTTGCTCGACGAACCCACCAACCACCTGGACCTCTCCAGCACCCAGGTCATGGAGCGGGCGCTGCTGCACTTCCCCGGCGCCGTCGTGGCAGTAAGCCATGACCGGTTCTTTACCGAGAAGATCGCCACCCGCCAGCTCATCTTCGGCGCAGCCGGAGCCGCGCCCGGCGAAGTCGGCCAGCGGGCCGCCTAAGCGGTCAAGCCGCCCGGGGCAGCCGCCCGGGGCAGCCGGCGCGCCGTCGTCGCGGGATAATGGGGCTATGGCCGAGCAGCGACGGGAACAGGACCGTGACCCGTGGGAGGAGTTCGACCGGCTCGAGCCGGCCGCGGAGGACCGCGTGGGCGGCTACCCGGGCGGTGAGCCCCACGGCTTCGGCTTCCGCACCGGGGTGCGCAGCGCACGCGTGGCCTTCGGCTTCGCCGTCTATGCCCTTGTCCTCGGCAGCGTGCTGGTCCTTCTCGGGACGATCTACTTCATCGGCCACGGGCAGTGGCTGTGGCTCGGGCTGATGGCCGTGATCGAGAGCTGCTTCGTCCTCGCGTTCATCCGCCTTGTGGCCCAGGCACGCCAGCGCCGCTCAGGAGGCTGGCCCGACGCGTAAATGATTCCATGACGCGCAAAAAGGCTGGCGCGGCGGGTATACCCCTCGCGTCAGCCCGTTTACGCGTCGTCAGGACATTGGCGCCGCGCCGGCTAGAGCCAGCCCTTGCGTTTGAAAATGGCGTACATGAGCGTCGCCGTGCCCGCCATCATGAAGAGCGCCATCGGGTAGCCGAAGGTCCAATGCAGCTCCGGCATCCGTTCGAAGTTCATGCCGTACACACCGGCGACAAAGGACGGCGCGAAGAAGATGGCGGCCCAGGAAGAGATCTTTTTGACCTGCTCGTTTTGTTCCGCACTGGCTTCGTTCTGGCGGTTCGCCGTCAGCGTGCCGTCCAGGGTGAGCGCGTTCTGCAGCAGGTCGCGGAAGGAATCGGCGCGGGAAATCAGCCGCTCCACGTGGTCCTCGACGTCGCGGAGGCTGTGCTGCAGTTCCGTGTCCACCTGGTACTTCTCGAAGCCCCGCCGGAGCTGCTGCATCATGGCCGGCAACGGGTGGATGGCCCGCTGGAAATGGATGACCTCCCGGGCGAGCTCGTAGATGCGCCGGGAAACCAGCGGATCCCCGCTGAAGAGCTGGTCCTCGATCTCGTCGATGTCGTTCTCCAGCCCGGCCACCACTGGGACGTAATCATCCACCACCTGGTCCATCAGGGCGTAGAGAACCGCCTCGGGGCCGTGGCAGAGCAGGTCCGGGCGCCGCTCCAGCCGGCGCCGGACCTGGCCCACGACCGCCGTCTCGGCGTGCCGGACGGTCACCACGAAGTTCCGGCCGGTGAATACGTGCAGCTCACCGAACTCCACGGTCTCGGTCTCGTCGAGGTACCGGGCCGGCCGGAGTACGGTGAAGAGGTTGTCATCGTAGCGTTCCAGCTTGGGGCGCTGGTGCGCGGAGATCGCGTCTTCCACCGCCAGGCCATGCAGGCCGAACTCCTCGGCGACGGCGGCCATTTCCTCTTCCGTCGGCCGGTACAGGCCGATCCAGGCCATGCCGCCGTGTTCGGTCAGGGTCTCAAAAGTCTGTTCCAGGTTGCGCGGCTCGGCACGCCGGACGCCGTCAACGTAGACGGCGTTGTCAATGATAGTCACGGGGACATTATCCAGTCTTTAGCTGTGGATCCGCGGCACCGGCCCGGCGCGAGGCCGACCGGCCGGGGGCAAGGGCGCTGCCCTGGGCAAGCCGGCTGATGAGCGGCTCGGTCCGGTACGGGATGTGGGTGTGCAGGGCCAGCACGGTCTCGGTCCGGATAACGCCCTTGATCCTCAGGATGGACCGCAGCGCCGCCTGGAGGTTGTGCGTGTCGGTCGCCACCACCCGGCACCAGACATCGCCGCGGCCGGAAATCTCGTGGACCTCCAGGACCTGGGGGATCAGGCGCAGGGCGCCCACCACGCCGTCGAGTTCGCGGTGGTTGACCTCGATCGTGACGAAGGCGACGACGTCGTACCCCACCGCCTCCAGGTCGATTTCCCGGCCGCCGTCGTGCAGCAGACCGGAGCGCAGCATCCGCCGGACCCGGGACTGCGCGGTGTTCCGCGCGATCCCGAGGGCGTCGCTGAGTTCGCCGATCTGGATCCGCGGGTCCTTGATGAGTTCGAGCAGAATCTTCAGGTCGGTGGGGTCCAGACTGTTCAAATCATCACTCCGGTTCATGCTTGTGGTCCGTGATTGACGGTTTTGATCAATTTTGGCACAGAACTTGGCTGGAACAGTCATTCGTGCCGCATTCTGTAGATATCAATCTTCACCGGGCCGGCGCCTCCCCACAGGGAACGCGTGCGGCCCGCTTCGATGCAGCAGGGGCACCGCTATGACCGTCTTCAGCGAACTTCGCATGCGCCCGGCCACGGCAGAACGCTGGGGCTGGGACGCTTCCGTCACCGCACGGCTGGTGATGGCCGGCGTCGTGATTTTCACGCTGCTGGTCGGCGCCAACCTGGCGACACCGCTGTACCCCCTGCTGCAGGCCAAACTTGGCATCACGGCCCTGGACGTCACGGTTGCCTTCTCCGCCTACGTCCTGGCGCTCGTGGCCACCCTCATCCTCGCCGGACACTGGTCGGATCACATCGGCCGGCGCGCTGCCCTGGTCCTGGCCGTGCTGGTAGGCCTCGCCGGGGGCTTCGTCTTCGCCACCGCCAACAGCCTGCTGGCGCTGTCCGCCGGCCGGGCGCTGCAGGGCGCCGCGGTTGCCCTGGCCACCGGCGCCAGTTCCGCGGCCCTGCGCGAGCTGCTGCCCAGCCGGCCCGAGTGGGCCTCGCGGTTTACGCTGCTGGCCTCCGCCGGCGGGGTGGCGGCGGGGCCGGCCATTGGCGGGGTGCTTTCCGTGCTTCCCGGGCCGACGTCCACGCCCTATTACCTGCACTCCGTAGTCCTGGCCGCCCTGCTGGTGCCGCTCTATCTGCTCAAGGCCAGGCCCGCCATCACCTCGGTCGCGGGTCCCCAGCCGCTGAAGGTCCTCGCACCCCGGCGCCCCTCCGTGTCGAGGGAGGCGCGGGGCGCGTTCTGGCTGGCCTCGGCGGTAGGGTTCCTCAGTTTTGCCGTCTTCGGATTCTGCCTCTCGCTGGCTCCCGGCTATTTCGCGCAGATTGTCCATGCGGACTCACGGCCGCTGATCGGTCTGCTCGCGGGACTGACCCTGGCGGCGTCGGCGCTGAGCCAGCTGCTGGCCGTACGCGGGCGCTTCGTGGTGCCCGTAGGTCTGTCCCTGCTCGCCGGTTCCGTGCTGCTGATCGCGGCAGCCGCGGCGTGGAGCAGTCCTTGGCTGCTGATTGCCGCCAGCATCACCGCCGGCCTGGGCCAGGGCGTCTCGTTCCGGACGGTCTTCAACGATGTGGCCGGCAAGGTGGAGGCGTCGCGCCACGCCCAGATCATCAGCACCGTCTACGTGATCACCTACCTCGGCAGCGCCTTCCCGGTGATCGGGCTGGGGCTGGCGGCCGGATACTTCGGCCTGCAGGCTGCCGTGGCCGGTTTTGTGGTGCTGTGCGCGCTCGCTGCCATCGGTCTGGCGGCCGTCACGCTGCGCAGCGCCCTCCGGCAGCGGGCCTGAGCCCGCAGCCGGGCGGAAACCCCTAGTCCGGCAGCGGCCCGTGGTTGCCCTGGATGTGGTCGAACACCAGGGTGGTCTCGGTGTGGCCCACGACGGGGTCGGTGGCCAGGTTGTCCAGCACCCAGTCGCGCAGGTCCTCCGTGGTGGCGACGGCGATATGCAGCAGGTAGTCCACCGAACCCGAGGTGTGGAACGTGGACAGCACGGCGGGCAGCTTGGGGACCCGGGCCGTGAAACGGTCGATCTGTTCGCGGTCGTGGGCGCGCAGCCGGACGGCAATCAGCGCCTGCACCGAGCGGCCCACCGCGGCAAGGCTGAGCTTGGCCTCAAAACCCTGGATGATCCCGCGCTCGGACAGGGCCCTGGTGCGCATCAGTGCCGTGGACGGTGCGATCCCCACCAGTTCGGCCAGCTGCTTGTTGGAAATCCGGGCATCCGCGACCAGGGCCGCGAGCAGGCGCTCGTCAATGGCGTCCAGGGGTTCGCCGGCTCCGGCTCCCGGCCGAACATTCTTCGTGGTGCTGCTCACGGGTCCTCCTTGATGTGTTGTGAGTTCATCATAAACGCCACTATCTGACAGTTCCATTCAGAACCCCTGTAAAACGCCGAATTATTGCCAGATACTTACCGCATTCAATGGTGAATATTCATAAGGAGTAACGGTGCTTTCTCAAGACTCGCTGGCGGTCCACGCCGGCCGGAACGGCCTCACGGAACTCGGCGTCCACGCCGTCCCGATCGACCTGTCCACCACGGCGCCGCTGCCCTCCGTCCACGACGGCGGCCTCGCCTACGAACAGATGGCCACCGGCGGCCCGCACCTGGACGGGCAGAGCACGGTCTACCAGCGGCTCTGGAACCCGACCGTCGCCCGCTTCGAAGACGGCGTCGCCCTGCTTGAGGCCACTGAAGAAGCCGTCGCCTTCGCCACCGGCATGGCCGCGTTGAGCGCGGTGCTGCTCGCCGTCGTCGCCACCGGGAAGAAGCATGTGGTGGCGGTCCGGCCGCTCTACGGAGGCAGCGACCACCTGCTGGCCTCCGGGGTGCTGGGCACCGAGGTCACTTTCACCACGCCCGACGGCATCGGCGCGGCACTGCGCCCCGACACCGGGCTCGTCATCCTGGAGACGCCGGCGAACCCGAGCCTGGAGCTCGTCGACATCGCCGCCGCGGCGGCTGCGGCGGACGGCGTGCCGCTGCTGGTGGACAACACCTTCGCCACTCCCGTCCTCCAGCAGCCGTACCGGCACGGTGCGGCCATGGTGCTGCACAGCGCCACTAAGTTCTTCGGCGGCCACGGCGACGCCATGGGCGGCGTCGTCGCCGTTTCCCCGGAATGGGCCGTCCGGCTCCGGCAGATCCGGGCCATCACCGGCGGCATCCTCACGCCGTGGCCGGCGTACCTGCTCCACCGGGGCCTGGCGACCCTGCCGGTCCGGGTGCGGGCGCAGCAGGCCAGCGCCGAGAAGGTCGCGGCCGCCCTGGCGGAGCACGGGCTGATCCGGCGGGTGTTCTATCCGGGCCTGCCGGAGTGCGATCCGCGCGGCCTGGTCGGCACCCAGATGGCGGGCCCGGGCTCGCTGCTGGCGTTCGAGCTGGCCAGCGCCGAACATGCCGAGCGCATTCCGGCAGCCGTCAGCATGATCACGCACGCCGTCTCGCTGGGCGGCATTGACACCCTGATCCAGCACCCCGCGGGCCTGACCCACCGGCCGGTCGCCGCGGAGGCCAAGCCGCACGCCAGCCTGCTCCGGGTTTCCGTGGGGCTGGAGGACCCGGCGGACATTGTCGCCGATCTTGTGCAGGCCCTCGAGGCGACCCGCTAGCGCGCCGCGCTCCGCCCTGGGGATGCGCTCGGGGCGACGGCGCCGCCCGCGCCGGCGGGATGCACGACGGCGGTGATCACCGCCGTCGTGCAGGCCAGGCCCATCACGGCGAGGGCGAGGGCGGTCCAGCCCAAGGACTGGAACAGCAGGCCGCCGGCCCAGCCGATGACGCTGGATCCCAGGTAGTAGGCGAGGTTGTAGAGCGAGGCTGCCTGCGCGCGGCCCGTGCTCGCGATCACCCCGGTCCAGCCGGAGCCGATGCTGTGGGCCGCGAAGAAGCCGCCGGTGAACAGCAACAGCCCGGCCAGGATCAGGACCAGGAGCTCGGTCAGGGTCAGTGCGAGCCCGGCGACCATAAGGACCGTGCCCGCCACCAGCACGCTGCGCCGGCCGAAGCGCAGCGTCAGCCCGGCGGCCCAGCGGGCGGAGACGGTGCCGGAGAGATAGGCCAGGAAGATCAGGCTGATCAGGGTGGCCGGCAGGCTGAAAGGTTCGCCGGACAGCCGGAAACCGAGGTAGTTGTAGACCGCCACAAAGCCGCCCATCAGCAGGAACGCCTGGACGTAGATGGCCAGCAGCCGCGGGTTCCGGCCGTGGCCGGCGAGGGTTGCGAGGGCGCCGCGGAAGCCGCTGGCGGCCGCGGCGGTGAAATTCCGTGCCGGCGGCACCAGCACCAGGAACAGGACGGCGGCGGACGTCGCCATCACGGACACGGCCAGTGCTGCGGCCCGCCAGCCCCACAGCTCGCCCACCGGACCGGCCACGAGCCTGCCCGCCAGCCCGCCGAGGGTGGTGCCTGCGACGTAGGTACCGGCCGCCAGGGCGGCGTGGGCCTTGTTCACTTCCTCGTTCAGGTAGGCGATGGCGATGGCCGGGATGCCGCCCAGTGCCATGCCCTCGAGCATCCGCAGGCCCAGCAGGACCGGGAAGCTGGGTGCCAGCGGGGCCAGCAGCCCCAGGACGGTGGCCGCGGAGATGCCCCAGGCCATGGCACGCACCCGGCCGATCCGGTCGGCCAAAAAGGACCACGGCAGGACCGTCGCGGCCAGGCCAACGGTGGCCAGGGAGATGGTCAGGGCCGCCTCGGCGGCCGTCACCTGCAAATCGGCGGCGATGATCGGCAGCACGGCCTGGGTTGAATAGAGCTGGGCGAAGGTCGCGACGCCGGCGAAGGCCAGGCCGGCGAGGATCCGGCGGTAAGCCGCCGAGCCTTTGGGATGGCCCGCCCACGCGGTAACCCGGCCGCCGGCTGCGGGGCTGCCGTCCGCCGCGGTGCCCGCATCAGCTGCGGTACCCGCATCAGCTGGGGTACCGGGCTCGGTTGCGGGATTGCGGAGGGGGAGGCGGGGCATGTCCCCAGAATAGGTCCCGGAAAGGCATGCTTCCAATGCATGTTTCTCATAGAATTCATGGCAAATGCGGAACGATTGAGAGGGTTGGCCATGGACGTTGAGCACAAGCAGCTCGTCCAGCTGTTGCCGCTGCTGCCCCTGCTGGCCGAGCTGGGGCGGACCCAGCACATCACCGCCACGGCCGAGGTGCTGGGACTGCCCCAGTCGACGGTGAGCCGTGGGATTGCGCGGGCCAGCGGCATCATCGGGACGGAACTGCTGATCCGGGACGGACGCGGCGTGCGGCTGACCCCCGCGGCCAAGGCGCTCCTCCCGCACATTGAGGCCGCACTGGGCGAATTCCAGACCGGGCTGGACCTGGTCCGCCACGAGTCGGAGGTGGTGCGCGGCCGGATCGCGGTGTCGTTCCAGCACACCTTCGGCGAGGCGATGCTGCCGCTGCTGATCAGTGCCTTCCGCAGCCGGCATCCGCAGCCGGCTTTCGACCTCAGCCAGGGTGCGCGGGACGGCTGCCTGGCCGAACTGGCCGCCGGGGACGCGGACCTGGCACTCACCGCCCCGATCGCGGCGCCGAGCCGGCTGATCTCCTCGGCTGCCCTGTACCGGGAACCGCTGCGGCTGGTGGTCCACCACCGGCACCCGCTCGCCCGGCGTCGTCGTGCCCGCCTCGCGGAGATCCGTCAGGACCCGTTCGTGGCGATGGGCCCCGGCTACGGCATGCGCTCGCTGACGGACGCACTGTTCCGGGAAGCCGGATTCAGGCCCCGCATCGCCTTCGAAAGCCAGGACTCCCACACGGCCAGGGGGCTCGTCTCGGCGGGGCTGGGTGTAAGCATCCTGCCGCCCGGCGGACTGGCCCCCGGACGCCACACCCCGGGGCAGTCCGGCGACCTGGGCTGGGTGGAACTGGCGCTCGACTCCGGCCTGGCGTTCCGGGAGATCGGCCTGGCCTGGCGGGAACGGCGCGGGGGAGCGGACGCCGAGCCGGACCCGGTGCGGCTGTTCCGCGAGCTGGTGCTTAGCGAGGGCCCGGCGCTCCTGGCCGGCTTTGTCCGCGGACGCTCGGGCACCTGAGCCGGACGGAACCCGCGCACGCACCGTCGTCGCCGTTCTTCGCTCGCGGGTTCCGTCCGGGCTCGACGTCTCCACACGGCGAGTCCGCAGCGACGCCGCGAGCGGGCAGGCCCGCCCGCGCCGCTCAGCCCAACAGGCCCGGCAAGACCTCCGCGACGGAGGCGGCGCGCGCCTGCTGCCAGCCGGTTCCGGCCCAGAGGTTCAGCCGCTCCGCATCCCCGACGGCGGCGGCGGCCGCGCGCAGCGGGGCGGTGATGTGGTGCACCGCCGGGTAGGCCTCCGGCGCGTCCGGGTGGTCCCGGACGAACTCGTTGACCAGCGCCCGGGCCGGCCGTCCGGTGAAAGCCCTGGTCAGGGCCRTCCGGGTGAAGTGCGGGCTGGCCAGGGCGTCCTTGTGCAACTGCCGGGCGCCGCTCTCCTCCGTGCGCAGCAAGGCCGTGCCCAGCTGGGCTGCCTGTGCGCCCGCGGCCAGCACCCGGTCCACGCCGGCGGCGTCCATGATCCCGCCGGCCGCGACGAGGGGGAGCGCGACGGCGGAGCGCACCGCCGCAATCAGCTCCGCCGTCGTGGCCGGCGCGGCGGAACCCGGCGCGGCTGAACCCGGCACGGCTGAACCCGGATCGCCTGACACGGGCAGGAACGCCGCGCTGTGGCCACCGGCGCACGCATGCTGCACCACCAGGGCATCCACGCCCTGTTCGGCCGCCTGCCGGGCCTCGGCCGCGGTGGTGACCGTGGCCAGTACCGCCGACCCCGCCCGCTGCAGGGCGTGGACCACGTCCGCGCCGGGGAGGCCGAAGGTGAAACTGACCAGCTCCACCGGATCCGCCAGCAGGGCCTCGACTTTGGCCTGCCACGCGTCGTCGTCATCGAGCCGCAAAGTCGGGAGCTCCACACCGTAGCGCAGGGCGTCTGCGCGCAGCTGCAGCCGGTATGCCTCGAGCTCGGCCACGGTGGCCGCGGAGGGCGCCAGCTGGGCCGGGTCCGGGACGAAGACATTCATGCCGAACCGCGCACCGGACTCGCGGACGGCGCGGATGTCCGCCAGCATGGCAGCAACGCTCTTATAGCCCGCGGCCAGGAAGCCCAGACCGCCGGCCTCGTGCACGGCCGTGACGAAGGCCGGAGTTGAAGTCCCGCCGGCCATCGGCGCGGCGATAATGCGGGTACCGAAGATATCGCGGGACATTGCTCGCTCCTGTCGGTGATTCAGTAGGCTGTTCCGGTGACTCATTCTGACATCCCCACCCCGCCGGACGCCGTTTCCGCCGCCGTGCATGCCACTACATCCGGCGCCGTGATCGGACTCGACATCGGCGGCACCAAGACCCGCGGGGTCCGGTTCGAGGCCGGCACGCCCGTGGCCGACGAGTCCGTGGGCAGCGCGAACGTCCAGAACGTCACTCCCGAGGAAGCCGCCCGGAACCTCGCGGAGCTCTTCGCCCGGATTGGCGGCGGTGACGTCGCCCAGGTCTACGCCGGAGCCGGCGGGATCGACACCGACGACGACGCCGCGGCGCTCGCCGCGCTGATCGCCCCGCACGTGCCCGGCGCCAAGATCACCGTCGTGCACGACTCCCGGCTCCTGCTGGCAGCCGGCGGGGCCAGCACCGGCGTCGCCGTGATCGCCGGTACCGGCTCGGCCGCGTGGGGCAAGAACAGCCGTGGACAGGAAGCCCGGGCCGGCGGCTGGGGCTACCTGCTCGGCGACGAAGGCAGCGGCTACTGGCTGGGCCGCGAGGCCGTGCGGCACAGCCTGCGCCGGATGAACCAAGGGCTGGAACCGGATGAACTTACCAGGGCCCTGCTGGATTCCTGCGAGGTGGGCCACCCGAACAAACTCATTGCGTTGTTCCACTCACCCGAGACTGGACGCCGCTTCTGGGCCCAGCGCGCCCGGCTCGTCGTGGAGGCGGCGGACGCCGGCCATGAGCCGAGCCGGGAGCTGATAGACCAGGCCGGCCGCGACCTCGCCGCCATGGCCGAGCAGACCGTGAGGCAGCTCGGCATCGAGGGCCCGGTCATCCTGGGCAGCGGGCTCGGCATGAACGTGCCGCGGCTGCAGGAATCGTTCCGCGCTGCCCTGGCCGCGGCCGGGATCACCGACGTCCGGGTGCTGCAGCAGGAACCCGTGTTCGGGGTGCTCCAGCTCGTCGCCGAGCAGGGCTAGCGGCAGCCGCAGCGGCGGGAACCTAGGACGGAGTCACTGCCGGCGTCGCGGCCGCAGCGGCACCCCCGGCAACGGCGGCGCCGGGATGCGGCCGGCTTCGGATCCGGCGTCGGGACCATGTCCGCGCACCAGCCCGAACCGTGCCCGCGACGCGTCGTCGTCGGAGAGCCCGGCCTGGGCTTCCCAGTCCAGCCGTGACTGCTCCACCTCTTCGTGGCTGCGGCCGACGAAGTTCCACCACATCAGCAGCTCCTCCTCGAACGGCTCGCCGCCCAGCAACAGGAAACGAGTGCCCGGAGCGGCGTCCAGGTCCAGGCGGCTGCGCCCGGAGCCGAGGTAGCCCAGCGGGCCCGGCCGCACCTCCTGGCCGTCCAGGTCCAAGGCGCCGTCGAGCACCAGCACGGCGTGCTCGAACTCCGGCCGCAGCGGCAGGCTGATGCTTCCGGTGCAGCTGATGTCGGCGCCAACGATCGGGGAGTACATCGTGGCCGGCGAGGTGGTGCCCGCCAGGGTCCCCACCATGACGGTTGCACTGAAGCCGTCGCCGCGGACCACGGGCAGCTCGCGGTGCTGCTCGAAGGCCGGTGCGCGGTGCCGTTCGGAGTCCGGCAGCGCGACCCACAACTGCAGCCCGCGCTGCACGGGCAGTTCCGGTGTCGGCCCGCCCGGAATCCCGTTTACGGGGAGCACCGCGAATTCGGAGTGAGAAACGCCGCGGCCCGCCGTCATGATGTTCAGTTCGCCCGGGCGGACGATCACGTCGCTGCCCACGCTGTCCCGGTGCCGGATGTTGCCGGCCAGCGGCCAGGTGACAGTCTGCAACCCCGTGTGCGGGTGCGGCAGCACGGACATGGCCACCCGGTCCGGTCCGAAGCTGTCCAGGAAGCACCACGCGCCTACCGTCGGCAGCCCGCGCTGCGGCAGGGTCCGCGAGACGTTCATGGCGCGGACGCCGCCCAGCGGAACCTCCCTGGCCGGCCACAACTGCAGGCACGGGCCGCTGGCGGTCCCCTCCACGCTGTGGGCGGCGGGGCAGACTTCTTCGGGCGGAAGGACTTCGAGGTTGGTCACACTCAAACTTTAGGGCCGAACCCGGAGATCCGGCAGGGCCCGCGCTGCGCCGTTACGCTGGAGCAATGACCCTGCCATTCGATACCCGCCCGGCTGCCTACGGACTGATCCTCCGGGATGACTGCCTCCTGCTCGCGTACTGGAAGCAGGGCGGCAAGGAGGGCTGGACCCTGCCGGGTGGCGGTCTGGATCTCGCCGAGCACCCCGTGGACGGGTGCCGCCGGGAGATCTACGAGGAGACCGGCTACCACGCTGAGATCGGCGCCATGCTGGGGATCGACGTCGGGCATTGGCCCGCCGAGAGCCGGCTCGACGGCGGCCACCGCGACTTCCAGTCCCTGCGGCTGGTCTATGAAGCGAGCATCACCGGCGGGGAACTGCGGCATGAGGTAGGCGGCAGCACCACGCACGCGGCCTGGATCCCGATGGCCGAGGTGGCGGGCCTGAACCGGGTCTCACTGGTCGATGCCGCGCTCCGGCTGTACCGCGAGCGACCGCTGGACGGAAAGCTCGCCTGAGAAATCCCTAGCCAGCCGTGGCGCGGGCGGTTACCCTAGAGAAACCGCGGCCGGGAAGGCCGCCCGATGAGCCCAGCTGTGGGCCAGATAGCCGGGGAGGTGGAAGCAATGAAAGCAACGGAACTGCGCGCGCAGCGCACACCCCAAAGCCCCATCATTATTCCTGCCCCGGCAGTCCACACCTCCTAGCCCTTACAGCTGACCGGTCTCTCCAGACCGGCGGGCAATGCGCAGCCGGGCCCATCAAAGGGTTTCCATTGAATCTTCAGTTCAGTCACCACTCCGGCCTCCAGGGGCCGGCCCGTTTCGGTTTCACCGAGGCCGTCACGGAACTTTTCGCCGCCAATCCCGTCCCCGGCGGCACCAGAGCCGGGCGGGTGGTCCGGGTGGACCGCAACCTCGTGCTGGTCGCGGACCATGCCGGCCAGGCACAGCTGCCCTACCCGCGGACCGGGCCCATCCCGGCCACCGGCGACTGGGTCTGGCTCGGCAGCAACCCGGTGGGCGAACCAGCCATCGTGGGCGTGCTGCCGCGCCGCTCAGAGCTGAGCCGCAAGCGCGCCTTCGAGGCATCCTCCGAAGCGCAGGTGCTCGGCGCCAACATGGACATCGTCGGCGTCGTGGTGCCGGTGGACCGTCCGCTCACGCACAACAGGCTCGAACGGACACTCGTCGCGGCCTGGGATTCCGGCGCCACCCCGCTGGTGGTGATCACCAAGGCAGACCTCGCTGAGGTGGCGGACGACGTCGTCGGGCAGGTCATGCTGCAGGCCGCCGGCGTCGACGTGGTCACCACCTCCGCCGAGCAGGGCGATGGCCTCGATGACTTGCTGGCTCATCTGCCGACCGGCGGGACCATCGTGCTGCTGGGCCCCTCGGGCGCCGGGAAGTCCACCCTGATCAATGCCCTCGTCGGGTTCGAGGCGCAGGAAACGGGTGCGGTCCGGGCCGGTGACGGCAAGGGCCGGCACACCACGACGTCCCGGGAGCTGGTGCCACTGCCCGGCGGCTCGGTGTTGATGGACACGCCCGGGGTGCGCGGCTTTGGCCTGTTCGATGCCGGGGACGGCATGGACGAGATGTTCGGCGATCTCGAGGAGGTCTTCACCCGGTGCCGGTTCACCGACTGCGCGCACGGCCGCGAACCCGGCTGCGCCGTGCAGGCCGCGCTCGCGGAGGGCGCCCTGGACGAGCGCCGCTGGGCAAGCTACCTCAAGATGCAGCGCGAAGTGGCGGCCCTGGCCCGGCGCCACGACGCCGCCGCCCGACGGGCGTACCAGCGGGAGTGGCATCAGAAGGTGGTGGTGGCCAGCCGGAGCCAGCGGGCGGCCGAGCGGCTCAGCCACGACCATCCCCGCAGGGGAAAAGACAACGGAAAAGGCCACGGTAAGGGCAGCGGCCGGGCGACGTGACACAGTGCCGGTCCCGGACCAGCGCGGGGTCCGGGACCGGGCCTGAACCCGCGCCCATCCAAATCCCGCCCGGCGCCGAATGCCAACGGTAGCCCCGGCGCCGCCGACGTTATCGGGCCCGTTTCTTTGATTCTGTGCTCCGACATCGCCGGCGGTGGCAGCTACGCTGGGTCATACCCGCTTTACAGCCAAAAATCAGCATGCATATGATCAGTTGGCTGGACCGTCCCATGTTGCCGCCAACAGTTAGGTAAGCCCGGAATGGCAGAGGCCATGATCGAGTTCCAGAGCGTCACCAAGCAGTACCAGGGCGGCCAGGCCGCCGTCGACGATCTGAGCATGTCTATCGACAAGGGCGCCATCACGGTCTTCGTCGGCCCCTCGGGCTGCGGCAAGACCACCTCGCTGCGGATGATCAACCGCATGGTCGAGCCGACCTCGGGCACCATCACCGTCAACGGGCAGGACGTCACCTCCGTGCCCGCCGCGCAGCTGCGCCGTTCCATGGGCTACGTCATGCAGTCCTCCGGGCTGATGCCGCACCGGTCCGTGCTGGACAACATCGCCACCGTCCCGCGGCTCAACGGCGTGTCCAAGGCGGCATCCCGCAAGCGCGCGGCGGAGCTGCTCGACGTCGTCGGCCTCGCCTCCGGCCTCGGCCGCCGCTACCCCTCACAGCTTTCGGGCGGCCAGCAACAGCGCGTGGGAGTGGCCCGTGCCCTCGCCGCAGATCCGCCCGTGCTGCTCATGGACGAACCTTTCAGCGCGGTGGATCCCGTGGTGCGCGATGAACTGCAAAAGGAACTGCTCCGCCTGCAGCGCGACCTGGCCAAAACCATCGTGTTCGTCACCCACGACATCGACGAGGCCACGGTGCTCGGGGACAAGGTGGCCGTCTTCGCCGGCGGCGGCAAGCTGGCGCAGTACGCGACGCCGGAAGAGATCCTGCGGGCCCCGGCGAACGACTTCGTCGCGTCCTTCGTGGGCCGCGACCGAGGCTTCCGGCACCTCGCCTTCAGCCCCTCCGACGGCGTCACGATCCACCCGGTCGACACCGTCCGCGCCGACGCCCTCGGCAGTGACGGCGGCCCCGGAGCGGGCGAGTGGCAGCTCGTGGTCGACGCCGACAACCGGCCGCTGGGCTGGAGCGCGCCGGGCGCCGGAGCGGCGACCGTCCCGGGCGGTTCCCTCTTCCACAAGGGCGAGACCCTGCGCCGCGCGCTGGACGCGGCCCTGTCCTCGCCGTCCGGACTCGGCGTCGCTGTCGACGCCGACGGCCGGGTGGCCGGTGTGATCACGGCGGAAGAAGTGCTCGCCGTGATCGAAGCGGACCGCCGGGTCCGGCAGGGCGTGCGCTGATGCAATGGTTCCTGGCCAACAGCGGGCAGGTCTTCAGCCTCGCCGGCCAGCACCTCGTCCTGGCGATCCTGCCGATGCTCTTCGGCCTGCTGATTTCGATCCCGCTGGCCCAGCTTGCCAGGCAGAACCGGACCCTGCGCACCGTGGTCCTGACCGCGTCCTCGCTGCTTTACACCATCCCGTCGCTGGCTCTCTTCATCATCCTGCCGACCGTGCTGGGGACCAGGATCCTTGACCCGGTCAACGTCGTGGTGGCCCTGACCATCTACGCCGTCGCGCTCCTGGTCCGGGCCGCCCTGGACGCGTTTGACTCCGTGGACGAGGACCTGCAGCAGGCCGCCGTCGCCATGGGCTTCAAACCCCTGGCACGGTTCCTGCAGATCGACCTGCCGCTGTCCCTGCCGGTGCTGTTCGCCGGGCTCCGCGTGGTCTCGGTCAGCAACATCTCCCTGGTCAGCGTCGCCGCCCTGCTGGGCATCGGCAACCTGGGCATGCTCTTCACCTCCGGGCTGCAGCGCGACTTCGTCACCGAGGTGATGGTGGGCATCATTGCGATCCTGGTGCTGGCATTGCTGATGGACTCCGTTTTGGTCCTGCTCGAACGCCTCCTGACCCCGTGGACCCGGGCAGGCGCCGGGAAAACCGGGAAGCCCGGGGAGCCGGCCGCGGCCCGGCGGCTGTCCGATTCCACGGCTGGGGCGTCCGCATGAGCAACGTCATCACCGACACCGCCGCGTGGCTCGCCGACCCGGACAACTGGTCCGGCAGCACCGGCATTCCGGTTCGCCTGGCCGAGCACCTGCAGTACACCGGCCTCGTGATGCTGATTGCGACCGCCATCGCCGTCCCGATCGGCCTCTACGTCGGCCACACCGGCCGCGGCCGGGTGGCCGTGGTGGCCCTCGCCGGGGCCCTGCGCGCCCTGCCGACCCTGGGCCTGCTGACGCTCTTCGTCCTGCTGGCCGGGATCGGGCTGATGCCTCCGGTCTGGGCGCTGGTGATCCTGACCGTGCCGCCGTTGCTGGCCGGGACCTACGCGGGAATCTCCAGCGTGGACCGGAACGTCGTGGACGCCGCCCGGGCCATGGGCATGACCGAACTCCAGGTGCTCTTCCGGGCCGAGTTCCCCAACGCGCTTCCGGTGATGTTCGGCGGGTTCCGCACCGGTGTCCTCCAGGTGATCGCCACGGTCTCGGTGGTCGCGTACATCAACCTGGGCGGCCTGGGCCGCTACCTCTTCGACGGCCTGGTGCTCTCCGACTTCCCGCAGATGCTCGGCGGCTCGCTGCTCATCGCGGGACTCGCCATCGCCGTCGACCTTGTCCTCGTCCTATTCCAGCGGCTCTTCCTGTCCCGTGGGGCCGCCAACAAGCCAAACCGGAGCCAGCAGGCCGCGGTTGATCTCACAGACCCCGCACCGGCGGAGACTGTTGTCCAAGGAGGTACGTCATGAAAGAAAACCGCCAACGAGCCCTCGGCAGGCGCGCATTCGGCGGCCTCGCCGCCGGCGTCGGCCTGGCCCTGGCCCTGTCCGCCTGCGGAGGCTCGTCCAACCCGCTGTCCTCGGCACCCGCGAGCGGCGGTTCCTCCGGGGGAGCCGGCGGCGCCCTCGTGATCGGTTCGGCCGACTTCACCGAGAGCCAGATCATCGCGGAGCTCTACGCCGGGGCACTCAACGCCGCCGGCGTCACCGCCACCACCAAGCCGAACATCGGTTCCCGCGAGGTCTACTTCAAGGCCGTGCAGGACGGCTCCGTGGACGTGATCCCGGACTACAGCGGAAACCTGCTGCTGCACGTCAACAAGGACGCCACCGAGATCTCCGCCGACGACATTGCCAAGGCACTGCCGGGCAAGCTTCCCGACGGCCTGGCCGTGCTGGACGCCGCCAAGGCCGAGGACAAGGATGCCATGGTGGTCACCAAGGCCACCGCCGAGAAGTACAAGCTGAAGTCCATCGAGGACCTGGCCAAGGTCTGCAACGAGATCGTGGTCGGCGCCCCCGCAACGTTCGCCGAGCGCGCCTACGGGCTGCCCGGCCTGAAGAAGAACTACAACTGCGAGCCCAAGAAGCTGGAACCCTTCAGCGACGGCGGCGGCCCCGTCACGGTCAAGGCCCTGCTTTCGGACCAGGTCCAGGTGGCCGACATCTACACCACCACCCCGGCCATCGCGGACAACGACCTGGTGGTGCTGGAGGACCCGAAGAACAACTTCATCGCCCAGCAGGTCCTGCCGCTGTACAACAAGGCCAAGATGACCGACAAGGCGAAGGAGGCGCTCAACGCCGTCTCCAAGCTGCTCACCACTGAGGACCTGATCAACCTCAACCGGGCGGTCGGCGGCAGCGAGAAGCAGAACCCGAAGGACGCCGCGGCAGCGTGGCTCAAGGACAAGGGCCTGGTCAAGTAGACCGGAGCTTTTGAGCGTTCGACGGCGGCCGCCGGATCCGGAACCCCCGGACCCGGCGGCCGCCGTCGCTACGCCGCCGTCGTTGCGCCGCTCGGTGCCAGGCGGCCCCGGGGAGCCCGTGTGACGCGGACTTCCGCTGTGAGACAAGTCTCAGGGGAAGTACATCCGCCATATGGCATATTTGATGAATGGCAGAATTCAAGCAGTCCACCAAGCTTCATAATGTCCTCTACGACATCCGTGGACCGATTCTTCAGGCCGCCCAGCAGATGGAGGCAGAGGGTCACCGCATCCTCAAACTGAACATCGGAAACCCGGCCCCGTTCGGGTTTGAAGCGCCGGACGCGATCCTGGTGGACATGATCCGCCACCTGCCGCACGCCCAGGGCTACAGCGATTCCCGAGGCATTTTCTCCGCCCGCACCGCCGTCTCGCAGTACTACCAGACCCGCGGCATCCAGAACATCCACGTCGACGACATCTACCTGGGCAACGGAGTCAGCGAGCTCATCACCATGTCGCTGATGGCCCTGCTGGACGACGGCGACGAGGTCCTCATTCCCACCCCGGACTATCCGCTCTGGACGGCGTCGGTGGCCCTGGCCAGCGGGAAGCCTGTGCATTACCTCTGCGACGAGGAATCCGGCTGGCAGCCGGACCTGGACGACCTCGAAGCGAAGATCACGCCGCGCACCAAGGGCATCGTGGTGATCAACCCCAACAACCCCACCGGCGCTGTCTACCCGGAGGAAACGCTCAAGAAGATCGTGGCCCTGGCCGAAAAGCACGGCCTCGTGCTGTTCGCCGACGAGATCTACGAGAAGATCCTCTACGAGGACGCCGTCCACGTGAACATGGCCAGCCTCACCGGCGACGACGTGCTCTGCCTGACCTTCAGCGGGCTGTCCAAGGCCTACCGCGTCTGCGGCTACCGGGCCGGCTGGATGGCCATCTCGGGTCCGAAGAAGGACGCTGCGGACTACCTTGAAGGCATCAACCTGCTCGCCAACATGCGGCTGTGCGCTAACGTGCCGGCGCAGCATGCGATCCAGACGGCACTCGGCGGATACCAGAGCATCAACGACCTGATCCTGCCCGGCGGCCGTCTGCTGGAGCAGCGGAACAAGGCCTACGACATGCTCAACGCCATCCCGGGCGTCAGCACGCAGCAGGCCCGCGGGGCGATGTACCTGTTCCCGCGCCTGGACCCCGAGGTCTACCACATCCGCGACGACGAGAAGTTCGTCCTGGACCTGCTGCGCCAGCAGAAGATCCTCGTCTCCCACGGCCGCGCCTTCAATTGGGTCCGGCCGGACCACTTCCGAATGGTGACCCTGCCGAACGTCAAGGACCTCGAGGAAGCGATCAACCGCATGGCGGACTTCCTGAGCCGGTACCAGGGCAACTAGGATTCGGGACAGCAGCGCCGCTCGCCGAACGTCCGGCCGGCGGGCTGCCCGAACCGGAAAGAGGCTTTGATGGCAGATGTCGTGGACTTCGACAAACATCCCTCCGAGACCCTGAGGGCAGGCAAGAAGTTCAGCCTCCGCGACCTTGACCCGGGTTCCACACCGGGCTACGCCGGGGACAAAGCCGCCGGAGAGACCCTGCTTAGCGAGCTCGACGGCAAGCTCACGCAGCTGCAGGAGCAGCTCTTTGCGGAGTCCAGGACCGGCGGAAAGAAGCGCGTCCTGCTGGTCCTGCAGGCCATGGACACCGCCGGCAAGGGCGGCATCGTCAACCACGTCATGGGCCAGATGAATCCGCAGGGTGTGCAGCTCAAGTCGTTCAAGGCGCCCACCCCGGAGGAACAGTCCTACGACTTCCTCTGGCGGATCGAGAAGGAAGTACCAGCGGCCGGCATGGTGGGCGTGTTCGACCGTTCCCACTATGAGGACGTCCTGATCCACCGGGTGCACCGCTGGGCGGACGCAGAGGAACTGGAGCGCCGCTACCGGGCCATCAACGAGTTCGAGGCCCGGCAGACGGCCGCCGGGACGAAGATCGTCAAGGTCATGTTGCACATCAGCCGCGACGAGCAGCAGGAACGGCTGCTCGCACGGCTGGAAGACCCCTCGAAAATGTGGAAGTACAGCGGCAACGACCTCAAGGAACGGGCCTTCTGGGACGACTACATGGACGCCTACCAGGCCGCCTTTGAGCGGACCAGCTCCGAGCTTGCGCCCTGGCACGTGGTCCCTGCCAACAAGAAGTGGTATGCCCGGATCGCTGTACAGCAGCTGCTGCTGGACGCGCTGGAAGGACTGGCGCTCGAGTGGCCGGTCCCGGAGATCGACGTCGACATGGAGCGCGAGCTGGTGCGGCGCTCCTAGCCGGCCGGCCGTAGGTCAGCTTTCCTGGCCGGCCTGGTCCCGGGCCGCGGCGAGACGCTTGCGGGCGCCCTCGAGCCACTGCTCGCACCGCTTCGCGAGGGCCTCCCCGCGCTCCCACAGTGCGAGGGATTCCTCAAGACTGGCGCCGCCGGCCTCCAGCCTGCCCACCACGCCCACGAGTTGTTCGCGGGCCTCCTCGTAGCTGAGGCCGTCGATGTCGGTGTTCGGGGTCGGGGTTGCTGCGTTTTCTGCTGCCATGCTGATGCTCCTTGCGTGGGTCCGGTGCCTGCCGCGTGTCGGGGTCCCGTCGCGGGGTCCGGGAAGTCTGGATTGCCTGGGTTCTTGGAAATGGGCCGGTCAGTCCTCGGCGGGCTCCTGGCCGCCGGTGGACTGGGCCTTAAACCTGCCGCCGGCCACCCGCACGGCCAGGGGAGTGCCGGCGGGTGCTTGGTCCGGGTGTCGCACCACTTCGTGGCGGGTTCCCGGGGCGGTGCTGCCATCGTCGAGCTGGACGACGGCGTAGCCGCGGTCCAGCGTTTTCTGCGGCGAGAGGGCGCGCACCTGGGCCTTAAGGTGGACCAGCTGGTCGGCGGCCCGCACGACGGCGGTGTTGATGGCCGCATGGGAGCGGCCCTTGAGCCGTTCGACGTCGTCGTGCCGGGCGGTGACCATGCCCTCCGGGGCTGCCAGCGCCGGTCGGGAGCGAAGCGAGGCCAGCCGGTCCGTCTCCCGCTCGACCAGGCGGGTGACGCCGCGGCGCAGTTGCTCCCGGGCCTGCCGGACCCGCGCCAGTTCCTCCACGACGTCGGGCACAATCCGTTTCGCCGCATCGGTGGGCGTCGAGGCGCGCAGGTCGGCGACGTCATCAAGGATGGGACGGTCCGCCTCATGGCCGATCGCACTGACGATCGGCGTGGCCGCGGCGGCCACGGCCCGGATGAGTTCCTCGCTGCTGAAGGGGAGCAGGTCCTCCAGGGCGCCGCCGCCRCGGGCGATGACGATGACGTCGACCTCCGGGTGGGCGTCCAGCTCCTGCAGCGCGCCGATGACCTGGGCCACCGCGGTGTTGCCCTGGACGGCCACCTCGCGGATTTCGAATTCGACGGCGGGCCAGCGCAGCGCCGCGTTGCGGAGCACGTCTTTTTTAGCATCCGAGTCGCGGCCGGTGATCAGGCCGATCCGGTGGGGGAGCAGGGGCAGCCGCTTTTTGCGGGAGTCGGCGAACAGCCCCTCCCCCGCGAGGGCCTGGCGAAGACGTTCGATCCTGGCCAGCAGATCGCCGAGTCCTACCGGCCGGATGTCCTTGACCGACATGTTCAGCCGGCCCGTCTTCAGCCAAAACTCGGCTTTGAGCAGCGCCACCACCCGGGAACCGCGCTCCAGCGGCGTGGGCTGGCGGTCCAGGACGTTGGTCCAGACCGAGGCAGGGAGGGAGATCTCCGCGTCGATGTCCCGCAGCGTGAGGTAGGCGTTGGTGCCGCGCCGGTTGAGTTCGATGACTTGGCCCTCGACCCAGGCCGAGGGCGCCCGGTCGATGTGCATCTTCAGTTTTTGTGAGAGCAGCTGCAGCGGCCACGGGTTGTCCGGGCTGGTGTCTGCCGCAGTCGCCGGCAGGGTGGTGGCCGCGGCGGTGTCTTCAGACATGCCGGTGGCCGCCGGCGAAAAGTGCCTGGTGCAGGTGCTGGTGCATGCATGGTCCTTTGGTAAAGAGGGGAGCTGCTTCAACTCTATCCATAGCTCTACCAGTAGGGCCGGACGTTTTGGGCTGCTGCTTTACGGTGCCCCGCTTTACGGTGCCCTGCATTCGGGTTCGCGGCGACGCCACCGTAGGATGGCTCTACTCCCAACCTCCTAGGAGACTTTCGTGCGCACTTTTGTCT
Source organism: Arthrobacter sp. 05N425 (assembly GCF_056397125.1). NCBI lineage: Bacteria > Bacillati > Actinomycetota > Actinomycetes > Micrococcales > Micrococcaceae > Arthrobacter > Arthrobacter sp. 05N425. The sequence continues at coordinate 206,756 of NZ_JBFTMU010000007.1, forward strand.
CGGCCATTGCAGTGCTGATCGGCCTCGCCATGGCGGCTGTTGCCGTCCCGGCCATGTGGGTGGACCGGAACATTGTCCAGGAGGAGGGTTTCGTCGGCCTCACCGCACCGCTCGGCAAGGACCCCGCGTTCCAGAAGAGGCTGGCCACGGCCGCCGTGAATGGGATGGCCTTCGGCGGCCAGCAGCTGCCCGCCCCCCTCGAGGCCGTGGTCAAACCGATCCTGGCGGACGCCGCGCAGTCACTGACCTCCATGCCCGGATACTCGGAGGCCTGGGCAGAGACCCTGCGCAGGAGTCACCGGCTAAGCTTCGCCGATCCCCGCACGCTTCCGCCGGAAGTGGCCGGCACCACCTCCCTGACACTGGACGTCGCCCCGCTGGTCGGGTTGGTGGTCAAGCGCGTCTCGGAGGCCTCTCCCGTTCCGATTAAGGCGCCGGAGCAGGTGCGCATCAGCATCGGCCAGTCCGACCAGCGCCAGCTCATCGAACGGGTCTCGGCCTATGCGCCGATGGGCACCGCCGTGGCTGTGGGCTCGGCCATTGCGTTCCTCCTGGCGTTCGTCGCGGCGCGGCGGAAGTGGACGGTCCTTGCCGGGACCGGTCTGGGGGCCTTGGTCCTTGCCGGTGTCTGGAAATTTGGCTCGGACGCGGCAGGAACGATGGTCCAGGGCGTCGGGAGCGGCAACGACGTGGCGGGGATCTTCAAACGTGAATTCGTGGCGGCGGCCATGGCCAGCTTCGGGCAGTGGATTGTGGCGGCGCTGCTGGCGGGCGGCGTGCTGCTGGCCACCGGCATCGTGCTCCGTGTTGTCGGCGGCCGCCGGCCGGCGTCAAATAACCTGCCGTAGCGAACACCGGTAGCATTGGGGCATGACCTCCACCGCTGTATCCATTCCGATGCCCTCCGTTCCGCGCCGGCGGCGTTCGCCGGAGGAAGTGCTGGCGGCGGCACCCGTGACCGGACCGAAGAAGGTACTGTTGGCGGCCCCGCGCGGCTACTGCGCCGGCGTCGACCGTGCCGTGATTGCGGTGGAAAAAGCGCTTGAGCACTACGGTCCTCCCGTCTACGTCCGCAAGCAGATCGTGCACAACGTCCACGTTGTCAGCTCCCTCGAGGAAAAGGGTGCCATCTTCGTTGACGAAACCGACGAGGTTCCTGAAGGCGCCCTGGTGATCTTCTCGGCGCACGGTGTCTCGCCGGCTGTTGTGCAGTCTGCGGAGGACCGGGGCCTGCGCACCATCGATGCCACCTGCCCGCTGGTGACCAAGGTGCACAAAGAGGCTGTCCGCTTCGCAAAGGACGATTTCGACATCCTGCTGATCGGCCATGACGGCCACGAGGAAGTCGAAGGCACCGCCGGCGAGGCCCCCGAGCACATCCAGATCATCAACGGCCCGCACGAGGTGGACAAGGTGACGGTCCGCGACCCGGAAAAGGTTATCTGGCTCTCGCAGACCACCCTGAGCGTGGACGAAACCATGGAGACCGTGCGGCTCCTGAAAGAGCGGTTCCCCACGCTGCAGGATCCGCCCAGCGACGACATCTGCTACGCCACCACCAACCGCCAGGTGGCCATCAAGAAGATCTCGCCCCAGGCCGACCTCGTGATTGTGGTTGGCTCGGCCAACTCCTCGAACTCCGTGCGCCTCGTGGAAGTGGCACTTGAATACGGGGCGAAGGCCTCCTACCGGGTGGATTTCGCCAACGAGGTGGACGAGTCCTGGTTCGAGGGCGTGGCCACGGTAGGCGTGACCTCGGGGGCGTCCGTGCCCGAGGTCCTGGTGAAGGACGTACTGCGGCTCCTGGCCGACTACGGCTACGGTTCCGTCGAGGAAGTCGTCACAGCGGAGGAGGACCTGCTGTTCTCGCTGCCAAAGGAACTCCGGGCCACGCTGAAGCAGGCCGGGGACGTCACCCGCGCCCTTGGCGGCCGCGGCACCCGCGCCGCCAAAGAGTCCTAGCCCGGGGCACAGTCCTCGCCCGGAACAGTCCTGGCCCGGAGAGTAGTCCTACGCGGCTGACTCTTGCGAGGTGCCGGCGTCGTTGCGCCGCTCGACGTCGTCGGCCCGGGCGCCGACGACGTCCCGTACGCCAATTTCCTGCTGGAGTTCCGGTGCCGCCACCGAGCGCGGTGTCACCTCGACGGTGACCGGAGTCGCCAGGCCCGCGCCGTCCAGGGCGTTGAGCTTCCGTGCGGTGGGCAGCACCCTGGCCTCCAGTGTGCCGACCAGGGAGTTGTAGCGGTCCACCGAGGTCTTCAGCGATGAGCCAAGCTTGGAGACGTTGTCGCCCAGGGTTCCCATCCGCTCATAGAGCTGCTGCGCCAGTTCGAAAAGCTCCCGCGCGCTGTCCGTCAGAACGTCCTGCCGCCAGGTGAACGCCACCGATTTAAGGACCGCCAGCAGCGTCCCGGGCGAGGCGAGGACGACGTTCTTGGACAGCGCGTAGTCCAGCAGGGCCGGATCCGCAGTGAGTGCCGCGGCCAGGATCGACTCCGCGGGCAGGAAGCAGACCACCAGCTCCGGGGCATTGCCGGGGATGTCCCAGTACTTCTTGTTGCTCAGGGCGTCCACGTGGGTCTTCAGGGCCTTCGCGTGGGTGGCCAGCAGGGCCTGCTGACCGTTCAGCGTTCCCGCCCCGGCGGCCCGGCTTCCGGCGGTGGCGCCGAGTTCCTGCGCCTCAAGGTAGGCCGTCAGCGGCACCTTGGCGTCCACCACGAGCTGCTTGTCGCCCGGGAGCTGCACCACGAGGTCGGGCCGAACGGTGTTCTCTGATCCGGAACTGGAGCTGTGAAGCTGCTCGTGGAAGTCCACGTGGCGGAGCATCCCGGCCGCCTCGACCACGCGGCGCAGCTGCACTTCGCCCCACTGGCCGCGCGCGCTGTTGGAGCGCAGGGCGGATTCGAGCGCATGCGTTGAGCGCAGCAGCTGCTCGTCAGACAGCCTCGCCTCCTGCAGCTGCTGGGCGAGCTGGCCGTACTGTTCCAGCCGGTCCCGCTCCAGCAGCGAGACCTGCTGCTGAACCGCGGTGAGCTTTTCGGCTACGGGGGCCAGTGCACGCAGCACGCTGCCGTCCTGCGTTCTGGCGTCGCCCAGCTCCCGGTTCTGGGCCGCCAGCAGGCGGCGTTCGGCGTCGGCGGCGGCGAACTGGGCGCTGACCTCGGAAAGGCGCGCGGAGACGCCGTCGAAGTCCTGTTCAAGGCCGGCGCTGCGACGCCGCAACACCACGAAGGTGAAGGCGGCGCCGGCGACGGCTCCGATCAGCAACATCAGCAGGGCGAGAATAAGTGCGAAAGCGTCCATGCCTTCACTCTGGCACGCACCCCTGACACTTTTAGCCAGTGACGCACGGGCCCTCACGGTCTGAGGCAGTCAGGAGCGACGCCGACGGCGAACAGCGCCCCGCCGCCGCAGGGGACCGGCCCGTTTACCGGTAGAATCAATACTCGTGGCTCTTACTATTGGCATCGTCGGACTGCCCAACGTCGGCAAATCAACTCTTTTCAACGCACTGACCCGCAACCAGGTGCTCGCTGCGAACTACCCGTTCGCCACGATCGAGCCCAACGTCGGCGTCGTGAACCTGCCGGACCCGCGGCTCGAGAAGCTGGCGGCCATCTTCGGCTCCGCACGCCTGCTCCCGGCCGCCGTGTCCTTCGTGGACATCGCCGGCATCGTCAAGGGCGCCTCCGAAGGTGAGGGCCTGGGCAACCAGTTCCTCGCGAATATCCGTGAGGCCGAGGCCATCGCGCAGGTCGTCCGCGTGTTCGATGACCCAGACGTCATCCACGTCGACGGCAAGGTTGATCCCCGCTCGGACATGGAGACCATCAACACCGAGCTGATCCTGGCGGACCTGCAGACCATCGAGAAGGCCGTCCCCCGGATCGAAAAAGAAGTAAAGATCAAAAAGCGCGAAGCCGCCGAGCTTGCCGCCGTCAAGGCCGCCCAGGCTGTGCTGGAACGCGGCGACACCATCTTCTCCTCGATCAAGAGCGACAAGCTCGAGATGGAACACCTCAAGGAGCTGGGCCTGCTCACGGCCAAGCCGTTCATCTACGTCTTCAACGCGGATGAGGGAATCCTTGGCAGTCCGGAGAAGCAGGAAGAGCTGCGCGCCATGGTGGCCCCGGCCGACTGCATCTTCCTCGACGCCAAGCTCGAGTCCGACCTCGTCGAACTGGACGAGGAAGAAGCCCGCGAAATGCTGGAAATGAACGGCCAGGACGAGTCCGGCCTCGACCAGCTGGCGCGCGTCGGCTTCCACACGCTGGGGCTGCAGACCTACCTCACCGCCGGTCCCAAAGAGACCCGGGCCTGGACCATCCACCAGGGCGACACGGCACCGCAGGCCGCCGGCGTGATCCACTCCGATTTCCAGCGCGGCTTCATCAAGGCCGAAGTTGTGTCCTTCGACGACCTCATCGAGGCCGGCTCGATGGCCGAAGCGAAGGCCCGTGGCAAGGTCCGCATTGAAGGCAAGGAATACGTCATGGCCGACGGCGACGTGGTGGAGTTCCGCTTCAACGTGTAGTTCCTGATCCTCTGAGACCATTTTCGATGGCCGCTAAGAACACGTGTTCTTAGCGGCCATCGCTTTCGCCACCGGTTGCCAAGGCGAAATGATGCCGCTCGGACTTTGCATCCTGAAGGCAACCGGCTCCGGCCCCGAAAGATTGACGCATTGTTTTTCTTGGACCCCCTTATCCCTCCCGGATTCGACTGAGGTTCGTTGCAGCTGGGTCGACGCCCGTACCAGAGCTTCGGGGACTTCCTTATGGGCGGGATATCGTTACCGGGCGCGTTTGTAGGTCGATAGCTGAGTATGTAGCGGAAGGTTTCCGCGGAGGAGCATCATGATCTGCAATGTTGTCGACGTCTTTGCCCTAATTGGTGACTTTTCGAAAGCCAAGCGCGGCGTTGCTCTACGGATCGCCCCTGTGGCCCGTTGCTGGGGTGAGGGCTGATGGCGGGAGAGGACGTGGCGGGCGCCGGAGTCCACTCGTGGAGGCGTTTTATCTGGGTGTGTTCCGGTGGCATGATCGCTGCCGCGGTCCTGTATGCGGTCGGCGTCTTGTGCCGTGATTCGGATGCTTTCAGTCCCCTTGTCGATGGATTCTTGTCGCTCCTGACCGTTTGGCTGCCTGCGGTTGTCTGTTGGCTTGTGGCTGGACGAGCGCGCTCCCGCAGACCGGACATCGCTTTGGTGGCAGCTGCCGTGTCGTGCCAGGCCGCGGGCGACACCTACTATGCTGTGCAGTCGGCCGGCGGTGGAAGTGTTCCCCTGCCTTCGCCCGCGGATATTGGGTATGTCGGCTTCTACATCCTGATGCTCGCGGCGTTGCTGGTGGTCGTCAGGGGGCGGTTGCGTGACATGACCTGGCCGGTCGTCCTGGACAGTGTTGTGGGGGGCCTTGGGGCTGCAGCAGCTCTGACCGTGGTCCTGGGGCCGGTTTTTGGGTCTGCTTTTGGGGGGTCGCATTCGGTGGCGGCAGCGGTTGGCGCCGCCTATCCTCTGCTGGATCTGTTGTTGGTCGCTACGGTCATGGGAATCGCAGCCACCCCTGGCGGCGGGTTGGGACGTGGGTGGGTCCTGCTGGTGGCTGGATTGCTCACGTTTACCGGGGCGGACATCGTGTATGCCCTGCTGGAACTCCACGATCTTTATGTCGTGGGAACTCCGCTGGATACGGCGTGGGCGCTGGGGACTGCCTTGATCGGTTGTTGGGCGGTAGTTCAGGAAGATGCCGGGCAGTCGTCGGCCCGGGCAAGGCGTCCTGATATCCCGGTTCAGGCCGTCCCGGCACTAGCAACGGTTGCAGGACTTGGTGTCCTAATCCTGGCCACCCAACAACGCGTGATGCTGCTGGCGGTTGTGCTGGCGGGACTTACGTTGGCGTTGGCCGTGTTGCCGTTGGTGTTTCGGCAGAGGATCCGGCTGGCTGATGCCAACCGGCAGGCCAGGACTGACGAGCTCACCGGTCTTCCGAACAGGCGCGCCCTGTACGCTGATCTGCCGTTACGGCTGGCCGACGCCCGCCGGGCCAGCGCAGTCCTGTTACTGGATTTGGATAAGTTCAAGGAGATCAACGACGGGTTGGGCCACGATGTGGGGGATGAGCTCCTCAGGCAGGTCGCCGCTCGATTGTCCGGAAAGCTCCGTGACGCCGATCTATTGACCCGGATGGGCGGGGATGAGTTTGTGGTTCATGTCGCCGACTGTTCGCCGAAGGAAGCGGAGGCGGTGGCCCTGAAGCTTCGGGAGGTTTTGGGGAGCGCTTATGACTTGGGCGGGGTCACGGTGCAGGTCAACGCCAGTATCGGCATTTCGTGTTTTCCGGAGCAAGGCCGGGACCTGAGTTTGCTATTGCGCAAAGCGGACATGGCCATGTACTCGGCGAAGTCCAACCGCAGCGGCCACGCTCTCTACATGGAGACAGTGGGCGCCTCTGGTCACACGCACTTCCACAGCGTGCAGGCATTAAATGCAGCCCTGACCGAAGATCAGCTTGTTCTGCATTTCCAGCCGAAGCTTGAGCTGGGGACGGGCGAGGTCCGCGGCGTAGAGGCGCTCGTTCGCTGGACCCACCCGAGCCTGGGGTTATTGCAGCCCGATGCTTTCCTCAATCGCTTTGAGGAGGCCGGGCTCATGCGGGCCCTGACGGGCGTGGTGCTGGTCAAGGCCTTGGATCAGGCGGCTCGGTGGACGAGGCAGGGACGGTTGATTTCTGTTGCGGTTAATTTGTCCGCGGGGTCGATTATGGACGCGCGGCTGCCAGAGCAGGTTGCCGCCATGGCCGCCGCCCGGGGGTTATCTCCTTCTGTGCTGGTCGTGGAGATCACGGAGGACGTGCTGGTTGCTGACCGTGAGCGTGCCTGTGCTGTGCTGGCGGCCCTGCGGGAGATGGGGGTCAGGATCGCCGTCGACGACTTTGGAAAGGGGTACAGTTCGCTGTCCTACCTGCGGGAGCTTCCCATCGATGAGCTCAAGCTCGACAAGTCCTTTGTTCTTTCGATGATGGATGACGCCCGCGCTACCGCTTTGGTGGTCTCGACCATCGACTTGGCCCACAGCTTGGGCTTTGAAATGACGGCGGAGGGCGTTGAGGACGAACGGGCCTACCGGGCGCTCAGTGACTATGGGTGCGACCTCGCCCAGGGCTTCTTCATGTCCAGTCCGGTGTCCGCTGAGGAGCTGGACTCCTGGCTCGAGTCCCGGGATTCAGAGCCGGCGCCCGGCATGGGCGCTCTCCTTGCCGTTGAACCGGGACACGGGACTGTGCCCGGCCTGGTCTGATTCGAGGGCGTCCCAGGATCCTTCCCGGTTGCAGGTCAGTCGGCGGCTACGTCCGGGTGGAGGTGGCGAAAACGAGGTCGTGGCCCGTGTCTTTTCTGTCAGCGCAGCACAGGTCACCGACCGCGCTCTCTTCGGTGCGGGGTCGGTGCCGGGTCCGGTGCGGGGCGGGCGTCGACGTGCCCGGGCGGGCCCGGAGATGGGGATTTTCCGCGCCGTCCTGCGACGACGACGTTCCTCTTCAACGAGGGTGAGGAACCCGCCGGTGATGTCCGGTCCGTCCAGGCGCTGAACCTTCCGGAGTGCCGCGCGCAACTTCATGAGGTCCTCTCGAGCGGGTCCGGGAGTGCGCGGGTGCTCTGGATCGGCCGCGAACTCGTCTTCGGGTCCATCGTGGTGGAGCAAAGTTTATTCCGTGACGGAACGTGGGGGAGTTCCGCTTCAAGGTGTAGTCCCTGAGCCCTTTTGCGATGACCGCCAAGAACACATGTTCCTGGCGGCCGCTTTTGCGGAAATATCCCTGCATGGTGCCACGACCGCCAGAGCTTCTTCGCACGCGCAAAAGGGCCGGGTCGACGCGTCTCACGGAATAAGGTCTGTCTAGGTATGCAGACATCAATCGCGACCATGGCGGTGACGCCTTCCGCGGTTGCCATATTGCGCGGCGACTTGAAGAGTACAGCGGTGGCTAGTGTTGGCTGCCGCGCACTGGTCGGGGCAGAGCTGCGGGGGAGACGGATGCGGCCGTAGGGGCCGCTGTCGCGGTCAGGACGGAGGAGGCTGCTGTGCTACGGACTATGCGGCCGTAGTGCTGACCGGTGCCTTTTTGACGGTGGCCAGCAGGACGACTCCGGCGACGGCTGTTGCGCCGGCGAGGAGGAATGCGATGAATGCTTCTGCCGGGGCTGTGTCAGCCTCCCCGAGGACGGTAATGCCTATGGTGACGGCGACGAGCGGATCAATTACTGTCAGGCCCGCGACGACGAGTTCGGGTGTCCCTCGGGTGTGGGCGTTTTGGACCAAAAACGTCCCGAACAGGGCTGCGATGATGAGCCCTGCCAGACAGGTTAGGGATAGCCATTCGAAGTCGCCCTGGAAGAGTCGGGCAATGACGGTTTTAGCCAGCGCCGCGACGAACCCGAAGAGTGTCCCGGCTCCGGCGGTGAACACGACGGCGCTCCAGCTGTGGCGCCAAAGGCCGAAACCCGTGCCGAGCGCGGCGAGGACAGCGCCGAGCAGTATCAGAATTGTGATGAGTTGCCGGTCGGTGATTGCAGCGTCGCGCGCGGAAACTGCAGCGACTGCAACAAACACCCCGACACCGGCAATACAAAGGGCCACGGATGTGAGCGCTCGGCGGCCCGGCGGCCTCCGGGTCATTTTGGCGGTCGCCAGGGCCGTGACCACAAGGGCGACTGCGCCGATGGGCTGCACAACGATCAGGGGTGAGAATCTCAGACTTGTGAGCTGCAGGAGTATTGCTGCTCCCAGCATGGCTGTGCCGGCGAGCCACGCCGGTTTGCCCAGGAGGGCCTGCAGCCGGCCCCCTCCCATGCTCCCGGCGCCGCGCCCCGGTGCGGGCGCCTGCTCGTCTACGGCTTTGTGCTGGAAGAGGGTGCCCAGGGCCAGCAGGGTCGCTCCGGCGACGGCGATCGGGATGCCAAGCCAGTGATAGGACGACAAGATTGGCGCTGCGACAGTCTGGATCATGCTCCGACCCTACAGGTGGCTTGCAGCGCTGACTGCACCGCCTCAGCGCTTCCCAGGAGAAGGAGCCGGGGGCCAGGACGGCCTACTGGCCTGGCCTAGTCCGGGCAACGGGTGCAGGTCAGATGCCGGCAGGATCGATGACGCCATGGCGTTCAATGGTCGCCAGTTCCTTCAGCTCCTTGAGAATCTCCAACTGTTGGCTGTTGATTGCCATAAGCAGCTCAATCTCTTCCTTGGCTTTTACATTGGTGTCGTAGTCGTGTTGAGCCATGGCGGCGGCGATGGCATCCTGCCTTTTGGCGGCGATCAACAGGATGGCCCCTTGGAGTCCGGCCAGCATCGAGAGCAGGAGGTTGAGAAGGATGTAGGGGTACGGATCCCAGGAGTTGGTGGCCAGGGCCCAGGTGTTTATGGCGGCCCAGATGAGCATGAAAGTGATGAAGCCGCCCACGAATGGCCAACTTCCCATTCCGTTTCGCATGATGTCTGCGGCGCGCTGCCCTCTAGTGAGGGTGGCTTTGTGCCCGTCGTGCCAGGTCTTTGGGTGGTCGGTCATGACTCAGGGTAGCCGGAGGATGACCGCCGCCGGGCCTCTGCCTACCAGCAGGTGGAGAAGCGTCAGGATGATAAGCTTGCTTAGTTTCTCTTTCTGTCAAGCAGGGTGCGGCGAGAGCTAATTGAAAGGTCCCGCCGGCCATGCTGGCTGGCGGGACTTCACACACATAGCGTCCATCACCTGCTGTCCCGTTTGTGACGGCGAAGCCTCGGCGGTGCAGTGAACTTCTGCGGCCCGCTTGACCGGCGATCGATATGAACGGTTAGTCACGCGACGGCGTTCCGGGTCTGTTCGACTCTGTACAAGGAATACCCCCTCACGGGAGACTGACGCCATGCGCAAATTGACCTTCGGTATGAACCTGAGCCTGGACGGCTACATCGCTGCGCCCGGCGATGACCTCGGCTGGAGCGCACCGAGCGACGAGCTGTTCCAATGGTGGTCCGACCGGGTGGCGGCGACCGGGCTGGCGCTGTACGGGCGCAAACTGTGGGAGAGGATGAGCTCCCACTGGCCGACTGCCGACCAGCAGCCTGGCGCCACACCGGCGCAGATCGAGTTCGCCCGCCGCTGGCGGGACATGCCAAAGGTGGTGTTCTCCTCGACGACCCGCACGGTCGACGGCAATACCCGCCTGGTCACCGGCGACGCGGTCACGGAGATCACCCGGCTCAAGGCGGACGACGGCGCCTCCATGGACATCGGCGGTGCCACGCTCGCCGCGGCAGCCATGCGGGCCGGACTGATCGACGAGTACGCGATCGTCACTCATCCGGTGCTGTTGGGCGGCGGCACGCCGTTCTTCACAGCCCTGGACAACTGGGTGAACCTGAGCTTGGTGGAGACCCGGACCTTTCCGGGCGGTGTGGTCCTCACTAGGTACGAGACCCGGCACTGAGTGCCCGGCCGGAGCGCCAACCTTGACAGGGCCGGACGCGGCCAACCCAACGTACACATCGCCGACTGGCCCCCGGCCGGGCGCGTGTTCCCGGGACGAATCCAACGTGTCGAGGCTCGCCACGCAAACGCCCCGTCTTGGGGTCCGTCCCAGCCCCACGGCGTAGCACCCAGCTATGTCGCGGCCGCCGTTACCGGCGTAGGCTTCGGCTGTGCCGGCCCTGTCCGCGGGTTCCGTCCGCCCGGCTGGCCGTTCGGTTATAAAGGAGTCCGCCATGACTGTTCTGGTCCAAAACCTTGTGCCCGGCCTGACCCGGGAACAGTACGAAGGCATCGCCGCCGCTCTCAGGGACAAGCTCATGGCCACGCCAGGATTCAACGCCCATTACGCCTATGAGAGCGTAGGCGGAATGACTGTCGTGGAAATTTGGGAGGAGGCCGCGCAGCACGATGCATGGTTCGACAACAATGTCAGGCCAAATCTGCCGGTGGAAGTCACCCCGGAGAAACACGAGCTGGCAAACACGATGACAGCCTAGCGTTGCTATCGGATCCCGTGGCGGATGGCTTTTCGATTCAGGTTCAGTTCGGGCGTCAGGAACTGGCCTCTGCGGCGGTGCTGTGGCCCTGGATCCAAGCTGCAGTCTCCTGCAGTCACCTTGATCCACCGACACCGCTCGGAAAAGTCCCGCCGACGCGGGGAGCATTGGCTCTTGCGCCATCGAAAAACTGGGCGTATCACTGTTAATACGTTCTTCGAAAGAAGGACGGGAACGAACAACAGGGGAACCCTTGAACGCATGGTGGATCTAATCCTCCGTGGTCTGCCGGTGACGAGGCAGGAAGCGCTAGGATTCCCGCAAGTTCGGGAGATGATGTTCGTCATAACGGAATCAAAACAGTCGAAGCCCCTTCAGCATTGCTGGTGGGGCTTCCCCTATTTAGTGCCAGGCCACGCACTTTCCCTGGCCCACGTAATCCGACATGGTCGACGCGTGGTTCGCCCACAGCGGCCCCTATCTCCCACCGCGCTCACCCCATCTCCGCGGTGAACCGCCCAGTCCGAGGTGGCGGTTCACCGCGGAAGCACTCAGCGGGGGGAAGATGGGTCTTGGGCCGGAACGGCGAGGCCGGAAGGTTGTTCCTTGGCGGGCTTGTGCGGGTTTCCTGCTTCCTTGGCACAGTGGAGGCAGCAGTACACGCCCGATTCGCTCTCCACCGGATGTCCGATGATCCGGCAGCCGCAGTGTTCGCACGCCGGAGCCATCATTTGTATGGCGCATTCGAAGCTGTCGAAAGTTCCACTCTGGTTTCCCATGGAGACGGTGAACGTCCTTCCGTCGGGGTTACCGCAAACATCGCATGTTCCCATGATCCCTCTCCTCTTTAGCGCACGCTCTAGCCCTCATTAATCGCTTGTATGAGTTCCCTGAGTAGGGGCGAAGGTCCTTGCGGTGGGCCAGCAGCCAGGCCGCCGAGGCGGCGTGGGGTCTTTGGTCCCTCACCGTGGTGGGAACCGCGGGTGCGGATGCTCCGGGCTTTCGCGGCGTTCCAGTTCGGCGCTGACGAGCGTGAGCAGTTCGTGGGCCGGCTCGGATCCGGCAAGCTCCATGCACTGGCTAAGTGCGGCCCGGAGACGGTACAGCACGCCAGCCGGTACCAGCGGCCAGCGGCCTCCCTTTCCGCACGGCCCCGCCCTAGAGTGAGTCATGGGCACATCTGCCGCACCGGACGGATCCCGGACCTCACTGTTTACCGATCACTATGAGCTGACCATGTACCAGGCGGCGCTCTACTCCGGGGCCGCACACCGCCGGTCCGTCTTCCAGGCCTTTGCCCGCGGACTCCCGGCCGGGCGCCGGTACGGGATCGTGGCTGGCACCGGCCGGCTCCTTGAAGGCATCGCAGACTTCCGCTTTAGCCAGGACGACCTCGATTTCCTGGCCGGCTCCGGGGTGGTTAATCAAGACACGCTGGAACACCTGTCCGCCTTCCGGTTCTCCGGTGACATCTGGGGGTATCCGGAGGGCGAGGCTTACTTTCCGCATTCCCCCGTCTTGATCGTGGAATCGACCTTCGCCGAGGCCTGCGTCCTGGAGACCTACGTCCTGTCGGTGCTGAACCACGACAGTGCCATCGCCTCGGCCGCCTCCCGAATGACCAGTGCCGCCGGCGGCAGGCCCTGTATTGAGATGGGTTCCCGCCGTACGCACGAGGAACCGGCCGCGGCGGCGGCCCGCGCGGCCGTGATCGCCGGCTTTTCCGGCACGTCCAACCTGGCCGCCGGCCGGCGCTACGGCCTCCGGACCGTCGGCACCGCGGCACACTCCTTCACGCTGGTCCACGACTCCGAGCGCGACGCCTTCGCGGCGCAACTTGCCTCGCTGGGGGCGGGCACCACACTGCTCGTGGACACGTACGACGTCGAAGCGGCTGTCCGCACCGCCGTCGACCTTGCCGGAGACAAGCTCGGGGCCATCCGGCTGGACTCCGGAGACCTCGTGGCCCAGGCGCGCTGGGTCCGCGAACTCCTGGACAGCCTGGGCAACGTGCACACCAAAATCGTGGTGACCTCGGACCTGGACGAGTTTTCCGTCGCCGCGCTAGGGTCAGCGCCGGCCGATTCCTACGGGATCGGCACGTCGCTGGTGACGGGTTCCGGGGCGCCCACCGCCGGCATGGTCTACAAGTTGGTAAGCCGCGCCGGCGACTCAGGCGGGCTCGTCGCCGTCGCGAAGACCTCGAAGGACAAGATCAACGTGGGCGGCCGCAAGTTCGCGGTGCGCCGCCTGGATGGCCGCGGCACCGCCACCCATGAGGTCCTCGGCGTGGAGCATCCGCCGGCCGATGGCAAGAACGGCCGGCCGCTCCTGCAGCAGTTCATGAGAGGCGGCGAGCTCCTGCCCGGGTGGACCGGGCCGGGCGCGGTGGGTCGGGCGCGGGACCGGCACGCGGCCTCCATGGCGGAGTTGCCCCGGGTCGTGGACCGGCTGCAGGCCGGCGGTCCGGCTATCCCGACCATCTACGAGTGAAGTGGTCAAGGCGCCGACCTTGCCTGGCGTTGGATCCGCTCTGCGGGCGCGTCCGCAGAGGGACGACTCAACGCGGCACAGCCGGCGAAGCCGTCGCCGTCGTTCCTTAGAACAGCGGCCAGGGTACCGCCGGCATCTCACCGCGCGGAGCCGGAAACCGCCCTGCCAAGCGCAACCGGGCGCAGCGCGCGGCGAGCGCTGCGATTTCTTCGGCACTGAGCAAGTCCGCCAGGTTTCGGCCCAGCCCGCCGTTCAATCCCTCGGTGACGCGATCGATGCCGTCGCGTTCCTCGGAGGTCAGAGCGTCTCCCAGCCATCCCCACAGCACCGTGCGCAGTTTGTGGTCCGGGTGGAAGGTGAGCCCATGGTCCACGCCGTGCCGGTGTCCGTCCGTCATGGCAAGAATGTGGTCGCCTTTGCGGTCTGCGTTGTTGACGATGATGTMGAACACCGCCATGCGTCTGAGCGCGGGCGAGTCTTCGTGAATGAGGGCGATCATCCGTCCGTTCTCATCCCGTCCCTCAAGGACGTGTTTCCAGCCAGTCTCCGGCACGCGGTCCGTCGCGACCAGGTCGACGGCGCTTTGGGCGTGGTCTTGCTCCTGCCAGAGCTGCACCATTCCTTCGCCCATCGGACCATCGCGCAGCCAAGTGCGCGGCACGACGTCCCCGCCGAAGGCCTGCGAGACCAGGTAGGCGGCCACCTCCCGGTGAGCCAGGGTGCCGTGGGGAAAGTCCCACAGCGGGCTTTCGCCGGCTATCGGCTTATAGACGACCATCACGTCGCCGATGCTGCCCAGAAACGTAGCGTTTGATGCCGTCGTGATGCGGCCGGTGAGGGTCAGCTCGGTGTTCACTAGGTCGGGCGCTGGCATCAGACCTCGGGAAGGGTGCAGATGTGCCCGTCGGCGTCCATGGGGTAACCGCAGAGCGGGCACGTCGGACGCCCGGCGCCCACGATCTCGCGGGTGCGCTTGGCGAATGCGCGGGCGGTGCCGACCGGCATTCGCACCAGCAGCATTTCGGGCTCGTTAGCGCCGTCCTCGTCAAGCGATTCGTCGTTCTCATCGGCATCGGCGTCGGCATCGGTGACGGGATAGGCCTCTATGACGACCTGAGCCGTGGTTGGATCCCACCCTAAGGTCATGGCGCCGGTGCGAAACTGCTCCTGAACGGCCTCGAGCTGGTCATTGTCGACAAGTTCAAGGGGAGTACCCGTGGGAACGCTGAACGGGTTGCCGTCGACGGTGATGAGCTGGTCGAGAATTTCGTCGACCTTCTCCGCGAGCAGAGCTGCCTGCTGCTTTTCCATGGCAACACTCACGAGCTGCTTCCCTGCGCGCACCTGCAGGTAGAACGTGCGCGCCCCTGGAACGCCGATGGTGCCGACGATGACCCGATCGGGCCAGGCAAACTCGTGAACACGTGAAGGCATGTCAGTATTTTAGGCACATGAGTGTCATGGCGCCGGTTGCCCTGCACCGCCGCCCACCGGCGCATCGCCGGAATGGATGCCGTTCGACAGCCACGACAGATCACCCGCGTCGGTGTTGGTCGCGTAGACGCTCGGCCGACTGGCGCCGTAGCGGACGATCGATACGGACGCGGGGCCCACGTTAATACGCTGGAACAGGTCAAGGTGCATGCCGAGCGCGTCGGCGAGGATTGACTTGATGATGTCACCGTGACTCACCGCCACCCACACGGCCCCTGGCCCGTACTCGGCTTCAAAAGCTGCGTCGTGGCGTCGAACCGCTGCCACCGACCGAGCCTGCATCGCGGCCATGGATTCACCGCCGGGAAAGACGACGGCGGACGGTTGCGACTGCACAACCGGCCACAAATCCTCGGCCGCGAGATCACTGAGCGTGCGGCCCTGCCACTGGCCGTAATCGCACTCGGTGAGATCGAGATCGACCGGCGCGTACGGCGCGCCCGCCTGGCGATCGAGGATGAGCTGGGCGGTCTGCCGGCAACGCTCAAGGGGGCTCGACACCACCCCGACCAAGGGTACGGTCGCGAGCCGGTCTCCGGTCAGAGCCGCTTGCTCCCGCCCGGTCTGGTCCAGGCTGACGCCGGCTGCCCGGCCGGCCAGCAGTCCAGTGGCATTGGCTGTGGTGCGGCCGTGCCGCACGAGGATAACTGTCGCCATCCACCCAGCCTAGCCACCCGCTCGACGGCGGTGTGAACCGGACCGGGTCGCGCGTCCACCACCTGAGTGGTGTCTGCATCCATGCCGGACCATGGACAAAGATTTGCTGGGTGTGTACCTATTGAAGGGCCGAGCGCCAGACGGGCATGCTTACCGAATCGGCCGGTGGGTTCCAGCCCGTTTCCCGCGTTCAGGCACATCCACCATCCGCGCGCGAACTTTGGGGGCACGTGTGAATCTCTTGCTGACGTCAGGCGGCGTGACGAACCCGAGCATCCACTCGGCGCTCGTGCAGCTTCTCAACAAACCGGTCGCCCAATGCCACGCCCTGGTCGTCCCGACGGCGCAGTGGGGTCACCCCATGTGCGGACCGGCATCTGTGCGGGGCCTACTGGCCGCCCACCCAAACCACCGTCACTTGTCCGGCCTGGGCTGGGCGTCGCTCGGTGTTCTCGAGCTGACCGCGCTGCCCACCATCGGCGCGGATCGGTGGGTCCCTTGGCTTCGGGCGGCCGACGTGCTCCTGGTCGACGGCGGCGACGCGACGTACCTGTCCCATTGGATGCGGGAGTCCGGGCTGGCCGAGCTGCTGCCCTCACTTCCCGACACGGTGTGGGTGGGGGTGAGTGCCGGAAGCATGGTGATGACGCCCCGGATCGGGGATTACTTCGTCGAGTGGCCGTCCGCTCCGGATGACCAGACTCTGGGGGTGGTGGATTTTTCGATCTTTCCTCACCTGGACGCTTTCCCGGGCAACACCCTGGCCCACGCAGAGCGGTGGGCCGCCGACATAGATGTTCCTGCCTACGCCATCGATGAACAGACAGCCATCAAGGTCGTCGACGGCTCCGTCGAGGTGGTTTCCGAAGGACGATGGAAGAAGTTTGGGTGATGGGTGATCAGCATTTGTGAAGTCCTGCGGTGCCCCGCACAGGACCCCTGAAAAGTTGTAGGATCGGGCCGACCGACCTGACCATCAGCGTCAACCTGAGAGCGGGGATCCGTGCGAGCCGACCACTACGACAGTTTCGCTGAGAGCTACTCGGCGGAGAACGAGTCCAGCCTCCTCAACGCCTACTACGAGCGGCCCGCGATGCTAGGCCTCGCCGGCGAGGTGGCCGGCCGCCGGATTCTCGACGCCGGGTGCGGCTCCGGGCCCCTGTCCGCGGCACTGGGCGCCAAGGGCGCGGTCGTGACCGGCTTCGATTCCAGTCCTGCCATGCTCGAATTGGCACGACAGCGACTGGGAGAGAGCGCAGACCTCCACCTGGCCGACCTCAGCAGGCCGCTCCCTTTCGCCGATGACTCCTTCGACGACGTCGTCGCGTCCCTGGTCCTGCACTACCTCGAGGACTGGTCGGCACCGCTTGCCGAACTACGGCGCGTGCTCAAGCCGGGCGGCCGCCTGATCCTGTCGGTCAACCACCCCACGGTCAGCGTGGTCACCCAGCCAACCGAGGACTACTTCGCCGTCCGGGAGTACTCGGAGGACTACGAGTTCGACGGCGAGCCTGCGGTCCTGACCTTCTGGCACCGGCCCCTTCACGCGATGATCAACGCCTTCATCTCGGCCGGATACCGTGTAGCCGCCGTAAGCGAACCAGCCCCGTCTCCAGATACACCGCACGAACTCCTCCCCCCGCGCATCCTCACTGGCGAGAAGACAGCGTTCCTGTCCTTCATCTTCTTCGTCCTCGAAGCCGACAGAGTGTAGAGGTGGGATGTGGACCCCTGAGCCGACGCGAGGGCTGGGGCGCTGCGGTCCTGGTGGCGGCAGCGCTGGTCGGGTGGGGCGGAAGTGCAGTGTCTGAGGCCGCCAGGGTTGCCGCCGGTTCGCATCTACTTCTCTTCTTCGCTGTGCCGGCCGAATGTATTGGCGCAGGGCTCCGGGCTATTGCGCTAATGGCGGCGGTCGCCGCGGCGAGCCTTTTGGTGCCGCCGCTCATCAGAAGGATCCGCCGCCGCAAGCTACGGCTGGCAGCCGCGTGGACCGCAGGTCTGGCTGCGGCCGCTGCGGTGCCCTACCTTGCGCTCTTGTTGTTCTTCGCCTTCCTCACGGCTGGGATGTCTGCTGACTATGTGAGGCTTGAAGCCGCTGACGGCCAGTCGGTGCTCATCACCCAGGATCAGTTCGACGGCGAGGCAGTCGACATCTACGTGCGGCACGACGACACCCACTACCGGTGGAGCCGCAGCGCGCCCGAGCTCGCCGGCTGGCCGCGGGTAAAGGACCAGAACTGCAGGCTCGACCCGGTCGGCGGCGGACTTCAACTGGCCTTCAATTCCGGCACCTTGGCAATCGGCCAGAACCATTAGCGTCGGAGCAGCGGAAAGTACATGGCGATCGGGCGGTCGCGCTGCCAACGAAGACGTGGCGGAGTGCAGCTTCGCAGGTTGGGCCCCGTCGGGGCCAGTAATGGAAGATTAACTCGTAAAGCCCCGATTTGCATGAATCCGGGCTTTTTGCAGCAATCGGCTTTTATCTTGGGGTGCCGCATCCGTCAATGAATTTCGACAAAATTCAGTTAACGGTGCCGCCAATTGTTGCAGCTCGATAACGAACTATACCCGCGGTCAACTTTCATGCCCTTCTGCCCTGTCATGGGTTTACGCTTCATCCCATGTGAGACGCGCCACACTGCCGCTGGGGGAGTGTGGACGTCTGTCTGGTGCCTACGGCGCCGGTCTCATCCACACCACAGAAACAAGGAGGCGGAATGCGATTCGGTCGTATTTCCAAAGCAGTGGGGGTCGCGGCAGCAGCAGCACTCGCACTCAGCGCTTGCGCAGGCAACAGCGGCGGGACAACCCCGTCGTCGGCCGCGGCAGCAGCCAAGACAGGCGGATCGGCAACGGTCGTAGAGGTGAACGCGTTCAATACGTTCAACCCCAACACCGCTGAAGGCAACACTGATATCAACTCCAAGATCAGCTACGCCACCCACTCCGGGTTCTTCTACGTCGACAACAAGCTGAACGTTGTACGCAACGAAAAGTTCGGCAAGATGGAAAAGGTCTCAGACAACCCGCTCACCGTGAAGTACACCATCAACGACGGCGTCAAGTGGTCTGACGGCACTCCCGTCACGGCAGCCGACCTGGTGCTTCAGTGGGCAGCATTCTCCGGCTACTACAACGACGCTGACGCGGATGGCAAGAAGGGCACCTCGTACTTCGACTACGCGGGAGATCCGACCGGCCTGGCGCTGACCGATTTCCCGGAACTCGGCGACGACAACCGCTCGATGACCCTCAAGTACTCCAAGCCCTTCGCTGACTGGGAAATCGCCCTCGGCGGCCCCGGCATCGACATTCCGGCCCACGTCCTTGCGAAGAAGGCCGGCCTGGCGGACGCCAAGGCCTTCGTTGACCTGGTCAAGGGCATGCCGCGCGGCGACGCTAAGAACCCCAAGCCCGCGAACAAGCAGCTCAAGGCCATGGCCGACATGTGGAACACCGGCTTCGACACCAAGACGCTGCCGGCCGACCCGAGCCTCTACCTCTCCAACGGCCCCTTCGTCGTCAAGGCCGTCAACCAGGACCAGTCCCTGACCATGGTCAGGAACAAGGACTACAACTGGGGCCCGGAGCCCAAGCTGGATGAAATCACCGTCCGCTACATCGGCGAAGCCCCGGCCCAGGTCCAGGCGCTGAAGAACGGCGAGGCCGACATCATCGCCCCGCAGGCTTCCGCCGACACGGTGGAGCAGCTCAAGGCCCTCGAAAGCCAGGGCGTCACGGTGGAGGTGGGCCACCAGCTGGCCTACGACCACCTCGACCTGAACTACAGCGGCCCGTTCGCCGACAAGAATGTCCGCGAAGCCTTCATGAAGACGGTTCCGCGCAAGGACATCGTCGACAAGATCGTCAAGAAGCTCGATGACAAGTCCGCTCCGCTGGATTCCCAGCTCTTCGTCCCGGACCAGGCCAAGTACGCCGACTCCGTCAAGGACAACGGCTCCTCCGCCTACCAGGATGTTGACATCGAAGGTGCGAAGAAGCTGCTGAACGGCGCCACCCCCACGGTCCGCATCATGTACAACAAGGACAACCCCAACCGGGTGGACTCCTTCTCCCTGATCCGCGAGTCCGCCGCCAAGGCAGGCTTCAAGGTCGTCGACGGCGGCCTCGGCAAGTCGGACTGGGGCGCGGCCCTCGGCAACGGCAGCTACGATGCCACCATCTTTGGCTGGAGCAACTCGGGTGTCGGCGTCTCCGGCGTCCCGCAGATCTTCAAGTCCGGAAACGGCTCGAACTTCAACAAGTTCACCGATCCCGACGCCGACAAGCTGATGGACGAACTGATCGTCACCACCGACAAGGCCAAGCAGGATGACCTGGTCCAGCAGATCGACAAGAAGATCTGGGCTTCCAGCTACGGCCTGCCGCTGTTCCAGTCCGTCGGCGTGGACGCATACAGCGACCGCGTCACCGGCGTGAAGTACATGCCGAACCAGACCGGTGTCTGGTGGAACTTCTGGGAGTGGGCGCAGAAGTAGCCCGCAGCCTCAAGTGACACTTGCTAGCTAAAGGCGTCGGGACCACGGCTTTACGGTCCCGACGCCTTTCTAGCGACCCCGGCGATGAACTGGCGCGGCCGCATCGTCCGGGGCATCCGGCCTAACTCTGAGACCGGTCCGGGCGATCCCTGGGCCCGAATACCGAGGTTCTATTCCCCATGGTGACCTACATAGTCCGGCGGCTCATGACTGCCGCCCTCATTCTTCTCGGCGCATCCTTCCTGGTGTATCTCCTGACAGCGGCGTCAGGCGACCCCCTCGAGGAATACCGCGCCATCAGCGCGGCCAACAAGCAGCAACTGATGGACGCCCGCACCGAACTCCTGCAGCTGGACGTCCCGCCGCCGCTGCGCTACTTCAAGTGGCTCGGCGGCGCCGCCCAGTGCCTCGTGCCCTTCGCCAACTCCTGTGACCTGGGCAAGAACATCGTGGGCCAGCCCGTCACCGACGCCTTGGGCCATGCCCTCATCCAGACCCTGACCCTGGTCACCGGTGCCACGGTGCTGGCCATCCTGGTCGGCATCACCCTGGGCATCATCACCGCCCTGCGCCAGTACAGCGCGCTGGATTACGGCGTGACCTTCATGGCCTTCCTGTTCTTCTCCCTCCCAATCTTCTGGGTCGCCGTCCTGCTCAAGGAATTCGGCGCCATCGGCTTCAACAACTTCCTGAGGAACCCGGAGATCCCGATACCGACCGCCATCGCCATCGGCATCGCCTTCGGTGCGCTGATCGCGGTGGCGATAGGCGGCGAGCTGAAGCGCAGGGTGCTTTCCGGCGGCGTCGTTTTCCTCTTCGTCACGGCCATCCTCATCTACTTCTCCGCCACCGAATGGTTCAAGGCCCCGGGCCTGGGCCCGGTGCTGATCGCCATTGCCGGCGTCGGCATCGCCTTCGCCGTCACCCTGCTCACCGCCGGCCTGAAAAACCGCAAGGCCCTGCAATCCGCACTGATCGCCGTCGGCGTCGGCGTGGTCCTGTACTTCCTGGTCCAGCCCCTGCTGGACCAGGCCACCTTCGTCATGATCGTGCTGCTGGCCATCGCCGCCGTCCTGGTCGGCTTGGGCATCGGTTACCTGGTCGGCGGCTACGACCGGGGGCAGTCGATGCGCGCGGCCGCCATCACCTCGTTCCTGGTGGGATTCATGATCCTGCTGGACCGTTTCATGCAGGCGTGGCCCACGTACTTCAACAACAGCCGAGTGCGTGGCCGCCCCATCGCGACCATCGGGGCGACCACCCCCAACATCGAAGGCGACTTCTGGGTCCTGGGCCTGGACTCCTTCACCCACCTGATCCTGCCGACGATGGCGCTGATCCTGATCTCCCTCGCCAGCTACACCCGGTTCACCCGGGCCTCGATGCTGGAGATCATGAACATGGACTACATCCGGACCGCCCGGGCCAAGGGCCTGTCGGAACGGACCGTGGTGATGCGCCACGCCTTCCGCAACGCGCTGATCCCGATCGCCACCATCGTGGCCTTCGACATTGGCGGCCTGATCGGCGGCGCCGTCATCACCGAATCGGTCTTCTCCGTCCGCGGCATGGGCTTCCTCTTCCTGGACGGCATCTCGCACGTTGACCCCAACCCGGTCATGGGTGTCTTCCTGTGTGTAGCCATCACTGCCATGGTGTTCAACCTCATCGCGGACCTCGCCTACTCCGCACTTGATCCGCGCGTAAGGGTAAAAGCATGAGCCAGCCAAGCCAGCAAGACGAAATCATGGCCGAAGAAGCCGCATTGCAGCCCACGCCGGCGGCCGGCATCGAGCCCGTCCTCGAAGCGAAGGGCCTGAGCCAGGGCCAGATTGTCCGCAAGCGCTTCCTCGGCCACTCCGGTGCCATCATCGGCCTGGTGGTTTTTGCGCTCATATTCATCGTCGCCTTCACCTCGGTCGGGTACTGGGGCATCCCCGGCTGGTGGAAGTACAACCACGAGCAGGTTTCGCCGCTGGTCAACGACGGCGCGCCGACCTCCTCGCTCTGGCCGCTGGCCTGGGGCGAGCACCCGTTCGGCCAGGACCGGATCGGCCGCGACCTGTTCGCCATGACCATGCGCGGGGCGCAGCAGTCCATCACGGTCATGTTCGTCATCGGCATCATCGCGGGGCTGATCGGCGTCGTCGTCGGAGCGGTCTCGGGCTACTTCCGCGGCTGGGCCGAAGCAATCCTGATGCGGCTGACCGACGTGATCATCATCGTTCCGGCGCTGCTGCTCGCCGCCGTGATGGCGCAGATGGCCGGACGGCGGGACTCGGGAAGCTGGTTCGCCGCCTTCGCCAGCACCAACGGCGTCCTGGCCCTGGGCATCTTCCTCGGCCTGATCAGCTGGGTGAGCCTGGCCCGCCTGATGCGCGGTGAATTCCTGACCCTGCGCGAGCGGGAATTTGTCGACGCGGCCAGGATCTCCGGCGCCAGCAACGCGCGGATCATTTTCAAGCACATCCTGCCCAACGCCGTCGGCGTGCTGATCGTGAACGTCACGCTGACCATGTCCGCCGCGATCCTCACCGAGACGGCGCTGAGCTTCCTCGGCGTCGGCGTCAAGGCTCCGGATACCTCGCTGGGCCTGCTCATCTCGCAGAACCAGCAGGCGTTCGCCACCCGTCCCTGGCTGTTCTGGTTCCCCGGCCTGTTCATCGTGCTGATCTGCCTGAGCATCAACT
Source organism: Arthrobacter sp. 05N425 (assembly GCF_056397125.1). NCBI lineage: Bacteria > Bacillati > Actinomycetota > Actinomycetes > Micrococcales > Micrococcaceae > Arthrobacter > Arthrobacter sp. 05N425. Next base: position 229,585 of record NZ_JBFTMU010000007.1, read on the forward strand.
TCATCGGCGACGGGCTGCGCGACGCGTTCGACCCGCGGCAGAAGAAGTTCAACGCTAAGAGGGCGCGGGAAACGGGCAGCCGGGTTCCGGAGGCCGCCCCGGTCACCGCATTTGATGGACCCAAGGACCACTAGATGCGCTGCAGCCACGCCGCCGGCAGCGGCCAGCTACCGGGCGGCAACCGCCCAGTAGC
>NZ_JBFTMU010000008.1:0-106845 GCF_056397125.1 Arthrobacter sp. 05N425
CGCTGGGGATGCCGAGAGTTTCGGGTCCGGTGAACTAAGGAGTTTTTTCGAATGGCTATTTGGGGTGCAGATGTTGCTCAGCTCAAGACTCTTGGGACGAAGCTGCAGGCCGGTTCTCAGGAGATCGACAACCAGAGGTCGATGCTGACCAAGGTCCTGGCCGGTACCCAGTGGCTGGGCCCGGACGCGGAGAAGTTCCGCAACGAGTGGAACGGCGAGCACGTTGCCGCGCTCACCCGGGTGTCCCAGGCGCTGCAGCAGGCCAGCCAGCAGGCCAACCGCAACGCCACCGAGCAGGAAAGCGCCTCCTCGCGCTAGCCGGAATCCTCTCCAGATCAGCCCGGACGCAACCGCGTCCGGGCTGATCGTTTAAAGCGGCCCGCCCAAAGCCGCCGGGCACCGGCAGGCTGCGCCGCCCGGACCCGCTCCTGACCGGACAATGTCCGGGATCTAGGGCAGGATAGGTCTGTGAGCACAGGGAAGACAGCAGCAGATACCGAAACCCTCAGCCCGGCCGGGGAACTGGTCCCCTCGGAGGCCATCCGCGCCGAGTATGAAGAACTGGTCGAGGAGGTCCGCAAGCACCGCTTTGCGTACTACCAGGAGGACGCCCCGATCATCTCCGACGCCGAGTTCGACGAGCTCTTCCGGCGGCTGGAGACCATCGAGGCCATGCACCCCGAACTGGTCGCCAACGATTCGCCCACCCAGGAGGTGGGCGGCGAAGTCTCCGCCGCCTTCGCCGCCGTCGAACACCTGACCCGGATGTACAGCCTCGAGGACGTGTTCTCGCTCGAAGAGCTGGAGGCCTGGATCGCCAAGGCCGAGGCCGGCGTCGCCAAGCTCGGTAACGGCGGCAACCCGCCGTCGTGGCTCACCGAACTCAAGATCGACGGCCTGGCCGTGAACCTGCTCTACCGCGACGGCGTGCTCGTCCGCGCGGCCACCCGCGGCGACGGCTTCACCGGGGAAGACATCACCCACAACGTCCTGACCATCAAGGAAATCCCGCAGCAGCTCAAGGGCGGGAACTTCCCGGCCGAGATGGAGATCCGCGGCGAGGTCTTCATCCCGTCCAAGGCGTTCGCGGAATTCAACGAGGCGCTGATCGAGGCCGGCAAGGCGCCGCTGGCCAACCCGCGCAACGCCGCCGCCGGCTCGCTGCGGCAGAAGGACCCGGCGGAGACCGCCAAGCGGCCGCTCAAGATGTACGTGCACGGCATCGGCGCCCGCGAGGGCCTCGAAACCGTCAGCCAGTCGGACACCTACCGCCAACTCGCCGACTGGGGGCTGCCCACCAGCCCGTACTTCGAGGTGCTGCCCGGCCTGACGGAAGTGCTGGACTTCATCCGGCGCTACGGAGACAAACGGCACAGCCTCAGCCATGAGATCGACGGCATCGTGGTCAAGGTGGACGACTTCGCCACCCAGCGCGCCCTCGGCTACACCTCCCGGGTCCCTCGCTGGGCCGTGGCCTACAAGTACCCGCCGGAAGAGGTCAACACCAAGCTGCTCGATATCGCCGTCAACGTGGGCCGCACCGGCCGCGTCACCCCCTACGGCGTGATGGTGCCGGTCAAGGTGGCCGGCTCCACGGTGGAAATGGCCACCCTGCACAACCAGGAGGTCGTCAAGGCCAAGGGCGTCAAGATCGGCGACATCGTGGTGCTGCGCAAGGCCGGGGACGTCATCCCGGAAATCGTCGGGCCCGTGCTGGCCCTCCGCGACGCCCAGGACCCGCCGGTGCGCGACTTCGTCATGCCCACCGAATGCCCCGCCTGCGGCACACCGCTCGCACCGGCCAAGGAAGGCGACGTCGACATCCGCTGCCCCAATGCCCGGTCCTGCCCGGCGCAGCTGCGCGAACGCGTCTTCCACCTGGCCGGCCGCGGCGCCTTCGACATCGAGGCCCTCGGTTGGGAAGCGGCGATCGCCCTGACCCAGCCGGCCGAGCCCGACGTCGCACCGCTCACCACGGAGGCGAACCTGTTCCGGCTCACGCCCGAGGACCTTGCCGGGGTCCGGATCCGCCGCGAAAAGCGCTCCAAGGGCGTGGCGACCGGCGAGTTCGAGCTGGTGCCGTACTTCTACACCAAGGGCACGGCCAAGGTCCCGTCCAAGCCGACCGCCACCACCGAGAAGCTCTTCAACGAACTCGAAAAGGCCAAGACCCAGCCGCTCTGGCGCGTCCTGGTGGCGCTGTCCATCCGCCACGTGGGACCGCGGGCGTCGCGTGCACTGGCCACCGCCTTCGGAACCATGGATGCCATCCGCCAGGCCTCCGAGGAGGAACTGGCCAACGTCGACGGCGTGGGGCCGGTGATCGCCGTCGCGCTCAAGGAATGGTTCGCCGAAGACTGGCACCGTGAAATCGTGGACACCTGGGCCGCCGACGGAGTCCGGATGGAGGACGAGCGCGACGAGTCGACCCCGCGCACCCTGGAGGGCCTGACCGTTGTGGTCACCGGCAGCCTGGAGGGCTTCAGCCGGGACGAGGCCAAGGAAGCGATTTTGGTCCGCGGCGGCAAGGCTGCCGGATCGGTCTCCAAGAACACCAGCTACGTGGTGGCCGGTGAGAACGCGGGCACCAAGCTGGACAAGGCGGAACAGCTGGGCCTGCCGGTCCTGGATGAGGACGGCTTCCGCGCGCTGCTCGCTAACGGCCCGGCCGGGCTCGGCGACGACGCCGGCTCGGGCGGCGACGCCGGCTCGGGCGACGACGGCGACGCCGGCTCGGGCGACGACGGCGACGGCGGCGCCGGGAGTGACGGCGAAGACCACCAGGAGGCGGGCGAGTGAGCTCCGGCCCGGAAGAATTTCCCGCGCCGGCCGCGTTCCTGGAACTGGCGCTGGAGGCGGCTGCCGCGGGCGCCGCGGTGCTGGCCGGCCGGAGTGCCGCCGCGCTGGGCGTGAGCAACAAGGGTGATTCGGGGGACTGGGTGACCTCCTTCGACCTCGCGTCCGAGGCCGCCGTCCGCGAGGTCATCACCCGGGCCCGGCCGGAGGACGCGATCACCGGCGAGGAGGGCGGCACCGTGCTGCCCGCGAACTCCAGCGGTTTCCGCTGGTCGATCGACCCGCTCGACGGCACCACCAACTTCATCCGCAACATCGTCTACTACGGAACCTCGGTGGCAGTGGCCGGCCCGGACGGCGCCTGGCTGGCCGGCGTCGTCCACGCGCCCGCGCTGGGGCGCGTCTACTATGCCTCCCGCGGCCACGGCGCCTGGCTCGAGGAGAGCGGGCAGCGCTCGCAGCTCTACGGACCGGTGCCGGGCCGGACCGGCCAGATCCTGGCGACGGGCTTCAGCTACGACAGGGGCGTCCGGGCCGAACAGGCTTCCGCGCTGGGCGGCCTTATGGACGGCTTCGCGGACGTCCGCCGGCTGGGATCCGCGGCGCTGGATCTCTGCCTGGTGGCGGACGGCACGCACGATGCCTACGGCGAACGCGGACTCAACGAACACGACTTCGCCGCCGGCGCCCTGATCGCCGAGGAGGCCGGCTGCTGGGTGCGCCGTCCCCGGCTGACCAGCGTGCTCGACGGCGGGCCCTCCGACGACGAGCGGCTCGCGGCATGGACCTGCGCGGGGCCCCTGGAGCTCTCCGGCAAGTTCCCGCTCTGACGGCACGTCCGGGCTGGCGCAGCCGGCCCGGCGCCTGATAGTTCAGTCACGGAAACCGCCCGTTGGTCCCTGACCCTGCGCGGGCGCCCGTACCATAGACAGGTGCATTCGCAGATCCTCATTCGCCCCGCCGTCCCGGCCGATTACGACGCCGTCGCCCGCATCACCCGGGACGCCTACCTGGCCGCGGGCCACTTTGAGGACGCGGACCACCCGTACATGCAGGAAATCCAGCGGGTCGCCCAGCGGCACGGCAACGCGACCATCTGGGTGGCGGAGCGCGCCGGCCGGATTGTCGGTTCGGTGACCCTCGCCGTCGCGGGGGAGCCCTACGCAGACATCGCCCGGACGGACGAGCTGGAGTTCCGGATGCTCGTGGTGGACCCCGCGGTGCAGCGCAGCGGCGCCGGCAAAGCCATGGTGCAGGCCATCATCGAGCACGCCAGGTCCCTGCCGGGCATCACCGGCGTCGCCCTCACCACCGGCCGGACCTGGGAAAGCGCCCACGGCCTGTACCGGAAGACCGGCTTCCAGCGTGTCCCCGAGCGCGACTGGTTCGTCCCGGGCACGGACATCAAACTGCTCGTCTACCGCCTCGACCTCTAGAACCAGCCCCTAGCTTCGGACCGCTCAGGGTAGGGTTGCAGCCAGCACACCACCGCAAACCCACGCTGGAAAAACAGCACGAGTACGGCTGGAGGATCCATGGCACCGCACATCCCCGACACCATCGACGAGAAGTTGCTCGGCCTCTATCTGTCCGACCACCTGACCGGCGCCACCGCCGGACTGGGCCGCATCGAGCGGATGGTCAAGGACTTCACGGATACCCCGGTCCACACCGAGCTCGCCACCGTGGCCGCGGAGATCCGCCGCGAGCGCGAGCTGCTCCGCAGCCTGCTCCGCGAGCTGGGCGTCCGCACCCGCCCGCACCGCCAGGCTGCGGCATGGCTCGCGGAACATGCGGGCCGGCTCAAGCTCAACGGCCGGCTGCTGAGCCGTTCGCCCATGACCCTGGTGCTGGAATCCGAACTGATGCGCGCCGCCGTCCTGGCCAAGATCGGCGGCTGGCAGACGCTGGAGGAACTGGCGCCGGAACTCGGTCTCGATCCCGCCAGATTTGCCGATCTCACCGCCGAGGGGCACGCGCAGATCGAAGCCCTGGGCCGCGTGCACGAACACGCCCGCCGCAACGCCTTCCGCAGGGGACGCAGCATCACCGGCTGAGCGGCCGGTCGAGGGAGTTCCTAGCGGCCGGGGAGCGCGGGCACCCCGTAGCGGTGCTCCGGGCGGCCCGTCGTGCCGTAGCGCAGCTGGATGTCGACGGCCCCGTCGTCCGCCAGCGAGGAGAGGTAACGCTGCGCGGTGGCCCGGGAGACGCCCACGCGGGCGGCCACTTCCGCCGCCGAATACTGTTCCCCGGGTTCCAGCGATTCCAGCACCGCCGCCTCCGTGGCGGACCGCGGCCGCGCGGAGGCCGTGACGTCGCCCGGGATGAGGGCGCGCTTGGCCCGTTCCACCGTCTCCTGCGTGAGGTTCCCCGGCTGGGCCAGGATGCGGCGGTAGCGCGCGTAGGAGCGCAATTGCTGGGAGAGCGACTCGGCCGTGAACGGCTTGAGCAGGTAGCCCAGGGCACCGCGCCGGAAGGCGACCCGGATTGACGCCGCATCCGAGGCGGCGCTGAGGATCATGGTGTCCACATCCAGCTGGTGCAGCAGGTCCAGCCCGGAGGCGTCCGGCAGGTACACGTCCAGCAGCACCAGGTCCGGGCGGAGGCTGTGGATGGACTGCAGGGCCTGCGACGCCGACCCGGCGGGCGCCAGCGCCAGGAAGCCCGCCACGGAATCCACATAGGCCGCGTGGAGCTTGGCGACGTGGAAGTCGTCGTCCACAATCAGCACCCGGAAATCTTCAGACATCGTTGTCTCCTTCGGTCGAGTCGGCGATGGTCCCGGGGAGGGTCGCCATGAACACGGCTCCCGGCCCGCCGGGCGCACCCCGCTCCAGCACCGTCACGTCACCGCCGCGGCGCCGGGCCAGCTGCCGGGCCAGGGCCAGCCCCAGGCCCTGCCCGGCACCGGCCCGGGCGGGTTGCCCCGAGGTGGTGAAACCCTCGGCAAAAACGTCTTCCGCACCGCCGTCGGCACCGCCGCCGCCGGCAGCCGTGAAACCGTCGCCGCCGCCGGGCAGGCCGTCGCCGGAGTCGCCCACGATGATGTGCAGGGTGCCGGCGGCCCCGCCGTCGCCGGGTGCGTCCAGCACCTCGACTTCCACCCAGCGGTCGGCCGCGGCGCCGGCGACCGCGGCGTTCACGGCGTTGTCGATCAGGTTGCCCAGCACGGTGGTGACCTCCTGCGGCTCGATGACGTGGCCGCGGACCAGGGTTTCGGGGCCGAGCCGCAGGCTGACGCCGCGCTCGTCGGCTTCCACACCCTTGGCGCCCAGGAACGCCTGCAGGTAGGGGTCCTGCAGCAGCTCGGCCTGTTCCACCGGGAACTTCAACGGCCCGGTGGCCGCCAGCCGGGCCAGGTAGTCGCGCGCTTGCTGGTGCTGCCCGATGCTCATGAAGCCGGCGATCGTGTGCAGCTGGTTGGCGAACTCGTGGCGTTGGGCGCGCAGGGCGGTGGACATGGTCCCAACGGCATCGAGCTGGCGGGTGAGCTGCTGGAGCTCGGTCCGGTCCCGGAGCATGACCACCCAGCCCAGGTCCTCCCGGCCGTGCAGGGCCTTGCGGGCGCTCGCCACCAGCACGCGGCCGCCGGCCAGGAACTCCACGGCGTCGCCCTCGGCGGCGTCCGGCCTGGTCAGGGCCTTGAGCGGTACGGGCACCGGCGCCGCCGCCCAGCTGGTTCCGGCCAGGTCCGGCTGGGCCAGCATCCGCCGGGCCGCGGCGTTGAAGACGCTGATCCGGCCGTCGGCGGACACGCCGATCACGCCGTCGTCCACGCCCTGCAGGACCGCCACCTGGTCGTGGACCAGGGTGCTGATTTCCTCCGGTTCCAGCCCCAGGGTCAGCCGGCGGAGCCGGTGCCGCAGCAGGAACGAGACGAGGGTGCCGGCCAGCAGCGCGCCGGCCGCCGTCAGTGCGATCGGGACGATGTCGCGGGCGAGGCTCTGGCCGATGGTCTCGGTGGAGTAGCCCACGCTGACCTCGCCCACCACGGCGGACGAGCCCGGCGCGAAGACCGGGACCTTGGCGCCGGCCGAGGGGCCCAGGGTGCCGGTGTTCCGGGTGGTGACCTCCTTGCCGGAGAGCGCCTCGGAGGGATCGGTACTGACCCGTTGGCCCAGCCGGTCGGCGTCGGGATGCGCCAGCCGCAGTCCGGTCTCGTCGGTGACGACGACGAACAGCGCGCCGGTGCGCGCCCGGGCGCCCTCCGCGGCGGCCATCAGCGGGCCGGCGAGGAGCTCCGCGGGCGGGGGAGTGCCGGGCCGTGCGCTGATCTGCTGCACCTCGGCCCGGACCGCCGGGTCCGACGCCACCGTGCGGGCCAGGGTCAGTGCCTGGTTCTCCGCCTCGCGGCCCAGCCGCTCGTACGTCAGCCAGGCGTGCACGGCGCTGCTGAGCAGCACCACGAGGGCCACCACGCCGAGCTGGAGCAGCAGGGTCTGGGTCGTGAACCGCAGGGGAGGGCGGCGTTTGAGGGCTCCCACGGCGGCCCTCCTTCGATGATCCGGTGACTTCARCAGCTGTGAGCAAAATGCGCAAAATGCGTCCAACAAGCAGTATGCCAATCAATTGAGGCAAAGGCACTCCCGTGACGCACGCCACCCTAACGTCTGTAGTGCGCATCACAGCGGAGTGGTGCGGAACACAGAAGAAGGAGCCGGCCGTGCTGGTATTACTTGGATTCGCCATGATTGCGGTCTTCATGGTGCTGATCATGACGAAGAAGCTGACGCCGGTACTGGCGCTCATCATCGTCCCCACCGTTTTTGGACTGTTCGCCGGCGCCGGCCTGGGCATCGGCCCCATGGTGCTCGACTCGATGAAGTCGATGACGTCCACGGCCGCGCTGCTGATGTTCGCCATCATCTACTTCGGCCTGATGATCGACGTCGGGCTCTTTGACCCGCTGGTCCGGTTCATCCTGCGCAAGCTCGGCAACGACCCGGCCAAGGTGGTCCTGGGCACCGCGATCCTCGCCGCGGCGGTCTCGCTCGACGGCGACGGCTCCACCACCTTCATCCTCACCACCGCCGCCATGCTCCCGGTCTACCTGCGGCTGAAGATGAGCCCCGTGGTCCTCACCTGCGTGGCCGGCCTGGCCAACGGCACCATGAACATCCTGCCCTGGGGCGGACCGACCGCCCGCGCCGCCTCCGCGCTGAAGATCAGCGTCTCCGACGTCTTCGTCCCGATGATCCCCTCGCTGGTCGCGGGCCTCGTCATCGTGTTTGTCTTCGCCTGGCTGCTGGGCCTGCAGGAACGCAACCGGCTGCGTACCGTGGCCCCGGAGATCTGGGCCGAGGGCGGTCAGTTCGACGGCGGAGCCGGCGCCGGTGCAGCCGGCGGCACCGGCCGCTTCGGCTCCGGACGCAAGGTCACCGGCCCCGCCGGGGGAGCCCCCGCCGCCGGCGGCGGGTCCGCCGTCGCCGTGCTGGAGCGCACCGAAGACCTCGTCGACGAGCGCGACTCCGCCATGGCGGACACCGCGCTGGATCCCAACCGCAAGACCCTGCGTCCCCAGCTCTTCTGGTTCAACCTGGGTCTGACGGTCGCCGTGATGGTGACACTCGTCGCCAACATCATTCCGCTGCCGTTCGTCTTCATGGTGGGCGCCGCCGTCGCTCTGCTGGTCAACTTCCCCAAGGTCAAGGACCAGAGCGCCCAGCTGATCGCGCACGCACCCTCGATCGTCGCCGTCGTCAGCATGGTCATGGCCGCCGCGGTCCTCACCGGTGTCCTCAACGGCACCGGCATGGTCAAAGCCATGTCCGAATGGCTCGTGGCGATCATCCCGGCCGACATGGGCCCGTTCATGGCCGTCATCACCGGCGTCCTGAGCATCCCGATGACGTTCTTCATGAGCAACGACGCCTTCTACTTCGGCGTCCTGCCGGTCTTGAGCGAAACGGCCGCCCACTACGGCGTCGGCGCCGCGGACATGGCCCGCGCCTCGATCACCGGCCAGCCCTTCCACCTGCAGAGCCCGCTGGTGCCGGCCATCCTGCTCCTGGTCTCCCTGGCCAAGGTGGACCTGGGCGACCACCACAAGAAGGTCCTCTGGCGCACCGCCGTGATCTCCCTGGTCATGCTGGGAGTAGGGGTGCTCACCGGAGCCATCGGCATCGGCTGACAAACCGCACGAGATGACAGTTCGCGGCAGTGTTTGCACAAAACATTGCCGCGAACTGTCATCTCGGCGTCCGACGGTAACAGCAGTTCAACCCACGTAGACTGGGACGGAAAATAATCCGAACTTGCAGGGGAGATCCATGGCTGCGATCAACCGCGACGACGTCGCGCATCTCGCGCGTCTCGCGCACATCGAGATGAGTGCTGAAGAGCTGGACAGGATGGCCGGCGAACTCGCCGTCATCGTCGATTCGGTTAAGTCCGTCAGTGAAGCCGCCGGTGATGACGTCCCGGCCACATCCCACCCGATCCCGCTGACCAACGTGTTCCGCGAGGACGTTGTGGGCCACACCTTCACGGCCGAGCAGGCACTTTCCGGAGCCCCCGACGCGTATGAGGGCCGCTTCAAGGTCCCGGCAATCCTGGATGAGGACTAAGACCATGACTGAAACCACCCCCGAGCTGTTCCGCCTCTCCGCGGCCGCGCTCGCCGAGAAGCTCGCTGCGCGCGAGGTCACCGCCGTCGAGGTCACCCAGGCGCACCTGGACCGGATCGCCGCCGTCGACGGCCAGGTCCACGCCTTCCTGCACGTCAACGCCGAGGAAGCCCTCGCCGTCGCCGCCGAGGTGGACGCGATCCGCGCCGCCGGCGGCGCCGCTGCCGAAGAGCTGCACGTGCTCGCCGGCGTCCCGATCGCGGTCAAGGACCTGATCGTCACCATCGGCCAGCCCACCACCGCCGGCTCCAAGATCCTCGAAGGCTGGCACAGCCCCTACGACGCAACCGTGGTGGAGCGCCTTCGCGCCGCCAAGATGCCGATCCTGGGCAAGACCAACCTGGACGAGTTCGCCATGGGCTCCTCCACCGAGCACTCCGCGTTCGGCCCCACCCACAACCCCTGGGACCTGGAGCGCATCCCGGGCGGCTCCGGCGGCGGTTCCGCTGCCGCCGTCGCGGCCTTCGAAGCCCCGCTCGCGCTCGGCACGGACACCGGCGGGTCCATCCGCCAGCCCGGCGCCGTCACCGGCACCGTCGGCGTGAAGCCCACCTACGGCGGCGTCTCCCGCTACGGCGCCATCGCGATGGCCTCCTCGCTGGACCAGATCGGCCCGGTCTCCCGCACCGTGCTGGACTCGGCCCTGCTGCACCAGGTGATCGGCGGCCACGACCCGCGCGACTCCACCTCACTGCCGGACCCGCTCGAGGACCTCGTGGCCGCGGCCCGGACCGGCAACGTCGAGGGCATGAAGATCGGCATCATCAAGGAACTCCACGGCGAGGGTTACCAGGCCGGCGTCGAAAACCGCTTCAACGAGGCGCTGGAGCTGCTCAAGGGCGCCGGCGCCGAGATCGTCGAGGTCTCCTGCCCCAACTTCAAGTACGCGCTGGGCGCCTACTACCTGATCATGCCCTCCGAGGCCTCCTCCAACCTGGCCAAGTTCGACGGCGTCCGGTTCGGCCTGCGGGCGCTGCCCGCAGAGGGCCCGCTGACGATCGAACGCGTCATGGGAGCCACCCGCGCTGCCGGCTTCGGCGACGAGGTCAAGCGCCGCATCATCCTGGGCACCTACGCCCTCAGCGCCGGCTACTACGACGCCTACTACGGCTCGGCCCAGAAGGTGCGCACCCTGATCCAGCGCGACTTCGACGCCGCGTTCGCCCAGGCCGACGTGCTGATCTCCCCGACGGCGCCGACCACGGCCTTCAAGCTCGGCGAGAAGCTCAACGACCCGCTCGCGATGTACCTCAACGACGTCGCCACGATCCCGGCCAACATGGCCGGCGTCCCAGGGCTTTCCCTGCCCGGCGGCCTCGCCGACGAGGACGGACTGCCGGTGGGCGTCCAGCTGCTCGCCCCGGCGCGCCAGGATGCCCGGCTGTACCGTGTCGGCGCCGTGCTCGAGTCGCTGCTTGAGGCGCAGTGGGGCGGCCCGCTGCTGGACAAGGCCCCTTCCCTGACGGGCTCCGCCCTTTCTGACGCTGCCGCTTCGAGCCACGGAGGTTCACACTAATGACTGACGCAACCCTCAGCTTCGAAGAGGCGATGGAGAAGTACGACCCCGTCCTGGGCTTCGAGGTCCACGTCGAACTCAACACCAAGACCAAGATGTTCTCCTCCGCCCCGAACGTCTTCGGCGACGAACCGAACACCAACGTCAACGAGGTGGACCTTGGCATGCCCGGCGTGCTGCCCGTGGTGAACAAGACCGCGATCGAATCCTCGATCAAGATCGGCCTGGCGCTGAACTGCAAGATCGCCGAGACCTGCCGCTTCGCCCGGAAAAACTACTTCTACCCGGACACCCCGAAGAACTTCCAGACCTCCCAGTACGACGAGCCGATCGCGTACGACGGCTACCTGGACATCGAACTCTCCGACGGCACCGTGTTCCGGGTCGAGATCGAACGCGCCCACATGGAGGAGGACGCAGGCAAGCTCACCCACATGGGCGGCGCCGCCGGCCGCATCCAGGGCGCGGACTACTCGCTCGTGGACTACAACCGCTCCGGCGTGCCGCTGGTCGAGATCGTCACCAAGCCGATCGAGGGCGCCGGCAGCCGCGCGCCCGAGCTGGCCAAGGCCTACGTCGCCGCGGTCCGGGAAATCGTCAAGAACCTCGGCGTCTCGGACGCCAAGATGGAACGCGGCAACGTCCGCTGCGACGCGAACGTCTCACTCCGCCCGCACGGCCGCGAACGCTTCGGCATCCGTTCCGAGACCAAGAACGTCAACTCCCTGCGCGCCGTCGAACACGCCGTCCGGTACGAGATCCAGCGGCACGCCGCCGTGCTGGAGTCCGGCCAGCCGGTCATCCAGGAGACCCGGCACTGGCACGAGGACACCCGCTCCACCACCTCGGGCCGGCCCAAGTCCGACGCCGACGACTACCGCTACTTCCCGGAACCGGACCTGGTGCCGATCGTCGCGTCGCGCGAGTGGGTCGAGGAGCTCCGGGCCACGCTGCCGGAGCCGCCGGCCGCCCGCCGCAAGCGCCTGCAGGCCGACTGGGGCTACTCCGACCTGGAGTTCCGCGACGTCGTCAACGCCGGCGTGATGGACGAGATCGAGGAAACCATCGCCGCCGGCGCCACCGCCACCGTGGCCCGCAAGTGGTGGATGGGCGAGATCGTCGGACGCGCCAAGAACGCCGACGTCGACCCCGGCCAGCTCGGCGTCGCCCCGGCCACCATCGTGGAACTGAACCAGATGGTCGAGGACGGCAAGATCAACAACAAGATGGCCTCCGAGGTCCTGGACGGCGTCCTCGCCGGCGAGGGCACCCCGGCGGAAATCGTCGAGAAGCGCGGCCTCGCCGTGGTCTCCGACGACGGCCCGCTGCTCGAAGCCATCGACGCGGTCCTCGCCGCGCAGCCCGGAGTCGCGGACAAGATCCGCGCCGGCAAGCTCCAGGCGATCGGCGCGATCGTCGGCGGCGTCATGAAAGCCACCCGCGGGCAGGCCGACGCCGGCCGCGTCAAGGAGCTGATCCTGCAGCGCCTCGGCGTCGAAGGCTAGGCCCTAGCCGCCCACTAGATCGGTCATGATGGTCTGCAGCGCTTCGCAGACCATCATGACCGATTTGCGTTTAAGGTTCTCCGGCCGGGCCAGGATGTCGATCCGGCGCCGGGTGCTGATCCCCTCCAGCGGCCTGAGCACGATCTCCGGGTTGAGCACAGGGCGCGCGGTGTGCCGGGGCAGCAGCCCGATCACGCTCCCGGTCGCCACCAGCGCCGCCACCGTGGAGTAGTCATTGATCCGGTGCACGATGTTCAGCTCGCGGCTGGATACGGCCGCGACGGCGGAGAGCACGTCGGCGGGGGAGTAGCCGGTGTGGCTCGTCACCCAGGGTTCGCCAACGACGTCGTCGGCCGTCACCGCCCGCTGCCCGGCGAGCCGGTGCCCGGCCGGCAGCGCCACGTCCAGCGGCTCGTGCGCGAGCGGGATCACCGCCACCCGCTCCTGGGGCCACCGCGGGCTGTGGTCCATCCGGTGCGCGAGGACCAGGTCATACCGGGCGGTCAGCGCCGGGAAGTCCTGCTGGGCCACGTCCTCGTCGGAGAGCTGGATCCTCGGCTGCCCGGGTCCGGCCAGCAGCCGGGCCAGCGGCGCGAACAAGGCCTGGCCGGCGCTGTGGAACCCGCTCAGGGACACCGGCGCCACCGGCGAGCCGTGGTACGCGCCGATCGCCGTCCTGGCGTCCGCCATCGCGCTCACGACGGCGGCCCCGGCGTCTGCGAGCACCTGGCCGGCCTCGGTGAGGACCAGGTTCCGGCCCTCCTTCCGGGTCAGCGGCACGTCCACCGACTTCTGCAGGGCGGCCAACTGCTGGGACACCGCCGAGGGCGTGACCAGAAGCGTTTCCGCGACGGCCTTGACGCTGCCCAGGGCGCCGAGTTCGCGGAGCATTTCGAGCTGGTGAATTTCCATGGCCACCATCCTAGAGCTAAGCCAGCGCTAAATCGTCGATTGAGAAAAATCCGGTTGTGCTAATGCTTTCCGCCGGGTCTAATGAGGTGAGTTGTCCCACACCACCGCTCCCGTCCCGGAGCGGCCAGCACAGTTAGGCAGGCCCATGAAGGCTCTCTACAAGTCCGGCGCCCACGCGGGATTCGAACTGGTCGACCGCCCGGAGCCGGAGACCGGGGCCGGGGACGTCAAGATCCGCGTCATGACCACCGGAATCTGCGGCACCGACCTGCACATCCAGTCGTGGGACGCCTGGGCGCAGGGCATCATCAACGCGCCGCTGATCGCCGGCCACGAGTTCTACGGTGAAGTCGTGGAGATCGGCGAGGACGTCATGGACGTCAAGGTCGGCGACCGGGTTTCCGGCGAGGGCCACATCGTCTGCGGCATCTGCCGCAACTGCCGCGCCGGCCGCAAGCAGATGTGCATCAACACCGTCAGCGTCGGCGTCCAGCGCGACGGAGCGTTCGCAGAGTACGTCGTCATCCCGGAAACCAACGTCTGGGTCCACCACGATCCGTCCGTGACCCCGGAGCTCGGCGCCATCTTCGACCCGTTCGGCAACGCCGTGCACACCGCGCTCAGCTTCCCGCTGGTGGGCGAGGACGTGCTCATCACCGGCGCCGGACCCATCGGCCTGATGGCGATCGCCGTCGCCCGCCACGCCGGGGCACGCAAGATCGCCATCACCGACGTCTCCGCCCCGCGCCTGGAACTGGCCCGCCGGCTCGGCGTCGACCTCGCGATCGACGTCTCCCGGATGCGGGTCAAGGACGGCCAGCGCGAACTGGGCATGCGGGAAGGCTTCGACATCGGCATGGAAATGTCCGGGCACCCCACGGCGCTGCCTGAGATGATCGACAACATGAACCACGGCGGCCGGATCGCGATGCTGGGGCTGCCCAGCCAGTCCATCGACATCGACTGGGGCAAAGTGGTCACGCACATGCTGACCATGAAAGGCATCTACGGCCGAGAGATGTTCGAGACCTGGTATGCCATGAGCGCCATGCTGTCCTCCAACCCGGTGCTGCACGCGAACATTTCCGCCGTGGTCACCGATACGCTGCCCGCCTCGGACTGGGAGAAGGGCTTCGAGATCGCCCGCGCCGGCGTCGGCGGCAAAGTCGTCCTCGACTGGACCGTCTTCTAGCCCCCGCCCGTTTCCGGTACCGTACAAAAATTCACCCCTGCACAGGAGCGCACCCCATGTATTCAGCCATCAAGGACCAGCTGCAGCACGAACTCGACGAGATCCGCGGTGCCGGCCTGTTCAAGACCGAACGGCACATCGATTCCCCGCAGGCCAGCCACATCAAGGCGGGCCAGCTCGGCCAGGGCAGCTCGGAGGTGCTGAACTTCTGCGCCAACAACTACCTCGGCCTCGCGGACCACCCCGAGATCATCGCAGCCGCCAAGGAGGCCATGGACGAACGCGGCTTCGGCATGGCCAGCGTGCGCTTCATCTGCGGCACCCAGGACCTGCACCTGGCCCTCGAGGCACGGGTGTCGAAGTTCCTCGGCACCGAGGACACCATCCTGTTCTCGAGCTGCTTCGACGCCAACGGCGGCGTCTTCGAGTCGCTCTTCGGCCCGGAAGACGCCGTCATCTCCGACGCGCTGAACCACGCCTCGATCATCGACGGGATCCGGCTGTGCAAGGCCCAGCGCTTCCGCTACGCCAACCAGGACATGGCGGACCTCGAGTCCCGGCTGATCGAGGCCACCACTCAGGAGAACCCGGCCCGCCGCAAGATCATCGTCACCGACGGCGTCTTCTCGATGGACGGCTTCCTCGCCCCGCTCGAGGCGATCTGCGACCTCGCCGAAAAGTATGACGCCATGGTCATGGTGGACGACTCGCACGCCGTCGGCTTCATGGGCGCCACCGGCGCCGGCACCCCGGAGCACGCCGGGGTCTCGGACCGGGTGGACATCTACACCGGCACCTTCGGCAAGGCCCTTGGCGGAGCCTCCGGCGGCTACGTCTCTGGCCGGCGCGAAGTCATCGCCATGCTCCGCCAGAAGGCACGCCCCTACCTGTTCTCCAACTCGCTGGCACCGGCCATCGTCGCCGCCACGCTGAAGGCCCTGGACCTGGTGGAGAACTCCGGCGAACTGCGCAGCAAGCTCTTCGCCAACGCGGAACTCTTCCGCCGCCGGATGGGCGAGGAAGGCTTCGAGCTGCTCGACGGCGAACACGCGATCGTCCCGGTCATGTTCGGCGACGCAGTGATGGCGGCGAAGGTCGCGGACGCAATGCTCGCCAACGGCGTCTTCGTCACCGCCTTCAGCTACCCGGTCGTGCCGAAGGGCGCCGCCCGCATCAGGGTCCAGCTCTCCGCCGCGCACAGCGCGGACGACGTCGAGAGCTGCGTCCAGGCGTTCGTCCGCAGCCGCGAGACGGTGGCCTGAAAGTACTGACGCGACCTCCCGCCGGGTGCAAGGATGGAGGCATGTCAGCTAAATACGATGTCGTGATCGTGGGCGGCGGCATTGCCGGCCTGTCCCTGGCCTCCGCCCTCGCCGGCAAATGCAGCGTGGCCCTGGTCGAAGCCGAGCAATCGCTGGGCTACCACACCTCCGCGCGCTCGGCCCGGCAGCTGATCCCCAGCTACGGGCCGCCCGTGGTCCAAGAGCTCACCATGCGCACGCTGGAGCTCATCGGCACCAAGGAGGGTACCCGGCCCGAACCCGTGCTCTCACCGCGCCGCTTCATGCTGATCGGTGACGAGGACGCCGTCCGGCAGCAGGCAAGCGGCTTTATGCACCGGATCAGCCACGCCGAGGCCCTGGAAATCTGCCCCGCGCTCAAACCGGACTCCTTCGCGGCCGCCGGCCTGGACTCCGGTTCGTTTGCCTGCAACGCGTCCCTGCTGCTGGAGGACCACCGCGAGCGGGCCGTCGAGGGCGGCGTGGACATCATCACCGGCGCACGGGTCCACTCGGCGCAGCGCCTCGGTTCCGGCTGGGAGCTCGGCGCCGGGCAGGAAGGTTTCGAAGCCGCGGTCGTGGTCAACGCCGCCGGCGCCTGGGCGGACGAATTCGCGGTGCTCAGCGGCGTCGAGAAGCTCGGACTCCAGCCCTACCGCCGCACCGCGGCGATTGTCGACGTCGAGCACCCCCTCCCGCAGGGCTGCCCGATGGTGGCGTCGGCCGGCAGTTTCTACTTCCGCCCGGACGGACGGCGGCAGGTGCTGATCTCGCCGTCGGAAACTGTGCCCAGCGGCCCCGAGGACGCCCAGCCGTATCCGGGCGACATCGAGGCGCTGATCGAGCGGCTCAACACGGTGACCACGATGGGGATCGGTAGCGTCAGCCGGGCGTGGACCGGGCTGCGGACCGAGGCCTCCGACGGTATCCCCGTGGTGGGATTCGACGCCGAGGCCACCGGCTTCTTCTGGCTCGCCGGGCAGGGCGGCTACGGCTTCCAGACCTCCTCCGGCATCGCGGAGCTGGCCGCGGAGCTGATCCTCGCCGGCCAGGGTTCGGCACAGCCGCTCCCGGCCGACAGTCCGGCATCCCGGACAGCCGCGGCACTGGCAGCGACCCGGATGTCTATCCGGGGCTGAAGAATGGACCCATGAGCACCCTCATCACCAACATCGCCGAACTGATGACCCAGGACGCGGACCACCGGGTCCTGAAGGATGCGGCCATCGTGATCGAGGGCGAACGCATCGCCTGGCTGGGTGCCGCCGCGGACGCCCCGGCGGCGGACGACGCCGTCGACGCCGCCGGCCGCGCGCTCCTGCCGGGCTGGGTGGATTCACACACGCACCTGATCTTCGCCGGCGACCGGACCGCGGAATTCGAGGCACGGATGGCGGGGGAGAGCTACAGCGCCGGAGGCATCGCCGTCACCACCGGAGCCACCCGGGCCACGGGCGACTTCGACCTCACCCGGCTCGCGCTGGGCCGGGTGGCGGAAGCCGTCGCCCAGGGGACCACCTACCTGGAGACCAAGACCGGCTACGGCCTGGACGTGGAGAACGAGGCCCGCAGCGCGAGGATCGCCTCCACCGTCGCGGACGAGGTCACCTACCTCGGCGCGCACCTGGTACCCGAAGGCCTCGACGCGGAGGAGTACACGGAGCTGGTCTGCGGACCAATGCTCGCCGCGGTCTGGCCCTACGTCCGCTGGGCCGACGTGTTTTGCGAACGCGGCGCGTTTAACGAGGACCAGTCCCGCCGGGTGCTCCAGGCCTGCCGGGACGCCGGACTGGGCCTGCGCGTGCACGGCAACCAGCTGGGCGAGGGTCCCGGGGTGCGGCTGGCAGTGGAGTTCGGCGCCGCGAGCGTGGACCACGTCAACTACCTCTCCCGCGAGGACGTCCACGCCCTCGCCGACAGCTGGTCCGGCTGGGAGGCAGCGGCCGGCGCGGGCGAGCGCGGCACCGTCGCGACCTGCCTGCCGGCCTGCGACCTGTCCACCCGGCAGCCGCTGGCTCCGGCCCGGGAACTGCTTGACGCCGGCGTCCAGCTAGCGCTCGCCTCCAACTGCAACCCCGGCACCTCTTATACGAGCTCGATGGCGTTCTGCGTCACCACCGCCGTGCTGCAGATGCGGCTCAGCGTGCACGAAGCCGTCCGGGCGGCGACGTACGGCGGTGCGCTGGCGCTGGGCCGGGAGTCCGGGAACGACGTCGACGGCGAGCGGGCGGTCGGCTCCATCGCCGTGGGCAACCGGGCGGATCTGCACCTGCTCAACGCCCCGTCCGCCACCCATCTGGCATACCGGCCAGGCATGCCGCTCACCCACGCCGTCTGGCGCGCCGGGGTCCGCGCCCGCTGACCGGCGCGCACCGGAGGCCAAGGAGGAACGCCATGACCGGCTTCGCCAGGGAACTCGCCACCATGATCGACCTGGTGCGGGCCAAGCGCGGCGGAGTGCCGGCCCTGGCCCGGCGCCGGGACGCCCGGCTGGCCGCCCTCGTGGCCCATGCCCGCACGAGCTCCCCGTTCTACCGGGAGCTCTACCGCGGCCTCCCGGCCGAGGACATCCCGCTCCGGGACCTGCCGCCGGTCACGAAGTCGCAGCTGATGGCACGCTTCGACGACTGGGTGACCGATCCGGCCATCACCCGGGCGGACCTCGAGGGCTTCGTCGCCGACCCGTCCCTGGTCGGCACTCGCTACCGCGGCCGCTATTTCGCCTGCACCAGCTCCGGAACCACGGGCCACCCCGGATTATTCGTGCACGACCAGGCCGCCGTCGCCTGCTACCGGGCCCAGGGCGTTCGGATCGTCGGGACCGCCCTCGACGCCCGCCGGCTGCTCGCGATGCTGCGGCGGGGAATCCGTGCCGCCGCGGTGCTGGGCACCGGCGGCCACTTCGCCGGGGCCGTCTGGCTCGAGTCCGAACGGCGCCGCAGCCGGGGCCGCCGACGGGCCTACCGCATGTTCTCCGTGCAGCAACCGCTGGAGACGCTGGTGCAGGCGCTTAACGCTTTCGACCCGGCCCTGCTGGTGGCCTACCCCAGCGCCCTCGAACTGCTGGCCGAGGAACAGGACGCGGGCCGGCTGCACATCCGGCCCGTGATTGTGGAGTCCAGCGGCGAATCCGTCGGGGACCGGGAGCGCCTGGCCGCGGCGCTGGGCGGCGCGGTGCACAATGTCTACGCTGCCTCCGAGTTCACCCCGATCGCCCTGGACTGCCCCCGCGGCTGGCTGCACGTCAACAGTGACTGGGTCATCCTGGAACCGGTCGAGGAGGACTACGGTCCCACGCCCCCGGGGGAGCCGTCCCACACGGTGCTGCTGACCAATCTCGCCAACCGGGTCCAGCCGCTGATCCGCTACGACCTCGGTGACTCCGTCGTCGCCAAGCCCGGCCCTTGTGAGTGCGGCAACCCGCTGCCCGCCATCCGGGTGGCCGGCCGGCACGATGACGTCCTGCACCTGGACAACGGCCGCGGCGGCACGGTGAGTGTCCTGCCCCTCGCCATCACAGCCCCCATCGACGACGCGCCGGGCGTCCACCGCTGCCAGCTGGTCCAGTCCGGTCCGGCGGCGCTGCGGGTGCGGCTCCAGCTGGAGCCGGGCGCCGCGGCGGACGCGGTGTGGCAGGACGTGGCGGCGAAGCTGTCCGGGTTCCTGGCCGCCCAGGGCCTGGCGAACGTGGAACTGGTCCGGGCGGAGGAAGCACCGGATCAGACCGGCGCGAGCGGGAAGTTCCACCAGGTCATCGCCCTGAGGCCCGCCCCGGACAGCGTCTGGAAGAACATCCCTTAGAAGAACATAGGCGGGGCGTCCAGCACGGTCTCGTCCACCCGGCGGTCCTCCCACTGGCTGAACGGCTTGTCCAGCTCGTACTTGCCCTGCCGGGTGCGCAGCAGGGTCCGGATTTCGGCATTGTCCGGGTTGTTCAGCGACTCGAAGTACTCCACCGACCAGTGGAACCAGCGCATGCAGAACAGCCGCATGGTCAGCCCGTGCGTCACGAACAAGGCGTTCGGCGCATAGTTCGGCTTGGACCAGTGCCGGTAGAGGGTCTCCATGAACGAGGAGATCCGGTCGTAGACGTCGGAGCCCGATTCGCCTTCCCGGAACCGGTAGAAGAAGTGGCCGTAGGCGTTGCGGAGCTCCTTCTGGTCCTCGATGTCCCCGGCGATCTGGAAATTCGCCCAGTCCTGTTCGCGCAGCCGCGGCTCTTCGATCACGCGTTCGATCAGGGAGCCCAGCTGGAGCGCCTGGAGGGTCTGGTAGGCCCGCAGGTAGGGGGAGACGTAGACGCACACCCTTTGCCCGTCCAGCTCCCGCCGCAGCTGCTCGCCCGCGGCCGTGGCCTGCTCGACGCCGAGCGGGGTCAGCGGGATCCGGTAATCGGGCACCCGGTTGTAGATCGAGGTGTCGGCGTTGGCGGCGGACTGGCCATGCCGGATCATGATGATTTTCCCGGGCGCACTCACAGCCCAAGCATAGGCACTTGCAGTCAACTCCCGGCAACGGCAGGCAAGATAGAACCATGTTGGTTCCCTCCCGCCGTCGGCTGCGGCTAGAAGTCTGGATTGTCCTGGGCTTGTCCCTCGGACAGTCGGCGGTGTACTCGGTAGTGCAGCTGCTGGACAAGATGACCAGGGCGCCGCTGGCGCAGGGCACCTCGACGCTGAACCGCTCGCAAAGCAGCCGGGAGTATTTCGACCTCACGTACCAGTTCCTGGACATCATCTTCGCCCTGGTCCCGGTGGTGCTGGTGATCTATTTCCTGACCGAACTCCGGCCCGCCGGCATGGCCGCCGGCACGGGCAGCTCGGCGTTCCGGAAGCTGGGCTTCAACTTCGCCCGGCCCGGCAAGGACCTGCTCCAGGGCCTCGGCCTCGCTGCCCTGATCGGCATACCGTCGCTCGGCCTCTACGCGGCCGGGCGGGCGCTGGGGATCACGACGGCGATCATCCCCAGCGCACTGGACTCCTACTGGTGGACGGTGCCGGTCCTGATCCTCTCCGCGATCCGGCACGGGATCGTGGAGGAGGTGATCGTGGTGGGCTACCTGCTGGACCGGCTCGGCAAGCTCGGCTGGGGCATGCCGCTGGCGATCTTCGCCAGTTCGATGCTGCGCGGCAGCTACCACCTCTACCAGGGCTTCGGGCCGTTCATCGGCAACGCCGTCATGGGCGTCATCTTCGCGCTGATCTACACGAAGACGCGCCGGGTGATGCCGCTGGTGATTGCGCATGCGCTGCTGGACATCGTGGCCTTCGTCGGATTCAGCCTCTTCGGCAAGGCGATCGGCCTGGGCTGAGCAGGCATAACCCGCGTTGCCTCCAGTGGCCCGCCGCCGGCGACGGGTTAAAGTGTTTCGGCCGCCAGCGGTGGGTGGCATCATTGGCACCCGCTGCTGGCGGCCGAAGTTTTTCGGGCAGGAAGCGTCAGATCGTGACGGCTCCGGAATCGGTTTCGAAGGTGACGGACAGGATTCCCGGCGTCCCGTGCGGGGCCAGCCAGTTCACGTCCACGTCCTCCAGCGGCTTCTCGACCGGTTCACCCAGCCACTCGGTGACCCGCTCGGCCGAGCCCGCGATCGTGAGGGCAGACATCTTCACGTTGCTCTCATAGGCGTTGGACGGGTGCAGGGCGGGGTCGCCTTCCCACTTCAACATGTAGGGGACCTGCGGATCCGCGATCAGGCCCAGGATGCCGATCTGCTTCCAGACCAGTTCGCGGCCGTCGGGGAACTTGCGGTTGCCGTTGACGGCGGAGCGGCCCAGCCGCTCCTCGAACGGTGCCAGGTCGTCAACCTCGACGCACCAGCCCATCCAGCCACCGCCGGCGGCCGAGCGGGCGCGGACTGCCTGCCCGAACGGCGCCTTGTCGGAGGCCGGGTGGTCCAGGACCTCCACGACCTCGAGGTACTTGTGTCCGGCAAGCGGGATAATCATGTTGCGGGTCCCGAACCGGGGGTGTATTCCGCCCTTGACGGCTTCGACCCCGAGGGCGGTCGCAATACGTTCGGTGGTGGCAGCCAGGCCATCTTGTTCACAGGCGTAAGAGACGTGATCCATGCGCATGCCCTCATCTTGGCACTTTGTGATGGAGCTCTCAGCTTAGGCTGCCCTTACCGTGATGGGATGTCATTTTCCCGAGCTCACCGCGCGGATTTGCCCGGCCAGAACCACGGCACTTTCCGGCTCCCGGGCGTGCGCCGGGCGGCGGTGGGGCCGTTCTTCATTTTCGTCACAAAGCTATCCAGGCGTAATGGCGCGTTCGTAGACTGAAGCCAGGTCATGAGCGCCAGCATCGAGCCCCGGCTTGCTGGCCGGCAACCCTCCTTGCGCGGTGGGGTGCCCCGGGTGAAGACCTGGCCCGCCGGCGTCCGCCGGCAGGCAAGCGCGGCGCCAGAGCCGTTCCGGCCCCAGAGGCCAGGGGCGGCCTGTGCCCAGTCATTAGGGAGCTCTCCGATGTCCAACGCCTGGTCCTTTGAAACCCGCCAGATCCACGCCGGCCAGGAGCCGGACTCCGCCACCGGCGCGCGGTCGCTGCCGATTTACCAGACGACGTCGTTCGTCTTCCCCAGTGCGGAGAGCGCCGCCAACCGGTTCGCGCTCGCCGAGCTCGCCCCCATCTACACCCGGATCGGCAACCCCACCCAGGACGCGGTGGAACAGCGGGTCGCGAGCCTGGAGGGCGGCCTGGGGGCGCTCCTGCTCAGTTCCGGCCAGGCCGCCGAAACCTTCGCGATCCTCAACATCGCCGAGGCGGGGGACCACGTCGTCGCCAGCCCCAGCCTCTATGGCGGGACCTACAACCTGCTGGCCCACACGCTGAAGAAGTTCGGTATCTCGGTGACGTTCGTGGAGGACCCGGACAACCTTGAGCAGTGGCGCGATGCCGTGCAGCCGAACACCAAGCTGTTCTTCGGCGAGGTGGTCTCCAACCCCCGCCAGGACGTGCTGGACATCGAAGGCGTCGCGGACGTCGCCCACCGCGCCGGGGTGCCGCTGATCGTGGACAACACCCTCTCCACCCCCTACCTGATCCGCCCGATCGAGTGGGGCGCCGACATCGTGGTGCATTCGGCCACCAAGTATCTCGGCGGACACGGTGCCGCGATTGCCGGCGTGATCGTCGACTCCGGCAACTTTGACTTCGGCAAGGACCCGGAGCGCTTCCCCGGCTTCAACACCCCGGATCCCACGTACAACGGCCTGGTCTATGCCCGCGACCTCGGGGCGGACGGGGCGCTGGGAGCGAACCTGTCCTTCATCCTCAAGGCCCGGGTCCAGCTGCTGCGCGACCTCGGTTCGGCCGTCTCGCCGTTCAACGCCTTCCTCATCGCCCAGGGGATCGAGACGCTGAGCCTGCGGGTGGAACGGCACGTCGCCAACGCCCTGCGGGTGGCCGAATGGCTGGAAGCCAGGGACGACGTCGAATCCGTCGCCTACGCCGGGCTGCCGTCCAGCCCCTGGTACGAGCGCGGCCGCAAGTACGGCCCGAAGGGGACCGGCGCCGTCGTCGCGTTCAACCTCGCAGGGGGAGCGGAGGCCGGCAAACGCTTCGTCGACGCCCTCGAGCTGCACTCCCATGTGGCGAACATCGGTGACGTGCGCTCACTGGTCATCCACCCGGCGTCGACCACGCACAGCCAGCTCTCGCCGGAGCAGCAGGCGGTCGCCGGCGTCAATCCCGGCCTGGTCCGGCTCTCGGTGGGCCTCGAGCACATCGACGACATCATCGCGGACCTCGATGCCGGCTTCCGGGCGGCCAAGAACGCCTGAGGTCACGCAGCACGCCGAATTTCCCCACCTTTGCGGGGATGGCCCCGGGAATCGCCGACACTTCGGGGCGACCCGCCGGGCGCGTCTGTCAAAGGTGGGGAAACTGCGGTGTTGACGGGTCCGGCTGTCACACAGCCGTCACAATCTTCGCGCTTGTGCCGCCGTGTTTCGTAGAATCGACGCAGGTCATGAGTGCCAGTGACAGCCCCGGCTTGCTGGCCGGCAACCCTCCATTTGCGGCGGGGTGCCCCGGGTGAAGACCTGGCCTGCCGGTCAGCTGACGGCGGGCAAGCGCGAAGTTAGGTCCTCACATGACGATTGCCGTCACCCGCACGGGTGTACCCGAAAGCAAACCCTCCACTGTTCCCGACGGCGCTGTTCCCGACGGTGCTGTTCCCGACGGGACGGTGCAGTACCTCCCGATCGGTTCCCTGGCCCTTGAATCCGGTGCCACCCTGCCCGAGGTCACCCTCGCCTACGAGACCTGGGGGACGCTGAACGCCGATGCCTCCAATGCGGTGCTGATCGAGCACGCCCTGACCGGCGACACCCACGTGACCCGCGGCGCCGGCGAGGAACCGGGCTGGTGGGAGGAACTGGCAGGCCCCGGCGCCCCGGTGGACACGGGCAAGTACTTCGTGGTCTCCATCAACATCCTCGGCGGCTGCTACGGCTCCACGGGGCCCTCCACGCCGGCCCCGGACGGCCGGCCCTGGGGCTCGCGCTTCCCGCTGGTCACCCTCCGGGACAGCACCGCGGCGGAAGCCCGGCTCGCCGACGCGCTGGGGATCAGCAGCTGGTATGCCGTGCTCGGCGGCTCGCTCGGGGGAGCGCGCGCGCTGGAGTGGGCGGTGACCTACCCGGCGCGGGTGCAGCGATGCGCCGTGATTTCGGTCGGCGCCAGCAGCACCGCCGAACAGATCGCCTTCGCCCAGGCCCAGACCCTGGCAATCCGCCAGGACCCCAACTTCAACGGCGGCGACTACTACGGCGGCCCGGAACCGCACGCCGGACTGGCCCTCGCGCGCCGGATCGCGCACATCACCTACCGTTCCGCAGCCGAGCTGGACGGGCGCTTCGGACGCAACGCCCAGGCGGCCGAGGCCCCGCTGGAGGCCGGGTCGCTGGCCGGCCGTGGGCGCTACCAGGTGGAGAGCTACCTGGACCACCAGGGCAACAAGCTGGTGCGACGCTTCGACGCCAACAGCTACATCGCCATCACCGAGGCGCTCACGAGCCACGACGTGAGCCGCGGCCGGGGAAGCCTGGAGCAGGCCGTCTCCCTGGCCACCGCGGAGTTCTTCGTGGCGGCCGTGGACTCGGACCGGCTGTACTTTCCCGCCCAATCCCGAGAGCTCGCCGACGCCCTGCCGGGGGAGGTCCCCGTGCACGTCATCGAGGCCCCGATCGGCCACGACGGCTTCCTGACCGAAATCGGCCAGCTCAGCGAGCAGCTCCGGGGCAACTTCTTCGCCTAGCCGGCACCGCCGTGTGTGCATTTTTGCAGACGCACTCTGCGCGATTAGTCGTTGAGCTTGCCTCGATCGAAGTCCATACTCGTGGAGAATGACGCCGTGTGTTCCAACTCACACACACGTAGTCAACCTAATGGTCCACAGGGTGTCGACGACGACACCGAAGGAGTTCGCATGAGCACGGAAAACGCCGCCGCAAGGCGCGCAGAGGAGCCCGACGTCAAGACGTCCGGCCTGAAGAAGGTAGTAACGGCCTCCATGGCCGGCACGGTAGTGGAGTGGTACGAGTTCTTCCTCTACGCCTCCGCCGCCACCCTGGTTTTTGGCAAGATGTTTTTCCCCAACTCCGGAACGGAACTGGACGGCATCCTCGCCGCGTTCCTGACCTATGCGGTTGGCTTCGTGGCCCGCCCGATCGGCGGCATCGTCTTTGGCCACTTCGGCGACAAGTTCGGCCGCAAGAAGCTGCTGCAGCTCAGCATCATCCTGGTCGGCGTATCGACCTTCCTGATGGGCTGCCTCCCGGGCTTCGCGCAGATCGGCTACTGGGCCCCGGCCCTGCTGGTCTTCCTGCGCTTCGCCCAGGGCTTCGCCGTCGGCGGTGAATGGGGCGGCGCCGTCCTCCTCGTCGCCGAGCACAGCCCCAGCAAGTCCCGCGGCTTCTGGGCCAGCTGGCCGCAGTCCGCCGTCCCGCTGGGCAACCTGCTCGCCACTGCCGTGCTGTTCATCCTGTCCTCCGTGCTGTCTTCCGCGGACTTCCTTGGCTGGGGCTGGCGCGTGGCGTTCTGGCTCTCCGCCGTGATCGTCGTCGTCGGCTACTACATCCGCACCAAGGTCAGCGACGCCCCGATCTTCCTCGAGGCACAAAAGGAAGTTGTCACGGAGAACAAGGGCTACGGCGTCGCCGAGGTCTTCCGCCGCTACCCCCGCGGCGTCTTCACCGCCATGGGCCTGCGCTTCGCGGAGAACATCCTCTACTACCTGGTGGTCACCTTCTCGATCACCTACCTCAAGACCGTTGTCCACGCCGACACCGCCCGGATCCTGCTGCTCCTGCTCGTGGCGCACTTCATCCACTTCTCCGCGGTGCCGGTGGTCGGCCGTCTCTCGGACCGCTTCGGCCGCAAGCCCGTCTACATGGCCGGTGCCGTCCTGGGCGCCACCTGGGGCTTCTTCGCCTTCCCGATGATGGATACCGGCAACGATTTCATGATCCTTGCCGCTGTCATCATCGGACTGCTGTTCCACGCCCTGATGTACGCCGGCCAGCCGGCCATCATGGCCGAGATGTTCCCGACCCGGATGCGCTACTCCGGCGTCTCGCTCGGCTACCAGGTGACCTCGATCGTGGCCGGTTCGCTCGCCCCGATCATCGCCGTCGCGCTGCTGAGCCAGTACAAGTCCTCCGTCCCGGTGGCCATCTACCTGCTCATCGCCTGCGCCGTCACGGCCGTCGCGGTGTTCTTCCTCAAGGAAACCCGTGGCATCTCCCTGCACGACGTCGACGCCGCCGACGCCCAGGGCACCGCCGATCTGCTGGCCGCCGGTAAGCGGTAACCAGCACGCAGCTGCACAACCCAACGAACAGGCAGCCCCCGTTCCCGCGCTGCGGGGACGGGGGCTGCTGTCATCCGGGGATCTTGTGGCGGCCTCCGCAGCGCGCCGGGCTCAGCCGGCAAGCACATCCTGGCGTTCGGCGATCTCGGCCCGGACGGCCGCCACGACGGCCTGCACCGGCGCCGAACGCAGCGATTCCGATCTCGCAACTGCCCAGATCGGCAGCTGCCGCTGGAAGTCGTCCGGCAGGACCGGTACGAGCCCCGGTTTGCCGACGACGAGGAAATTCGGCAGCAGCCCGATCCCGGCGGCGCGGCGGACGGCCTCCAGCTGGGCGAAGATGCTGGTGGCCTGGAAGCTGGAGCGCGGCATCGGCAGCTGGGTGGAGCGGTGGCCGAGCTCGGCGACCTGCAGGGCCGACTCGACGTAGGAGACGAATCCGTGCTGCCGGACGTCGTCGAGCGTCACCGGGAGCCCGTGCTCGCGGGCGTACTCCGGGCTGGCGTACAGCCGCAGGAAGTAGTTGGACAGGAAGATGGTCTGCGCGTTGCTGACCTCCAGGTTGCCGACCACCACTTCCAGGTCCACCCCGGAGCGGTTCTGGCTTACCTTGCGGGTGGCGCTGAGCATCTCCACGTTCAGCAACGGATGTTCCTGCTGCAAACGGACCAGGGCCGGGGCGACGAATTCCGCGCCGAATCCGTCCGGGGTGCTGATCCGGACCAGGCCGGAGAGCACGTCCTCTGTCCGGGCGATCCGGCCGGACAGTGCTCCGAGTGTTCCCTCAATGGCTTCCGCCGCTGCCACGGCCAGTGATCCAAGTTCGGTGAGTTCCCAGCCGTGCGGGCTGCGCTCGAGTGTCCGGCCGCCGAGCTGTTTGTCCAGGGCGAGGATCCGGCGCGAGATGGTGGTGTGCGTGGTGCCCAGGGTCTCCGCGACGGCGTTGAACCGGCCCAGCCGGGCCACGGTCAGCAGGATCAGCAGGTCGTCCGGGCTGGGGAGCCGCTTTAAGTCCACCATTGGCCTTTCGTCGATGTGCATTGATGCACATGGCATCTTCACTTTTTCCCCTTGATTGCACTGTAACAGGGTGTGATGGTGGACACGGAACAACCGGCAAATGCGCCGGACACAATGCAAAGCAAAGGAGCTTATGCCATGGCAGTTGTCGCCTGGATCGGACTGGGAAACATGGGCGGGTTCATGTCGGTGAACCTGGCCAAGGCCGGAAACGAGGTCCGCGGATTCGACCTCAACCCGGAGGCCCTCGCGGCTGCCGAGGCCGGGGGAGTCAAGCCTGCCGGCAGCATCGCCGAGGCCGTGGAAGGCGCCGACGTCGTCTTCACGATGCTCCCCAAGGGCGAGCACGCCCGGGCCGTCTACCTGGGCGAGGACGGCGTCCTGGCCCACGCCGACACCAGGACCCTGCTGGTGGACTCCTCCACGATTGACATCGCCTCGGCCCAGGCCCTGCACGACGCCGCCGCGGAGGCAGGCTTCCGCTTCGTCGACGCGCCCGTTTCCGGCGGGATGAGCGGCGCCAAGGCCGCCACGCTGACCTTCATGATCGGCGGCGAAGCCGGCGCCGTCGCCGACGCCACCGATTACATCCGCCCGATGGCCGCCAACATCATCCCCACCGGCGGCGCCACCACCGGCCAGGCCGCCAAAATCTGCAACAACCTGATGCTCTTCATCAACCTCGCCTCCACGGCAGAAGGTGCGGTGCTTGCGGACCGCCTGGGCCTGGACAAGCAGGTCTTCTGGGACATCGCCTCCGTTTCCTCCGGCGACAGCTGGGCGCTGCGCACCTGGTACCCGGTGGCCGGCGTCGTGCCCACCGCCGCCTCGAACAACGACTTCGCGCCGACGTTCACTGCCGAGCTCGCCAACAAGGACATCGGCCTGGCCATCAGCGCCGCCCGCGACACCGGCACGCCGCTGGAGATCGGCGAGCACGTCCAGCAGCTCTTCCAGCGGCTCATCGACGGCGGCCAGTCCGGCACGGACTGCTCCGCCATCGTCAAACTGGTCGACGGCTCGTTCGAGTCCGCCAAGTAGCCCCCAAACCTTTTAGAAAGAGATCCTCCCCATGGAACGCATTCCGCACTTCATCAACGGCGCCCTGGTGTCCGACGCCGAGCGCTACGGCCCCGTCTTCAACCCCGCCACCGGCGAACAGGAAAAGGAAGTGGCGCTCGCCTCCGCCGCGCGGGTCGAGGAAGCCATCGCCGCCGCCCGTGCCGCCCTGCCCGGCTGGCGGGCCACGAGCCTGGCCAAGCGCACCACCATCTTCTTCAAGGTCCGCGAGCTGCTTATGCAGCGCCGCCCCGAACTGGCCGCCCTGCTGACCAGCGAACACGGCAAGGTCCTCTCCGACGCGGAGGGCGAGATCACCCGCGGCCTGGAGAACATCGAGTTCGCCACCGGCCTGTCCCACGCCCTCAAGGGCGAACGCTCCGAGCAGGTGTCCGGCGGCGTCGACGTCCACTCCGTCCGGCAGCCGGTCGGCGTCGTCGCCTGCATAACGCCGTTCAACTTCCCGGCCATGGTGCCGCTCTGGATGATCGGCAGCGCCCTGGCCTGCGGCAACACCGTGCTGCTCAAGCCGAGCGAAAAGGACCCGTCCTCCGCCCTCTTCATCGCCCAGGTCTTCGCCGAGGCCGGCCTGCCCGCGGGCGTCCTGAACGTCGTGCACGGTGACAAGGAAGCCGTCGACGTGCTGCTCGAGCACCCGGACGTCAAGGCTGTCAGCTTTGTGGGCTCGACGCCGATCGCCCAGTCCATCTACAAGCGCGCCGCGGACCACGGCAAGCGCGTCCAGGCCCTCGGCGGGGCCAAGAACCACATGGTGGTGCTTCCGGACGCGGACCTGGACATGGCCGCCGACGCCGCCGTCTCCGCAGCCTACGGCTCCGCGGGGGAGCGCTGCATGGCCGTCAGCGTCCTGGTCGCCGTCGGGAACATCGCGGACGAACTCGTGGACGCGATCAAGACCCGGATGGCAACTCTCAAGATCGGCCCCGGCACGGATCCGGCCTCCCAGATGGGTCCGCTGATCACCGCCGAGCACCGCGACAAGGTGGCCTCCTACGTGGCCGGCGCCGCAGACGAGGGCGCCGCCGTGGTGGTCGACGGCCGGGAGCAGGAATTCGACTCCAACGGCTTCTTCATCGGCGTGAGCCTGATCGACCACGTCAAGCCCGGCATGAAGGTCTACGACGACGAGATCTTCGGCCCCGTCCTCTCGGTGGTGCGCGTCGAGAGCTACGCCGACGCCGTCAAACTCGTCAATGACAATGAATTCGGCAACGGCGTGGCGATCTTCACCCGCGACGGCGGCGCCGCCCGGCAGTTTGAGTTCGACGTCGAGGCCGGCATGGTGGGCGTCAACGTGCCGATCCCGGTGCCGGTAGGGACCTTCTCCTTCGGCGGCTGGAAGAACTCGCTCTTCGGCGACACCCACATGTACGGCCCGGAGAGCATCCGCTTCTACACCCGCGGCAAGGTCGTCACGACGCGCTGGCCGGATCCGTCCACCTCGGTGATCGACCTCGGTTTCCCGCAGGTCGACTAGGCGCAGCCCTCCCGGACAACAGCAACGCGGGGTCACTTACGGCCTATCCACGAGTGGATTATGGGCCGTAAGTGACCCCGCGTTGCTTGTAGGTTCCGGGGGTCAGCCTTTCATGATCTCCGCGCGCTGGGCCATGTAGTCCTCCATGGCGAGCTCGCCGTTGCTGTATTTCTGGTCCAGCTCGGCGAGCTTGCGCGCGCGGTAGCCCTGCGGCCCCGACGGCACCGGCGGCACCTCCGGGGCGCCAGGCGCCGGCGCCTGGGGCTGCCACTGCTGCGGCGACGCGGGCTGCGGCGGGTTGTTCAGGTACTCCGGGCTGTCCTCGTAGGGGACCGGGTACTGCTGGTTCGCCGGCGGCTGGTTGGCCGGGGGCTGCGGCGCACCCAGCTGGCCGAATCCGCCGTAGTAGTCGCGCTGGGTGAAGCCGTCCCGCGGCTGGTTGCTCTGCTGGCCCGGATATTGGCCAGGGAACTGACCTGGGAACTGGCCCGGGAAGCCGCCGGGCATGCCCTGGTCCTGGCCGCGTCCGCGGACCGATTTGCGGTACATACGAATGGCCGCCGGGACCACGAAGGTCAAGATGATGATCCAAAAGAAAATACTCACGGTACCGCGCCTCTCAAAAGGTGTCTTTCCAGCTTAACGCGCACCCCGTGCCCGGGGTGCCGGGCCGCCCGGCACCCCGGGCACCCGGAGTTCAGGACCGCAGGGCATCCTCGGCGCCGGGCGGCCCCTCGCCCGAGCCGAGCGGGACCCCGGGGCCGAACACCGGTCCGGCCAGCGGGCGCTTGGCCGTGATGCCGTCGCCGGAGGAGCGGTGCCGGAGCCGGCGGACCACCCACGGGACGAAGTGCTCGCGGGCCCAGATCAGGTCCCCGGTGCGGGCCTCTCGCCAGCTGCGTTGCGGCAGCGGCTTCGGGGAAAGCGGCTCCAGCGTGTGCTGGACGTTCAGCGAATCCAGCACCATGGCCGCGATCGTGTGGTGGCCCAGCGGCGAGAAGTGCAGCCGGTCCGCGTCCCACATCTGCGGGTCGTTGAGCTGACGCAGCGACCACATGTCGGCAATGACGGCGTCGTGCCGGGCCGCCACGGTGCGCAGGTTCTCGTTGTAGATCGCCACCTTGCTGCGGATCCGGCCCAGCACCGACGAGCCCGTGTCCGGGCCGTTGAACAGGACCACGGTGGCGCCGCCCAAGCTCAGGATCTGCACCACGGAGTCAAGCCGTTCGGCGAGGACATCCGGGTCCCCGCCGGGCCGGATCAGGTCGTTCCCGCCCGCGGACAGGGTCACCAGGTCCGGCTTCAGCGACAGGCAATGGGCCAGCTGCTGGTCCACGATCTGCTGCAGGAGCCGGCCCCGCACGGCGAGGTTGGCATAGGCAAAATCCTCGTGGCCGCGGCTCAATTCCTCGGCCACCCGGTCCGCCCAGCCGCGGTGCCCGCCCGGGCTCGCCGGTTCGGGATCTCCGATCCCTTCGGTGAAGGAGTCGCCCATCGCCACGTAGCGGGTCCAAGGGTGGTTGACGGTCCGGTCCGGGAAGTTCTCCGTTGCTTCTGTTTCACTCACCTTCATATCCTGCCCCCTTCCCACAAAGCGGCGCCAGCGTAGCTTGTTACTCATAGGTAACTGTAAGAATGGAGCCATGACTGAAGCCGCTGCCTATCCCGCTGCCTTTCCTGCCCCCGTTGTTCTGTGGTCCCGGCCCGAGGAGGACCGCGCCGGCAGGCCCCTGCTGGTGCTGTTGCACGGCTACGGCGCCAACGAGCAGGACCTGCTCAGCCTGGCGGACCTGCTGCCGGAGGAATTCGTGGTGGCCTCGCTCCGCGCCCCGCTGGTCTCCGGTCCCGGCTTCACCTGGTTCCCGCTCACGGCGTCCATCGACTATTCGCTCGACGCCGTCAAGCACGCCGCCGCCTACGCGCAGGACTGGATCGACTCGGTGAGGGACAGCCACCCTTCGGTGACCCTGCTCGGGTTCTCGATGGGCATGGCCATGGCCACGACCCTGCTGCGGCAGCGCCCGGACGGCTATGCCGCCGTCGTCGGGCTCTCCGGCTTTGCCGTCGACGCCGCCGGGGACCCCAGCTTCCGCGACGCGGAACTGGACGGAACCTTGCCGATGTTCTGGGGCCGCGACCAGCAGGACCCCGTGATCACCCCGGACAAGATTGAGTTCACCATGGGCTGGGTGCGCAAGCACGTGAAGCTCACCAAGGTGCTCTACACCGGCATGTGGCACGGCATCAACCAGCAGGAGATCGGCCACGTCGGCGAGTTCCTCACCCACGAGGTCCTCAACAAGTAGTCCCCGACGGCGGGTTAAACTCCGTTAGGTGTGACGATCCGGACGGTCTGCCCGTTCACGGTGACGGTGTCGCCGTGGTGGAGCTGGCGTCCGCGGCGGTCGTCGATCTCGCCGTTGACCTTGACCAGGCCGTTCTTGATCAGCTCGGCAGCCTCCACCCCGTCCTCGACCAGGTTGGCCAGCTTCAGCAGCTGGCCCAGCCGGATCATGTCGTCGCGGATGGGAATGTCTTCAATTTCCGGGTTGCTCATACAAGCAATAATGCCTGACCAAAGGTGGCACCAATGACCCACGCACCGCGGCTTCCACTGCCCGTCGGATTGCTCCTCGCCGTTTCGGCCGGCCTTTTCGTCCCCGTCCAGGGCCGGATCAACGGCGCCCTGGGCACCGTCCTGGCCGACGGACTCGCCGCCGCGGTGGTCAGTTTCAGTGTCGGCCTGGCGCTGATGATCGTCGTCTCCCTGGCCCTGCCGAAGGGACGCGCCGGATTGGCCAACGTCCTGCCGGCGCTGCGGGAACGCCGTTTTCCGCGCTACTACGCGCTCGCCGGCGGCATCGGCGCGTTTTTCGTCTTCGCCCAGTCCTTCACGGTCGGGCTGCTCGGCGTCGCCCTGTTTACGGTCGCCGCCGTCACCGGGCAGACCCTGAGCGGCCTGCTGGTGGACCGGATAGGGATCGGCCCGGCGGGCAAGAAACCCGTCACCGGCATCCGCGTGCTCGGCAGCATACTCACCGTCGCCGCTGTCGCCTGGGCCGTCTCGCCGCGCTTCGACGGCAGCGCGGCGGGCGGCGCAGGCGCTCCCTCGGGGACGGAGGCCGGCCCGCTGCAGCTGCTGGTTCCGGTGCTGCTGCCGGTGCTGGCCGGGTTCCTGATGAGTTTCCAGCAGGCCATGAACGGCACGGCCACCGTGCACTACCGCACGCCCATCACCGCCACCCTGGTGAACTTCGTCGCCGGCAGCATCGTGCTGTGGCTTGCCTGGCTGATCAAACTGGCGGTCGCCGGGCCCGGCAACGCCCTCCCCGGCGAATGGTGGTACTACCTCGGCGGGCCGATGGGCTGCATTTTCATTGGCGTCGCCGCCTTCCTGGTCCGCGGCCTTGGCGTCCTGGTCACCGGGCTGGGCATGATCGCGGGACAGTTGCTGGGCTCGCTCGGCCTCGACCTGGTGCTGCCCGCGCCCGGCACCGTCGTCGCGCTGCCCACCGTGCTCGGCACGCTGCTGACGCTGGCCGCCATTATCCTGGCCAGCCTGCCCTGGTCCCGCGGCGCCCTCAAGAGGTAGCAGCGCGGGTAGGCTAGGAGTTTGCATCACACCGTTCGCAACACCCCGCCCGGCAACCAGCCGGTGACCCGGGGCTGACAGCACGGACCGCACCCAGCGGCCCTGTAGAAATTGGAGTTCCCATGGCAGCAAAATCCGTACTCGACCAGATCATTTCCCTCGCCAAGCGACGGGGTTTCGTCTTCCAGGCCGGTGAAATCTACGGTGGCTCCCGTTCTGCCTGGGATTACGGTCCCCTCGGTGCCGAGCTGAAGGAAAACATCAAGCGCCAGTGGTGGCAGTCCGTGGTCCGCGGCCGCGAGGACGTCGTCGGCCTGGACTCCTCGGTGATCCTGCCCCGCCAAGTCTGGGAAGCCTCCGGCCACGTCGAGGTCTTTTCCGACCCGCTGGTGGAGTGCCTCTCCTGCCACAAGCGCTACCGCGCGGACCACCTCGAGGAAGAGTACGAGGAAAAGAAGGGCCGCCCCGCCGAGAACGGCCTCAAGGACATCGCCTGCGCCAACTGCGGCACCCGCGGCGAATGGACCGAGCCCCAGGAATTCTCCGGCCTGCTCAAGACCTACCTCGGCCCGGTGGCCAGCGAAGAGGGCCTGCACTACCTGCGCCCCGAGACCGCGCAGGGCATCTTCGTGAACTTCAACAACGTGCTCACCACCTCGCGCAAGAAGCCGCCGTTCGGCATCGGCCAGATCGGCAAGTCCTTCCGTAACGAGATCACGCCGGGCAACTTCATCTTCCGCACCCGCGAGTTCGAGCAGATGGAGATGGAATTCTTCGTCGAGCCCGGCACCGACGAGCAGTGGCACCAGTACTGGATGAAGGAGCGCATGGACTGGTACACCGGCCTGGGCATCCGCGAGGAGAACCTGCGCTTCTTCGAGCACCCCCTGGAGAAGCTCAGCCACTACTCCAAGGGCACCACGGACATCGAATACCGCTTCGGCTTCCACGGCTCCGAATGGGGCGAGCTCGAGGGCATCGCCAACCGCACCGACTTCGATCTCTCCACGCACTCGAAGGCCTCCGGCCAGGACCTGAGCTACTTCAACCAGGCCACGAACGAGCGCTACACCCCGTACGTGATCGAACCCGCCGCGGGCCTCACGCGCTCCTTCATGGCGTTCATGATCGACGCGTACACCGAGGACGAGGCACCCAACGCCAAGGGCGGCGTCGACGTCCGGACCGTGCTCAAGCTCGATCCGCGACTGGCCCCGGTGAAGGCGGCGGTGCTCCCGCTGAGCCGCAACGAGGACCTGTCCCCGAAGGCCAAGGACCTCGCCGCGCAGCTGCGCAAGAACTGGAACATCGAGTTCGACGACGCCGGCGCGATCGGCCGCCGCTACCGCCGGCAGGATGAGATCGGCACGCCGTTCTGCATCACGGTGGACTTCGACACGCTCGAGGACCAGGCCGTCACCATCCGTGAACGCGACACCATGAGCCAGGAACGAGTCTCCCTGGACAAGGTGGAGGGCTACCTGGCCGCACGGCTGATCGGCGCCTGAGCATGGCGATCCAATACCGTGAATGGCGTGAGGGCGACGACCTCGCGCTGCTGGAAGTGTGGGGCGGGCCCGAGACGGACCAGGCCCGGCAGTTCCGCGGCACCCTGGCGCCCTCGGGCAACGCCCCGTGGCGCCGCTGCATTGTGGCCGAGGACGTCGTCGACGGCGTCGCCATCCCCGTCGCGGCCGGCGTGGTGCACGAGGCCTCGCTGCACCCGGAACGCCTCTGGGTGTACGTCGAGGTAGCCCGGGACCACCGCCGGAGCGGTATCGGGTCCACGCTGCTGGGCATGCTCCGGCACGAGGCCGAACGGTCGCCGTCGGGCATCTCCCGGCTGCGGACCAAGGTGGAGCCGGGCACGCCCGGCGCCGCCTTCGCCGAGGCAGCCGGTCTCGCCCCGATCCAGCGTTCGCGCCTGGTGGTCGTGGAGCCCGGCTCCCTGAAGCTCCCGGTCTTCGGCGACGGCTCGGAGGCCGCGGCCTCCGAGCAGGTGGAGGACCTGGCCACCGGCTCGGTGGAGCTGAGCGACGTCGTGGGCCGGTACTACACCGCCGTGCACCACTGGGACAGCCCCGGCGAGCTCAGCATCGCCACCGTGCAGCGGCTCTTCCTGGACGACCTCAGCGGGGCGCACGGCGCGATTGTGTTGCGCGCGCCCAAAGCAAGTGCCTTCGGCGCGGGCGTGCCGGCCAGCAAGAAGGGCCGGCTGCAGGCATTCGCGGTCAGCTACGCACAGGGCGGCCCGGAAATGGGCGGTCCCGAAGAGGGTCACGCGGCGAAGGCCGGCGAACCCTCCGACGTGTTCCTGGGCCATGATCCGGAGCTGTCCGACGACGATGCCCGCGCCGCGGTGCGGGACCTGCTGGCGCTGATCGCGTACCAGTACCCGGTGCTGCTGGAACTGGACGATTCGATGACGGC
The DNA here is from genome assembly GCF_056397125.1 of Arthrobacter sp. 05N425. NCBI lineage: Bacteria > Bacillati > Actinomycetota > Actinomycetes > Micrococcales > Micrococcaceae > Arthrobacter > Arthrobacter sp. 05N425. The sequence goes on from NZ_JBFTMU010000008.1 coordinate 36,243, forward strand.
CCTGCGCGCCGTCGTCGAGCCGCTGCTGGACAGCGGCAAGGCCCGGCAGGCCGGCGCGGACACCCTGATCGTCTCCGACCCCGCCTAGGCCTTCAACACGCAACTGACCCGCAGTTGTTGTCGTTTTCATGCGACAACAACTGCGGGTCAGTTCGGTCTAAGGGGCGGCTAGGGGAGGACCGGGGGAACAAACTGGAAGGTCATCCCGAGCAGCCAGACCAGCAGCAACACCACCGGCAGGTGGAAGACGAACTGCAGGAAGGTGAAGCCGACCAGGTCCCGGGCGCGCAGCCTCAGCACGGCGAGCAAAGGCAGCATGAAGAACGGGTTGACCAGGTTTGGCAGCGCCTCGGCGATGTTGTAGATCTGCACGGTCCAGCCGAGGTTCATCTGCACATCGGTGGCGGACTGCATCACGTAGGGCGCCTCGACCAGCCACTTGCCGCCGCCGGAGGGGACCAGCAGGCCCAGCACAGCCGTGTACAGCGCAATGACGACGGCGAACCCGCCGCCGCTGCCGATCTCCGAGAAGAACCCGGCGAGGTGCGCCGAGATGGACATCCCGCCGTGGCCGGTGGCCTTGGTCAGGATCGCCGCCATCGCCGCGTAGAGCGGGAATTGCACGAGGATGCCGGCGGTCGCCGGGACGGCCTTGGTGACGGCCTGCAGGAAGTTGCGCGGCGTGCCGTGCAACACCAGGCCCAGGATCAGGAAGACCAGCAGGTAGCCGTTGAGGCTGCTGACCACGCTCAGGAACGGCTTGGTCAGGAACTGCGAGACCAGCCAGCCGAGGGTCAGGATGCCGGCCAGGACGGGCAGGATCTTGCTATATTCGAGCCACTCGCCCGGACGGGACCGCGGCGCCGGCTCGCTCGGTTCGTCGTTGAGGTCGACGCCGAGGTCTTCGGCGGTGCGGATCGCGCCGCCCTGCGGAGCCGAGAAGTGCGCGATCACCGTGGTGAGCGCCATCAGGATGGCCAGGGTCAGCAGCGACTGCCAGGTGAAGATCGTGGTGCCGAAGTCCAGGATGCCGGTGATCTTCAGCAGGGCCGGCGGCAAGGAGGCCGCCGTGGCCTGCAGCTGCGCGGCGGAAGAAGACAGGCCGAGCGCCCAGACGGCGCCGAGGCCCATGAAAGCGGCCGCGCCCAGGGCCCGGTAATCCACGGTGAGGTCCTTGCGGCGGGCAATGGCCCGGGCCAGCAGACCGCCGAATATCAGGCTCAGACCCCAGTTGAGGAAGGAGACGGACATCGACATCAGGGCAACGAAGCTCACGGCGGTGCGGGCAGTGGCCGGGACGAGGGCCAGTCGGTTGATCAGCTTCGCCACCGGCGGGGAGGTCGCCACGACGTAGCCGGTGAGGACCACCATGGCCATCTGCAGGGTGAAGGCGGTCAGGTCCCAGAAACCGTTGCCGAAGGAATCCGCGATGGACTGGGGTGAGGCGCCAATGGCCAGTGCGGCCAGGGCAATGATGATCACGCCGGCCAGGGCGAAGATGTAGGCGTCCGGGAACCACTTCTCGGTCCACGCGGCCATCCGTTGGGCTATTCGGGCGAGACCGCGTTCTTCGCCGATTCGGCTTTTCGTCAGGACTGTGTTTGCCACAGAGGGGTACCTCTCCATTGAGTGCGTTTTTTTACCCGATGGAGTTTAGTCAAGTCGCGGGGGTGAACCGGGCTTATCGGCGCCGGCTGCGCGCGCGCCGCGGCCCCTCAGCCTCGTCCAGCCGCTGGCGCTCCTCCTCGGTGGGGGCCCCGCCGCCGAGCGCGGCCGGCATCCACCAGGCGCCGGGTGCCGGCTTCAGAGGGAAGTCCGCGATGCCGGCGTCGATCCCGCGCTGGAGGACTTCGCGCAGCGCCTCGGTGGTCGCCGGGACGTCCAGCCCCGGGGCCGGGGTGAGGGGTTCGCCCACGTGCACACGCACGGGTGCCCGCCAGGCGCGGAGCGGGGAGAAGCCGTGGTGCCGGGTCATGATCCGGTGCGCGCCCCAGACTGAGACCGGGATGATGGGCACCCCGGCCTCGGCGGCCATCCGCACCGCGCCGGTCTTGCACTCGCGGACCTGGAAGCTGCGGCTCACCCCGGCCTCGGGCAGGATCGCGATGTATTCGCCCTCGCGGAGCTTCTGCACGGCGGCGTCGTAGGCGTGCGCTCCGGTGTCATAGCCGACGACGACGTGCCCGGCGGCGCTGACGGCCGGCCCGGCGAACCAGTGGTCGCCCGCGCCCTGGGTGATCAGGAAGCGCATCTGGGCCCTGTTGTGCCCCCACAGCAGCAGCTCGGCGAAGGCAAAATCGAGGTAGCCGAAATGGGTGATCGCGACGACCGCGCCCGTCCCCGGGGTGGGGTGCCGCGAGCCGCCTTGCGGGGCGCTGTCGCGTGCGTTGTCCGGGAGCGCCGGAGGCAGGTTTTCCCGTCCGGTGACGAGGACCCGGATCCGGAACAGCCAGCGCAGCGCCTGGCCGGTCCGGACGATGACGCGGTAGAAGCGGTCGCTGGGCGCCGGCCGCCAGCTCACGTCGAACCGCGCATCTCAGCGCTCCGCCGGCCGGCGCGGCGGCCAGGGCAGGAAGCCGGAGGTCGATTCGACGTATTCCTTGTAGCCGGGCCGGGCGGACATGGCCTTCTCGGTCAGGGGCTTCCCGGTCTTGCCGGCCAGCGTCCAGATCATCAGCGCGGGGGAGAGGATGGTCAGCACGCCGGGCCAGGAGTCCGCGGCGACGAGGAACAGGCCGGCCCAGACGGCGGCGTCGCCGAAGTAGTTCGGGTGCCGGGTATAGCGCCAGAGACCGGTGTCCAGGACGGTGCCGCGCTTGGCCGGATCCGCCTTGAACTGAGCCAGCTGCCAGTCCCCGACAGTCTCGAAGACGAAACCGACAATCCACAAAAGGACGCCCAGCAGCGCCAGCCAGCCCAGGGTGCCGGTGCTGAACATGCCCACCTGGATGGTGAGCGAGACGAAGAACATCACGATGCCCTGCGGCAGGTACACGCGGCGCAGGGCGTAGGTGTTGCGGGAGCCGGGGGCGGAGGAGAGCATGTCCACGTAGCGCGGATCCTCATGGCCGCCGCGGGCCCGGATGCCGATATGGACGGCCAGCCGGATGCCCCAGACCGCAACGAGGGCCAGCAGCAAGAGGCGGCGGCCGTCGTCGCCGTGGCCTGCGGACAGCGCCCAGGAGACCGCGGCTGCCACCACAAAGCCGAGGCCCCAGACAGTGTCGATGACCGAGTGGCGGCTCTGGCGCACGGCGACGGCAAATGTCACGGCCAGCAGCGCCAACAGTCCCAGCGCCACCCAGGGCAGGCTGGCCAGGAACGCGTCCAGCGGGAAGGACGGCATCACAGCACCACCGGGAGGCTGGCCGCGGCGGGGAGGACCTGGCGGAGCGCGTCCGTGCCAGGGAGTTCAGTGCCGGCGCTGTTGCCGAAGGCGTCAAGGATGAAGCCGTTGGCAAGTGAGTTCCAGAGCCGGACCCGGCGGAACATGAAGTGGCCGGCGCCCTTGAGCGAGACGTAGTCGATCGACGCCGCCACACCCTCGGCGCGCCGGGCATAGGCCAGCGAGTTCTTGGGACTCGTCCAGCGGTCCTCGCTGCCGTGCACGATCAGGACACGGCGCCCGGCGACGGGTTCCACCGGCGTGGACCGGTCCAGCCACGGGGCCAGCGCGACGACGGCTTCCACCTGCGGGTGGTCCGCGACGCAGAGCGCGGTGAGGCCGCCCATCGAGTGGCCCAGCAGGTATACGGGCACGCCGGGATGTTCGCGGCTGATCTGGGCGAGGGCCCAGCGGGCATCCTGGACCGGGGACATGTCCGGCCCGTTCCAGCCCCGGTACCGGTTCCTGAGCGTCCAGACGGCCAGGCCGTGCGGGGCGCCCTCGTTCCGGAGCGCCTGGGCGAAGGGCAGCATCCTGGCCGGGCTGAGGTGCCGGGCGCGGACCGCCTCGAAGCTGTCCGCGCGGCCGCCGTGCAGCACCAGGGCGACGCCGCGCGTCTGCCCGGCGGCGTCCGCGATGCTGAGCTCGGCGCGGGCCGCCGGGCCTGCCCCGGCTGCCTGGTGCTCCCGGTCGTCTGTCATGCGTCTGGCCACGCTAGTGTCCTCCACCTCGTTTGGTCCCTGCAATTACCAACAATAAGTTGCGCGCCGGCGTTCCCGTGAGCGTTTCCGCGCCGGTTTGCACGCTCATTCCCATAGGTCATTCGCGGCCGGGTTGCCGGGGGATGGGCGTTGCGCGGGGGGCAGGGCACTTTGGATCCTGCCCGGCGGCAGGGCACTGGCACCGGCTGGCGGTTCCGACCCCGTAAAGTTTTCGGCATGAGGTTGAACTGCTGATGGGCGCCGGACATTCACACACGACCCCGGGGCACCTCGACCCGACTCCCCGGGCGCTCGCCGCGCGGAAGAAGGCCAACTGGATCCTGGCCGCCGTCCTGGTTCCGCTGACCCTGCTGACCATCGTGGCCATGGTGTTGCTGTGGCCCTCGGGCAGCAAGGAAGGCCTTAAGCTTTCAAGTCCCTATGCGGCCGCGCCAGGCGTCAGCTTCGACACCGGAAAAATCCAGCGCCTCGTCGTCGCAGGCTGCATGGACGGCCCCGCCCAGCCGGGCGCCCCGGCCGCTGCCGGGCCCGGACAGGGCTCGCAGTGCACCTTCGCCTATACGGACCCGGACAAGGGCGGCAACCCGGTCAAGGTGGTGATCAACCCCGACGTCGCCAAGTCCCACGGCGTCAAGGTCGGCGACAACATCCGCTACCTCAACCTCTCCAAGGCCCAGGGCGCCGCCGCGGGAGGCGTGCCCGCCTACGTGTTCGTCGACTTTGTCCGGACGCTGCCCATCATCCTGCTCGCCGTGCTTTACGCCGTGGTCGTGATCGCAGTGGCGCGCTGGCGCGGGCTGCGCGCCCTCATCGGCCTTGTTGGCGCCTACGCCGTGCTGGTCTCGTTTATGCTTCCCGGCCTGGTGGAAGGCAAACCGCCGCTGCTGCTGGCCCTGGTCGGATCCACGGTGATCATGATCGGCGTGCTCTACTTCGCGCACGGCTTTACCGCCCGGACCTCGACGGCGCTGCTGGGGACGATGTTCGGCCTGGGCATCACCGCCGCGCTCGCGGCCTGGGCCACCGACGCGGCGAACCTTGCAGGGGTGGGCAACCATGACGCCGCCACACTCGCCAACGTTTCGGACCACATCTCGATCTCGGGGATCATCCTGTGCGGGCTCATCATTTCCGGACTCGGTGTGCTCAACGACGTGACGATCACCCAGTCCTCGGCGGTCTGGGAGCTCTGGGAACTCGCTCCCGGGACGTCCGCGCGGAAGCTGTTCGCCGCGGCCATGCGGATCGGCCGGGACCACATCGCCTCCACTGTCTACACCATCGCCTTCGCCTACGCCGGGGCGGCCCTGCCGATCCTGATCATCGTGATGCTCTACGAGCGCCCGCTGGGCGACGCCCTCACCAGCGCCGAACTCTCCGAGGAAGTGATCCGCACGCTCGTCGGCTCCATCGGCCTGGTCCTGGCCATCCCCGTGACCACGCTGATCGCGGTGCTCGTCGTGAAGGCCACCGGGCTGAAGGGCGGGAGCGCGGCGGACGACGGCGGCCGGCCCGCCACCGCTCCCGCCGGGGGCCCGGTCGAGGCCGGCCCGTCCGGTGGGGGCTCTGCTGATGGGGGGTCTGCTGATGGGGACTCGTCCGACGGGGGATCGCCCGACGACGGGGGCTCGGAACCGGCGCCGGCGGGCCGCCGCGGCCGACGCGCCGCCGTGCCCGGCTGACCGGGCCGCTGCGCGCCGCCCGGTACACGCCGCGATTTCCACATAGCCGGCCTGGATCCCGCCGATTTGCCCGGCTTTGAGACAATGGACGGGTGACTGTTGTAGCAACGCCTCCCGCCCCCAAGCTGGAACTGCCGCCCCTGAAGCTGGGTCCCCTCACGGTGGACACTCCCGTGATCCTGGCTCCGATGGCGGGCATCACCAACTCCGCCTTCCGCAGGCTCTGCCGTGAATACGGCGGCGGCCTGTACGTGGCGGAGATGGTGACTTCCCGTGCCCTGGTGGAGCGCACGCCCGAATCGCTGCGCATCATTTCGCACGACGAGGACGAGAAAGTCCGCTCCGTCCAGCTTTACGGCGTGGACCCTGTGACCGTCGGCCAGGCCGTCCGGATGCTGGTCGAGGAGAACCGCGCGGACCACATCGACCTCAACTTCGGTTGCCCGGTGCCCAAGGTGACCCGGCGCGGCGGCGGCTCGGCGCTGCCCTGGAAAACGGACCTCTTCACCTCGATCGTCCAGACCGCGGTGAAGGAAGCGTCCAGGGGCAACATCCCGCTGACCATCAAGATGCGCAAGGGCATCGACGATGACCACCTCACGTACCTTGACGCCGGCCGCATTGCCCGCGACTCCGGCGTCGCCGCCGTCGCCCTGCACGGCCGCACCGCCGCCCAGTTCTACTCCGGCAAGGCCGACTGGTCCGCCATCGCACGGCTGCGCGAGGCGCTCCCGGACATCCCGGTCCTCGGCAACGGCGACATCTGGTCCGCCGAAGACGCGGTGCGGATGGTCCGCGAGACCGGCGTGGACGGCGTCGTGGTGGGCCGCGGCTGCCAGGGCCGGCCATGGTTATTCGGCGACCTCATGGCTGCCTTCGAGGGCAGCGACGTCCGCCACACCCCCGCACTCCGCCAGGTGGCGGAAAGCATCTACCGGCACGCCGAACTCATGGTTGAGACCTTCGGCGACGAGGGCAAGGCCCTCCGCGAGATCCGCAAACACATGGCCTGGTACCTCAAGGGGTACGTGGTGGGCAGCGAGCTGAGGAACCGGCTGGCGCTCGTGACAAGCCTCGAGGTGCTCCGCGGCACCCTCGACGAACTGGACCTTGATTCACCCTACCCGGGCGCCGACGCCGAGGGCCCGCGCGGCCGCGCCGGTTCACCCAAGAAGCCCGCCCTGCCCAAGGACTGGCTGCTCAACCGCAGCCTGGACTCCGAACAGACCCGCGACATCTCCTTCGCCGAACTGGATGTCTCCGGTGGCTGAAACCAGGACGAGCGCGCCCGTGCTGGACGGCTACGTGGACCGCGACTGCGCCCGCTGGGTCGAGGAGCCGCCCAAGAGCACCTACCGCTCCGACTTCGAACGCGACCGCGCCCGCGTCCTGCACTCCTCGGCGCTGCGCCGGCTCGGGGCCAAGACCCAGGTGGTCGCGCCGGACACGGACGACTTCGTCCGCACCCGGCTGACCCACAGCCTCGAGGTGGCGCAGGTAGGCCGTGAACTCGGCCGCGCCCTGGGCTGCGACCCCGACGTCGTCGACACCGCCTGCCTCAGCCACGACCTCGGCCACCCGCCGTTCGGCCACAACGGCGAGTCGGCCCTGAACGAGGTCGCGCACGCGATCGGCGGCTTCGAAGGCAACGCCCAGACGCTGCGCCTGCTGACCCGGCTGGAGCCCAAGGTGCTGGCCCCGGACGGCCGCCCCGCCGGCCTTAACCTGACCCGCGCCAGCCTCGACGCCGCCGCGAAATACCCGTGGTCGGCCGAGAACGCGCCGGTGATCCACGGCCAGCGGACCAGCAAGTTCGGCGCCTACGAGGACGACCTGCCGATCTTCGACTGGATCCGCGAGGGGGCACCCGAGCGGCGCTCCTGCTTGGAGGCCCAGGTCATGGACCTCGCGGACGACATCTCCTACTCGGTGCACGACGTCGAGGACGCGATCGTCGCCGGGCACTTCCAGCTTCGCTGGATGGACAATCCCGACCACCGCGCCCGGGTGGTGGGCTACGCGAAGCAGTGGTACCTGCCGCACAACGATCCAGCCGCCATCGACGCCGCCCTGGCCCGGCTGGAGGCCACGAGTGTCTGGGTCCGCGAGGCCGACGGCAGCCGCAAGTCCATGGCTGCGCTCAAAGACATGACCAGCCAGCTGATCGGCCGGTTCTGCCAAAGCGCGCTCGAGACCACCCGCACCGTCTACGGCCCGGAAAATCTCACCCGCTACAACGCCGAACTCATCGTCCCGGACGAGACCGTGATGGAGATCGCCGTGATGAAGGGCCTGGCCACCACGTTCGTGATGACCACCGAACACCGGCAGCCCATCTACGAACGCCAGCGCGAGGTCCTGCACGCGCTCGTGACCGCGCTTAGCGCCAGCGGCGACCGCCACCTGGAGCCGATGTTCGCCGCCGACTGGCGCGCCGCGGAGGACGACGGCGCCCGGCTGCGCGTTGTCATCGACCAGGTCGCCTCACTGACCGACGGCTCCGCGCTGGCCATGTACGAACGGCTCGTCGGCAGCCTGCCGTCGCTGTGGTGACGGTGCGGGTGACAGGCGCCATACGCCGCCGACCGGCGTCGTACCCGGGTACTAGGATGGCACCGTGGCCGGCCTGATAAAACGTGAAGACATCGACGAGGTACGCCAGCGCACCGACATCAAGGAAGTTGTCGACGGCTATGTGACCCTCAAGGGTGCCGGGCTGGGGTCCTTCAAGGGCCTGTGTCCCTTCCATGATGAGCGCTCGCCCTCGTTCACCGTGCGCCCCCAGGTGGGCCGCTATCACTGCTTCGGCTGCGGCGAGGACGGCGACGTCATCTCCTTCGTGCAGAAACTTGACCACACCACCTTTCATGAGGCCGTGGAGAAGCTCGCTGCCCGGATCGGCTACGAACTGCGCTACGAGGACGGCGGGTCCGGCCCCAACCGCGAGGAAATCGGCCGCCGCCAGCGTCTCCTCGATGCGCACAAGATCGCCGACGAATTCTTCCGCGCGCAGCTGCTGACCCCGGGCGCCACCGAGGGCCGGAACTTCCTCTACGGCCGCGGCTTCGACCGCGCCGCGGCGGAACAGTTCGGCGTCGGCTACGCCCCGCAGGGCTGGGACTCGCTGCTCAAGCACCTCCGCGGCCGCGGCTACACCGACGCGGAACTCAAACTCACCGGCATGTTTTCCGAGGGCGGCCGGGGGATCTACGATCGTTTCCGCGGCAGGCTGATCTGGCCGATCCGCGACATCGCCGGCGACACCATCGGCTTCGGCGCCCGCAAGCTTTACGAGGACGACCAGGGCCCCAAGTACCTCAACACCCCCGAGACCGCGCTCTACAAGAAGTCGCAGGTCCTCTACGGGATCGACCTCGCCAAACGGAACATCGCCAAGGACCGCCAACTGGTGGTGGTGGAGGGTTACACCGACGTGATGGCCTGCCACCTGGCCGGGATCACGACGGCGGTGGCCACCTGCGGCACGGCGTTCGGCACCGAGCACATCAAGATTGCCCGCCGGCTGCTCTCCGACGACGGCAGCGGGGGAGAAGTCATCTTCACCTTCGACGGCGACGCCGCAGGCCAAAAGGCGGCGCTGCGCGCCTTCGAAGAGGACCAGCGCTTCGTGGCGCAGACCTACGTCGCAGTGGAACCCGGCGGATCCGACCCCTGCGAGCTGCGACAGGCCAAGGGCGACTCCGCCGTCCGGGACCTGATCGGCACCCGCCGGCCGCTGTTCGAATTCGCGATCCGCGCCAGCCTGAGGCGGCACAACCTGGACACCGTCGAGGGACGGATCGCGGCCCTGCGAGAATCGGCTCCAGTGGTCGCCCAAATCCGTGATGCCGGCATCCGGCCCGCCTACGCCCGCGAACTGGCGGGGTGGCTGGGCATGCCGGTCGAGGAAGTCAGCCGTGCCGTTGGCGCCGCGATCAAACGCAACGCCCAGGGAACGTCCGGAGGCGCCGGACAGGGATATGGCCAGGGCCATGGCCAGAACCCGACGCGCCCGGCCGGAACGGCCCCCGGTGCCGCCCCGGGCGTGGCGCCCCTGCCGCCGTCGGCCACGCTGCCGGCCTTCAACCGGCCCGACCCGCGCGATCCGGTGGCCGCGATGGAGCGCCAGGCGCTCGAGGTGGTACTCCAGCATCCTTCGACCCTTGAGGGGGCGACATGGCAGCGTTTCTCCGAGGCGCGGTTCTCCACGCCCGCCTACCTGGCGATCCACGAAGCGATCCGTGCCTCCGGTCCGGGTTCCATCGGTGACCCTGCGCGGTGGGTCGAGCAGCTGCTGCAGGAGGTCCCTGAACCGCTCCGGCCGCTCGTGTCCGAACTCGCCGTCGTGCCGCTGCCAGCCAGCACCGCCGAAGCCGTCCAACGCTACTGCCGCGACATTCTGGCGCGGCTGTTCGAGCTGCAAATCACCCGGGTCAAGGCCGACAAGATGGGCCAGCTGCAGCGTCTCGACGCCACGGCGGACCCGGAAGCATTCCAGCGGCTGAATCGGGAACTCATGGAACTGGAGATGCAGCGGCGCTCGCTCCGCATGGACTCCTGATTGCCCCGCTGGGCGGCCAATTTCGCTTCCCGGCACGGTGTTTGCTAGGCTTATATCCGCTTCATTCCTCCTTAGCTCAATTGGCAGAGCATTCGACTGTTAATCGAAGGGTTGCTGGTTCAAGTCCAGCAGGAGGAGCGCACAGTCCCCGTTCCGGGTCACCGGGACGGGGACTTTTTGTATACCCGGAGGGGGTATGCGGTCGGGGCGGAGTGCGCGCCCTCCGTCTCCCGCGCCGCCGATTTCCCTAGCGGTAAAACCTTTGCTAATGTCATACCTGCTTCATTCCTCCTTAGCTCAATTGGCAGAGCATTCGACTGTTAATCGAAGGGTTGCTGGTTCAAGTCCAGCAGGAGGAGCAGACAGGTCCCGCGGCCGGTGAATAACCGGCTGCGGGGCCTTTTTTCTTGCCTCGATACCCTCTCCGGTGCTCCCTAGACGAAGAACATCTCTACCTGCAGGAAGCGCTCCGCCTCGGCCACGGCGGCCTGGAAGGCTTCATCCTCCGTGGGGGACTGCCGCGGCTCCCGCGGGTGCCACTCGTGGGCCGACGAATGGACGCGGGTGAAGCCGCCACGCGGGGGCGCGTAGAAGATGCCGAAGCGCTGCACCGGCCATTCGGGCGAGGTCTCGGGGGCCACCAGCAGGGCTGAGTCGTAGGCTGGGTTGTACCACTGCGCGATCGGCCGGCGCCGATCCTCAGTGAACAGCCCGGCCGCATAGAGGGCCGCCGACTGGGGGCTGGTCTGCGAGCACAGCCGCTCCCACCACAGAGGCAGAATACCGTCGTCGCACCGCTGCCACGTGGCCGGTAGGGGAGGAGGGTCCTGCCAGTCAGGCACACAACAACTTTATCGCCAGCCGCAGGCCGCGAACAGGGCAGCATGGCCCCAGCCCAGCCCAGCCCAGCCCAGCCTCCGCTGCTGGACATGCCCCTAGGTGCCGTCCGGCGCCGGACATGCCCCTTGTGCGCCTCGAAGCATGGACATATGCCTGTTATGTCCACTCTTGGTCGCGGGGACCGGGCATGTCCACCCTGGGGGCATGTGCGGTGCCCGTGCCTGCCACCGGACATGCCCCTACTGCGCGTCGAAGCATGGACATATGCCTGTTATGTCCACCCTTGGTCTCGGGGACTGGGCATGTCCACCCTGGGAGCATGCGCGATGCCCGTGCCTGCCACCGGACATGCCCCTACTGCGCCTCGAAGCATGGACATATGCCTGTTATGTCCACCCTTGGTCGCGGGGACCGGGCATGTCCACCCTGTCGTCTCCGCAGGGGGCATACCCACCCGCGCGTGCCGTGCGTGGGGCATGTCCCCCAAAGGGCGGCCGGTGCTAGTGGATGGAAGGCACGGTCCGCGGCCGGACCACGAGCCAGAGTGACGCGGCCGCCAGGAGGATGCAGCCGGCCTGGACGGCCCCCATCGGCGTCGCCGAGCCGAGGCCCAGCCAGCCGACCACGGGGGAGATGATGCCGGCCATCAGGAAGGTCGCGGCACCGAGCAGGGAGGCTGCGGTTCCGGCCTGGGCGCCGTGCTTGGCCAGGGCCAGCACCTGGACGCAGGGGAAGGTGAATCCGGCGCCCAGGATGTAGAACCAGAGCGGCACCATGACGCCCCACAGGCCAAAGCCCAGCTGGTCGAAGACCACGATCAGCACCGCCATGAGGAACATCCACGCCGTCGAGCAGGCGAGGATCCACTGCGGCGGGACGCGCTTGATGAGCCGGGAGCTGGTCTGGACCCCAGCGACGATCCCCAGCGAGTTGATGCCGAACAGCAGGCCATACTGCTGCGGGGAGAAGCCGTACACGTCCTGGAACAGGAACGGCGAGGCCGAGAGATATGTGAAGAGACCGCCAAAGTTCATGCCGCCCAGCAGCAGCAGGCCAACGAAGATCCGGTCGGCGAAAAGGACGCCGTAGCGCTGGCGGACCGTCAGGCCTGTGGTGCCGCGCAGCTCGCGCGGCAAGGTCTCGCGCACCACGAACACGGCCGCGATGATCACGCAGCTGCCGTAGCCGGCAAGGAAGAAGAAGATGCCCGGCCACGGCATCAGCAGCAGCAGTTGCGATCCGATGACCGGTGCCAGGATCGGGGCCAGGCCGTTGACGAGCGCCATTCGGGAGAACATCCGGACCATCGCGTAGCCGCTGAAGAGGTCCCGCACCATCGCCATCGCCACCACGCCGCCGCCGGCGGCACCGATGCCCATGAGCACGCGGAAGAGGCCCAGCGTGCCGATGTCGGTGGAAAGGGCGGCCCCGAGCGAGGCTCCGATGTGCACCGCGGTGGCCAGGATCAGGGGAAGACGTCGTCCGAACTTGTCGCTCAGCGGCCCCACCACCAGCTGGCCCAGGGCGAAACCTACCGTCGTGCCGGTCAGGGTCAGCTGCACTGCGGCCTCGCTGACACCGAGGCTCGCCTCCAGGGCAGGAAATGCCGGCAGGTAGAGGTCCACCGTGAACGGCCCAAGGGCCGTCAAGGCGCCGAGCATCAGGATGTAGAGGAGCTTCCGACGGCGGGTCAGGGAGTCCCCGGGATTGCTGTGTGTATGCACAGAGGTCAATCCTAGGCCCGCCCGACGTCGACCGCGGCTCCCGCCCGGCGTCGACCGCGGCTCCCGCCCGACGTCGACCGCGGCGCCCGCCCGGCGCAGCCCGTCGCGCCTACCCGGCGCAGCCCGCTGCCCGGGACGGCCCAGCCCGACGTCGTCCGCACCAAGCAGCCCGACGACGCCGACGCGGTGCTCGCCGGGCGCCGTCGTAAGCCGCCGCACGGCGGCCCAGCCCGCCACGCCCGTCCCGACGGGCGCGCGCGGGACGCCGGCCGGACCCTGAATGGTAGTTTTGACACCTGGGAGTGCGCGAAGCCGCGCAGACCCGGCAATCCAGCGGAAGCGGAATCACAGATGGAACCAGTTAGGCGGAACCGATGAGCGGACGGCACACCGGCAGGACAAACGGGGGGCTGCGCCTTTCCGCGCTGCCCAAGACCCTGAAACTGATCTTCAAGCTGGCACCCCGGCAACTCAATGACGAGATTGCCTTCGCGAAGGCCGAACTCAAGCGCAAGGGCATCCAGCTCGGGGTCGCTGCAGCTTTCTTCGGCGTCGCCCTCGTCTTTGTCGCCTTCCTCGTGATCGGGCTCATCGTGGCGGCCATCATGGGCCTGGCCACCGTCATGCCGGCCTGGCTCGCGGCCCTGCTGGTCTGCGCCGCCTTCCTGGTAATTGCCCTGATCGTGGGCCTGATCGGCTACGGCCGGTTCAAGAAGGCCATGCCGCTGCTCCCCGAGGAGACCATCCGCGGCCTCAAATACGACCTCGGCATTGCGAAGGAAGGCTCTTCCTTCGACCCCGCCGTCCTTGACCCCAACTCCCCGCAGGCCAAGGCAGCCAAAGCCGCCAAGGAAGAGGCTGCCGCAAAGGCTAAGGCCGAAAAGGAAGCCAAGAAGGCCGCAGAACAGCCCGATCTGGGCCCCGCCCCGACCGAGGACGAGCTGCGCCGCCGGCTCGAGACGCGCCGCCGGCACCTCACCGGCGTGCGCGACGAGCTCGGCCAGGAACTCGACGTCAAGACCCAGGCCCAGGCCCTCCTCACCGCCACCCAGCACAAGCTGGAGGAGGGCAGGGAGCTCGTGGACGACAAGATCGCCGGGTTCCGCAGCCAGGCCAAGGCCTCGGCCGAAAGGGCCGCCACCCCCGGTGCCACGGCCAACAGGTCTGGAGCCGCTGCCGAACTCGGCAAGCGCTGGAAGCCGCTCGCCGCCCTTGCAGCTTCCACAACGGCGCTCGTGTTCCTGCTGCGCCGACTCCTCAAGGGCTAGGCTTCGCCCTGAACTCCGACACTAAATCGTTGCCGGCTGTGGAAAGGGGGAACGGATGAAGTTCATCGGCGCTGGCACACGCCCCGGACAGCCCCAGATCCATCACGACCTGGTCTTCACCGTTCCCAACCTGCTGACCGTGGTCCGGTTCCTCGGCGTCCCGCTCTTCATCTGGCTGGTCCTGGCCAAGCAGGAATACGGCGCCGCCGCCCTGGTGCTGGCGGTCATGGGCAGCACCGACTGGGTGGACGGCTACATTGCCCGCCGTTTCAACCAGATGTCCAAGCTGGGCCGCATCATGGATCCCATCGCGGACCGGCTCTCGCTCATCGCGGTGGCCGTCACCCTCGTGATCGCCGGCGTCGTCGAGTGGTGGTACCTGACCGCGCTGCTCGTCCCTGACCTTGTGCTGCTCTCCATCTCGCTGTTTTACTTCCACAGCCACCCGGACCTGCCCGTGAGCCGGACCGGCAAGATCCGCACCGCCCTGCTGCTGGTCGGCACCCCCCTGCTGGTGCTCTCCAAGCTGCCCGTCCCCGGGACCGACGCCTACTTTGTGGCTGCCTGGATCTTCCTGGGGCTGGGCCTCGTGGGGCACTGGATCGCGGCCTACAACTACTTCTGGGCCATCATCCGCAAGGGCCGGGACCTCAAAGCCGGCAACGCCCGCGGTCAGCACGCCAGCGAGGGCGACATCGACGACGGCGGCCTCCGCTGATGGTCTGGCTTGCGGTTGTGCTGGCGGTACTTGGCGCCTTCTTCCTGGCCTTCGGCGCCCAACGGCAAGGGAGTGCGGTCAAGGCAGACACCGGAGGGCTGGCGCTCAGTTCCCACGGACTGCTCCGCCTGATCCGCAACCCGCGCTGGGTCCTGGGGCTCATGCTGCTCTGCGTCGGGACGGCGATGAATGCCGTCGCCCTGGTCTCGGCGCCACTGACCGTGGTCCAGCCGATCGGAGCGATCGCCCTCGTCATCACCACCATCATCAATGCCAAAGACCAAGGGCTGAGCATGAACCGGGCCACCGTCGTGGCCATCAGTTCGTGCGTCACCGGTTCGGCCCTGTTCGTGGTGCTCGCTGTGAACGTCACCCAGGAAAACCACCACGTCAGCGGCTCGGACGAGCTGACCATCGTGCTGCTGCTGGCCCTGGCCGTAAGCCTCTTTGGAACACTGGCGCTGCTCTTCAAGCACCGGATGAGCGCCTTCGTGTACATCCTCGGCGCCGGCGTCCTGTTCGGCTTCGTGGCGGTCCTGACCCGCATTATCGGCAAGCACCTGGTCGACCCGAACGGGCAGTTCCTGCTCAACGTCCAGTGGTACACGCTGGTCGCCATCCTTGCCGCCGGCGGGCTGGGCTCATGGTTTGTGCAGAGCGCCTACTCCGGAGGTCCGCCCGACCTCGTGATCGCCGGACTGACCGTCATCGACCCGATTATCGGCATCGCGATCGGCATCGTGATCCTGGGGGAGTTGCGGCCCGACGTCCACGCCGTGACGGCGATTGCCATGGGCGCGGCCGCACTCCTTGCTATCGTGGGAGTGATCGCCCTTTCAAGGCACCACCCCGAGGTCACCAAGCGCAAGAAGGACGCGCGGAAAGCCGCGGGACGGCTGTCCTAGGGCGGCGCCACAGACTTCTGGCGCAGGCCCGCCGCCTGTGCCGATGGCCAGCCGGCCACCACAGCCCCGCTGACCGCACCGTGACCACCAGGAGCTATCCCCGTGACCATGCCCGAGAATGACCAAGCCGACAAAAAGCTGACCATCCTGATTGCCGCTGACACCTACCCGCCGGATGTCAACGGTGCCGCACAGTTCGGCTACCGCTTGGCCAAGGGTATGACCGGCCGCGGGCATGACGTCCATGTCCTGGCGTGCCGGCCCAGCAAGGGCAAGAGCTTCAGCGAGTTCCGCGACGAGGCCACCGTGCACCGGCTCCGCTCGCACTCGGTGCCGACCCACGAGTACTTCCGGATCACCTTCCCGTGGGAGATCAAGAAGGAAATAGGCCTGCTGTTCGACCGGATCCAGCCGGACGTCGTGCACATCCAAAGCCATTACATGATCGGCGAACACGTCCTCTACGAGGCGGTCAAGCGCGGCATCAGGATCGTCGCGACCAACCACTTCATGCCCGAAAACCTCAACCCGTTCCTGCCCTTCCCGCAGTGGTTCAAGGACATCGTCGGCCGCGTGTCGTGGCGCGACATGGGCAAGGTCATGGGCCAGGCCGACGTCGTCACGACGCCGACGCCGCTCGCCGCCAAGGCCATGCACCAGCACGCCTTCCTGCGCAAGGTCCTGCCCCTGTCCAACGGCATCGATGCCGCAGCCTACGAACTGAAGCCGGGCGAGGAATCAACGCCGCACGCCAGCCCCACCGTGCTGTTCGTCGGCCGCCTCGCCGAAGAAAAGCACATCGACGTGCTKATCGACGCCGTAGCCAAGACGCCGGCGGCGCTCGACGTCCACCTGGAGGTCGTCGGCGGCGGCGAGGTCCGGCCCGCACTCGAGGCACGGGTGGAACGGCTGGGCCTGCAAGACCGTGTGAAGTTCCTTGGTCTGGCCAGCGACGAGGAACTGCGCCGGGCCTACCTGAGCGCGGACCTGTTCTGCATGCCCGGCACCGCCGAGCTGCAGTCCCTCGTCACCCTGGAGGCGATGTCCGCGTCCACCCCGGTGGTGCTGGCCGACGCCATGGCCCTGCCTCACCTGGTCCACGACGGCGAGAACGGCTACCTGTTCACGCCGAATGACAGCAACGACCTGGCGGCCAAGATCGAACGCGTGCTGTCGTTGCCGGCGGACGAGCGTGCGGCCATGGGCAAGGCGAGCCGAAGCATGGTGGAAAGCCACAGCATCGAACGCACCCTGCAAACCTTCGAGGACATCTACCGCGGCGCCAGCTACGACGACCTGGTCGTCTAAGCGGCCCGGATCGCCGTAGGCGGTCGTTGCCCGAGCCGGGGCGACTACTATTGCTAGAGTGTTTTTGCCCGGAATGGTCGGGCCCGTCAGGGCGTGACCGTTCCGGCCCACGGGGCTATAGCTCAGCTGGTTAGAGCGCGGGACTCATAATCCTAAGGTCCTCGGTTCAAGTCCGAGTAGCCCTACATCATCAACAGTTCCCTGGACACGCCGTGTCCCCGGGGCCGGAGCGGACGTCCTTCGTCAGCTGCGGCCCTTTTTGTCTCCCGGCCCAGGGGCCGGTCCAGCGACCGCGCCCAGCGGCCCCGCGCAGCGACCGCGCCCAGCGGCCCCGCGCAGCGGCCGGCCCGGCGACCCCCTGCCATCCGGCAGCCATCCCGCTGCGACCCGGTATCCGGGCGCACCCCTCGCCTCCTGCCGGGAGGATCCATGGCCAGCCAGCCGTGTGCCCCGTCACTTGCCACCCGGCCGAAAGCTGGGATATGTTACTCACGAGTAACATATCCGCGGCGCGAAGCCCGCGCCCTTTTGATCGCTGCCGATCACAAGTGAAGGAACAACATGTCCAAAGCTGCAATCGACATCAACAACCTCCCCTACGCCGATGGCGACTTCTTCGCTTTCGAACAGCTGCTCAGCGGCAAGGAGAAGGACCGGCTGGCGGAGGTGCGCGAGTTCCTGGCTCGTGAGGTGAAGCCGATCGCCGTGGACTGCTGGAACCGCGGCGAGTTCCCGATGGACCTGATCCCGAAGCTGGCCGAGATCGACCTGGTCAGCCCGGTCAAGCGCCAGGGCTACTCGAACCTCTTCGCCGGGATCCTGCATGCCGAGGCGACCCGTGCGGACACCTCGATCGCCACCTTCTTGGGCGTGCACGACGGGCTCTTCACCGGCTCGATCGAGGCGCTCGCCTCGCAGGAGCAGCAGGACGCCTGGCTGCCGGACATCTACTCCCTGAAGAAAATCGGCGCCTTCGGCCTGACCGAGCCGCTGGGCGGCTCCGACGTCGCCGGTGGCACGCGCACCACCGCCCGGCGCGAGGGTGACAGCTGGATCCTCAACGGAGCCAAGCGCTGGATCGGCAACGCCACCTTCTCCGACTGGGTGGTCATCTATGCCCGCGACCTCGCCGACAACCAGGTAAAGGGCTTCCTCGTGGACACTAAGACCGAGGGATACACTGCCACCAAGATCGAGAACAAGATCTCGCTGCGCACCGTCCAGAACGCCGGCATCACCCTCGAGAATGTCGTGGTGCCGGACTTCTTCAAGCTGGCCAACGCCAACAGCTTCCGGGACACCAACAAGGTCCTGAAGGTTACCCGCCTGTCCGTCGCGTGGCAGGCCGTCGGCCAGCAGCTCGCCGCGTTCGACGTCGCCCGCCGCTACGCCGTCGAGCGCAGCCAGTTCGGCCGCCCGATCGCCTCCTTCCAGCTGGTCCAGCACCAGCTCGTGCAGATTCTCGGCAACGTCGTCAGCTCGATGGGCATGATGGTCCGCCTGTCCCAGCTTGAGGACGCCGGCGAGGCCAAGGACGAGCAGTCGGCCCTGGCCAAGGCGTTCACCACGGCGCGGATGCGCGAAAGTGTCGCCATCGGCCGCAGCCTCCTCGGCGGCAACGGCATCGTCACGGACTACGAGATGGCCAAGATCTTCTCCGACGCCGAAGCGATCTACTCCTACGAGGGCACCCACGAGATCAACACTCTCGTCACCGGCCGGGCAATCACGGGGATCTCGGCCATCGTCTAATCGGTCCGCGGCCGGCCGTGCACGCCGGCCGTCCCGCGCAGCACCCTTGCGGCCCTTCATCCGGAGCCGCCCTGTCCCGAACCGGGATTCACGGGCGGCAGCAGGATGGAGGGCCGCAGGTCCATCACGAAGGCCAGCGGATTGAGGTAATCGTCGCCGCGCCGCACGCCCCAGTGGATGCAGGGCGTCCCGCCGCAGTGGCCGGGCAGCGCCCGTCCCAGCACCGACCCCTCCGCGACGGCGTCGCCGGGCCGCAGCGTGCTTTCGACGGGTTCGAAACTGCTCCGCAGGCCGTTGCCGTGGTCGATGGTGACCACCGGCCGGTCCACCACAAAGCCCACAAAGGCGACCGTGCCCGCCGCCGGCGAGGTCACCGGAGCGCCGTCGTACGCAGTCTGCAGGTCCACGCCGCGGTGGCCGCTGAGCCAGGGCCGGTCCGGCGGGTCGAAGACGCGCAGCACCGCGGGCCTGGGGGAGAGCGGCCAGCTCCAGCTCCCGGGCGGGGAAGCCGGCTGTCCTGTTGCCGGGGCCGGGACTAGCAGCAATGCTGCGAATAAGAGAGAAGCCTTCATGCTGCCAGCCTGCGGCGGCCGGCCCGGGCCCGGAAAGTCCCCTCGAAGGCTATGTGGATTTCCCGCCGGAGCCACACTCGGAGCCCCCTCCGCGGGCACCCCGAGACGGTCCATTCGGGCAGGTCTGCTGTAGTACACTTGGTGGAGCAGTTTGCTGTGCCCTCATGCCTTGTTCACTTTGGCTGGATCCGTTTTTGTTCCAGTCATTTGGAGCGGCAGCACATCTCATTCAGGAGTGCGGGAGCAGTGGCTGACTACGCGTATCCAGCCCTCCCTGTCCGAAGCCCGGCTTCCGGGTGCGGAGGACTGCGCCTCTTACGGTCCGGCCCCAGGGTCCGGATGAGGGGTGCGGTGGATGCCAGGAGGAACACCCGCCTGGGTGTTGCTAAATAACCGTCAACTATTGGCAGGGTAAGAGAGCCCAGGGCTTTCTCATGAATGACCTGCCGGAAGGAGCGTCGGCATGCCCGTCGTAACTATGCGCCAGCTGCTTGACAGCGGCGTCCACTTTGGACACCAGACCCGTCGTTGGAACCCGAAGATGAAGCGTTTCATCTTCACGGAGCGCAACGGCATCTACATCATTGACCTGCAGCAGTCGCTGTCCTACATCGACCGTGCCTACGAGTTCGTGAAGGCCACCGTTGCACACGGCGGCACCGTCCTCTTCGTCGGTACCAAGAAGCAGGCACAGGAAGCCATCGCCGAGCAGGCAACCCGCGTCGGCCAGCCGTACGTGAACCAGCGTTGGCTCGGCGGTATGCTGACCAACTTCCAGACGGTTTCCAAGCGCATCCAGCGCATGAAGGAACTCGAAGAGATCGACTTCGACGACGTCGCCGGTTCCGCCTACACGAAGAAGGAACTGCTGCTCCTTCGCCGCGAGCTGACCAAGCTGGAGACCAACCTCGGTGGTATCCGCAACCTGACCAAGGCGCCTTCGCTCCTCTGGGTTGTCGACACCAAGAAGGAACACCTCGCCGTTGACGAGGCCAAGAAGCTGAACATCCCGGTTGTGGCCATCCTGGACACCAACTGCGATCCGGACGAAGTCGACTTCCCGATCCCGGGCAACGACGACGCCATCCGCTCCGTAAACCTGCTGACCCGCGTTGTTGCCGACGCCGTTGCTGAGGGCCTGATCGCCCGCAACCAGCGCGCCACCGGCACCACGGAAGCTCCGGAAGAGCCGCTGGCCGAGTGGGAGCGCGAGCTCCTCGAAGGCAGCAAGGCCGAAGAGGCTGCCGCTCCGGCCGCCGCTGAAGCTGCTGCTCCGGAAGCCGCAGAGGCTGCCCCGGAGGCTCCCGCCGCCGAAGCTGCCCCGGCCGCTGACGCTGCCGAAGCTGCTCCGGCCGCCGACGAAGCCAAGTAGTCAGACAAGTAAATCTGGATCTCCCCGACCGCTGCAGGCAGCTGCCTGCTGCGCAAGGGGTACTGACAGGATGGCCGCTCACTCGGTGAGCAGCCGTCCTGTCAGTCCGTACACCACACAAAATTTCTAGACAGAGGGGTTCACATGGCGAACTACACTGCCGCTGATATCAAGGCTCTGCGCGAGCGCACCGGCGCCGGCATGATGGATGTCAAGAAGGCTCTTGACGAAGCCAACGGTGACGCCGAGAAGGCCATCGAAATCATCCGCATCAAGGGCCTCAAGGGCGCCACCAAGCGCGAAGGCCGCTCCACCGCAGAAGGCCTGGTTGCTGCCAAGGTCGACGGCGGCGTCGGCGTGATGATCGAGGTCAACTGCGAGACCGACTTCGTCGCCAAGGCTGACAAGTTCATCCAGCTCGCCGACAAGGTGCTCGCTGTCGCTGTTGAGTCCGGCGCTGCCGACCTCGACACCCTGCTGGCCACCGACGTCGACGGCAAGCCGCTCTCCGAGGTCGTCGTCGAAGAAGGCGCCATCCTGGGCGAGAAGGTTGTCGTCCGCCGCATTGCCCGCATCGAGGCCCCCACGGTCGACGCGTACCTGCACAAGACCTCCAAGGACCTCCCGGCCCAGGTCGGCGTGCTGTTCGCCGTTGACGGCGAAGGCGAAGCTGCTGCCACCGCCGCCCACGACGTCGCCGTGCACATCGCCGCGATGGCCCCGAACTACCTGACCCGCGAGGACGTTCCGTCGGAGCTGGTCGAGTCCGAGCGCCGCATCGCCGAGGAAACCGCCAAGGCCGAGGGCAAGCCCGAGGCTGCCATGACCAAGATTGTGGAAGGCCGCGTTACCGGCTTCTACAAGGGCGAGGTCCTCGTTGACCAGGCATTCGCCAAGGATGCCAAGAAGTCCGTCGCGCAGGTCCTCGAAGAGGCCGGCGTCAAGGCAACCGCTTTCACGCGCTTCCGCGTCGGTTCCTAAGTAAGTCACGCTGAGGGGGTGGTCACTGCGGTGGCCGCCCCTTTTGCATGCACCCGCTCACGCTGGCCCGGGGCGGAATGCAGCCTTTGGCCCCCGGCACGATAACCTTTTTCAGAGCTCACCAACGGGAAGGCACCATGGATACCGTCAACAATTCAGCCCAGCCAAAGAAGACCAGGCGCCGCGTGCTCCTGAAGCTGTCCGGCGAGGTCTTCGGCGGCGGCAAACTGGGCGTTGACCCGGACACGGTCCGCGGAGTCGCCAAGCAGATCGCGGCCGCCGTTCCCGACGTCGAGGTCGCAATCGTCGTCGGCGGCGGGAACTTCTTCCGCGGCGCCGAACTCTCGCAGAGCGGCATGGACCGCTCCCGCGCCGACTACATGGGCATGCTCGGCACCGTGATGAACTGCCTCGCCCTCCAGGACTTCCTGGAACAGGCCGGCGTGGAGACCCGCGTGCAGAGCGCCATCACCATGGGCCAGGTTGCCGAGGCGTACATTCCGCGCCGCGCCATCCGCCACATGGAGAAGGGCCGCGTCGTGATCTTCGGCGCCGGCGCCGGCCTGCCGTACTTCTCCACCGACACCGTCGCCGCGCAGCGCGCCATGGAGGTGCACGCCGACGTCGTCCTGATGGCCAAGAGCGGGGTCGACGGCGTCTACACCGCCGATCCGAAGAAGGACCCCTCAGCCGAGAAACTGCACCGGCTCAGCTACGACGAGGCCCTGCGCCGCGATATCCGGGTCATGGACCAGACGGCGATGACCATGTGCAAGGACAACAACCTGACCATGGTGGTGTTCGGCATGGAGGGCGAAGGCAACGTCACCCGGGCCATCCGCGGCGAGGACCTGGGCACCGTAGTCACCCCCTAGCTGCGGCTAGGATGTTTTTAGGACAGCTCCGCTCCCCGGGCAAAGGGGTGCGCACCAATTTCTGAGGAGAGAACGTGATCGAAGAAACCTTGCTCGAAGCCGGGGACAAGATGGACAAGGCGGTTGAGGTAGCCAAGGAAGACTTCGCCTCGATCCGCACCGGACGTGCCACCCCGGGCCTGTACAACAAGGTTCTGGTGGACTACTACGGTTCGCCGACGCCGCTGCAGCAGCTGGCCTCCTTCGCTGTCCCGGACGCCCGCACCATCCTCATCACCCCGTTCGACAAGACCGCCCTGCGGGACATCGAGCGGGCCCTGAGCGACTCCGAGGTGGGGGCCAACCCCTCCAACGATGGCAACGTCATCCGGATCACCATCCCGGAGCTGACCAAGGAACGCCGCAAGGAATACGTCAAGATCGTCAAGTCCAAGGGCGAGGACGCCAAGGTGTCCATCCGCAACATCCGCCGCAAGGCCAAGGAAACCCTGGACAAGCTGGTTAAGGACGGCGAAGCCGGCGAAGACGAGGGCACCCGCGGCGAGAAGGAACTCGACGCCCTGACCAAGGCCCACGTCGACGGCATCGACGAGCTGCTCAAGCGCAAGGAAGCCGAGCTGCTCGAGGTCTGATGGGGGACGAACAGCAGGCATCCGGACCTCGCGTCCGGGTGCGGGGGAGAGAGCGGAAGAATCCGACGCCCAAAGCCGGCAGGAACCTTCCTGCCGCCACGGCGGTAGGCCTTGCCATGCTCTTCGCCGTGCTGGGCGGCCTGCTGTTCCTGCCCCTGGCCTTCGTACTGATCGTCACCGCCTTTGCCGTTTTCGGCGTCTGGGAGGTGTTCCGCGCGCTGGAGGCCTCCGGCACCCGGCTGCCCATCATCCCGGCGATGACGGGCACCGTGGCGATGCCGCTCGCAGCCTACTTCGGCGGCCCCGAAAGTCTACTGTTCGCGCTGCTACTGAGCAGCGTCGCGGTGCTCCTGTGGCGCTCCCTGGAGGGGGCGGCCGGGTCCGCGCGCAGCATCTTCGCCGGCGTCTTCACGATGACATGGGTTCCGTTCCTGATCAGTTTCGCCGTGCTGCCGCTGCATGCCTCCGGCGGCGTCACCCCGATCGGACCCTGGCCCGGCGGTGTGGTGCCGATCGGGGCCTGGCAGATCGGCACCCTGCTGCTGCTGGTGGTCTCCAACGACACCTTCGGCTACCTCGTCGGCGCCTCGCTGGGCAAGCACCCGATGGCCCCCAAGATCAGTCCGAAGAAGTCCTGGGAAGGCTTCGGCGGGTCGATCGCGGGCGCCGTCCTGGTCGGCATCCTTGCCAGCGTCTACGTGCTGGGCGAACCCTGGTGGTTCGGCGCCGCCCTCGCCGTGGGCATGGTCGCCGCGGCGACCGCCGGCGACCTGGCCGAATCCATGGTCAAACGCGAACTCGGCATCAAGGACATGAGCAGCATCCTGCCCGGCCACGGGGGAGTCATGGACCGCCTTGACTCCATCGTTTTCGCCTCCCCGGTGGCATTCATGATCTTCTCCGCCGGCGCCGGCGGCTAAGGCGGCATCCCGCCTCCTCCCGGTGCCTAGAATGGTGCCGGGCAAACACGCCTGAAGTTGGCGCAACCAGAGCCGAACGGCATCGAAGGAAACATAGTTACAGTGGACATTCAACGGCAGATTCCGGCCTCCTTTGACCGCGTGCAGCGGAACCAGTACGGCTATAACGCCAAGCAGGTGGACCAGTTCCTGCAGCGCGCGCGGGTCTCGTTCGAAACACCCCAGGCCGCGGGACGGGCGGTCAAGAGCGCCGATGTCCGGGCCGTCTCCTTCGACCCGGTCAAGGGCGGCTACTCAGCCGCCGGGGTGGACGCGGCCCTGGACCGCCTCGAGGACGCCCTGGCCCGCCGGGAACGCGACGAACTGATCGGGGAGCGCGGCGAGGAAGCCTGGCTGCGTGAAATCGGCCGGCTCGCGGGCCTGCTCCGCGGCCGCCTGCACCGCCCCGACGGCCAGCGCTTCCGCCGCCCGGCCAAGGCCAAGGTGCGCAGTTACAACACCACCGACGTCGACGACCTTTGCCACGAGCTGATCGGCTACCTCGAGGAAGACCAGCCGCTCAGCGTGGACAACATCCGCCGCGCCGTCTTCCGTCCCGCCGTCGGACGCGAAGGCTACGAGGAAAGCCAGGTCGACGCTTTCCTGGACCGCGTCGTCGAACTGATGGCCGCGATCGACTGACGCCACCGGCCGACGCGTCACAGACTGGCGCGTCACCGTTCGGTGGCGAGCGGCCGTTCCGGGGTGTGCAGCCTTGTCATCAGCCGGGTGATGGTCCGCGGAACCCGGCCCTGGGTGGCCCGCGAGACGAGGACCATCACCGCGAACGCAGCCGGGACCGTCCACGCGGCCGGCTGCGCGAGCCACGGCGGCGTGCCGGCGGAGCCCAGCATGGCGCCGGCCAGCATGGCGCCGCCGCAGGACACCGCCCCGGTCAGCATTCCGGCGATCGCGCCGGCGTCTGTCAGCCCGCGCCACCAGATGCCCAGCAACAGCACGGGGCAGATGGTCGAGGCCGTGAAGGCAAAGACCAGCCCCACGCTCCCGGCCAGCGCCGTGGAGTCCGTCATGGTCGCGATCCCCAGCGGAACCACTGCCGAGATCAGCGCCGCGAGCCGGAACCCGCGCACGCTGCCGCCCAGGATGTCCTGGCTGATGACACCCGCCAGCGACACCACCAGCCCCGAGGTGGTGGACAGGAAGGCGGCGAAGGCGCCCGCCACCACCAGCGCGGAGAGCAGGTCGCCTGCCGTTCCGCCGATCATCCGGCCCGGCAGCAGCAGCACCAGGGCATCGGCCTGGCCGCTCTTGGCCAGACCCGGGGCGAACGTCCGCCCGATCAGGCCGTACGCCGTCGGGAACAGGTAGAAGACCGAGAGCAGGCCGAGCACAATCAAGGTCGTCCGGCGCGCCGACTGGCCGTCCGGGTTGGTGTAGAAGCGCACCAGCACGTGCGGCAGCCCCAGGGTCCCGAACAGCAGCGCCACCAGCAGCGAGATGTTCTGGTAGGGCCCGGCCGGGGCCATCGCGGTGGGGTTCACCGACGCCTCGGCGACCGCACGGGAGCCGTTGCCGGCCAGCACCAGCAGGATGAACAGCGCAGGGACGGCCAGCGCGGTCAGCTTCAGCCAGTACTGGAACGCCTGGACGAAGGTGATGGAGCGCATCCCGCCGGACACCACCGTCACGCACACGACGGCGACTACAGCCACCTGTCCCACCCAGGCCGGCAGCCCGGTGGTGATGCGGATGGCCAGCGCCGCGCCGTGGAGTTGCGGGACGATGTAAAGCCAGCCGACCACCACCACCACGAAGCTCGTGACCCGGCGGACCGCGCGGGAATCCAACCGGGCCTCGGTGAAGTCGGGAATCGTGTACGCGCCGGACCGGCGGAGCGGGGCGGCCACGAACAGCAGGAGCATCAGATAGCCGGCCGTGTACCCGACCGGGAACCACAAGGCATCGGTGCCGGAAAGCAGGATGAGTCCGGCGACGCCGAGGAAACTGGCGGCGGACAAGTACTCGCCGCCGATCGCCGAGGCGTTCCACCAGGGCCGCACCGTGCGGGAGGCGACGTAGAAATCCCCGGTGGTGCGCGAGACCCTGAGGCCGTAGAAACCAATGACGGCGGTGGCCAGCGAGACTGCCGCGAAGGCCGCGATGCCGACGACCGGGTTCACCCGCGCCTCACTTGTCCCCGGCCAGGTCGCGGTAGCGGGACTCGTTCCGCGCGGCCGTGCGGACGTACAGCCAGGCGCTGAGCCCGATCACCGGGTAGATCCCGGCGCCCAGCAGGACCCAGTCGAAGGGCAGCCCCGCGATCCGCAGCTCGGCCAGGCCAGGCACCAGCCCCAGTATCAGCGCGAAGGCGAGCAGGATGAGCAGGAAACCGGCGGCCACCACGATGCCAAGCCGGAGCTGGGAGCGGATTAGAGAGCGGACGAACACCTGCCCGGCGTCGGATTCCTCGGCGGCCTCGCGCGTGTCGGCGGCCGAGCGCCCGGCGGCGATGCTGCCTGACGCGGCGCTGCCTACCTTGAAGCTGCGCGGTGCGGTGACGCGGACCCGGGTCATGCCTGCGGCCGGATCCGGGTCGCCTCGAGTTTCTCCCGGACCGGCGGCAGGTGCCGGCGGCTGATCGGCAGTTCGGCCCCGGCGACGGTCACGCTGGGACGGGCCGCGGCCAGTTTCATGTGGCCGACGTGGTTCAGGGCGATCAGGTACGAGCGGTGGATACGCAGGAACCCGGCATCGGCCCACTGCTGCTCGAGGTCTGCCAGCGGCACCCGGATGAGGTAGCTGGCGTCCGCGGTGTGCAGCCTGGCGTAGTCGCCCTGCGCCTGGACGTAGGTGACGTCCTCGCGCCGGATCATCTTGGTGGTTCCACCCAGATCCACCGTGATCATCTCCGGCGCCGGTGCCCCCTCACGGATCAGCTCACTGATGCGGCCGATCGACCTGGCCAGCCGCTCGGCGCGGACCGGCTTGAGCAGGTAGTCGACGGCCGCCAGCTCGAACGCCTCCAGCGCGCAGTCCTCGTCGGCGGTGACGAAGACGACGGCGGGAGGCTTGGCGCTGCGGGCGATGACCCGGGCGATGTCCAGGCCGGAGAGGGCCGGCATATGGATGTCCAGGAACACGGCGTCGACCTCCTGGGACTCGAGGGCGCGCAGCGCCTCGGCGCCGGAGGAAGCACGGTGGATCGCCCCGATCCGCTCG
This sequence comes from Arthrobacter sp. 05N425, assembly GCF_056397125.1. Taxonomy (NCBI): domain Bacteria; kingdom Bacillati; phylum Actinomycetota; class Actinomycetes; order Micrococcales; family Micrococcaceae; genus Arthrobacter; species Arthrobacter sp. 05N425. Next base: position 63,679 of record NZ_JBFTMU010000008.1, read on the forward strand.
TCCCGGCCCAGCAGGAAGGCCAACTCCTCGACAGCGGGCAGCTCGTCATCGGCGACGAGGACGTTAATCATGGTTCTAGGGTACTGCCGGGTACGGACTCAGGCGTCGTGCCGCGGCTGGGACTTGGGCACCCGCATGGTGATCAGGGTGCCCTCGCCCGGCGCCGTCTCGATCACCAGGCCGTTGTCCTCGCCGTACACCTGTCGCAGCCGGGCATCGACGTTGTGCAGGCCGACGTGTTCGCCGTCGCTGTGCCCGGCCAGGACGGCACGCAGTTTCTCCGGATCCATGCCGACGCCGTCGTCTTCGATGGTCACCTCGGCGAAGGCGCCCGAGTCGTTGGCCGTGATGCTGATGTGGCCCGGGCCCTCCTTGGCCTCCAGCCCGTGCCGGACCGCGTTCTCCACCAGCGGCTGCAGGCTCAGGAACGGGATGACGGTGCTGAGCACCTCGGGGGCGATCCGCAGGCTCACCTGCACCCGGTCGCCGAAGCGTGCGCGCTCCAGGAGCAGGTACCGGTCAATGCAGCGCAGTTCCTCGGCCAGCGTGGTGAAGTCGCCGTGCCGGCGGAAGGAATATCGGGTGAAATCCGCGAACTCCACCACCAGCTCGCGGGCGCGGACCGGGTCGGTGTTGATGAAGGACGCGATCGCGTTCAGCGAGTTGTAGATGAAGTGCGGGCTGATCTGGGCCCGGAGCGCACGGACCTCGGCCTCCATCAGCAGCGTCCGGGACGCGTCCAGCTCGGCCAGTTCCACCTGCGTCGCCACCCAGTCGGCCACCTCACTGGTGGCGCGCACCAGCCCCGCGCCGGCCGCCGGGGCGAAGGCCGCCACCACGCCCACCACCCGGGTGCTGGCCTTGATCGGGGCGATCACGACGGCGCGTTCCGTCCCGGGGGCCAGCGGCGCGGCGGCCTTGCCGTTGGCGAGCAGTTGCAGTTCGCCTGCCGGGATCACGGCGGTGTGGCCGCCTTCCAGTACCTTGGCGGCGAGGCCCATCAAGGCGGGCTTGAGCTCTTCGGCGGCACCGTCCCAGGCCAGCACCCCGGTCGTGTCGGTGATCGCCAGGGCATCGCAGCCCAGCAGGCTGCGCAGCTGGCGGCTCGCCTTGGCTGCGCCGGCCGGGTTCAGTCCGGTGCGCAGATACTGGCCGGCGCGGGACGCCGCGTGCAACGTCTTGTAGGTGGCGCGTTCCGCGTCGGTACCCAGCTCGCGGAAGGAGCGCAGGACCTTGAGCCCGACAGCCACGACGACGGCGATTGCCAAGGCGATCACGGCGATCGCCGCGGCGGTGAAGAGGGGAGAGTCCGGCATGCTGCCAGCGTAGCGTGGCGGCCCGCAGGCCGGGGGAGAACACCGGCGGAACGGCCGAAAGGCGCCGTTGGGCGCAGCATCGCGACCGTTGAGCGACGGGAAACACGGCGGTGCTGGAATGTAATACGCATCACGAGGCACAGTGATTGCAGTCACACAAGGCCGGAAGTCTGTTTCCCGGAGCCCGGGGTACCCGGGGGTGGCTCGCCAGTCTCAATGAGGAGGAACGATGGGTCACGAAGCCCAAGAAACGGACGCACCGGCGTTCGTGGACTTCAAGGAAGTCCAATCGACGGAGCAGTTTCAGGAACTGCGTAAACGTCACCGCAGCTTTGTCTTTCCGATGGCCATCGCATTCCTGCTGTGGTACTTCGCCTACGTCCTGCTGGCCGACTACGCGGTGGGCTTCATGTCCACCAAGGTCTGGGGCAACATCAACATCGGCCTGATCCTGGGCCTGCTGCAGTTCGTCTCCACGTTCGCCATCACCGGCTGGTACGTCAGCTACTCGAACCGGAAACTGGACCCGATCGCCGCCGATATCCGCCACGGAATCGAAGGCCACGAGTTCGACAAGCACGGCAACCGAGTGAGCGGAGAAACAAAATGACGTTTATGGTTCCCGCGGTCAACGTTGCGGATCTCAAGGACACCACCGCGCTGAACATGGGCATCTTCGCCCTGTTCGTCGCGATCACCATGGTCATCGTCGTCAGGGCGAGCCGAAACAATAAGACCGCGGCGGACTACTATGCCGCCGGCCGCTCCTTCACGGGCCCGCAAAACGGCACCGCGATCGCCGGCGACTACCTCTCTGCGGCTTCGTTCCTCGGTATCACCGGCGCCATCGCCATCAACGGCTATGACGGCTTCATGTACTCCATCGGTTTCCTCGTGGCGTGGCTCGTCGCGTTGCTCCTGGTGGCCGAACTGCTGCGCAACACCGGCAAGTTCACCATGGCCGACGTCCTTTCATTCCGGCTCAAGCAGCGCCCGGTCCGCATCGCCGCGGCCATCTCGACCTTGGCCGTTTGCTTCTTCTACCTGCTGGCCCAGATGGCGGGAGCCGGCAGCCTGATCTCGCTGCTGCTGGGCATCAGCGACTGGGGCGGCCAGGCGCTCGTGATCGTCGTCGTCGGCGCCCTGATGATCATGTATGTGCTGATCGGCGGGATGAAGGGCACCACCTGGGTCCAGATCATCAAGGCCATGCTGCTCATTGCCGGCGCGGCCGTCATGACCTTCTGGGTGCTGGCCATCTACGGCTTCAACCTCTCCGACCTGCTCGGCGGCGCGGTGGAAACCTCGAAGAACCCGAGCATCCTGAACCCGGGCCTGCAGTACGGCAAGACCGAGACCTCCAAGCTTGACTTCATGTCCCTTGGCCTGGCGCTCGTCCTCGGCACGGCGGCCCTGCCGCACGTCCTGATGCGCTTCTACACGGTTCCGACCGCCAAGGAAGCCCGCAAGTCCGTGGTGTGGTCCATCTGGCTGATCGGTATCTTCTACCTGTTCACGCTGGTCCTGGGCTATGGCGCAGCCGCGCTGGTGGGTGCCGACACGATCAAGGGGGCGCCGGGCGGCGTCAACTCGGCAGCGCCGCTGCTGGCCTTCCACCTGGGCGGACCCCTGCTGCTCGGATTCATCTCCGCGGTGGCGTTCGCCACGATCCTGGCCGTCGTCGCCGGCCTCACGATCACGGCGGCAGCGTCCTTCGCGCATGACATCTATGCCAGCGTCATCGCCAAGGGCAAGGCCGACGCCAATACCGAGGTCAAGGTTGCCCGTCGCACGGTCGTCGTGATCGGGTTGCTCGCCATCATCGGCGGAATTTTCGCCAACGGACAGAACGTCGCGTTCCTCGTAGCACTCGCCTTCGCGGTGGCGGCCTCGGCCAACCTGCCCACGATCGTGTACTCGCTGTTCTGGCGCCGGTTCACYACCCAGGGAGCCATCTGGAGCATGTACGGCGGGCTCGGCTCGGCCATCATCCTGATCGCGCTCTCCCCGGTGGTCTCCGGCGCCAAAACGTCGATGATCCCGGGGGCCAACTTCGCGATCTTCCCGTTGAGCAACCCCGGCATCGTCTCCATCCCGCTCGCCTTCCTGCTGGGTTGGCTGGGCACGGTCCTGGACAAGAAGCTCGAAGACACCACCAAGCAGGCCGAAATGGAGGTCCGCTCCCTGACCGGGGTGGGCGCCGAAAAGGCCACCAACCACTAAACGCCCGGCCGGGCCGCGGACCACAAGCAGGCGGCCCCGGCAGGCAACACCAATGACGAGGAGCCCCCGTGCAGTTGCACGGGGGCTCCTCTTTGCCTTGCGGTTGCCAGGCAGCCAGGTGAACGGCTCAGGCCTCCGCGGAGCCGCGTTCCAGCAGCGGCTGGATCCGGAAGGGAATCAGTTCACCCATGGCCAGGGCGGTATCGGTGCGCTCCACGCCGTCGCAGGCGAGGATCTTGCCGTTGATCCGGAAGAGGTCCTCGGCGTCGAGGGCGACCACCCGGAGCAGCAGGTCGGCGGAACCGGTGAGGCCGTAGCCTTCCAGGATTTCCGGGATGCCCGCCAGTTCCACCGCCAATTGGCCCAGTTTCTGCTGCTGGACGTGGACGGAGATGAACGCCATCAGGGGATAGCCCAGGGCGGCCGGGTTGATCCGGCGTTCGAAGGAGAGGAAGACGTGCTTTTTCTCCAGCTGGGCCATCCGGGCCTGCACCGTATTGCGCGACAAGCCCAGCTTCTGCGCCAGTGCCACCACGGTACGCCGGGGATCCCTCGCCATGGCCGAAAGTAGGCGGGTGTCGGTGCCATCCAAAGCTTGCATAATGCGCAAGGTTAGCACGGTCCCAAAGGGCCAGACAGGGCAGAATGCTCAATTTATTCGAGGGTGGTTGTACCCAATGGCAGTTGTGAGTAGGGTCACAATTATCCGGGGCAACGGCGCCCGGGTGGCCGTCGCGCGTAGGGATCACGAGTCCCGCGGGCAGGGTCAGACGACGTCAGAAGGTGCGGACAAACTGTGTTTACCGACGACGCGGGCAAGGGCGGCATTGCCGCCGGCGGCCCCGGGAACAGTGCAGAATCAAACAGGCGCTCGGGCGGCGATCTCGTCCAGCTCATCACCCCGGGAGGTGAGCGCGTAAGCCATCCGGAGTTCGACTCCTGGGTCCAGGACGTGAGCGACGAACAACTCACCTCGCTCTACGAGGACATGGTGGCCATCCGCCGGATCGACGCCGAGGCCACCGCCTTGCAGCGCCAGGGCGAGCTCGCCCTGTGGCCTCCGCTGCTGGGCCAGGAAGCATCCCAGATCGGCTCGGCACGTGCGCTCCGCGACGACGACTTCGTCTTCCCCAGCTACCGTGACAACGGCGTCGCCTATGTCCGCGGGGTCCAGCCGGCGGACATCGTGAAAGCCTGGCGCGGCAACGCCCTGGCCGGCTGGGATCCCTACACGGTGAACGTGGCGACGCAGCAAATCATCATCGGCGCCCAGTCGCTGCACGCCACCGGGTACGCCATGGGGATCCAGAACGACGGCGCTGATTCGGTGGCCGTGGCCTACTTCGGCGACGGCGCCACCAGCGAAGGCGACGTCAACGAGGCCATGGTCTTCGCGGCGAGCTTCCAGGCCCCCGTGGTCTTCTTCTGCCAGAACAACCACTGGGCCATCTCCGAGCCCGTAATGCTGCAATCCCACATCCAGATCGCGGACCGCGCCTCCGGCTTCGGCATCCCGAGCATGCGCGTCGACGGCAACGACGTGCTGGCCGTCATGGCCGCCACAAGGATCGCCATCGACCGTGCCCGCCGCGGCGGGGGACCCACCTTCATTGAGGCCGTCACCTACCGGATGGGACCGCACACGACGGCGGATGACCCCACCCGCTACCGGGACGCCAACGAGCTCGAGGACTGGGCCGCGAAGGACCCGATCGCCAGGCTGAAGACCCTGCTCGAGCGTAAGGGCCTGCTGACCGCCGAGCTGGAAACCGCCGTCGCCGCCAAAGCCGACGTCGTCGCCAAGGAACTGCGCTCCGGCACCATCAACATGCCGGAACCGGCGCCGCTGGACATCTTCAAGCACGTGTACAGCACGCCCAACTCCTCGCTGGAGCGCCAGCAGGACCACTACACCCGTTACCTGGCTTCCTTCGGCGATCCCGCAGAGGCCGCTTCCGAAGAAGGTGCACGCTGATGACGCAGATGACCTTTGCCCGAGCCATTAATTCGGGCCTGCGCAAGTCCCTCGAAAACGATCCCAAGGTGATCCTCATGGGCGAGGACATCGGCACCCTTGGCGGTGTCTTCCGCGTCACCGACGGCCTGCAGAAAGACTTCGGAAAGCACCGCGTGGTGGACACCCCGCTCGCCGAATCCGGCATCCTCGGCACCGCCGTCGGCCTCGCCTACCGCGGCTACCGCCCGGTGGTTGAAATCCAGTTCGACGGCTTCATCTACCCGGCGTTCGACCAGATTGTCAGCCAGGTTGCCAAGATGCACTACCGCACCCAGGGCGCGGTCAAGATGCCGATCACCATCCGCGTGCCCTTCGGCGGCGGCATCGGCTCACCGGAACACCATTCCGAGTCGCCCGAGGCCTACTTCACCCACACCTCGGGCCTGCGCGTGGTCAGCGTCTCCAACCCGCAGGACGCCCACACCATGATCCAGCAGGCCATCGCCTCTGACGATCCGGTGCTCTACTTCGAGCCCAAGCGCCGCTACCACGACAAGGGCGAAGTCGATGAGTCGCTCGACCTCGCCGCCGCCCTGTCCATGGAGAAGGCGCGCGTGGTCACCGAGGGCACCGACGTGACGCTGGTCGCCTACGGTCCGCTCGTGAAGACCGCCCGCGACGCCGCGCTCGCTGCCGCGGATGAAGGCGTCTCCGTCGAGGTGATCGACCTGCGCTCGCTGGCCCCGCTGGACTTCGCGACCCTGGAGGCCTCGGTCCGGAAGACCGGCCGGCTGGTCATCACGCACGAAGCCAGCCAGTCCGGCGGCCTCGGCGCCGAAGTGGCCGCCAGCATCACGGAACGCTGCTTCTACCACCTCGAAGCGGCGCCCGTCCGGGTGACCGGCTTCGATGTCCCGTACCCGTATTCAAAGCTTGAAATGCACCACCTGCCGGGCCTGGACAGGATCCTCGACGGCGTCGACCGGGCCCTGGGCCGCCCCAACTCCCTTAGCGGGCTGGAAGGATGACCGCCACCATGATCAAGGAATTCCGGCTTCCGGACCTCGGCGAAGGCCTGACGGAATCAGAAATCGTCGCGTGGAAGGTGGGCGTCGGGGACACCGTCACGCTTAACCAGATCATCGCCGAGGTGGAAACAGCCAAGGCCGTCGTCGAACTGCCCTCGCCGTTCGCCGGCGTCGTGACGGCGCTGCATGAGCAGCCGGGCACCGTGGTTGAGGTCGGCAAGCCGATCGTCTCCTTCGAGATCGAGGGCGACGACGGCGGCGGTGACTCCGGGGAAGCCCCCGCCAAGCGGGAACCGAACCTGGTCGGCTACGGCGCCGTGCTGGAAGGCTCCGGCCGTCCGGCCCGCCGCGCCCGCAGCTTCGCCGCCGCGGCAGCCCCGACGGCTCCTGTGGCAGCTCCCGCTGAAACCCCGGTTGCCGCGCCGGTCGTGGCAGCCGTGCAGACCGTGGCCGAACCCGCGCCGGTGGCAGACACCCATGGCGCTGACACCACTCCGGCAGAGCGTCCGCGCTCCACGCCGCCGGTGCGCAAGCTGGCCAAGGACCTCGGCGTCGACCTCGCAGCCATCACCGGCACGGGGGAGCGCGGGCTCATCACCCGCGATGACGTCCGGAACTTCGTTGGCGGCGGCGACCTTCCGGTGGCGCCCCAGGAACTCGCCGGCGGCCAGGCCGCTGCGCCGGCACCGGTACAGGGCGAGCGGGAAACCCGGACCCCGATCAAGGGCGTGCGGAAATTCACCGCCGCGGCCATGGTATCCAGCGCCTTCACGGCGCCGCACGTCACCGAGTTCCTGACCCTCGATGTCACGCCCACCATGGAACTGCTGGGCCGGCTCAAGGCCAGCCGCTCGTTCGCGGGCTACAAGCTGACACCGCTGACGCTGGTGTCCAAGGCTGTGCTGATCGCGCTGCGCAACCACCCGACGCTCAACGCCCGGTGGGACGAGGCCAACCAGGAGATCGTCCAGTTCAACTACGTCAACCTCGGCATCGCGGCCGCCACGCCGCGGGGGCTGACCGTGCCGAACATCAAGGACGCGGACCAGATGTCGCTGCTGCAGCTGTCTACCGCGCTTACGGAGCTGACTGAGACCGCCCGGGCCGGCAAAACGGCCCCGGCGGACCTCTCCGGCGGGACCATCTCCATCACGAACATCGGCGTCTTCGGCATCGACGCCGGCACGCCCATCCTCAACCCCGGCGAGGCCGCCATCCTGGCTCTCGGCGCGGTGCGGAAGATGCCGTGGGAGTACCAGGACGAGGTGGCGCTGCGCCAGGTCATGACGCTGAGCCTGTCCTTCGACCACCGGCTGGTCGACGGCGAACAGGGCTCCCGCTTCCTGCAGGACCTGGGCGCCATCCTGGCCGATCCCGGCATGGCGCTGGCGATGGTCTAGGCACTTCGGGGCCGGGCATCCACGCTATGGGTGCCCGGCCTTTTGCCGTCCGGGGGCACTTTGAGGGCAATGTTCGACGGCTGGCCCTGGTTGTCGGCGTGTCCGCGCCAATGTGCCCCGGAGTGCTGCGGGGTTGAGCCGCCAATGCTTCTGGCCGTGGGTGCCGGCAATAGCCTGTCCTGTTCGACGGGCCGCCTGTTTATTTCTCCCCAAGGAGTCGCTTGATCGCTTCAGCAAGCATTCCACGTATGGATGTGTCCTCGCCCAGATGAGACCGCTGGTCAAAGATCAGTCTTTCAAGTTGGTTCTCTTGCTGGTTCCGGGCCAACCAAACTATGCCCAGTTCCGTGATGACCTCTTCAGCGGCTTGGTCCGTGACCGGGTAGAAATCAAGCATCTCTTCTTCCGGAGTAGAGCTTGGTATGAAGGTCCAAGTCTCCAGAGCGTCCGGATAAACCAAAACCAGACGATCTGCCCACGTTCCTTGGGTAATTACTCCGACACGGCCGTCGTGCCCCCAGAAGCCTGGGTCGCGTAACGCTGCCACTCGCACCTTCTCCGCTTGGGGTTGATCTGCAACGAACAGTAAGTCATTGGGCCTCCCAGCCGCATCCCGCTGTGCCCGGCCGGTTGCCGTCCGGGGGCACTTTGAGGGCAATATTCGACGGCGGGCCCTGGTTTGTCGGCGTGTCCGCGCCAATGTGCCCCGGAGTGCTGCGGGGTTGAGCCGGGAAGAGGCCAGCCCTCAGCCGAGCGGGCGCGGTGTGGCCGGCGCCGTCAAGGCGGCCAGGGCCATGCTTTCCAGCAGCGGCCGGGCCCGTTTGAGGGCCATCCGGCGCCCGTGGTTGCGTACCGAGTGCGGCGTGGAGTTGATCAGGCCGAAGGTGGCGTGCGCGCGCATTCGCAGCTCGGCCGGATCGGTGTCCGGATGCAACCCGGCCAGGACGTCCACCCAGAGCTCCACATAGTTGCGCTGCAGTGTGCGGACCTCGGCCTCGTCATCGTCGTCGAGGTTGCTGAAGTCCTGGTCCTGGACCCGGATGACGTCCGGGTTGCTGAGCGCGAAGTCCACGTGGAATTCGACCAGCCCGGCGAGGGCCGCGGCGGCACCCTCGGATCCGGCCACCACACTGCGGCCGCCCTCCAGCAGGTCCTGGCTGACACTGAGCAGCAGGGCCCCGAGGACCGCCTGCTTGCCGGCGAAGTGGCGGTACACGGCGGGCCCGCTGACCCCGGCGGCGGCGCCCAGGTCCTCCAAGGAAACGCGGTTGAAGCCGTCCGCTGCGAAGAGGGCGGCCGCCGCAGTGAGCAGCGCCTTCCGGCGGTTCTCCTTGGCCTGGCTTCGCTGGGTTGTCTGGCTGGACTCGGTCACCGGCGTCCCTCTCGACTGTCCTGTGTTGAGACTATCCTGTGTTGGACATCACAGTTAATAGAGACTAACCTAAATCTCAGTTATGCGTTACTAACCGAAATGGCCGGGACGCCCCGCGGGGGCGGGCACCGCACGGCCGGGGACGGAAAGCAGTCAATGGAGACAATCGCCAGCCAGCTGGACGCGGGCAGCCCGGGCTACGCCGCGAACCGCGAGGCGCAGCTCGGCCTGGCCCGGGAGCTGAAGGACCGCCTCGCCGCCGTCGCGCTGGGCGGGCCGGAGAAGTCCCGGCAACGGCACGTGGCACGCGGCAAGCTGCTCCCGCGGGAACGGATCGACCGGCTGCTCGACGACGGCAGCCCCTTCCTGGAGATCGCCCCGCTGGCGGCCGAGGGCATGTACAACGGCGACTCGCCGGGCGCCGGGGTGATTGCCGGGATCGGCCTGGTCCACGGCCGCCAGGTCCTGGTCATCTCCAACGACGCCACCGTCAAGGGCGGCACCTACTATCCGATGACGGTGAAGAAGCACCTCCGGGCGCAGGAAATCGCGCTGGAGAACCGGCTGCCCTGCATCTACCTCGTGGACTCCGGCGGCGCCTTCCTGCCAAAGCAGGACGAGGTCTTCCCGGACAAGGAGCACTTCGGCCGGATCTTCTTCAACCAGGCCAAGATGTCCGCAGCCAAGATCCCGCAGATCGCCTCGGTGATGGGCTCCTGCACCGCCGGCGGCGCCTACGTTCCCGCGATGAGCGACGAGACCGTGATCGTCCGCAACCAGGGCACCATCTTCCTCGGCGGCCCGCCGCTGGTGAAGGCCGCGATCGGCGAGATCGTCACGGCCGAGGAGCTTGGCGGCGGCGAGGTGCACTCCAAGATCTCCGGCGTCACCGACCACCTCGCCGAAAACGATGAACACGCCCTGCAGATTGTCCGGGACATCGTCTCCACCCTGCCGAAGCCGGCGGCCCCCGTCTGGGACGTGGACGCCGTCGTCGAACCGCAGGCGGACCCGGACGAGCTGTACGGCGCGGTGCCCACCGACGTCAACGCGCAGTACGACGTCCGCGAGGTTATCGCCCGGCTGGTGGACGGCAGCCGCTTCCACGAATTCAAGAAGAACTACGGCACCACCCTGGTCACCGGCTTCGCGAAGCTGCACGGCCACCCCGTGGGCATCGTGGCGAACAACGGCGTGCTCTTCAGCGAGTCCTCGCTCAAGGGCGCGCACTTCATCGAACTCTGCGACCAGCGCTGCATCCCGCTGATCTTCCTGCAGAACCTCTCCGGCTTCATGGTCGGCAAGGACTACGAGCAGGGCGGCATCGCCAAGAACGGCGCCAAGATGGTCACCGCCGTCGCCACCGCCCGGGTTCCCAAACTCACGGTGGTGATCGGCGGGTCCTTCGGCGCCGGCAACTACTCGATGTGCGGCCGCGCCTACTCGCCGCGCTTCCTCTGGATGTGGCCGGCTTCCCGGATCTCGGTGATGGGCGGCAACCAGGCCTCCAGCGTGCTCGCCACCGTCAAGCGGGACCAGTACGAGGCCCGCGGCGAGGAATGGTCCGCCGCGGACGAGGAAGCCTTCAAGGCCCCCATCAAGGCCCAGTACGAGGACCAGGGCAGCCCGTACTACTCCACTGCCCGCCTCTGGGACGACGGCGTGATCGACCCCGCGGACACCCGCACCGTCCTGGGACTGGCGCTCGACGTCGTCTCCCGCACCCCGCTGCCGGAGACCTCCTTCGGCCTGTTCCGGATGTGAGCCAGCAATGACTACTTCTTCGCCGACTACTCCTCTTCCAGCACCCCGGAAGCCGCTCTTCGGCACCGTCCTCGTCGCCAACCGCGGCGAGATCGCCTGTCGCGTGATCCGCACCCTCCGGGCCCTCGGCATCCGTTCCGTGGCGGTCTATTCCGACGCCGACGCCGACGCCCGCCACGTGCGCGAGGCGGACGTCGCCGTCCGGATCGGCCCTGCGGCCGCCACCGAAAGCTACCTCAAGATCGAGGCCATCATCCAGGCCTGCCGGGACACCGGCGCCGACGCCGTGCACCCCGGCTACGGCTTCCTGAGCGAGAACGTCGACTTTGCCCGCGCCCTGGAAAAAGCCGGGATCACGTTCATTGGGCCCGGCGTCGAATCCCTGAACGTCATGGGAGACAAGATCCGTTCCAAGAACCACGTCACCGGCTACGGCGTCCCCGTGGTTCCGGGCATCGCCGAACCCGGCATGAGCGACGCGCAGCTGATCGAGGCGGCGGCCGGCGTCGGCTTCCCGCTGCTGATCAAGCCCTCCGCCGGCGGCGGCGGGAAGGGGATGCACGTCGTCGAACGGCCTGAGGACCTGGAAGCCACGCTGGCCACCGCCCGCCGGGTGGCGGCAAGCGCCTTCGGCGACGACACCCTGTTCCTGGAACGGCTCGTCACCACGCCGCGCCACATCGAGGTCCAGGTGCTGGCGGACAACCACGGCAACGTCATCCACCTCGGCGAGCGTGAGTGCTCCCTGCAGCGCCGGCACCAGAAGGTCATCGAGGAGGCACCCTCGCCGCTGCTCGAAACCCTGCCCGACGGGGCGGACATCCGTGCCCGGATTGGCGAGGCCGCCTGCCAGGCCGCACGCAGCGTCAGCTACAGCGGCGCCGGCACCGTGGAGTTCCTCGTCTCGGACAACGCCCCGGACGAGTTCTTCTTTATGGAGATGAACACCCGGCTGCAGGTCGAACACCCGGTCACCGAGATGGTCACCGGCGTGGACCTGGTCGAATGGCAGGTGCGGATCGCCGCCGGGGAGGAACTCACCCTCCGCCAGGACGACGTCGTGCTGACCGGACACTCGGTGGAGGCCCGGGTATACGCCGAGATACCGGAGAAGAACTTCCTTCCATCCATCGGACGCGTCGTGCTGCTGGACGAAGAGCCGGATGCCGCAGCGGGCCGCGTCCGAGTCGACTCGGCCCTGCTGGAGGGCCTCCAGATCTCCAGCAGCTACGACCCGATGATTTCCAAGGTCATCGCCTGGGGCGGGGACCGGGCGGAGGCCCTGGACACCCTGGACCGGGCGCTCGCCGGGTACACCGCCCTGGGCATTGACACCAACGTCGAGTACCTGCGGCTGCTGATCAATGACGCCGATGTCCGCGCCGGACGCCTCGACACCGGCCTGATCGAACGCAAGATGCCCGAGTTCACGTTCCGGCATGCGGGCGACTTCGAGGTGGCCGCTGCCGCCGTCTTCGCCGCGGCGATGCGGGAACCCGATTCAGTTGACGCCGGGGAAGGACCTTGGCACCGCCGTGACGGCTGGAGGCTCGGTGTAGCTGCCCCGCGCCGGATCAGTCTCGGAACGCCCGACGGCGGAATCGCCACCGTTGAGGTGTCCGGCTCGCTAGGGCGGGGGACTGCGACGGTCAGCGTCAATGGCGGCCCGCAACGCACAGCATCGTTGGGTTTCGCCGGGCGCAACCAGGCAGAGGTGACCCTCGGCGGGGAAGCCCGACGGTTTTCCCTTGCACAGGTGTCCACGGGCCCCCACCACCCGGGGCCGGACAGCCCTGCGCCCACCGACATATTCCTCGGCAACGACGGCTGGTCCTGCCGCCTCGAGGTGCTGAGCCGCGAGGCCCGGCTCGCCCGGGTGCTGGCCGCCGTCGAACGCGAGGAAGGCGCCGCCGACCCGGCGGTGCGCTCGCCGATGCCCGGCACCGTGGTGTCCGTCTCGGTCAGCAACGGCGAGACCGTGACAGCCGGCCAGGTCCTGCTCTCGGTGGAGGCCATGAAGATGGAGCACCAGCTGGTGGCGCCGCTGGACGGCACCGTCCACATCAGCGCCGGCACCGGAGACCTCGTCAAGGCGGACCAGGTGCTGGCCACCATCCACCCCGCCGAGCCGTCGAAAGCCGAAGACACGATCGAAGAAGCCGTCATCGCGATGGGCGCGGCGGATTAGCCCCGCACGCTCACCACCACACCACAGCCACACCAGACACAGGAGTCACCCCCATGCCAGATTTTGAACTCAGCGAGGACTACCAGGACCTCAGCAACACCGTCCGCGAATTCGCCGACCAGGTGGTGGCCCCGGTTTCCGCCAAGCACGACGAAGAGCACAGCTTCCCCTACGAGGTCGTCTCGCAGATGGCGGACATGGGCCTGTTCGGCCTGCCGTTCCCGGAAGAGTTCGGCGGCATGGGCGGGGACTACTTCGCCCTCGCCCTGGCCCTGGAACAGCTCGGCCGGGTGGACCAGTCGGTCGCGATCACCCTCGAGGCCGGCGTCTCGCTTGGCGCCATGCCGATCCACCGCTTCGGCACTGACGCGCAGAAGCAGGAATGGCTGCCGCTGCTGGCCTCCGGCAAGGCGCTCGCAGGCTTCGGCCTGACCGAGCCCGAGGCCGGCTCGGACGCGGGCGGTACCAAGACCACCGCGCGCCTCGAGGGCGGGGAGTGGGTCATCAACGGGAACAAGGAGTTCATCACCAACTCCGGCACCGATATCACCAAGCTCGTCACGGTCACCGCGGTGACCGGCCAGGAGGAACGCCCGGACGGAAGCATCAAGAAGGAAATCTCCACGATCCTGGTGCCCGCCGGCACGCCCGGCTTCACGGCGGAGAAGGCCTACAACAAGGTCGGCTGGAACGCCTCGGACACCCACCCGCTGACCCTCGACAACGTCCGTGTCCCCGAGCAAAACCTGCTCGGCACCCGGGGCCGCGGCTACGCGAACTTCCTCTCCATCCTCGACGAGGGCCGGATCGCGATCGCCGCCCTCGCCGTCGGCGCCGCCCAGGGCTGCGTGGACCAGTCGGTGAAATACGCCAAGGAGCGCAGCGCCTTCGGCCAGAACATCGGCAAGTACCAGGCCATCGCGTTCAAGATCGCCCGGATGGAAGCCCGCGCCCACACCGCCCGCCTGGCCTACTACGACGCGGCCGCCCGGATGCTCGCCGGCAAGCCGTTCAAGACACAGGCGGCCATCGCTAAGATGGTCGCAGGCGAGGCAGCCATGGACAACGCGCGGGATGCCACCCAGGTGTTCGGCGGCTATGGCTTCATCAACGAATTCACCGTGGCGCGCCACTACCGCGACTCCAAGATCCTTGAAGTCGGCGAGGGCACCACGGAGGTCCAGCTGATGCTGATCGCCCGCGAACTGGGACTGTAGCCGGCCGGAAGGGTCACCGATGATCAACAAAGTTGTTGCCAGCGCCGCCGAGGCCGTCGCGGACATCCCCGACGGCGCCTCCCTCGCCGTCGGCGGCTTCGGGCTGTGCGGCATCCCGGTGGCGCTAATCGACGCCCTGCATGAGAGCGGCGCGACCGACCTGGAAACCGTGAGCAACAACTGCGGCGTGGACGACTGGGGGCTCGGCATCCTGCTCAAGGACGGCCGGATCCGCCGCACCATCAGCTCATACGTGGGGGAGAACAAGGAGTTCGCCCGGCAATACCTGGCCGGCGAACTCGAAGTAGTCCTCACCCCGCAGGGCACGCTGGCCGAGAAGCTGCGGGCCGGCGGAGCCGGCATCCCGGCCTTCTACACGCCCGCCGGCGTCGGGACCCAGGTGTCCGACGGCGGCCTGCCGCAGAAGTACGACGCCGACGGGACCGTCGCGATCGCCTCCGCGGCCAAGGAAGTCCGCAGCTTCCACGGCGCCGACTACGTGCTGGAGGAGGCGCTGACCCCCGACTTCGGCCTGGTGCACGCCTGGAAGGGCGACCGGCACGGCAACCTCGTGTTCCATGCCACCGCAATGAACTTCAATCCGCTCTGCGCCATGGCCGGCCGGATCACCATCGCCGAGGTCGAGGAGCTCGTGGAGCCGGGGGAGCTGGACCCGGAGCACGTCCACGTCCCCGGCATCTTTGTCCAGAGGGTGGTCCTCGCGCCGCAGGCGGAGAAACGGATCGAAAAGCGCACCACCTCCAGCACCACCTCCAGCACCACCGAGAAGGCAGGAGCATAGCCGTGGAGACGAACAACGCGCAGGGCGCGCCGCCCAGGCCCGAAGCGGTCCGGCACGAATACCGGCGCTCCGCCGTCGAACACCCCGCCGGTGTGCAAGGCAAGGGCTGGACGCGCAACGAACTGGCCGCCCGGGTGGCCCAGGAGCTGCACAACGGCCAGTACGTCAACCTCGGCATCGGGATGCCCACGCTGATCCCCAACTACATTCCGGCCGGCGTCGAGGTGGTGCTGCACTCGGAGAACGGGATCCTCGGCGTCGGGCCCTACCCGGCCGAGGACCAGGTGGACCCGGACCTGATCAACGCGGGCAAGGAAACGGTCACCGTCAACAAGGGCGCCGCGTTCTTCGACTCGGCCGCATCCTTCGGCATGATCCGCGGCGGCCACGTCGACGTGGCGGTGCTCGGCGCCATGGAAGTGGCGCAGAACGGGGACCTCGCCAACTGGATGATCCCCGGCAAGATGGTCAAGGGCATGGGCGGGGCGATGGACCTGGTCTTCGGCGCCAAGAAGGTCATCGTGATGATGGAGCACGTGGACCGCAACGGCAACCCGAAGATCGTGGAACGGTGCACCCTGCCGCTGACCGGCAAGGGCTGCGTCGACCGGATCATCACCGACCTTGCCGTGATCGACGTCGTGACCGAAGGCGGCAAGTCCCGGCTGGTGCTGCGCGAGCTGGCGCCCGACGTCACCGCGGAGGACGTGGCCGCGGCCACCGGCGCCGAACTCTTCGAGGAAGACCAGGAACTCACCGTATGACAACGAATGCAGCGCCCGGGCCCGGAACCGGCCGCCGGGTGATTGAACAGCGCGGCCTCTACTTCGACGAACTTGAAGAGGGCGTGCTCTACGCGCACCGGCCCGGCCGGACCGTGACGGAGACGGACAACGTCCTGTTCACCACCATGACCATGAACACCCAGGCGCTGCACCTCGACGCCGCCTGGAGCGCCGGACAGCCGTTCGGCCAGCGGCTGATGAACTCGATGTTCACCCTCGCCACCCTGGTAGGGCAGTCCGTCCCGCAACTGACCCAAGGAACCATCATCGCGCAGCTGGGACTGACGGACGTGTCCTTCCCGCACCCGCTGTACCACGGGGACACGCTCTACACGGAGACCGTGGTCACCGGCAAGCGGCTCTCCTCGTCCCGGCCAGGCCAGGGCATCGTGACCATGCAGCACACCGGCCGGAACCAGGACGGCGTCGTGGTGGCCCAAGCGACCCGCAGTTGCCTGATGTGGACGCGGGAGGCGCACGCCTCGCAGCAGGAACCCGCGCAGCAGGCACCGGGGCAGAAAGACGCAGCCGAAAAGGGGACAATCGAAGCATGAGCTTCCTGATGGGCCCCGCCCTGCTGTTTTGCCCCGCCGACCGACCCGAGCGCTACCAAAAGGCCGCCGAGCGCTCCGATGCCGTCATCGTGGACCTCGAGGACGCCGTCGCGCCGGCGGACAAGCAGCGCGCCCGCGGCGCCATTCTCGCCCAGCTCGGCTCCGCCGGGGACGTCCCCGAACTGGATCCCAGCCGCACAATCATCCGGCTCAACCCGGCCGGTACGGAGGAGTTTGAAAAAGACCTGCACTGCCTCAAGCACACCCCCTACCGGCACGTGATGCTTGCCAAGGCCGAAAGCGCCGCCCAGCTCAAAGAGCTCGAGGGCTACAGCGTGATCGCCTTGTGCGAGACGGCCGCCGGCATCGTCAACGCCGCCGCTATCGCCGCGGAACCCAACGTGGTGGGCCTGATGTGGGGCGCCGAGGACCTGCTCGCCTCACTTGGCGGCACCTCCAGCCGGAGCGACGACGGCGGCTACCGCGCCGTTGCGTTGCACGCCCGCTCCACCGTGCTGCTGGCCGCCCGCGCGTTCGGCAAGGAAGCGATCGACTCCGTCTACGTCAACATTCCCGACCTCGACGGCCTCGGAGCCGAGGCCCGCGACGCCGTCGCGTCCGGCTTCGGCTCCAAGGCCTGCATCCACCCGAACCAGGTGGCCATCGTCCGGGACGCCTACGCCCCGTCCGAATCCGACGTCGCCGCGGCCACCGAACTGCTCCGCGCCGCTGCTGCCGCCGGAACGGGCGTGTTCCAGTACCAGGGCAAGATGATCGACGGTCCCATCCTCAAGCACGCCGAAGCCACGCTCCGCCGCGCCGGACGCCCGTGACAACTGCCCTCGCGAGATGACACTTCGCGGCAATGCTGCACCCAGGCATTGCCGCGAAGTGTCATCTCGGGCTTAGGGCCCGGTCAGGGCTGGTGGCCGGCCTTTACGGCAAGCACCGGGCAGCCTGCCTCGAGGAGGATCTGCTGGGCCGTGCTCCCCATGATGAGTTTCCCCACCGGGGTGCGCCGCCGAAGGCCGATGACGATCAGGTCCGCCCGGTGCTGTTCTGCTGCCTGCAGGACCTCGGTGGCTGCGTCGTTTCCACGGACCGGCTGCTGGACGAGGTGCTCGATGCCCTCGTTCTTCAGCCGTTCCTCGATCCCGACGATCTCCTCATCCTCGGCGTAGCGCTTGTCCACGAGGGCGTCGCCCCGTGAGGAATTGATCACCACCAGGAGTTTCGCATCCTTGCGGGCCTGGCTGATGGCTGCTTCGAGTGCCGCCGTTCCCTCCAGAGTGGGAAGGTAGCCAACGATGATGCTCATGGTCGCTCCTGTCGTCCTGCTGCTGTGTTCGTGGTGGTGTCCAGATCGCGGTCATCGAAGGGCTGGGCGTTCGCGCCACCGGCGTCTGTCCGGTCAGGGTCAGCCTCCGGCGTGGCGTGCATGCCGGCAAACGCCGGCTCCGCCTGTGGCCGCGACCTGCGCCAGGCCTTCAGCAGCAACGGCCACGCCAGGATGATCGCCACGACGACGTAGATGCCGACGGCGATCGGCTCGCTCCACAGACCGGCCGGGTCCCCGGCGCTGAGCTGCAGTGTCTTGCGCAGCTGGCCTTCGACCCGGGGGCCCAGGATCACTCCGAGGATGAGCGGCAGGACCGGCAGGCCGAACCGGCGCATCATGAACCCGAGCGCGCCGAGCACCAGCAGGATCACCAGGTCGAACGCCTGCAGGTTCACGGAGTAGGCGCCCAGGGTGGCGAAGAACAGGATCCCGGCGTAGAGGTAGGGTCGCGGCAGTTGCAGGAGTTTTGCCCAGAGCGGTGCCAGCGGCAGGTTGATGACCAACAGCAGGAAGTTTCCGATGAAGAGGCTGGCAATAAGGGCCCACACCAGCGGTCCTTCGCTCTCGAACAGCTGCGGCCCCGGCTGGATGCCGTACGAGGTGAAGGCCGCCAGCATCACGGCGGCGGTGGCGTTGGTCGGCAGCCCCAGCGCCAGCATCGGGGTCAGGGTGCCGGCCGCCGCCGCGTTGTTGGCGGCTTCCGGTCCGGCGACACCCTCGATGGCGCCCTTGCCGAACTCCTCGGGGTGCTTGGTGAGCCGCTTTTCCGTGACGTAGGACAGGAAGGTCGGGATCTCCGCGCCCCCGGCGGGCAGCGCGCCAAACGGGAAGCCGAGCACGGTTCCCCGCAGCCAGGGCTTCCAGGACCGCTTCCAGTCTTCTTTGCCCATCCAGGGCTGCCCCACCGGGATGATGTGGAGCGGGGTCCGGCGAAGGTGGGCGGCCACCCACAGGGCTTCGCCCACGGCGAAGATGGCCACGGCTACCACCACGATGTCGAGCCCGTCACTGAGCAGCGGCTGGCCGAACGTGAGGCGAGCCTGCCCTGTGACCGAGTCCATTCCGACCAGCCCAATCGCCAGGCCCAGGCCCAGCGAGGCGAAACCGCGGAGGCGGGAGGAGCCGAGCACTGCGGTGACGGCCAGGAGCGCCAGGACCATGATGGCGAAGTAGCTCGGCGATCCGAGGCTGACGGCGAATTTAACCACAATGGGTGCGCAGACCGCGAGGAGGGCGGTGCCGATTGTCCCGGCCACGAAGGAACCGATGGCCGCGGTGGCCAGCGCCTGGGCCGCCCGCCCGGCCTTGGCCATCTTGTTGCCTTCAATGGCCGTGACCACGGACGAGGACTCACCGGGGGTGTTGAGCAGGATCGAGGTGGTGGATCCGCCGTACATGCCGCCGTAGTAGATGCCGGCGAACATGATGAAGGCGCTGGTGGGCTCCAGCACGTACGTGACGGGCAGCAGCAGCGCCACGGTCATCGCCGGGCCCAGTCCCGGCAGGACGCCGACGGCGGTGCCAAGGACCACGCCGATCACGGCGTAGAGGAAATTCATGGGGGTCAGGGCGGTGGCGAAGCCGTCCATCAAGGAACTAAAGACGTCCATTTAGAGGATCCCTTCCAGCAGCCCGGCGGGCAGCGAAATTCCGAGGCCGAGGTAGAAGCCATAGAAGGTGAGCAGGGACAGGGCAACGGAGATCAGCCCGTCGCGGACGTAGTGCCGGCTGCCGAGGGCCCAGACGCTGCCCCAAAAGAGAACGGTTCCGGAAATGACCCAGCCGGCCCAATCAATGATCAGGACGTTGGCGATGAACGCGCCCGCGAGGGGAAGCACGGTCTTCCAGTCGGCCGGATGGGACAGGTCGACGTCTTCGCCGCCTTCAGTCTCGCCATGTCCGCCCCGCAGGACGTTGATGGCCAGCATCACTGCGCACACAATCAGCAGGCCGGCCACGATGTAGGGGACCGTTTTCGGGCCGACCGGGTCCGATTTGGAGTACGGGGTTACCAGGCCGACGGCGTCCCATAGGACCACCCCGCCGGCCGCCCCGAGCAGGAGGGCGACCCCCAGCTCGGAGCGGCCTTTGAGCCTGGAAGTCAAAGACGTCACGCCAGTCCAAGCTTCGTCAAGACATCGGCCACGCGCTTGTCCTGCTCGGTCAGGAAGGACTTGAAGTCGTCACCGGTGAGGAAGGCGTCGGACCAGCTGTGCGACTTGAGGGCCTCCTTCCACGAAGCGGTGCCGTGCATTTTCTCCAGGGCAGCAATCAGGGAAGCCTTGTCGGCGTCGCTGATGCCAGGAGGGGCAACAACACCGCGCCAGTTGCTGAAGACCAGGTCGATGCCGGATTCCTTGAGCGTGGGGGCGTCGACGCCGTCGAGTCGCTTCTCCCCGCTGGTCGCCAGCACGCGGACTTCGCCGGACTCGATCTGCTTCAGGTACTCACCGGCACCGGAGGCGGCGAAGCCGAGCTTGTTGCCGAGGATGGCCGGAAGGAGATCGCCGCCGCCGTCGTAGGAAACGAAGTTGACCTTGGTCGCGTCGATGCCGACGGCACCGGCCAGCTGCATGGGGAGAAGGTGGTCGGGTCCGCCGGGGGAGGAGCCGCCGCCTACGCTGATCGATCCGGGATTGGCCTTCCACGCGGCCACCAGGTCCTTGATGGTCTTATACGGGGAGTCCTTGGCGACCATGATCGCGCCCGGCTCTTCGATGAGTCGGGCCAGCGGAGTGGTGTCCGTAAGCTTCGACCCGGACTTGTTGGTGTAGCTCGCGCCGACGACGCCGAGGCCCATCAGCATGGCGAGGTCGCCGTTGCCCTTCTCGTTGACCACGCGGGCCAGGCCCACCGTACCGCCGGCGCCGGCGAGGTTGAAGACCTCCGTGTTGCTGGCGATCTTCTCGTCGTCGAGGACCTTCGCGGCGGCGCGGGCCGTGGTGTCGTACCCTCCGCCCGGGGTGTTGGGCACTAGGATCTGCAGGCCCGTGATGGGCCCCGCAGCGGCTCCGGAGCTGGCCGTACCGGTGGAGCTCTTGCCGGTGGCACCGCAGCCGGTGGCCATCAGCGCGATGCCGGCAGCGACGGCGGCAATTCGCAATGCGCGGATTTGGCGCATGTTTCCTCTTCTCAAATTTGGTTAGTCAATAATCGGCCAGCGGACTGGCCGGTGGTTTGATGTTAGGGGCCGACGTGACGGGGGCCACTCTTGTGTACGCAGAGAAAGTTAAGTTCATTTCGTTCACGTTTCCGGCACTTCACATGGCCCGCAGCGGAGCGGAAGCGGCACCGTTGGGTGGGGTATAGTTCACGGCACCGCCGCGGATTGTGATGCACAGACGCGCCGTTCCCGCGCTCCCCGCGGCGTGGCAAGCACCCTGAGGAAAGACAGTTCGTGACTCGACGAAGAGGAATGTCCCTGGCAGGACAGTATCTGGTTCTGCAGTTGCTTATTGTCATGGCCGTGTTGGTGGGCGTCGTCGCTATTTCGCTGGCGCAGTCTGCTGCTGCCTTCGAGCGTATCGAGGGCCGCCGGGCGTTGTCCGCCGCCGAAGCGCTGGGCAGCAATCCCGCCGTCCGGGCGTTGCTTCCCGCGGCAGAGCCGGCAAAAGGCTCGGCCCTGCCGTCGGTCGCGGAATCCGTCCGGACGGTTTCCGGGTCATCGCAGGTCGCGCTCGCCAAGCTGGACCGCACGGTTGTGGCCTCCTCAGACCCGTCCTTGCTGGGCCGCTCGCTGCAACTAGGGGAGAGCCGCGTCATGGAGGGACGGGCCTGGACCGGTGTGGTGGGAGGAACGGGCACCGTCCTGCTCTCAGCCCACGTTCCCGTCCTGGACGATTCCGGCACCATGATCGGCATTGCCTCGATCGGCCGGAACTACCCTTCCGCGTGGGAACGGCTGGGCGACGCCATCCCCAACCTGCTCACTTACCTGGGCGTCGCCAGCGTGCTCGGCGTCGCCGGCTCCTTGTTGCTGTCCCGCAGGGTGAAGCGGCAGACCCTCGGCATGGAGCCGAGCGAAATCTCCGGCCTGGTGGAGAACCGCGAGGCGATGCTGTTCGGGCTCAAGGAGGGAGTGGTGGCACTGGACCTCCGCGGACGGATTACCGTGGCGAACGACAGTGCCCGGGCGCTGCTGGGCCTGCCGCCGGACTGCGTGGGCAAGGACCTGGCCGGGCTCCCGGTTGAACCGGCGCTCAAGGAAGTGATGACCGGCGAACAGCCGGGCCAGGACCAGATGGTTTTGGTGGGGGAACGACTCGTGGTGCTGAACCGGGTGCCCATTCGTTCGAAGGGCCGGGTTATGGGTTCCGTCGCTACCTTGCGTGACCGGACGGAGCTCTCGTCACTGGAACGCGAGCTCGGTGCAACGCGTACGGCCACGGACACCCTCAGGGCGCAGGCCCACGAGTTCGCAAACCAGCTGCACGTCATTTCGGGACTGATCCAGATTGGCGAGTACGACTCCGTGGTGCAGTTCGTCAACGGCGTCACCGTGGAGCGGACGCGGCTCAGCGACGACGTGACCAGCCGCATCCAGGACCCGGCGCTCGCCGCTCTGCTCATCGCCAAGTCGAGCCTCGCCGTGGAGCGCGGAGTGCTGCTGCAGCTGGACCCCGCGTCGTCACTGTCGCGGGTGGGGGACGAACTTTCCCGGGACCTGACCACCGTCGCCGGAAACCTCGTGGACAACGCACTCGACGCCGTCACGGGGGCAACGGAGGCCTCCGTTCGGGTCCTTGTCGAGGACAGCCACGGCGAAGTTGTCGTGACCGTGAGGGACACCGGCCCGGGCATTGACGGCGCGGCGGCCGATGAGATCTTCCGCCAGGGGTTCAGCACCAAGCAACCCGGTCCCGACGGCGGCCGGGGCTTTGGCCTGGCGCTCTCGCGCGTGGTCTGCCGGCGCAGCGGCGGAAGCCTCACAGTGGCTAACGACGGCGGGGCAGTCTTTACGGCCCGGCTGAAAAGGACGCCGGCCAAGCGGGCGCCGGGGAAAGGAAAGGTGGGCAGGCTGTGATCAATGTCCTCATCGTCGACGACGACTTCATGGTGGCAAAAGTCCATTCCGGATTCATTCAGCGCACACCCGGCTTCGCCGTCGTGGGCCTGGCGCACACCGGAGCCCAGGCGCTCGCGGAAACCGCCCGGCTGCAGCCTGACCTGGTCCTCCTCGACATTCACCTCCCCGACATCAATGGGCTGGACCTGATGACCAGGCTGCGGGAGACGGCGCCGGAACTGGACGTGCTGGTGATCAGCGCGGCCCGCGAGGTCGAGACCGTCCGCCGGGCACTGCGGGGCGGGATCGTGCATTACCTGATCAAGCCGTTTTCGCAGTCGGACCTGCAGGAGCGGCTGGAGCACTATCGCAACGCCTACCAGGGGCTGGACCAGGCCAAGGACGTGGCCGAACAAGCGGACGTGAACCGCGTCTTCGGGCTGGAGCGCACCGAGCGCGGGGAGCGGACGGAAATCCGCCTCCCCAAGGGGTGCAGCGCCGAGACCCTGCGGCGGGTGGTCGACGTGCTTCAGGCGGCCGAGGCGGATCTCTCGGCGGCCGAAGTCGCGGACCTGCTGGGCACGTCCCGCGTCAGCGCCCGCCGCTACCTGGAGTACCTGCACGACGAGGCGAGGGTGGGCGTCCGCCTCAAGTACGGCGCGGGCCGTCCCGAACGACGCTACGAGCTGAAGCCGGCGTGACGCCGCCGGTGTCCGTGTAATCGCCGAGCTGACAGATCACGGCAGTGTTCCTCGCAAACACTGCCGTGACCTGCCACTTCGCGCGGTGCGGGATACTTAAGCCATGCAGCCGCGCACAATCGTCCTCCTCGGATCCACGGGGTCCATCGGCACCCAGGCCATCGACGTCGTCGACGGCGCCCCGCACCTCTTCGAGATCGTGGCCCTCAGCGCCGGCGGCGGCAACCCCGACCTCCTCGCCCGGCAGGCCGTGCACACCCGGGCCCGGGCCGTCGGCATCGCCAGCGGGGACGCGGTGGCGCTTCAACAGCTGATCGACGACGCCGCCCGCGCGGCCGGCGTCACCGGCTACCGTCCGGAGATCATCACCGGCCCCGCCGCCTCCACCCGGATCGCGGAAATCCCCGCCGACGTCGTGCTCAACGGCATCACCGGCTCGATCGGGCTCGCCCCCACGCTGGCCGCGCTCAAATCCGGCGCCACGCTGGCGCTGGCGAACAAGGAATCCCTGATCGTGGGCGGAGCCCTGGTCAAGGCGGCCGCCCGCGAAGGCCAGATCGTCCCGGTCGATTCCGAGCACTCGGCGATTGCCCAGTGCCTGCGTTCCGGCACGGCCGCCGAGGTGGACCGGCTGGTGTTGACGGCCTCGGGCGGCCCGTTCCGCGGCATGACGCGGGAGCAGCTGCAGGACGTCACCCCCCGGGATGCCCTCGCGCACCCCACCTGGGACATGGGCCTGATGGTCACCACCAACTCCGCGAGCCTGGTCAACAAGGGCCTGGAAGTCATCGAGGCCCACCTTCTCTTCGACATCCCGCTGGAGCGGATCGACGTCGTGGTCCACCCGCAGTCGGTGGTGCACTCGATGGTCCAGTTCGTGGACGGTTCCACCATCGCCCAGGCCTCGCCGCCGGACATGCGGCTGCCCATCGCCCTGGGCCTGGGCTGGCCGGACCGGGTGGCCGGCGCCGCGCAGCCGTGCGACTGGAGCAAGGCCACCAGCTGGACCTTCGAGCCGCTGGACACCCGGGCGTTCCCCGCCGTCGGCCTGGCCAAGGACGCCGCCGGGCGGGGCAGCACCTTCCCGGCGGTCTTCAACGCCGCCAACGAGGAAGCCGTGACGGCCTTCCACGCAGGCCGGATCCGCTTCACCGATATTGTCGATACCATCGAAGCCGTCCTCAGTGAGCATTCAGGATCCTCGGGGCTGACGGTCGAATCCGTGCTGGATGCTGAACAGTGGGCACGTGCGCGGACGCTCGAGCGTTTGTCCGTGGGAAGTGCCTAAGAAGTAGCCCACCAGTGCCCAGGAAGTAGCAAAGCCCAGCATGAGTCCCGTTGTCCTCTTTATCCTCGGCGTCGTCTTCGTCGTGATCGGCGTCGCCGTGTCCATCGCCCTGCACGAGGTGGGGCACCTGGTCCCGGCCAAGCTCTTCAAGGTGCGGGTCACGAAGTACATGATCGGCTTCGGACCCACCATCTGGTCCAAGCGCCGGGGCGAGACCGAGTACGGCTTCAAGGCGATCCCGCTCGGCGGCTTCGTTTCCATGATCGGCATGTACCCTCCGAACGAGGCCGACGGCAGCGTCCGGCCCTCCAGCACCGGTATGTTCCAGTCCCTCGCCGCCGACGCGCGTTCCCTGGCGCACGAGGAAATCGGTCCGGACGACGGGAACCGGGTCTTCTACCGGCTCCCGGTCTGGAAAAAGATCATCATCATGCTCGGCGGCCCCGCGATGAACCTGCTGATCGGCGTGGCGCTGACCGCCGTGCTGCTTATGGGCTTCGGCGTGTCCGCGTCCACCACCACCATCGCCGACGTCTCCAAATGCCAGGTAAAGGCCGGCGAGACCGTGGATCCGAACTCGGCCGACTGCAAGCCCACTCCCGCCGCCGCCGCGGGCCTCAAGCCGGGGGACCGCATCACCTCCTTCGACGGCAGGGCGGTCACCAGCTGGGAGGAGCTCACCGGCTGGATCCGCGCTTCGGCGGGCAAGCAGGTCGGCATCACGGTGGAGCGCGACGGCGCTCCGGTCGCCACCACTGTCACTCCGGTGCTGTCCTCGCGGCCGGTCGTCGGGGCGGACGGCCGGCAAGCCAAGGACGCCGACGGCAAGCTCCGCTACCAGGACGTCGGCTTCCTTGGCATCGGCGCCCAGACCGCGCTCGTGCAGCAGCCGGCGTCGGCCGTGCTGCCGCTGGCCGGCGAGAACATCAAGCAGATCGCCGGCGTCGTCGTGAACCTCCCGGCCCGCGTGGCCGGCGTGGCGCAGGCCGCCTTCAGCGAGGAGCCCCGCGACCCCAACGGTCCCATCAGCGTCGTCGGGGTGGGCCGCGTGGCGGGCGAGGTCGCCGCCATGGAACAGGTTCCGCTGCAGAGCCGGCTGGCCGCCCTGGTTGGGCTGCTCGCCGGGCTTAACTTCGCGCTGGCCGTGTTCAACCTTGTCCCGCTGTTGCCGCTCGACGGCGGCCATGTTGCCGGGGCGCTGTACGAGGGGGCCCGCCGCCAGATTGCCCGGCTGCTGGGCCGGCCGGACCCCGGTGCGTTCGACATCGCCAAGCTGCTGCCGGTGACCTACGTTGTGGCCGCGCTGCTGATGGGCATGGGCGCGCTGTTGATCTACGCGGACATCGTCAAGCCGGTCAACCTCTTCGGCTAGGCCGGCAACGTCCTGCCGGCCGGGCACCGCGGGCACCGGCCGCCGCGGGCTCCGGCCGCCCCAACCGGTAACCACTTAACCGTGGGGGACTGTTTAGCTATCCTCAGCTTATTTCGGCTGATTTTGAATAATCAGTCCTAAACGGTTGATACATTAGGATCAGCCGCCTAGGGTTGGGCTATGTACGTGATGACCATCGATCAGCGCGGCAGCAGCACCGACGTCGACCGCGTCCCGGGGCTCCTGGCCGAACTTGTGCAGCTTTGCCCCGGCGCACGCTTCGAGCGCTCCGTCGGCGACGAGGTCCAGGGCGTGCTGGAACGCCCCGGCCAGGTCGTGGAGATTGCCCTGCACGCGCTCCGCAGCGGGCGCTGGTATGTGGGCATCGGCGTCGGGTCCGTGGACCTCCCGCTGCCCGCGAGCCCGCGGGAAGGCTCGGGGCCGGCCTTTGTCGCGGCCCGCCTCGCGGTGGAACGGGCCAAGTCCGCCTCCTCCCACGTCCCGCTCGCCGTCGTCTCCGGCGGCCGAMGGCGGAGGAGTGGCGCCGGCCCGGCGGACGATTCGCCAGGCGCCCGTGAGTGCGCCAACGCGGAGGCCGTGCTGCGGCTGATCGGGCGCCTGGTCCAGGACCGCACCGCCGCGCAGTGGAAGGTGGTCGACGTGCTGCGCGGCGTCCGGCAGGGACTCGCCGGCGCCCACGGGACCCAGAAGATCGCGGCCAGGCAACTCGGAATCACGGAACAATCGGTGAGCCGCGCGCTGCTTCGTTCCGGTTGGCAGGAAGAATGGGCGGCGAGGCCTGCTGCGGAAATGCTGCTGGCCCTGGCCAACGGCCTGACCGCCGGGCCGGACAACGACGCCGGCCGGAACGCCGCCCGCCAAGCCCCTAGCGAAGGAGACCGGTGAACACCCTCTGGATCACGCTGGCCCTGCTGATTGCCGGGTTCGCCGGCTGGCCGGTCACCGCCTTGGTGTTCCGGCTCGCCCGGACCATTGATGACCGCTCGGACAGCCGGGCCGACGCCGCCGGCGGTTCCCGTACCCCTGACAGTCCCGACGCGGACGGAACGGTCGACGGCGAGATCACCCGGCCTGCTGCGGCGCCGTCCCTGCCCGCGGAGGACGGCGCCACCCCGGAGGCTGCTGCGGACGGCACCGGACCGGCGCCCGCGGTTCCGGGAGCCGGCACCCGCATCCTGCGCGGCGGCGCGATCATCGGCGTGCTCGAACGGTTGGCGGTCTGCCTGGCCATCCTGACCGGCCAGCCCGTCGCGATCGCCTACGTCGTGGCGATCAAGGGCCTCGGACGCTTCGCGGAGCTGAAGGAAACGCCGGTGGCCGCGGAACGGTTCATCATCGGCACCCTCACCTCGCTGCTGTGGGCGGCCGGAGTCGCGGCCCTCGCCAAGGTGCTTTTCCTCGGCTGAGACGCCCGTCCCGGCGGAAACGGCGCCAGGCGGCGCAAACGGAAGCCGGGCCGGCGTTGGACATCCCCGACAATGCGAACGGGCCCGGGCGGATGGGAACCGGGCGGGCAGGGCGATAGGGTAGCTGTATGACTGTTTTTGCTGTTGAGTACGTTTACGATGCCGAATCCGCCGAAGCCCGGGACGCTGCCCGTCCCGCGCACCGCGAATGGACCGCCGCACTTGCGCAGGAGGGCACCATCCTGGCCAGCGGCCCCTACTCGGACGGCGCCGGCGCCCTGCTCATCTTCAAGGCCGCGGACGAAGAGGCCCTGAATGAGCTGCTCAAGCAGGACCCCTTCGCCAGTGCCAGCGCTATCTCCGGCACCCGTACGATGGCTTGGGCTCCGCTGACCGGCCTGTTGGCCGGCCCTGCGGCCTAGCCCACACCGCCAATCCCGCCATCGATCCATCGACCTAGAATTCGATTCACAGAGGAGTCCACGTGACCTCGGTCAGCCTGGGAATGCCGTCGGCACCGCCCCCCGTACTTGCCCCGCGCCGGAAGACCCGCCAGATCAAGGTGGGCTCGGTCGGCGTCGGCTCCGACTCGCCGATCAGCGTGCAGTCGATGACGACGACTCCGACCACGGACATCAACGCCACCCTGCAGCAGATCGCCGAACTCACGGCCTCAGGCTGTGACATTGTCCGGGTGGCCTGCCCGTCCGCCGACGACGCCGAGGCCCTGCCGATCATTGCCAGGAAGTCGCAGATTCCGGTGATCGCGGACATCCACTTCCAGCCGAAGTACGTGTTCGCCGCGATTGAGGCCGGCTGCGCGGCCGTCCGCGTGAACCCGGGCAACATCCGCAAGTTCGACGACCAGGTCAAGGAAATCGCCCGCGCGGCCAAGGACCACGGCACCTCGATCCGGATCGGCGTCAACGCCGGGTCGCTGGAGCCGGGCATCCTGAAGAAATACGGCAAGGCCACCCCCGAAGCCCTCGTCGAATCCGCCGTCTGGGAAGCCTCGCTGTTCGAAGAGCACGGCTTCCACGACTTCAAGATCTCGGTCAAGCACAACGACCCCGTGATCATGGTGGCCGCCTACGAAATGCTGGCGGAAAAGGGCGACTGGCCGCTGCACCTCGGCGTGACCGAGGCGGGCCCGGCCTTCCAGGGCACCATCAAGTCCGCCACCGCCTTCGGCGCCCTGCTCTCCCGCGGGATCGGCGACACCATCCGGGTTTCCCTTTCCGCACCGCCGGTGGAGGAAATCAAGGTGGGCAACCAGATCCTGCAGTCCCTGAACCTGCGCCCGCGCAAGCTCGAGATTGTTTCCTGCCCCTCTTGCGGACGTGCCCAGGTGGACGTCTACACGCTGGCCGAGCAGGTCACGGCCGGACTGGAAGGCATGGAAGTCCCGCTGCGCGTCGCCGTCATGGGCTGCGTGGTGAACGGTCCCGGCGAGGCCCGGGAAGCGGACCTCGGCGTCGCCTCCGGCAACGGCAAGGGCCAGATCTTCGTGAAGGGCGAAGTCATCAAGACTGTTCCCGAAGACCAGATTGTTGAAACACTGATCGAAGAGGCCATGCGTCTCGCTGAAGAGATGGGGGAGTCCGATGGCGAAGATGCTGTCCAGGGTAGCCCCGTGGTTAGCGTCTCGTAGGGACGGCGCCGCAACCGGCGCCGCCGCCGGCCTCACCGCCGGCCTCACCGTCAGGGTCCTGGCGGGCGCGGACACCCGTGCCCTGCTGGACCTGGCCCGGCAGGACGCCGTCGCCAACGTCTTCATCCTGTCCCACCTCGAGACCGCCGGGACGGCGTCGCCCACCGCCGGCGGCGCCAGCATTTTCGGCGTGTTCGACGGCGGCGCCCTGGTCGGCGCCTGCTGGGCCGGCGCCAATCTGGTGCCGGTGCAGCTGGATCCGGAGCTGGCCGGCCCGGTGGCAGCCGCGGCGCACCGCGCAGGCCGCCGCTACGCCTCCATCTTCGGCCCCGCCGAGGCGGTCCTGGCGCTCCATGCCGCGTTGGAGCAGTTGGGCCATTCCGCCCAGGAAATCCGCAGCGAGCAGCCACTCCTGACCATCGCCGGGCCGCCGGCCGTCGAGCCCAACCCTGCGCTTGGCTTCGGCCACCTCGCCGACTTCGACCGGATCCTGCCCGCCTGCGCGGCCATGTTCGAGGAGGAAGTGGGCTATTCGCCTTACCTGGGCGGCCGAGAGTACTACAGCCGCCGGGTCAAGGGCCTGATCCGGGCCGGCCACTCGCTGGTCCATCTGGGTCCGGACGGCGACGTGGTGTTCAAGGCCGAACTCGGTGCGGTGACACCGGAGGTCACACAGGTGCAGGGCGTCTGGATGAACCCGGCCTCCCGCGGGCTGGGCCTGAGCGCCGGCTACATGGCCGCCGTCGTGGTCCTGGCCCAGACCCTGGCGCCTGTCACGAGCCTGTACGTCAACGACTTCAACACCCGTGCCCGCGCCAGCTATGAGCGGGTGGGTTTCCACCAGGTGGGAACTTTTGCGACCGTGCTCTTCTAGACACGTTCGTGACAGCCATTTATGACAGAAATCTGGTTGCAGACTCTTGTTTTAGCGACTTGGATCACATAGGTTCTAGCTAGCCGCGCCGTGCAGGCGCGTGCGGTCTCAGGGGGAAACCAACCGTGGGCTGCGGGTGCCACCCGGCAGGGCAGCATCAGTCAACCCGGCAGCCTTGGACTTAGCGGCACTGGGGTCGCAGGGGCCACGCCATCACAGGATGACCAGCCGGAAACGGCCAGGGGCTTCCGTGTCATGGCGTGGCTCTTCCATTTCCGGAAGGGAACCGGGCCCCGGCTTGGCGGTAGATTAGTCTCTGGACATTTTCGTACCTACCCAGTCCACCCGCACTTCCTCAGAAACGGATACCTCCCAGTGGTCCTTCGACTCTCAAAGCTGTTCCTGCGCACCCTGCGTGAAGACCCCGCCGACGCCGAAGTGGCCAGCCATCGGCTGTTGGTCCGGGCCGGCTACATCCGCCGCGCGGCCCCGGGCATCTACACCTGGCTGCCGCTGGGGCTGAGTGTGCTGCGCCGGGTGGAGCAGATCATCCGTGAGGAAATGACCGCCATCGGCGCGCAGGAAGTGCATTTCCCCGCGCTGCTGCCGAAGGAGCCCTACGAGGCGACGAACCGCTGGACCGAGTACGGCGAGGGCATCTTCCGGCTCAAGGACCGCAAGGGCAATGACTACCTGCTGGCCCCCACGCACGAGGAAATGTTCACCCTGCTGGTCAAGGACCTGTACTCCTCGTACAAGGACCTGCCGCTGAGCATCTACCAGATCCAGAACAAGTACCGCGACGAGGCCCGTCCCCGGGCCGGCCTGCTGCGCGGCCGCGAATTCATCATGAAGGACTCCTACTCCTTCGACGTCGACAACGCCGGCCTGGACGCCAGCTACGCGGCGCACCGCGGCGCCTACCTGAAGATCTTCGAACGCCTCGGCCTTGAGGTCATCCCGGTCACGGCCACGGCCGGCGCCATGGGCGGGTCCAAGAGCGAGGAATTCCTGCACCCCACCGAGATCGGCGAGGACACCTTCGTGCGCTCCGCCGGCGGCTACGCAGCCAACGTCGAAGCCGTCACCACCGTTGTCCCCGCGGACATCGACTTTTCCAACGCCCCGGCCGCGGAGGTCCGCGACACCCCGGACACGCCGACGATCGAAACGCTCGTCGACGCCGCCAACGCCCTGGCTCCCCGCAGCGAGGCCGACGGCGGCGCCTGGACCGCCGCGGACACGCTCAAGAACGTGGTCCTCGCCGTGACCCTGCCCACCGGGGAACGCCAGCTCGTCGTGATCGGCGTGCCGGGCGACCGCGGCGTGGACCTCAAGCGCGTCGAAGCGAACATCGGCGCCTTCCTGCCCATCGGCGGCGAGATCACGCTCGAGGCAGCCAACGAGGAAGACCTCAAGAAGCAGGCCCTACTGGTCAAGGGCTACATCGGCCCCGGCCTGTCCCTGGACGCGCCGCTGCTCGGTGCCGAAGCTGCCTCAAAGCTCCTCTACCTCGTTGATCCCCGCGTGGTCCGCGGGACCGCCTGGGTCACCGGCGCCAACGAGGCCGGCAAGCATGTCTTCGGCCTGGTCGCCGGCCGCGACTTCGGCTGGGACGGCGTAATCGAGTGCACCGAGGTGCGCGCCGGCGACGAAGCCCCCGACGGTTCCGGCCCGCTGGAAACCGCCCGCGGCATCGAGATGGGACACATCTTCCAGCTAGGCCGCAAGTACGCCGAGGCCCTGGACCTGAAGGTCCTGGACCAGAACGGCAAGCAGGTCGTCGTGACCATGGGCTCATACGGCGTCGGCGTCACCCGCGCGGTGGCCGCGCTGGCCGAATCCAACCACGATGACAAGGGACTGGTCTGGCCGCGCGCCGTCGCTCCGGCCGACGTCCACGTCGTCGCGGTGGGCCGCGGCGAGGAGATCTTCGCGGCCGCCGAGCAGCTGGCCCTCGACCTGGAGGCCGCCGGCCTCGAGGTCATCTACGACGACCGCCCCAAGGTGTCCC
This sequence comes from Arthrobacter sp. 05N425, assembly GCF_056397125.1. Lineage (NCBI taxonomy): Bacteria > Bacillati > Actinomycetota > Actinomycetes > Micrococcales > Micrococcaceae > Arthrobacter > Arthrobacter sp. 05N425. Next base: position 95,956 of record NZ_JBFTMU010000008.1, read on the forward strand.
CGGGCGTCAAGTTCGGCGACGCCGAACTCGTGGGCGTCCCCACCATCCTCGCCGTCGGGCGCGGGCTGGTGGACGGCGTCGTGGAGATCAAGGACCGCCGCAGTGGCAACGCCGAGAACGTAACCGTTGACAAGGCCGTTGATTACGTGGTCAACGCCGTCCGCAACAACTGACCCGCCCCGGCGTTGCAGGGAATGGTTTCCGGACTTGAGTCGATCCAGCTCGGCACGCTCATCCTGGTGGTGGTGGCCGGTTTCGCCGCCGGCTGGGTCGACGCGGTGGTGGGCGGCGGCGGGCTGATCCAGCTCCCGGTCATGCTGCTGATCCCCGGGATCAGCCCGGTGCAGGCACTGGCGACGAACAAGATGGGTTCCATCTTCGGCACCACCACGAGCGCCGTCACCTTCTACCGGCGCGTGCGGCCGGACCTGCGCACCGCGGTGCCGATGGCGGTGATCGCCCTGGCCGGCAGCTTCGGCGGGGCGGTGCTGGCGGCGACCCTGCCGGCCAGCGTGTTCAAGCCGATCATTGTGGCGGCGCTGGTCGCCGTCGCCCTGTTCACCGCCTTCCGTCCCAACGTGGGCGAGCTGACCAAGCTGCGGCACGACGGCCACCGGCACTATGTCGTGGCCTGCCTGATCGGCGCCGTAATCGGCTTCTACGACGGCATGATCGGCCCGGGCACCGGTTCCTTCCTGATCATCGCGCTGGTCTCCGCGATGGGCTACGCCTTCCTGGAGGCCAGCGCCAAGGCCAAGATCGTCAACATGGCCACCAACGCCGGCGCGCTGATGTTCTTCCTGCCGCACGGTTCGCTGCTGTGGGGGCTCGGGCTGGTCCTGGGCGCAGCGAACATGGCCGGCGGCTACCTCGGCGCCCGGACCGCCGTCAGCCGGGGCAGCAAGTTCATCCGGATCGTCTTCCTCGTAGTGGTGGGCGCGCTGATCCTCAAGCTCGGCTCCGACGTCTGGCAAGACGCCTTCGCCTGAAGGACCACGGCCCTCCGGCGCCGGCACCTCCAAGCCCTCCCGGACCGGCGCGGCCAGGCGTAGCATGCAGCTATGCCTGACGGTCCGGACCCCTACCGCGCTGCCCTGGAAGCCGCCGTGCGCCACGCCCACGAATGGCTGGACAGCCAGTCCAGCCGCAAGGTGGCGCCCAGCGCCACTGCAGCGGAACTGGCGGCCGAGTTCGGCGGCCCGCTGCCGGAGACAGGAACCCCCGCCGCCGAAGTGGTGGAGTACCTTGCGGCCAGGGCGGAACCCGGCCTGATGGCCATGCCCTCCGGCCGCTTCTTCGGCTGGGTCATCGGCGGCACGCTTCCGGCCGCGCTGGCGGCCGACTGGCTGGTCAGCGCCTGGGACCAGAACGCCKTACTGCGCTATGCCGCGCCAGCGGTGTCCGCGATCGAGGAAGCCGCCGGGAACTGGCTCGTCGGACTGCTCGGACTTCCGGCGGAGTCCGACGTCGGCTTCACCACCGGAGCGACCATGGCGAATTTCGCCGGGCTCGCCGCGGCCCGCTGGCGGCTGATGACCGACGCGGGCTGGGACCTTGAACGGGACGGGCTCTTCGGCGCCCCCAGGATCCGCTGCCTGGTGGGCCGGGAACGGCACGACTCCGTGGACCTGGCGCTGCGCTACCTCGGGCTCGGGACGCCCACCCCGGTTCCGTCGGACCGGCAGGGACGGATCATCCCGGCCGAACTGGAACGCCAACTCGCCGAGGGCGCCGGTCCGGCCCTCGTCTGCCTGCAGGCAGGGAACCTTCACTCCGGAGCCTTCGACCCGTTTGCCGAGGCGGTCAGGGTGGCGAAGGAGCACGGCGCCTGGGTCCACGTGGATGGCGCCTTCGGGCTCTGGGCCGCCGCCGTGCCCGAACTCGCCGGCCTGACGGCGGGCATGGGGCTGGCCGATTCCTGGGCTACCGACGCGCACAAGACCCTCAACGTCCCCTACGACTGCGGCATCGTCGTGGTCCGGGACCGCACGGCTCTCCGCTCGTCGCTGGGAGTGCACACGAGCTACCTGATCCAAGCCGGGGACGGGGCGGGGGATCCGCTGGAAACCGTCCCGGAGCTCTCCCGACGGGCCCGCGGCGTCCCAGTGTGGGCGGCGCTGAAATCGCTCGGGCGCACCGGGGTGGCAGAGCAGGTCCGCAGGCTGGCCCAGCGCGCCGCGCAGCTCGCCGAACGACTCGCCGGGCTGGACGGAGTCGAGGTGCTCAATGACGTCGGCTACACCCAGGTCTCGCTGGCCTTCGGCGACGACGCGAGCACGCGCGCCGTGACGGCCCGGATCATTGCCGAGGGCCGGGTCTGGATGTCCGGCTCACGCTGGCAGGACCGGGACATCCTGCGGATTTCGGTGAGCAACTGGAGCACGGACGACGACGACGTGGCAGCCGCCGTCGACGCCGTGCGGGACGCTGTGGCAGCGGTCCGGGGGCACCGCTAGGGCTGGCCCGGCTGGTGGATGGCGTCCCCGGGCGCCGGCAGCTCCTGCGGCCCGGGCAGGCCCTCGAGGGTGTTCCCGGCGAGGGTGCTGGCGACCCAGAGCGAGCGGGCCAGGTCGCCGTCGTGGTTCCGTTTGGCCGCGTACCACAAGGCGATGTCCACCTCGCGGGCCAGGGCCCATTGCCGGGCGGTCTCGCCGTCGAGGCCGGCGGCGGAGCTGAAGTCCAGGCAACGCTGCAGCAAGGCTTCGCCGGCGCCGGACCGGGGCAGCTCGGCCAGACGGTTCCAGAGCAGCGGGGCCACCGCGAACTCCGCTTCGCCGATCATGGGCTGCGGGTCGATCGCCTTGAAGTCCCCGGGTTTGAAGTCCCCGGGCGCCGCCGGGGCACCCGGCACGGCGAGGATGTTCAGGAAGTGCAGATCCGTGTGCACCAGCACGTCGGTGCCGGAGCGACGGCCGACGGCGCCGCGGGTCTGGCAGACCTCCAGGGCGGCCTCCAACAGCCAGCGGGGGAAGGGCCGGCCCAGCTGTTCCCAGCTCTCCGGGAGGTCGTCGCTCCATTGCTCGGCGCGGGCCGCCACATGGTCGAACTCGCGCCACTCCGGCCGGCCGTCCGGCGGCAGGCTCAGCTGGTGGACGATGCCGCCCCAGACGTCCGCGGCGGCATCCAGCGGAACGTCCTGCAGCGAGCGCCCGGCGTCGAGCTGCTCAAGTAGCAGCGCGCCGGCGTCGGGGTCGGATGCAAGGGCCAGGACGGCGCCCCGGCCGCCCCACAGCGCCAAGGCGTGGCGTTCGACCAGTGCTTCCTCGTGCGGATAGGCAAGTTTCAGGACCGCCGCTGAGCCGGCCCGCTGGGGCCCAGTCCCGCCGTTATCAGGGCGGCGGCGCACCGGGACCACGACGGCGCCGTGGCCGTGCCAGGGCAGCACGCCGGAGGCGAGGTCAGGCTCGAGCTGCCATTGTTCCAGGCAGCGTCCGATCAGCCGGGGGAGTGACGCCAGCCAGGACCGGCCCTCGGCACTGTTGCCGTAGCGGCCGGTGAGGCCGGGCGGGATCGGGACGGCTGCTGGCGTTCTCATCGCCTCCAGCGTAGTGGCTGGCCTAGGCAGTGATGCCGCTGGCGCCCAGCCAGCTGCCGATCAGGAAGGTCGCCGCCAGTGCCGCGGCACCGCCGATTACCACCCGGACGGCTGCCTTCATCTTCGAGCCGCCGCCAATCCAGGCACCCATGGCTCCGGTCGCCGCGAGGGCCACGAGCACGGCCGCGAAGGTCAGCGGGACACGGATGTTTTCCGGCGGCAGCAGGATGGCCAGCATCGGCAGGATGGCGCCGACCAGGAAGGCGACGGCGGAGGCGAAGGCCGCGTGCCAAGGACTGACGATGTCCGTCTCGTCAATGTGCAGCTCGGCCGACAGGTGCGCGGCCAGGGCATCGTGCGCGGTCAGCTCGGTGGCCACCGTTCGGGCGGTTTCCGGGCTGAGTCCCTTGCCCTGGTAGATGGCGGCCAGCTCCGCCAGTTCCTCCTCGGGCTGTTCGGCCAGCTCGCGGCGTTCCTTCTCGACCAGCGCCTGCTGGCTGTCCTTCTGGCTACTGACCGAGACGTACTCGCCCAGGGCCATGGAGATGGCGCCGCCCACGAGCGCCGCGGAGCCGGCGATGAGGATCGGCCCCGAATCCGTGGTCACACCGGCGACGCCGACGACGACCGCAGCGACCGAGACGATGCCGTCGTTGGCGCCTAGAACCCCGGCCCGGAGCCAGTTGAGCCGGTGCGCGATGTCGTTGTGGTGGGGCTCGTTGTCATGAAGTGCTGCTGCTCCGCTGGTTTCCATGCCTACAGCAAATCATCAGCTGGCGCCGCGGGCCAGTATTGGAAGGCTAAGCAAGGTAAGCAGGACCTTGGTCGTCCGGGGGAGAACCGGCCCGGGACGCCTTGACGCGGACACGTCCGCGGCCAGCCTCAGCCCGCGGGCAGGGAGGGGAACGACGCCGGATCCGCGCCCAGCCCCGGCACCGCTCCCGGGTCCGCGCCCCAGAGGGCGGCGCGGCGCGCAGCGCCCAGCAGCCCCGCGACGGCCCACTTTCGGGTCTCGCCGTCGCTGAGGGCCACGAGGTCCCCGTAGGCGGGCAACGTGGCGGCCTCCAGCGCGGCCAGTCCGGGCCCCGGGGAAGCCAGGAACGACGGGTCCAGGGCGTAGCCGGGTTCCCGTGGAGGGATTGGGGCACACTGCGATCGGCTCAGGGATTCCGCCCCGGAGACCAGCGCTTCGTGCCGCGCGAGCTGATCGGCGGCCGACCTGGCCGCTGCACCGTTCAAGCGGGTCAGTGCCACCTGGTAGCCGTAAACGGTCTCCAGCTCGGTGCTGACCAGGGCTGCCAGGGCGCCCGGCAGCCCGGCGTTCCCGGTTGCGGCTCCGGGGCTGCTGGCGGGCGCGGCCGAAGGCGACGCCGTCGCAGCGGAGCAGGATCCGGCGGGGGCCGCTTCCAGTGCGGCCGCCCCCGGGGCGGGCACCGAGCCAGCAGGGTCGGGGGCGCCGGCCGCGGCGGCGAGGGCGGAGGACTGAAGCAGCTGAGCGGTCCCGACAGCAGCCAGCAGCCGGGCCATCCCGCCGTCGGCCGCGGCTGCATCGCTGAGCCGCTGCCGTCCGCTCTTTGCGAGGTCCGCGGCGAGCCTGGCGGCGTCGGCGGGGACTGCAGAAGCCGCCGCAGAAGTAGCCGCCGTTGCCGGCGCGGCAGCCGGCGCCTGACCTGGGCGCAGCAGTGCGCGGGCCTGGGTTGTCAGCAAACTCACAGTCCGCGTGAGGGCGGCCCGGGCGGCAGCCGGCGCGGCGGGGCGTCCGGTGCCGGTGGGGGCGGCGCCGAGCTGCTCGCCGGCGGTCCGCAACTGCAGGGTATCGGCCAGGGCGGCGGCGCGCGCCTGCTCCGAGAAGGGCGGTTCCGGTGGTTTCGGCGGATTTCCGGGCCTAAACGCGATACCCAGGCTCACCACCACGAGGGCGAGGCAGACGAGGAGGGCCAGCCGGGGAAGGTGCCGGGGAGCCCGGAGCCGCCGTCGTTCTTCCCTGCTGTCGTCTTTCACAACAGACCATGTTGTCATGCCGGCCGGGAAGTGGGTGCACCACGTCGCCGGGAATATCGCTACGCTAGTAGACACAACATCATCTAGCGGGAGGCGGGCGGCATCATGACCAACGCAGAAGCCACGACTTCGACAGACCGGACCGGGACGGGGAAGGCTGAAGCCGCACCCGCTCACAATCTGGAGGCCGAGCGCCTGTACGCGCTCCTCGAGCCTGCAGTCCTGGCAAACCGGCTGTACCTGGAGGACGTTTCCATCCACATTGCCGGCGCCAACCGGGTGGTCCACGTGGTGGTGGACCTGCCGCAGGAGGAGACCGGCGGCGTCAGTCTTGACGTCATCGCCGAGATTTCGAAGACCCTCTCGGACATCCTGGACAACGATCCGAGCACCGACTCGCGCCCCTACGACCTTGAGGTCTCCTCGCCCGGCGTCGGGCGGCCGCTCACCGAGGAACGGCACTGGTACCGCGCCCGCGGACGGCTCGTCACGGTCAACGTGATCCAGGGCGACAACGTCACCGGCCGCATCCAGTCCGTCGACGACGGCGGCGTGACCTTGGTTCCGGAGCTGGCCGTCAAAAAGGGGATGAAGCCCAAGCAGGGCGAACCCGTCAAACTTCCTTTCGACAGGATCCGTAGTGGAAAAGTCGAGATAGAGTTCAGCCACCTCGAAGAGGCCGGTCTGGAGAACGACAATGGACCTTCCGAGGAGGCCTAATGGATATTGACATGAGCGCACTGAGACTCCTGGAGCGTGAGCGCGAAATCCCGCTGGATCTCCTGATTCCGACCATCGAGCAGGCACTGCTGGTGGCCTACCACAAGACCCCGGGGGCCTTCGAGAAGGCCCGTGCAGAGCTGGACCGCAAGAGCGGCCACGTGACGATCTGGGCCACCGAAATCGACGACGACGGCGCGCCGATCGGCGAGTTCGAGGACACCCCGGCCGGCTTCGGCCGCATCGCGGCGAGCACCGCGCGGCAGATCATCCTGCAGCGCCTTCGCGACGCCGAGGACGACAACGTGCTGGGCCAGTTCAAGGGCCGCGAGGGCGAACTCGTCGCGGGCACCATCCAGCAGGGCAACAACCCGCACATGATCCAGGTCAACCTCGGAACGGTGGAGGCGCTGCTGCCGCCGCCCGAGCAGGTTCCAGGCGAGAAGTACACCCATGGCAACCGGCTCCGCGCTTTCGTGATCGACGTGCACCGCGGTACCAAGGGCCCCTCGATCACGCTGTCCCGGTCCCACCCCGGGCTGGTCCGGAAGTTGTTCGAGCTGGAAGTCCCGGAGATCGCGGACCGCTCGGTCGAGATCGTCGCGCTGGCCCGCGAGGCCGGCCACCGCACCAAGATCGCGGTGAAGGCCAACACCCCCGGCATCAACGCCAAGGGTGCCTGCATCGGCGAAATGGGTTCGCGCGTCCGGGCCGTGATGACTGAACTGAACGACGAAAAGATCGACATCGTCGACTACAGCGACGATCCCGCCTCGTTCATCGCCAGCGCGCTCTCGCCGTCACGGGTGAATTCGGTCACCATCACGGATGAGGCCACCCGGTCCGCCCGCGTGGTCGTCCCGGACTACCAGCTCTCCCTGGCCATCGGCAAGGAAGGCCAGAATGCACGCCTGGCCGCCAAGCTCACCGGATGGCGGATCGACATCGTCTCCGACGCCGCGGAGAACCGCGACAAATAGCACCGGACCGGGGCCGTCCCGCGGCACCCGCGCCCGTGGCCCCTCCGGGGTTCCCGCGTAGCCCCCGTTTCGGGCGACGGGGGCCGGAGGGGCTAGAATAGACATGACCGCGCCTAACGGCCGGTGTCCGCGTGCCTTCGACGCGACCGGTTTTCCGACCGGGAGCCGGGGGCCGGCAGATGCGTACTGGCAGGAAGATACTCGTAGTGGCAGAAGTGCAACACCTCGGGAATCAGCCGCAGCGCACCTGCATCGGATGCCGGAAGAAGGGTCTGCGGTCGGAGTTAGTCCGGCTCGTCGCCGATGCCAGCGGTTCATCCGCTGTCGTGGTGGATGAACGACGCCGGATGGCTGGCCGGGGTGCATGGCTGCACCCCAGCGAAAAGTGCCTGGCACTGGCGGTCAAACGTCGAGCGTTCGGACGCGCCCTCAATGGCGCTGCCGGAACCGCCGACGTCGAACGCCGGATCACGGCAGGCACGCAAGCAGTGGACACCCCGGTGGCCGCAGCAACAACCGTCCAACCTGAAAGCGGGTCAGAAAACTGATGGAAACCCGATGAGTTCCCAGCGATGAGTGCGCAACGATGACAACTTTGTTGCGCTCTGCAATGGGCCTTTCAGCTGCAATCGCGGCGGAGGCCCGCAGTAAGAAGTAGACGGTTCGTGCCTGGCTCGGTGCGGACCGAGACAGGAGAAATGTGGCCAAGGTCCGCGTACATGAGCTTGCAAAAGAGCTCGGTATTACTTCCAAAGATGCAGTAACCAAACTGCAGGAACTGGGCGAATTCGTTCGCTCCGCCTCTTCCACCATTGAGGCCCCCGTTGTGCGGAAACTCCGCAACGCCTACCCCGACGCGCCTGCCGCTCCGAAGTCCGAAGCGCCCGCGTCCGCCCCCAAGGCCAGCCCCGCAGCGACACGACCGGCGCCCGCGCCGGCTCCGGCCGCGCCGAAGGCCGCCGAAACCAAGACTGAAGCCCCGGCTCCGTCGGCTCCCTCTGCTCCGGCCGAGGCGCCCGCAGCAGCGGCACCCGCCGCCGCTCCGGCTGCCGAGGCCCCGGCGGCTCCGTCCTCCGGCGCCAAGCCCGGCGCACGTCCGGCACCGAAGGCCGAAACCCCGGCTGCTCCGGCACGCCAGGGCGGCTCGGCGCCGCGTCCGGGCGGACCCCGTCCCGGCAACAACCCGTTCGCCACGTCCCAGGGCATGCCCCGCGGCCGCGGCGGCGACAACGAACGCACCTCCCGTCCGGGCAATAACCCGTTCGCTCCTTCCCAAGGCATGCCGCGTCCGGGCGGAAGCCGCACCGAGGGCGAACGCCCCGGCGGCCCCCGTCCCGCAGCAGGCGCTGGTGGTCCCCGTCCGGGCGCACCCCGTCCGGCCGGCGCTGCCGGTGCACGTCCGGGCGCTCCGCGTCCGGCCGGCGCTCCCGGCGCCCGTCCCGGAGCCGGCGGAAACCGTCCGACTCCCGGCATGATGCCTAACCGCACCGAACGTCCCGCACCCGCTGGTGCCGGCCGTCCCGGCGGCGGCGGCCGTGGTCCGGGCCGCCCGGGTGGCGCTCCCGGAACCGGTGCTCCCGGTGCCGGCGGCGGCGCTCCGGCCGGCGGTGGCTTCGGCAAGGGTGGCCGCGGTCGCGGTGGCACCCAGGGTGCCTTCGGCAAGGGCGGTGCAGGCCGCGGCAAGCAGCGCAAGTCGAAGCGTGCCAAGCGCCAGGAACTCGAGCAGATGAGTGCCCCCTCGCTGGGTGGCGTGAGCGTACCCCGCGGCGACGGCAACACCATTGTCCGGCTCCGCCGCGGCTCGTCCATCACGGACTTCGCCGACAAGATCGAGGCAAACCCGGCCGCACTGGTGACGGTCCTGTTCCACCTCGGCGAAATGGCCACGGCCACGCAGTCGCTGGACGAGGAAACCTTTGCCCTGCTGGGCGAGGAGCTTGGCTACAAGCTCCAGGTCGTCTCGCCGGAGGACGAGGAGCGCGAGCTGCTCTCCGGCTTCGACATTGACTTCGAAGCGGAGCTGGAAGCCGAAGGCGACGAGGAGCTTGAGGCTCGTCCGCCGGTAGTTACCGTCATGGGCCACGTTGACCACGGTAAGACCCGGCTGCTCGATGCCATCCGCAAGTCCGACGTTATGGCGGGCGAGCACGGCGGCATCACGCAGCACATCGGTGCGTACCAGGTCACGCACAACCACGAGGGCACCGATCGCAAGATCACCTTCATCGATACTCCGGGCCACGAGGCGTTCACCGCCATGCGTGCCCGTGGTGCGAAGGTCACCGATATTGCCATCCTCGTGGTGGCAGCGGACGACGGCGTTATGCCGCAGACCATCGAAGCGCTCAACCACGCCCAGGCGGCCAACGTGCCGATCGTCGTGGCCGTGAACAAGATCGACAAGGAAGGCGCCAACCCGGAAAAGGTCCGCGGCCAGCTGACCGAGTACGGCCTGGTTCCGGAAGAGTACGGTGGTGACACCATGTTCGTTGAGGTCTCTGCCCGCCAGAACCTCAACATCGACGAGCTGCTCGAGGCAGTCCTGCTCACCGCGGACGCCGCCCTCGACATGCGCGCCAACCCGAACAAGGACGCCCGCGGTATCGCGATCGAAGCCAACCTGGACAAGGGCCGCGGTGCGGTCGCTACCGTCCTGGTCCAGTCCGGCACGCTGCACGTCGGCGACACGATCGTGGCAGGCACGGCCCACGGCCGCGTCCGCGCCATGTTCGACGACGACGGCAGCGCGCTGACCGAGGCCGGCCCGTCCCGCCCCGTTCAGGTGCTGGGTCTGTCCAACGTCCCGCGCGCCGGTGACACCTTCTTCGTGACCGCTGACGAGCGCACCGCCCGCCAGATCGCCGAGAAGCGTGAAGCCGCAGACCGCAACGCCGCCCTGGCCAAGCGCCGCAAGCGCATCAGCCTGGAAGACTTCGACCAGGCCGTCGCCGAAGGCAAGATCGACACCCTCAACCTCATCCTCAAGGGTGACGTGTCCGGTGCGGTTGAAGCCCTCGAAGACGCGCTGCTCAAGATCGATGTCGGCGAAGGTGTCCAGCTCCGCGTTATCCACCGCGGTGTCGGTGCGATCACGCAGAACGACGTCAACCTGGCAACGGTCGACTCCGCCGTCATCATCGGCTTCAACGTCAAGCCCGCCGAGCGTGTTGCCGAACTGGCAGACCGCGAAGGCGTGGACATGCGCTTCTACTCCGTCATCTACGCAGCAATCGATGACATCGAAGCAGCCCTCAAGGGCATGCTCAAGCCGGAGTACGAAGAGGTCCAGCTTGGTACCGCCGAGGTCCGCGAAGTGTTCCGTTCTTCCAAGTTCGGCAACATTGCAGGCTCGATCGTCCGCTCCGGTGTCATCCGGCGCAACGCGAAGGCCCGCATCACCCGCGACGGCAAGATCATCGGCGACAACCTCACCGTTGAGACGCTCAAGCGCTTCAAGGACGACGCAACCGAGGTCCGCACGGACTTCGAGTGTGGTATCGGCCTTGGCTCGTACAACGACATCAACGAAGGTGACATCATCGAGACCTTCGAGATGCGCGAAAAGCCGCGCGTCTAAGTCGGTCCGCCTGATGGCGAGTCAGCAGTAACAGGTGCGGGGCCGTTGGATTCTTTCCGGCGGCCCCGCCCCTGCGC
>NZ_JBFTMU010000009.1:0-88433 GCF_056397125.1 Arthrobacter sp. 05N425
CACCGGGCCTGCCCGGCGTCGTCGTCGGGACCGGAGGGAGGCTCCCCGGCGGGGCCCCCGACGCTCCCGCCGAGAGCCGTCCGGCTGCTCCCGCAGCGACGGACAGCGTGGCCGCTGCCGGCGCCGCAGCGGTGGCCCCGCCCGCGCCGGGCCCGGCCCGCAGCACGGCACTACCGGCGGCCGCGACTCCGGCTCCGGCCCAGCAGCCCGCCCTCACCCCGCAGCTGGCAAAGCCGCTGTTCACGCTCGCTGCGGCCCCGCACGGCCAGCACATCATGACCCTGAAAGTTACCCCCGAGGACCTCGGTCCGCTGACCGTGCGCGCCCACATCGACGGCGCCGGCGTTCGGATCGAACTGTTCGCTCCCGGGGACACCGGCCGGGAAGCGCTGCGGGGGATCCTGCCGGAACTGCGCAAGGAACTTGCCGACGCCGGCTTCGGTGCGACCCTCGACCTCTCGGACCACAGCGGACCGGCGGGCCGGGGCCAGGACGCAGGAGGGGACGCGGGACAGGGTGCAGCCGGCCGCGAAGCCTCCGACGCCGGCAGCGCCGGCTCGGGACCCGGCGGCCGGAACGGGCCCGGCGAACCGCGGCCGGGGCACCGGTGGGACGCTCTGGCGGACCAAGCGTCGCTGCGCAATACCAGGATCCTGAACGGTCCCCAAACCACCCTCGACATTCTCGTCTGACACGAAGGAACCCGACCCATGACTATCCAGCCCATCGCCCCGCAGCCGGTTACGGCCGCGGGGACGACCCCGCAGGCTGCCGCCGTCCGGGCCCCCGTGCAGTCCATGGACGCCAACGTGTTCATGACCCTCCTCGTGGCCCAGCTCAAGAACCAGAACCCCAGCGCCCCCATGGATACGAACCAGATGATGGCGCAGACCATCCAGCTTTCCATGATGGAAAAGATGACCGAACTGACTTCCAACAGCAAGGAGGGATTCTCCCTCCAGATGCGCTCGGCAGCATCACAGCTGATCGGCCACTCCGTTGACTACAAACTCGCCGACGGCACCACCGGCACCGGAATCGCCAGCTCGGTTTCCTTCGCCGACGCAGTACCGACCGTCAAGGTCGGCGATCTCTCCATCCCCCTCGACTCCATCACCGGCCTTACCGCGCCGGCCGCTTCCTGACCAGTTTCCTCCCGTAGAAAGGCAGTTCCCATGCTCCGCTCGCTGTACTCCGGAATCTCCGGCCTTCGTGCCCACCAGACCATGCTGGATGTCACCGGCAACAACATCGCCAACGTCAACACGGCCGGCTTCAAGGCGTCCTCCACGCAGTTCCAGGACACCCTCTCGCAGCTGACCCAGGGCGCGTCAGCGCCGCAGGGGGAGTCCGGCGGCAGCAACCCGGCGCAGATCGGCCTCGGCGTCCGCGTCGCCGGCGTCAGCACCAACTTCGCCCAGGGCTCCTCGCAGAGCACCGGCCGCGCCACGGACATGATGATCTCCGGCGACGGCTTCTTCGTCACCAGCAAGGGCGGCCAGCAGCTGTTCACCCGTGCGGGATCCATGACGTTCGACGCTGCCAGCCAGCTCGTCAGCCCGGACGGCGGCATCCTGCAGGGCTGGACCGCCAACAACGGCAAGGTGGACCAGGCGGGTGCCATCGGCGACATCACGCTTAACCCCAACACCATGATCGCGACCCCCACGACCTCCATGACGCTGGACGGCAACCTGCCCGCGGACGCCGGTTCGGCGTCGTTCGACCGCGTGGTCAAGGTCTACGACTCCGTCGGCGCCGCCAGCAACCTCACCCTCACCTTTGTCCAGCAGCCCGGCGGCTGGGGTGTGTCCACCGACGGCGGCGCCACCATCGCGGACCGGATGAGCTTCACCGACGGCCGGCTGACCTCTCCGGGCAAGCTCAACGTTGCGGGCAAGACCATCGACGTAAGCCAGGTGTCCTCCTTCGCCGGCATGAGCTCGCTCACCGTCAGCGGCCAGAACGGCACCCCGGCCGGGAAGCTGGAATCCTTCACCCTCGGCAATGACGGCTCCCTGATCGGGTCCTTCAGCAACGGCACCAAGCAGGTCCTCGCCAAGATTGCGCTGGCGAAGTTCACCAACCCGGCCGGCCTCGAGAAGGCCGGCGGCTCCTCCTACGTCGCCACCGCCAACTCCGGCAACGTCCAGCTGGGCGCGGCCGGCGACCCGGGCATCGGCACCCTGGCCGGCGGCTCGCTGGAGATGTCCAACGTGGACCTGTCCCAGGAATTCACCAACCTGATCGTCGCCCAGCGCGGCTTCCAGGCCAACGCCCGCATCATCACCACCTCGGACGAGGTCCTGCAGGAGCTCGGCAACCTCAAGCGCTAACCCCTGGCGCACCGCGGTCCAAGGTCGCCAGCGAGGGGCGCACGGAAGACAGCCACGGGACTCATCCAGCTCCGAGGACCCGAGCTGTCCGCCGCATGCACCCGTTCGACGGCAGACGCGGTGCCGGCCGTGCTTTTTCGCACCGGTTTTGGAAAAACGCGGCGCGGGCGGCCTGATGCGCCCCGGATCCGGGGCGCGCAGGTCCGTTTCCGCCGCGGGTGTCCGTTGCCGTAGCGAAATTCGGGCGAACGAAGGCCGTGGAACGGCGGGCCACATGGAAGGGGTCCCTTGGGGGCCCCTTTCGTGTGTCCGCGGCGCCTAACGAAAGCGCGGGGGCGGCCGACAGTAAGGGGAGAACACCCCTACCCGCCGCTTGGCCGCACCGCCAGGCAGTCCCCAGAGCAGAATCGGCCCATGATCGTTGTCACACGCCTCAACGGAACGCGCTTCGCGGTCAATCCGGACCTGATTGAACGGATCCACGAGAGCCCGGACACCCACCTGGTCACGCTCGACGGCGCCGCTTATGTTGTGCTCGAAAGCCTGGCCGAGGTGGTCGAGCTGATTGCCGACTACCGCGCCTACGTCCTGAACAAGGCGCGGGATTTTCCTGCCGTCACGGGCTACCCCTTGAGCCTGGTCCCGCCTGCCGGACCGGACGACGACGCCTCCGCACCTGAACCACCAAGGAAGTAAGCCATGGATCCCGCAACAATCATTGGACTGCTCCTCGCGTTTGGTTCCGTCGTCACCATGGTGGTCATTGAAGGTGGCAGCATCTCCGGCCTGCTGCTGCCCGGGCCCCTGGTCCTGGTCTTCGGGGCAACCCTGGCCATCGGGCTGGCCGGCAACACGCTCAAGGACGTGATCCAAGCGTTCAAGGCCGTGCCGGCAATGTTCATGGGAAAGACGTCGAAGCCCCAGGAAAGCATCGACCAGATGGTCCGCTTCGCGGAAAAGGCGCGCGCCGAGGGCCTGCTCTCCCTTGAGGAAGAGGCCGCGAGCGTCAAGGATCCGTTCCTGGCCCGAGCCCTGCAGAACATCGCAGACGGCACCGACGCCGAGGACCTCCGCCTGCAGATGGAGGACGAGATTGACACGAAGTCCCGCAGCGACCACGCGTCGTCGAAGTTCTTCGCCAGCCTCGGCGGCTACGCCCCTACCGTGGGGATCGTCGGAACTGTCGTGTCCCTCACCCACGTCCTCGAAAACCTCTCCAAGCCGGACGAACTGGGGCACATGATCGCCGCCGCCTTCGTCGCGACCCTGTGGGGCCTGCTCTCGGCCAACTTCATCTGGCTGCCGTTCAGTTCGCGACTGGCCAGGCTCTCCGAGTTGAACATCGAACGCATGACCCTCGTGATGGAGGGCATGCTCGCCGTGCAGTCCGGCGCCCAGCCCCTGCTGCTGGCCGAACGGCTCCGTTCCATGGTCCCGGAGCACCAGCTCAAGAGCGCCGACAAGGGCCGCAAGGCGCCCAGCGGTGACGGCACCGCGGAGTCGATGGACACCGCAGCGTGAGCGGACGCCGCCGGCCCCGCAAGAAACCCGAAGCGCACCACGTCGACGAACGCTGGATGGCTTCCTACATGGACATGGTCACCGTGCTCATGTGCCTCTTCATCGTCCTTTACGCCATGTCCACGGTCGACGCGAACAAGTTTGAGAAGCTGCGCAACTCGCTCGCCACCGGGTTCGGCGCGGTGGCCTCGGAAACCGTGGACACCGCCTCCGGGACCGTGGTCCCGCCCGAATTCGTCAACAAAGACCTCGAGGCCTTTGCCGCCGTCCAGTCGGACGACAAGAAAGCCCAGGACGCAGCCCTCGCCGCCGCGAAGAAAGAAGTGGACCGGCTGCGCGCCCTCGAGAAAAAGATGAAGGCCGGCCTGGCCGCCGCCGGGCTCAGCCAGAACGTGGAGTTCCAAATCGACCAGCGCGGCCTGACGGTCAAGCTCATCGGCTCCCAGGCCTTCTTCGCCCCCGACCGGCCCGAGCTCACCAACCGCGCGTCCCAGGTGCTGCACATCATCTCGCCCATCCTCGGCCCCGCGGCGCTGGAGATCATGGTGGAAGGCCACGCAGCGAAGGGCATTACCGCGTACCCGTCCACTTGGGAACTGTCCTCGGCGCGCGCGGTCAACGTGCTGCGCTACATGGTGGACCGCGGCGGGATCCCGCCGCAGCGGATCGGGGCCGTCGCCTTCGGCTCGGCCCGCCAGGTCAACGACGATTCCACGCCGGCGCTGATGGAGCGGAACCGGCGGGTGGACATCGTAGTCATCTCCGACAAGCCCGACGTCGTCCGGGCCCTCATTCCCCAGGCCTTGAAGCTGACCCAGAAATAGCGGCTCTTTCGCGTGCTGTCTGACGCCCCGTTTATTGCCTGGGGCAGACTGCTTACGACGGCGGATCCCTTGCCGATAGTGGCAACCGTGAGTGTTCTGGATGAGCGGGAAGTGGTACGGGAGCGGACCGTCAGCGTCTATGACTTCCGGCGTCCCGCGACGCTGGCGCGAGAGCACAGCCGCGTCCTGGAACTCGCCTTCGAGACGTTCGCCCGCCAGTGGGGCACCCAGCTGACCGCCAAGGTCCGCGTGAAGTCCGTGGTGCGGCTCGAGGACGTCGGCATGCAGAGCTACGACGAGTACGCCGCCTCCCTCCCGGCGGTGACCGCCATGGTGCTGTGCACCGTGGAGTCGCACGATTCCAAGCTGGTGGTGCAGTTCCCCGCTCCTTCGGCCCTGGGCTGGATCAACCGGATGCTGGGCGCCTCGAACGACACGGTGATGCCGGACCGGAAGTTCACGCAGATTGAACAGGCCCTGGTCAAGGGACTTATGGACGAGGCCCTCGAGGACCTCGGCTACTCGCTCGGGCCGCTGTTGAGCGAAACCATCCGGGTGGACACCGTCCAGTACAACTCCCAGTTCGCCCAGGCCGCAGCGCCCAGCGAACTCATGATTGTCGCCTCCTTCACGATCAACGTCGGCAACATCAGTGCCCCGGCCACCCTGGCGGTGCCGGCGGGAATCCTGCTGGGCCGGCTGAAGAAGGTCAACCCGACGGACAACCGCGGGGACGCCGCCGCCCGCATCAGCTCGCAGTTGGAGCGCGTCCCGGTGGAACTCTCGGTGCGGCTCTCGACGTCGTACGTCACCCCCAGCCAGGTGCTGGGCCTCGCGGTGGGGGACGTCCTGACCCTCCCGCACCTGGAAAACCGGCCGTTCGACCTCACCCTGGATGGCACGAGGCTGGCCACCGCCGCCCCGGCCCGCAACGGGTCCCGGGCCGCAGCCGTCATTGTCACAATCGAGGAGAATAACCAATGAGCATCACCCTGACCAAGCATGAATCGTCGGCGGAACGGCTCGTTGAGGAACTGCCGAGCCCGGTAGCCCTGAAGGTCGTCGCGCTGGTCCCGGCCCGCGCCGCAGCCCCCTACGCCCGCCAGGCCGTCACCGCGACCTTCGTCGGCTCCGTGACCGCAGACCTCGCCCTGATGCTCAGCGACCGCACGTTCCTGGACGAGGCGGCCGGGGGAATGGCCGGCGGCCAACTCGGCGTCGTCTCCGTCACCGATGTCCTCCGCCCCGCGATGGAAAGCGCAAGCTCGGTCTTCGGCGCCGGCGTGCTCTCGGACCTGCGCGAGTCCGACGCGTCCGGGCTGCTTTCGGACCCCGACACTGCCGTCTTCGAACTCTCCGACGGCACCAGCCCGGCGGCATGGTTCGCGGTCCGGCTGCGCGAACACGGCACCAGCCAGGACCGTGCCGGCGACCTCTTCGGCGGCGGCGACACGGTGGCCGGCCGGCTGGGCCGCATCAACAACATCGAGATGGCCCTGACCGTGGAGATCGGCCGCACCCGCATGTCCGTCCGCGACGTGCTCTCGCTCGAACCCGGCAAGATCATCGAACTGGACCGCTCCGCGGGCGCCCCCGCCGACGTTCTGCTCAACGGACGGCTGATCGCCCACGGCGAGGTTGTGGTCCTGGACCAGGACTACGCCGTGCGGATCACCCGGATCCTCGACGTGGCCGAGGGGCTTAGCTGAATGGACTCGCTGATCCTCGGGCTGCGGGTAGCCGTAGCCCTGGGCGCGGTGCTTGGACTGATCTGGCTGCTGCAGCGCCGTCTCGGCAAAGGCACGGGACGACGCCGCGCTGACGCCGCCTTGAGCGTCGTCAGCCGCCAAAGCGTCGGCCAGCGTGCCTCCGTAGTGGTGGTCGACGCCGGTGGCCAGCGCTTCCTGCTCGGCGTCACCGACCACGCCGTCAACGTCCTGCACACCGGCGACATCCCGGCAGAGGCCGCAGAGGCCCTGGATCCGGAGCCCCGCCGCGCCGGTGCCGCCGGCGCTTTCGCGCAGATCCTCGCAAGCGCGGGAGCCGGAGCCGGAGCCGCTGCCTCCGCCGCACCCGTGAACGGGGCCGGGACCGCGGACCAGGTCGGCAGCCTTGCGGCTGGCGAGCCCGGGGCACCGGACCGGCCGCTGTCCCGCCGCAACTCCATCCGCCGCGAACCCCACCCCCGGACCGCCCCGGGGCGCGGGACCGCGCCCGCCGCGTCCCACCCGCCGCTGCACGGGTCAATTCTGGCCGGTTCCACCTGGAAGCAGGCCGCTGCCGCTCTCAGGAGCGGACGCCGCAATTGATCCGCCCTGCCACCGCCCGCTCCGCCCGCGTCCCGTCAACCAGCAGCAGCCGAACCGGCATCAGCCGAACCACAAGGTTCCTGGCCATCGGCGTCGCCGCCGTGCTCTGCGCCGTCCTGCTGCTCTGGCTTAACGCCTCCGCCGGCCATGCGACTGCCCCCGTGCCGCCGGTTCCGCCAACCCCGCCGGCCAGCCCGGACACCGGCAGCGTCAACATCGAGATCAACGGCATGGACGGAAAGCCATCCACAGCGGTCCTGACCCTGATCGGGATCACCCTGTTGTCCGTCGCGCCCGCGCTGCTGCTGATGATGACCTCGTTCACCAAGATCTTCGTGGTGCTCGCGATGACCCGCAACGCGCTCTCGCTCCCGTCCATACCGCCCAACCAGGTGCTGGCGGGCCTGGCCCTGTTCCTGTCGATCTTCGTCATGTGGCCGGTCATCAACGAGATGAACACCATCGGCGTGCAGCCCTACCTGAACGGCACCTTGGATTTCAACGGCGCGCTCAGCGCCGGCTCGGGCCCGCTGCAGCACTTCATGCTGGCGCACACCCGCGAGGAAGACATCGCACTGATGACCCGCGCCGCCGGCATGGAGAACCCGGCCACGCCGGAAGCGGTGCCGCTGCAGACGCTCATCCCGGCGTTCATGATTTCCGAACTCCGGGCCGCCTTCATTATCGGCTTCGTCATCTTCATCCCGTTCCTCGTGATCGACCTCGTCGTCTCCGCGGCCCTGATGTCGATGGGCATGATGATGCTTCCGCCGGTGATGATCTCGCTGCCGTTCAAGATCCTGCTCTTTGTCCTCGTGGACGGCTGGGGCCTGATCATCACCTCGCTGATCCAAAGTTATGCAGGCTCGGGATGAACGCCAACGCCGTCCTGGACATCTGCCTCCAGGCCATGATCGTGGCCGCCAAGCTCTCGGCCCCGGTGCTGGTGACCGCGCTGGTGGTGGGCCTGGCGATTTCCCTGCTTCAGTCCATCACCCAGCTCCAGGAAGCCACCCTCTCCTTCGTGCCCAAACTGGCCGCCGTGGCGGTGGCGCTGCTGATCTGCGGGCACTGGATGATCTCGGAGATGGTCGCGTTCACCAACGACCTCTTCGCCAAGATCCCCTCCCTGCTCGGAGGCTTGTGAGGTGGGCATCCCGATCGATCAGACGTGGCTGGAAGTCCTCCTGCTGGCCACCGTCCGGATGACGGCATTCCTGATCGTGGCACCGCCTTTCGCGCACCAGGCCTTCCCCGGGCGGATCAAAGCCATGCTGGGCGTCGGCCTGGGCCTGGCCGTCTCGCAGCGGCTCTCCGCCGGCTACGTCGCCCGCGACACGGCAGGCTTCCTCACCGGAGTGGTCCTGGAACTCGTCACCGGCCTGGTCCTGGGCTTCCTGGTCATGCTGGTCTTCGCAGCGGTCCAGTCCGCCGGCAGCCTGATCGACCTCTTCAGCGGCTTCCAGATGGCCCAGGCCTTCGACCCGCAGATGATGGTCAACGGCGCCCAGTTCACCCGGCTGCTGCAGATGGCGGCGCTCGCCCTGCTGTTCTCCTCGGACGGCTACCAGCTCGTCATCGGCGGCCTGACCGGAAGCTTCACCGCCCTGCCGCTGGCCGGCGGCCTTGACCTGGCCCAGCCGGTCCAGGCCATGACCTCCGCCGTCACCGGCATGTTCCTCGCCGCCGTCCAGATCGCCGGCCCGCTGCTGGTGGTGCTGTTCCTCGCCGACGTCGGGCTCGGCCTGCTGACCCGGGTGGCCCCGGCACTGAATGCCTTCTCGCTGGGCTTCCCGCTCAAGATCATGCTGACCCTCTCGTTGGCAGGATTCCTCTTCCTCGCCCTGCCCAGGATCGTCTCCACCCTCGCCGGGCAGGCCGCCAAGACTGTGCTGGGGGTGGGCTGATGGCGGATTCACAGGAAAAAACCGAACAAGCCACCGACAAACGCATGCGGGAGGTCCGCTCCAAGGGCCAGCTCTCGCGCTCCCAGGACCTCACCGCCTGGCTGGCGGTCGGCGCCGCCGCCGTCATGATCCCCGCGACCGTGCAGCGCGGGGCCAACGCGGCCACGGACCAGCTCTTCAGCGTCCGGGGCGTCATGGCGCAGCCGGATCCGGCAAGGGCCGTGAAGGCCCTCGAGGACGGCCTCGGCGCGCTCGCCGGAATCCTCGGACCGTTGCTAATCGTCGTGCTCCTTGTCGTCCTGGTGGGTTCGGCGCTGCAGGGCGGCATCCACCTGAAGAAGTTCCGCCTGGACTTCGAGAACTTCAAACTGCTCAGCGGGCTGAAGCGCATCTTCGGCACCCAGGCGCTGTGGGGCGGGATCAAGGCGCTGCTGAAGGCCAGCGTTGTCGGCCTCGTGCTCTACTCCGTCGTTCAGGGGCTCATCCCGGTGCTGCTCACCGCCGGCGGCCTTCCGGTGTCCGGCGTCGTGGCGGCGGCCGGGAGCGGCATCTCCTCCCTGGTCCAGTTCGCCGTCTTCGCCGGCATCGCGCTGGCGGCTGTGGACTTCTTCGTGGTGATGCGCCGGAACCGGAAGAAGACCCGGATGTCCAAGAAGGAAGTCCAGGACGAGAACAAGAGCAGCGAAGGCGATCCGCTGATCCGCTCCCAGCGCCGGGCCCGGCAGCTGTCCATGAGCCGGAACCGCATGATCGCGGCAATCGGGGACGCCGACGTCGTCCTCGTCAACCCCACGCACGTCGCCGTCGCGCTGAAGTACGAGCCCGGAAAGTCGGCCCCGCGGGTGGTGGCCAAGGGTGCCGGCCACGTCGCGTCGCGGATCAGGCAGGAGGCCGAGGCGAAGAACGTGCCCATGGTCCAGGACATCCCGCTCGCCCGGGCGCTGCACGGCGCCTGCGAGCTGGGGCAGGAGATCCCGGTGGATTTCTACCACGCCGTGGCCGGGGTGCTGGCCTTCGTCATGTCGCTCAAGGCCCGCGGCGCCGGAGCCGGGCTGCACCGGATGGCCGGAGCCGCGCTATGAGCATCTTCGCGAACATTTTTGGAACCAGCGTCTGTGAAAGGACCGCATCATGAACAACAGGCTCGCCCGGCTGGCGGTGCCGATCGGCATTGTGGGCATCGTGCTGCTGCTGGTGGTTCCCGTGCCCGCCCCGCTGCTGGACTTCCTCATCGTGTGCAACATCCTGCTGGCGCTGCTGGTGCTGCTGACCAGCATGTTCGTGAAGAAGCCGCTGGACTTCTCCGTGTTCCCCTCGCTGCTGCTCGTGGCCACGCTGTTCCGGCTGGGCCTCAACGTTGCCTCCACCCGGCTGGTCCTCGGCAACGGTTACGCCGGCCAGGTCATTGAGGCCTTCGGCAAGGTGACCGTGGGCGGCTCCATGATCATCGGCGCCGTCGTGTTCCTGATTCTGGTGGTTATCCAGTTCGTCGTGGTCACGAAGGGCGCTGAGCGCGTCGCCGAAGTCGGGGCGCGGTTCACCCTGGACGCCATGCCGGGCAAGCAGATGGCGATCGACGCCGACCTCAACGCCGGCCTGATTACCGACACCCAGGCCCGGGAGCGGCGCGCCGAGGTCTCGGCAGAGGCCGACTTCTACGGCGCGATGGACGGCGCCTCGAAGTTCGTCAAGGGTGACGCCATCGCCGGCATCATCATCATCATCATCAACTTCATTGGCGGCATCGCAATCGGCATGCTGCAGCGCGGCATGGAGATCGGCGACGCCCTCAACACCTACGGCCTGCTGACCATGGGTGACGGACTTGTCACCCAGATCCCGGCGCTGCTGATGGCTGTCTCCACCGGCATGATCGTGACGCGGTCCAACGCGGAGGCGGACATGGGCCGGACGGCCTCCACGCAGCTGCTGCAGTCGCCCAACGCCCTGATGATCGCGGGCGTGGCCGCCCTCGCCATGGCCCTCATCCCCGGCATGCCGCCCATTCCGTTCGTCCTGGTCGGCGCCGGCCTGATCCTGGCTTCGCGCCGCACCGCCGCCGGCCAGCAGCAGGCGGAAAAGGCCCGCGGCGCCGAGGCCGCCGCGCTGAACTCCCCGCAGCTGGACCCCAACGAGAAGCTGCTGGAGGACATGCGCGTCCACCCCGTGGAGATCCTGCTGGCCCCCGACCTTGTCGACATGGTCTCCGGCGCCTCCGACGACCTGCTGGCCCGGGTCCGATCGCTGCGGCACAAGATCGCGATGGAACTGGGCCTGGTCATCCCGCCGGTCCGCACCCGGGACAGTGTGGATCTCCCGCCGGCCACCTACGCCATTCGGATCGCCGGGGTGGAGGCCGGCCGCGGCACCGCCCCGGGCGGCCAGATGCTGGCCCTCGGCGACTCACTGGACTCGCTCCCGGGCGTCGCCATGATTGAGCCGGTCTTCGGGCTCGCCGGGAAGTGGATTCCGGCCGAGATGCGGCACAACGCCGAGATGACCGGGGCCACCGTGATCGACCGCGTCTCGGTGCTGGTCACGCACCTGTCCTCCATCGTCACGGGCAATGCTGCCCGGCTGCTCTCCCGCGAGGATGTCCGGGTGCTGACCGAGGGCGTCCGCAAGCAGAGCCCCTCCGCCGTGGACGAACTGACTCCCGCGCTGCTCTCGCTCGCCGAGCTGCAGCGGGTGCTCCAAGGCCTGCTCGACGAGCAGGTCCCCATCAACGACCTGGCCCGCATCTACGAGGCGCTTACCCTCCGGGCCAAGGTTTCCACCGACCCGGAGTCGCTGGTGGAGGCGGCCCGCCAGGCACTCGGTCCGGCGCTGACCGCCAAGTTCATGGAGGGCCCGGTGCTCAACGTGATCATGATCGACCCGCTCCTGGAACAGTCCATGCTGGAGGATATGCGGCCGGCCGAGGGCGGCAGCCAGATCGTGATGGGACAGGACCGGCTCGACGCCGTGCTCCGCTCGGTGCGCAACGCGGTGGACTCCGCGGCCGCCGCCAACCGGCAGGCCGTCCTGGTCTGCGCCCCGGCGCTGCGTCCGGCCATCCACCGGCTTATCGGAGCCCAGCCCGGGTCCGTTCCGGTGCTGTCGTACCGCGAAGTCACTTCCGCCAATGTCCGGATCGAAACTGTAGGAGTCGTGCGCCATGCCGAACCGCTATCGGCTTAAGGGAGCCTCGCTGGAGGAAATCCGCAGCAAGGCCGAGGCCCAGTACGGCCCGTCGGCCCGCATCGTTTCCGCCGAGCGCGTGATCAGTCCCGGCATCGCCGGGCTGTTCGCGGCGAACCGCTACGAGGCCATCGTCGAGGTCCAGCCCAAGCACGACGTCGTCACCGGCGAGGTCGTGCCGGATGCGGACATCCTGTCCGAGGGTGAGATCGTGGAGCGGGCCGCCGCCACATCGGCAGAGGCCCCGCGGGATACCGTCCGGGAAGCGCCGCGGCGGACGGAGACGCCGCCCAGCACGCGGATCGCCGCGGCCCCCGCCCACCAGCTGCAGGGCGACGCGATCGCCGCCCTGCTGGCCGAAGCCGACGCCGCCGAACTGACCCTGCACCGGACCGGCACCCCAGGGGTCTCGACCGAGTCGCCGGACTTCGCCGAACTGCTGGACCAGCTCGGATCCGGGCTGCGGCCGACGTCGGCCGGAGCGGGACAGCCCGCCCCGGACCGGGCAGCACGCCCGGGGAACGGCGCGGGGGAGCGCACCGCACCGGCCCACGACCGCGTGCCGCCGTCGCCGTCCGTGCGAAATGCCGCGCCGGCGCGCGAGCCGGTGCCGGTCCCGCTGAGCGGCACCGGGGACCTGGTGGTGCTGGTCGGCCTCGGCGACGACGCGATGGACACCGCCCTGGCCATGTCCATCGCCGCTGGCGGCGCGGACGTGCGCACCGCCGGAGAATTGAGCGCTTACGGCCACCTGCACCTGGACGGACGCCAGAGCGCGACGGCGGCCCGCGCCCACGCCGTGGAGACCGAGCAGACGGTGCTGGCCGCCTTCGGGCTCGGCAAGGCCCGCAATACCCTGGCGCGGCTGCAGGCGATCTCGGCGCTTTCCCCGGACCAGCTCTGGGTTGTGGTCGACGCCGGGCGCAAGCACGAGGACACCGCCCGCTGGGTGAGCCTGCTGCGGGCCCGGCTCGAGGTGGCCGCGGTGGCCGTGGTGGGCGCAGCGGACACCGGGACGCCCGAAAGCGTGGACGCCCTCGGCCTGCCGGTGGGCTGGATCGATGGCCGGCCGGCGACCCGGCCGACGCCGTGGGCCGCAGCGTCCGGCCGCGAAGGGTAGATTGAGAGAATGCTGGTACTAACACGCAAGCCGGGCGAACAGATCATGATCGGCGACGGCATCGTCATCACTGTTCTGGAAGGGCGCGGCGACGGCGTCCGGATCGGCATCGAGGCGCCCCGCGGCGTTCCGATCCAGCGGCGGGAAGTAATCGAGGCCATTGCTGCGGCGAACCTGGCGGCAGCTGAAGCAGGCGCCGAATCCGGTCCCGGCACCGAGGACGCGCTGCGCGGCCTGCTGCCCCCGGCGGCCGCCCGCGACTAAAGGCCGTCAGTGCGAGTTCGCGTCGTCGCCTAGGTACTGGGCCATGAGCGGCTGGGTCGCGCGGCGCGTAATGGCAAGGGCACGCTCAATGTTTCCGGCAACCGTCAGCTGTTCGAGGATTCCGGCAGGATCGTTCGGGCCCGCGGGCCGTTGCAGGCTTCGAAGCAGCTCCTCGTTGGCGCGGGCGGCCTCGCCAAGCCGGCCCATCAAGCCGCGCAATCCGTCCAGGTGCTCCTGCAGGACGGTGGGCCAGGACCCCTGCGGCGCGCCGGCAATCAGTTCAACCAGCGTTGCCTGCGCCGGCAGGCCCCATTCGGCCGCCACCGCCGCGGACTCGACATTGCGGGCCAGCGCTTCGAAGCGCAGCCGGTCCAGAACGGCTTCCACCTCGGAAGCGGTGAAGGTCAGCCAGTGGGTGTTGCCGGCGGCCACGTGCAGGCGCTGGGTTTCCAACCTGAACAGGAGCAGTTCCAACTGCCGCCGTTCCTGCCACAGCGCCGCCGAAAGATCCCCTGCACCCATGGGCCCCATTTCCCCTGCCATCACGGCCAAATTACGGCTTTCCGCATTTTCCGCCAAGCTTTTCCCTGAGGGTACACGCAGATGCCGGATCAGGTGATAGGTTTCGTTCTGGGTGCTGCGCCCGAGCTTCGAACACCGCCTCCCATGGGGGGAGCGCTGGACCGTTTGTGGGTGCGGCTCTCAGGGTTTTAAAGCTCCTGATCCGTCTCATGGGGGGACACACTATTGAATCGCGTGGAACGCAACGAGATGGTCACCCAGCACCTTCCGCTGGTCGGCTATCTCGTCTCAGATTTGTGCTCGAAGGCGTCCCACCTCTCGCGCGATGACCTGGCATCGGCTGGCGCCGTGGCCTTGATTACCTCGGCCGATTCCTTCGACCCTGACCTTGGCGTGCCCTTCGGCGCCTTCGCGCGCCGCCGCATCCTTGGCGCGTTCGCCGATGAGATGCGCGCCAGCGACTGGGCCACGCGCTCGGCACGCCGCCGGATCAAAGAGACCATGTCCGTTCAGGAAACCTTGGCGGCGGCTCTCGGACGCACGCCCTCGGTTGACGAGATCGCCTCCGCGCTCGGCGTCCAGCAAAGCGTCGTCGAAGCCGCCCTCGCGGACGCGTCGCGCACCCTCACACCGCTCGACGACGCCGTCGTTGACACCCTCGCCGCGGAGACCCTGTCCCCGGAAAGCTCGGTGCTCGCGGACGAACGGCTGCAGTACCTCCGTGCCGCCGTGAAGTCGCTGCCGGAACGGATGCGCTACGTCGTCGAGGAGATCTACTTCGGCGACCGGACGGTCAAGGACCTGGCAGCCGAACTGGGCTCCACGCACGCCGCCGTGTCGCAGCAGCGCGCCGAGGCGATCCGCCTCATGCGTGATGGCCTCACCGCCCACTACGCGGACGACCCGGACCAGGGCTTCGAGCCGCAGTCCCGGATCACGCCGCGCCGCCGGAACGACTACCTCGCCCAGCTTTCCGAAGCCACCGCCGGGGGGATCACCCGGGCCATCTTCCCGCAGGGGCCGATGCTGAACCAGGCCGTCTGAGCCGGCCCCGGGAGGCTTACTAAGCTTACTTAGTAAGCTGAACGTGAAATTGCGCCGCGACCATCGCGTGCCGTCTGCTCGGTGGGGTAGCGTCTGAGGCATAACGCCAAGCCGTTCCTATCAAGGAGGATGCATGAAAGCAACGCCCACCCTGACGAGCAACCTGCAGGCCGTTCTCGTGGACCTGATCGAACTCCATGTGCAGGGCAAGCAGGCGCACTGGAACATCGTGGGGACGAACTTCCGCGACCTTCACCTGCAGCTTGACGAGATCATCGAGGCCGCCCGCGGCTTTGCCGATGACCTGGCCGAGCGTATGCGCGCCCTCCACGCCCTGCCGGACGGCCGCAGCTCCACCGTTTCCAAGACCACCGCACTCGCAGAATTCCCGACCGGCCTGATCAACACCAAGGACGCGATCGACAAGATCGTCGCCGCCCTTGAGGCTGCCGTCGGTACGATGCGCAAGGTGCACGATGAGGTGGACGAGGAAGACCCCACGACCGCCGACCTGCTGCACGCGTTCATTGCCAAGCTCGAGCAGTACGCCTGGATGGTCAACGCCGAAACCATGCGTGCCACCGCCAGCGTCACCACGCCGGACACCAAGAAGTAGCCGCTTCCTTCTACGCGCTTACTTCCACGCGTCCGACGCCGGGTTCCGTCCCGGCGTCGGACGCTTGCCATTTAACGCCTTGCCGGCCGCTGCCATCTGAACAGAGGTGCCCTGCGCCTGACGCCTAGTTCGCCGTCGGTACCTTGCGCAGCACGACGGCGGCGAGGGCCGCGGCGCCGGCCATCAGTACCAGCGCGATGGCGGCCGTGATGTGAACGCCGGAGTCGAATGCGGCCCGGGCGGCAGCCATCACGGCCTCGGCCAGCGGAGCCGGGAGGGTATGCGCCAGTTCGGCGGCCCCGGCGAGGGTCTCGCCGGCCTGGGCCGCGGTTTCCGCCGGTGCCATCCCGGCGACGCCGGCGGGCAGCTGCAGGTTGCGCTGGTAGGAGGCGGTCAGGATGGAACCGAGGATGGCGGTGCCGAGCAGGGAGCCCACCTCGTAGCCGGTTTCCGAGATGGCGGACGCTGCGCCCGATTTCGCCGCCGGCGCCGCCCCAAGGATCAGGTCGTTGGAGATGGTCTCGGCCGCGCCGACCCCCAGGCACAGCACCAGCAGGGCGGCCAGCAGCACGCCGGGCCCGGCGCCGTGGTCTCCGAAGGCCACGAGGCCATAACCCGCAGCGCTAAGGAGCAGGCCGCCCGCCACCACGAACCCCGGACGGACCTTGCGGACCAGCGGGACCACGAGCAGCCCGGCAACGACGGTGGCGACGAGTGCCGGGATCATCGCCATGCCGGATTCCGACGGCGACTGCCCCTCGAGCAGCTGCAAATGCTGGGCGAGGAACAAGATGAAACCGTTGTACGAAAACAGGGCCAGGACGTTGGCGGTGATCGCGGTGCTGAAGACCGGGTTGGCAAAGAGGCTGAGGTCCAGCAGCGGAGCAGAGGATGCCGAGGCCGCCAGCCGGCGCTGCCGCCGGACGAAGGCGTACCCCATCAGCAGCCCGATCCCGAGGGCCGCGAGCGGCTCCAGCGCCACGCCGTCGGTCGCAAGGATCTTGATGCCGTAGACCGCCGGACCCATGGCCAGCAGGGACAAGACGATGCTGGGCGCGTCCACCCTGCCCGGGTTGGGGTCCCGCGATTCCGGAATCAGCGCGGGGCCCAGGACCAGCAGGGGCAGGATGATCGGCACGGCGACCAGCAGGACCGCACCCCACCAGAGGTGCTCCACCAGCCAGCCGCCGAAGATCGGGCCCAGCGCGGCGCCGCCGGAGAAGCCCGCGGCCCAGATCGCCACCGCGAGCCGCCGCCGGTTGGGCTCCGGGAAGATATTGCGGATCAGGGACAGCGTGGACGGCATCAGCATGGCGCCGAAGAAGCCCAGGCCGGCCCGTCCCGCGATCAGCCATTCCGCGCTGGGCGCGAAAGCCGTCACCGCGGAAACCAGGGCGAAACCGGTGCTGCCGATGAACAGCAGCCGGCGCCGGCCGATCCTGTCACCGAGGCTGCCCATCGCCACGAGCAGGCCGGCCAGCACCAGCGGATACGCATCGACGATCCACAGCAGCTGCACCCCGGTGGCGTCCAGGCTGCGGGCGATCGCCGGCAGGGCAAAGGTCAGCGCGGTGTTGTCCACGGCTACGAGCAGGACCGGGAACATCAGCAGCGACAAGGCCAGCCAGTCGCGCCAAGGCGCGCGCGGGGCCTGTTCGGTGCGGGTGGCTGCGGACAGGGATGCGGTGCTCATGACGGTTAACTGTACCGTCCAGACGGTACAGTTAAGAAATTCGCGTCACGGCAGGCATGATGGGAGCCATGGCCAGAAAACCCGTAGCCCGCGAAGCCGTCCTCGACGCCTTCGAATCCCTCCTCATTGCGGAGGGGGAGCGCGCCGCGACACTGGACGCGGTCGCCCGGCGGGCCGGCGTCTCCAAAGGCGGACTGCTGTACCACTTCCCAAACAAGGAGGCCATGATCTCGGTGCTGCTTGAGCGCCTGGACCGGCTCCTCGCCGCGGACCTGGCGGCCATGGCCGCGGCACCGGAAGGAGCGGCGGCGTACTTCATCAGATCCTCCGTATGGGCCGATACCCCGCTGGACCGGGTCTTCGTGGCCGCCACCCGGTTGGCCGAGGTGGCCCACGCCGAGACCCTGCGGCGGATGGCAGGAGTCCAGGCGAGCTGGCTGGCGCTCCTTGCCGCTGATGTGGGCCCCGCCATGGCCAAGCCCGTGCTGTACATGGGGGACGGGCTGTACTTCAACGCCATGCTGGCGCGGGGACCCGGCGAGGCGCCGGCCGAGGTGGCCGGCGACGTCGAGAGCCTGCTGGCCGCCGTCGAACGCCTGCGCAGCTAAGGGCGGCTTTAGGCTTGCCGGGCCGTCAGGTCGAGGCCGGCCAGCCGGAGCCCACAGCGTGCCAGGCGCGGTCGATGCCTTCCAGTGCAGAAGCCGGAAGAGGGCCCCGTCCGGCGGCGGTGATATTAGCGCGCAGGTTGGCCAGCTTGGCCGTGCCGGCAATTGCGGTGTCCACGCCGGGCGCGTACACCGTGAAGCGCAGGGCGAACTCGGCCCAGTCCAGGTCTCCTGGGTCGAGCTCCAGGGCCCGCAGCCGTTCCCAATAGAGCTCCGCGTAGTTCCCGGTGGGTCGTTCAGCGAAGCGCCACGGCGCGTTCGCGATCGGGCGCTTGGCGATGACTCCCGGGCCGAACCGGGGACGGAGAACGTTTCGGAGATTCCACTGGTCGGCTATGTTGACGCTGGTTTCGATGGCACCGAACCGGCCGGAGTCCACAGCGAATGCGAGCGGCGCGTTGTCTCCGCTGTAGCCGGCGACACCGATCTTGCCGGCGGCGACTGCCTGGTCCAGGGTGTCCTGCAGATCGCCACGCCGCAGGATTTCAAGCGGGCATGAGTGCAGATAGAAGACGTCGAGCCGTTCCGACCGGGTCAAGCGCAGGGACTGTTCGATACTCTCCAGCACGCTGCCCGGCGACCAGTCCCGTTGGCCGTTGATCTTGGGCCCACCCTTTGTGGACAATACGAACTCGTCCCGGCGTCCGCCGAGGTGCCGGCCGATGCGCTCTTCGCTCAGCCCGTAACTGGCGGCGGTATCGATCAGCGTAACGCCGAGATCCAATGCCCCGTTGAGCACCTCGGCGGCTTCGGCCTCGGTGACATCACTTTCACCGATCTGGCCGGCGCCGAGCCCCACGATGGAGACTTCCAAACCAGTGTTCCCGAATGGCCTTCGCTCCAGCATGAATTGTCTCCTTGAGTCGTAATTTGCCCAGTGGCCGCATGCGCCGCCGCCTCTTGGCCACCGCTCTACCGTAACGCTGAAGCGGCCCGGGTACCGGAGTTTGCGGACGTGCCTCCGGCATAGGACAATGGGAGTTGTGACTGCGGTCACGAGCAATTGAATATGCCTTTGATCTGCGGCGGGAGAGTTCTGCAAGTAGGTACAAGCAGGCGCCGTAGGAGCAAACCCTCCCCAGGAATCTCTCAGGCCCATGTACCGCCGCGGCAAGGCAACTCTGGAAAGCAGCAAGTGCGTCACGCGGCGCGCTGTGCTCACCGACGGTGCAAGCGGAGCCTCGCGAAAGCGGCTGCGCGGAAACTCTCAGGTCCAATACAGAGCGGGGAGGAACCCGAATCAATGTGGCGTACCCTGCGCCGCCTTAGTTATGGAGTTCCTTGTGACTGTTACCTCAGCCTCCACGTCCTTCGTTGACCGGCATATCGGCGCCCGGCGCCAGGCCGACGTCGACGCCATGCTGAAGGCTGTCGGCTACGACACCGTCGACGCCTTGGTGGATACCGCCGTCCCGAAGGACATCCGGCAGGACTCCGACCTGGCGCTCGCCGCGGCGCTGAGCGAAGTGGAAGTGCTCGCCGAACTGCGCAAGCTGGCATCGAAGAACAAGACCGCAGTGCAGATGATTGGCCAGGGCTATTACGACACCGTCACCCCGGCCGTGATCCGCCGCAACATCCTCGAGGCACCGGCCTGGTACACCGCGTACACGCCGTACCAGCCCGAAATCTCCCAGGGCCGGCTCGAGGCGCTGTTGAACTTCCAGACCATGGTCCAGGACCTCGTCGGGCTCCCGATCGCCAACGCCTCGCTGCTGGACGAAGCCACGGCCGTCGCCGAGGCCGTGCTGATGATGCGACGGGCCAACAAGAACAAGACGGCCCACGACGGCAAGACCGTCCTCGACGCCGACTGCCTCCCGCAGACCATCGCCATCGTCAAGGGCCGCGCCGAGGCCCTCGGCTTCGAGGTCGAGGTCGCGGACCTATCCAAGGGCCTGCCCGAGGGCGTCATCAATGGCGTCGTGCTGCAGCAGCCCGGTGCCTCCGGACGCGTGTTCGACCACTCGGACGTCATCGCGGACGCCAAGGAACGCGGCGCGCTCGTCACCGTGGCCGCGGACCTGCTGTCCCTGACCCTGATCACCTCCCCGGGCGAACAGGGCGCGGACATCGCGGTCGGCTCCGCCCAGCGCTTCGGCGTGCCGCTGTTCTTCGGCGGCCCGCACGCCGCGTACATGGCCGTCCAGAAGGGCCTGGAGCGCTCCATGCCCGGCCGCCTCGTGGGCGTCTCCAAGGACAACGCCGGCGTCCCCGCCTACCGGCTGGCGCTGCAGACCCGCGAACAGCACATCCGCCGTGAGAAGGCCACCTCCAACATCTGCACCGCCCAGGCGCTGCTGGCCATCGTGGCCTCCTTCTACGCCGTTTACCACGGCCCGGACGGGCTGAAGGCCATTGCCGAGACCACCCACGGCCACGCCCGGACCATTGCCGCCTCGCTGAAAGCTGCGGGACTGGACGTGCTGCACACCTCGTTCTTCGACACCGTGACCGTCTCCGTGCCGGGCAAGGCCGCGGAATTCATCGCCGCCGCCGACGCCAAGGGCATCAACCTGCGCGCCGTCGACGCCGACACGGTCGGCATCTCCGCCGATGAGGCCACGACGGCGGCGATCGTCGCCGACGTCGTCGCCGCCTTCGGCGCCAGCGTCGCGGATAGTGCCGCAGGCAGGGACACTGCGTTTGCCCTGGACTCCGCCGTCGAGCGCACCTCCGACTACCTCCAGCACCCGGTCTTCAACACGCACCGCTCCGAAACCCAGCTGCTGCGCTACATCCGCCGCCTCTCCGACCGGGACCTGGCCCTGGACCGCACCATGATCCCGCTGGGTTCTTGCACCATGAAGCTGAACGCTACGGCCGAAATGGAAGCCATCTCCTGGCCGGAGTTCGCCTCCATCCACCCCTTCGCGCCCGAATCCCAGACCGCCGGCTGGCGCGAACTGATCGAGGACCTCGAAGCCCAGCTGACCGAGATCACCGGCTACGACCAGGTCTCCATCCAGCCGAACGCCGGCTCCCAGGGTGAGCTCGCCGGACTGCTCGCCATTCGCGGCTACCACCTCTCCCGCGGCGACGACCAGCGCAACATCTGCCTCATTCCGGCCTCCGCGCACGGCACGAACGCCGCCTCCGCAGTGCTGGCCGGCATGAAGGTCGTCGTCGTGGCCACCGCCTCCGACGGCACGATCGACCACGCTGACCTGCAGGCCAAGATCGAGCTGCACAAGGACGCCCTCTCGGCGATCATGATCACCTACCCGTCCACGCACGGGGTGTACGACGCCGACGTCCGCGAGGTCTGCGATGCCGTCCACGCCGCCGGCGGCCAGGTCTACATTGACGGCGCCAACCTCAACGCACTCGTCGGACTGGCCCAGCCGGGCCAGTTCGGCGGAGACGTCTCGCACCTGAACCTGCACAAGACCTTCTGCATCCCGCACGGCGGCGGCGGACCCGGCGTCGGACCTGTCGCGGCGAAGGCCCACCTGGCCCCGTTCATGCCCGGCAACGCGGCTGATCCGGCCAACGGCGCCGAGGGCACGCCGATCTCCGCCTCCCGCTACGGCTCGGCCGGCGTGCTGCCGATTTCCTGGGCCTACGTGAAGCTGATGGGCGGACAGGGCCTGACCGAGGCCACCAAGTCGGCCCTGCTCGCGGCCAACTACATTGCGGCCCGCCTCAACGATTACTTCCCGGTGCTCTACACCGGCGAGGGCGGCCTGGTGGCCCACGAATGCATCCTGGACCTGCGCGAACTCACGGCCAAGACCGGTGTGACCGCCGAGGACGTCGCCAAGCGCCTCATCGACTACGGTTTCCACGCGCCCACCCTGGCGTTCCCGGTGGCGGGGACCTTGATGGTGGAGCCCACCGAGTCCGAGGACCTCGGCGAGATCGACCGGTTCATCACGGCCATGATCGCCATCCGCGCCGAGATTGACCAGGTGGCCCACGGAGACTTCACCGTGGAGCACAGCCCGCTGCGCAACGCCCCGCACACCGCGGCCGCCGTCATCAGCACCAACTGGGAGCGAAGCTACCCGCGCGAACAGGCCGTCTTCCCGGTGCACACGCTAAAGCAGGACAAGTACTTCCCGCCGGTCGGCCGGATCGATGGGGCCGCGGGCGACCGCAACCTGATCTGCTCATGCCCTCCCCTCGAAGCCTTCGAGGAAGACACAGCAGCCCACTCCGACGACTCCGCCAACTCCGCCTCTAACAACTAGGGACAGCCAACGATGACTGAGAACTACACGGCACTTTACGAAGAGCACAAAAAACTCGGCGCCTCCTTCACGGACTTCGGCGGCTGGCAGATGCCGCTGAAGTACAGCTCCGAACTCGCCGAACACCACGCCGTCCGCAAGTCCGCCGGCCTGTTCGACCTCTCCCACATGGGCGAGGTCTGGGTCACCGGCCCCGACGCCGCCGCCTTCCTGGACTACGCCCTCGTGGGCAAGATCTCCGCCATGGCGGTCGGCAAGGCCAAGTACTCGCTGATCTGCAACGAGGACGGCGGCATCATCGACGACCTCATCACCTACCGCCGCGGTGACGAGAAATTCCTTGTCGTCCCCAACGCCGGCAACGCCAAAGTCGTCGCCGCGGCCCTGGCCGAGCGGGCTGGAAAGTTCGACGTCACGGTCCGGGACGCCTCCGCCGAGACCTCGCTGATCGCGGTCCAGGGCCCCAAAGCGGAAGCCATCCTGCTCCGCCTGGTCCCCGCCGCCCAGCACGAGCTCGTCACCGGCCTGAAGTACTACGCCGCCGTCGACGTCCCGTTCATGGTCAGCGGCGCCAGCCAGGACCTGCTGCTGGCACGCACCGGTTACACCGGTGAGGACGGCTTCGAAATCTTCGTCTCCAACGACGACGCCGCCGCCCTCTGGCAGGCGCTCATCGCCATCGCCGAGGACGGCGAGCTGACGCCCGCCGGCCTGGCCTCCCGCGACTCGCTCCGGCTCGAGGCCGGCATGCCGCTGTACGGCAACGAACTCTCCCTCGAGGGCGACCCGTTCGCCGCCGGGCTCGGCCCCGTCGTCGCGCTGTCCAAGGACGGCGACTTCGTCGGCAAGGCTGCCCTGGCCGCCAAGAAGGAGGCCGGCGCAGGCTCCACCGCCGGGCGCAAACTCGTCGGGCTCAAGGGCCTCGGACGCCGGGCCGGCCGCGGCCACTACCCGGTCCTGAAGGACGGCAACACGGTCGGCGAAGTCACCTCCGGCCAGCCCAGCCCCACTCTGGGCTACCCGGTCGCCATGGCCTACGTCGACGTCGAGTTCACCGAACCCGGCACCGCACTGGACATCGACCTGCGCGGCAAAACCGAACCGTTCGAAGTTGTCGCACTGCCGTTCTACAAGCGCCAAAAGTAGCCCGGCTATTCGCGTCCCGGAGCTGTGGCTGGCTCCGGGACCGGCCGTCCCCGGCTCCGGGACCGACTAGCCCCAGTTTTCACGCGTGCTCGCTCGTTCCTCGCTTAGACGCACGCTTTCGAAAACCGCGGCCAGCCGCCCCCTCGTGGACAGCTCACCTTTTAGAACAACCCACAACACCAAAACCAACGGGAGCCATCGCCTTCGAAAGCCAAAGGTGATGGGGCCCGTACCGCCTACCGAGGGTCGGCTCTAAAAGATATCGACGGCCTCTGTTTCTTTCCGGAGAACGGCGGTTTGGCCCAAAACTATTGGCCTCCGGAACTGAACTGGCATTTAGCGGTGGGGGACGTCATCCGGAAGCGTGCGTCTAAGCGAGGGACGAGCGAGCACGCGGAGGATGGCGGGCCGCGCCGCGTAACCCGGCCACGGTCACTCCGCAACCCGGCCACAATTGATTTAGCACCAACGACCACTTCAAGACTTAGGAAAAACACATGGCAAAAGTTGCCCCTGAACTGCAGTACTCCGACGAGCACGAGTGGGTTGCGCGGGACTCCGGCAACGCCGGATCAAACATTGTCTCCATCGGCATCTCCGCGGTCGCCACGGACGCCCTGGGCGACATCGTCTACGTTGACCTGCCCGAGGTCGGCTCCGCGGTGACCGCGGGGGAGACCTGCGGCGAGGTCGAGTCGACCAAGTCCGTCTCGGACCTGTACGCCCCCGTCACGGGCGAGGTCACCGAAATCAACCCCGCCGTCGTCGACGACCCGGCCCTGATCAACAGCGACCCGTACGGCGCCGGCTGGCTCTTCAAGGTCGCCGCCGAATCGGACGGCCCGCTGCTCTCCGCGCAGGATTACGCGTCCAAGAACGGCGGCGAACTGTGAGCGCCGCCGCGGTCGCAGGTACAAACACCGCGGTATTCGAGCAGGTCGTTTCGCCGAGCCTGGACGCTGAACTGTCCGCGCTGGATCCGGAGATCGCCGCGAAGATCGACGCCGAGCTCAGCCGCCAGCGCGACGGCCTGGAAATGATCGCCTCGGAAAACCACACCGCCAAGGCCGTCATGCAGGCGCAGGGCTCGGTGCTGACCAACAAGTACGCCGAGGGCTACCCGGGCAAGCGCTACTACGGCGGCTGCGAACACGTCGACGTCGTCGAGCAGCTCGCGATCGACCGGGTCAAGGCCCTGTTCGGCGCCGAGTACGCCAACGTCCAGCCGCACTCCGGCGCGCAGGCCAACGCCTCGGTCATGCACGCCCTGATCCGTCCGGGCGACACCATCATGGGCCTGAACCTGGCGCACGGCGGACACCTGACCCACGGCATGAAGATCAACTTCTCCGGCCGGCTGTACAACGTCATCCCGTACCAGGTCCGGGAGGATGACCACCGGATCGACATGGCCGAGGTGGAGCGCCTGGCCCAGGAGCACAAGCCGGCCCTGATCGTCGCCGGCTGGTCCGCCTACGCCCGCCAGCTCGACTTCGCGGAATTCCGCCGGATCGCCGACTCCGTGGGGGCCTACCTGATGGTGGACATGGCCCACTTCGCCGGGCTCGTCGCGGCCGGGCTGCACCCGTCTCCGGTGCCGCACGCGCACGTGACCACCTCCACGACGCACAAGACCCTGGCCGGTCCGCGTGGCGGCATCATCCTCTCCAACGACGCCGACATCGCCAAGAAGATCAACTCGGCAGTGTTCCCGGGCCAGCAGGGCGGCCCGCTGGAGCACGTCATCGCCGGCAAGGCCGTGGCGTTCAAGATCGCCGCCTCGCCCGAGTTCAAGGAACGCCAGGAACGTGTGCTGGCCGGCGCCCGGATCCTCGCCGAGCGCCTGGTCCAGCCGGACGTCACCGCCAAGGGGATCAACGTGATCTCCGGCGGCACCGACGTGCACCTGGTCCTGGTGGACCTGCGCAACTGCGAGCTCAACGGGCAGGAGGCCGAGGACCGCCTCGCGGAAATCGACATCACCGTCAACCGCAACGCCGTTCCGTTCGACCCGCGCCCGCCGATGGTTACCTCGGGGCTGCGGATCGGCACCCCGGCGCTGGCCACCCGCGGCTTCGGCGAGGCCGCCTTTACCGAAGTTGCGGACATCATCGCCGAGGCGCTGACCGCCGACGCCGGCGCGGACCTGTCCGGTCTGCGCTCCCGCGTCGATGCCCTCGCCGCCGCCCACCCGCTCTACCCCTCGGTTGCTAATCTAGGTTGACCGCTGCGGCTGGCTCCGGGGCCGATCTCTTTCGGGTTGGCTCCGGGCCCGGCGGACCGGACTTTGCACGCGTGCTCGCTCGTCCCTCGCTTAGACGCACGCTTTCGAAAAGCCCGGCTCCGCCGGCCCCTCGTGGGCACCTCGCCCCCGCATTGACGTCTCAACCACATAGTGCCGCTCACGGTGACGGCCCCCGGGGAGGGGGCCGAGCATCCGGCAGCATGCGTCAAAGCGACGAAGGAGCAGCATGCAGAGGATGTCCGTCCCCCTCCCCGCCCGACCGCAGTGCCTAGTTAGGATTCAGTAATGGCTGTTGGCGTCTTTGATCTTTTTTCGATTGGGATCGGGCCTTCGAGTTCGCATACCGTGGGGCCGATGCGGGCTGCTGCGGTGTTTGCCGAGGAGCTCAAGGCCTCGGGGGATCTGGACCGCGTGGCGTCGCTCCGGGTTGACCTGTACGGCTCCCTCGCCGCCACCGGCCATGGCCACGGCACCATGACCGCCATCCTGCTCGGACTCGAGGGCTTCCACCCGGAGAAGATCCTCCCCGAGGAAGTCGAGGACCGGCTGGCCGCCATTGCCCAGACGGGCACCCTGCACCTGGCCGGATCCGTCGCGTTGCCCTACGGCGTGAAGGACATGGTGCTGCGCCCGCTCACCATCCTGCCCCGGCACACCAACGGCATGACGTTCACGGTGTCCGACGCCGACGGCGCCGTCGTGCACAGCGCCACCTTCTTCTCCGTCGGCGGCGGCTTCATCGTCCGCGAGGGTGAGGAGGACGCGGCGCTGAAGGAACTCGACGAGTCCAAGAAGGAACTCCCGCTGCCGTTCCGCACGGCCGCTGAACTGCTGGGCCGCTGCCAGTCCAAGGGGCTCTCGATCGGCGAAATCATGTTCGTAAATGAGCGCGCCTCCCGTACCGAAGAGGAGATCCGCGAAGGCCTCCTGCACATCTACTCCGTGATGGAAGGCTGCGTCGAGGTCAGCCTTAAGCGCGAGGGCCTGCTTCCCGGCGGGCTCAAGGTCCGCCGTCGGGCCCCCGACTGGCACGAACGGCTGATGAAGGAAAACCACGGCCAGGACCCGGACTACCGGGACCCCAAGTACTGGCAGGAGTGGGTGAACCTGATCGCGCTCGCGGTGAACGAGGAGAACGCCTCGGGCGGCCGCGTTGTCACCGCGCCCACCAACGGCGCCGCGGGTATCATTCCGGCCGTGCTTTACTACGCGCTGCACTTCGCCCCCGGCATGGATAAAGCCACCCAGGCCGACCGCGACGACGTCGTGGTTAAGTTCCTGCTGACCGCCGGTGCCATCGGGGTGCTCTACAAGGAACAGGCCTCGATCTCCGGCGCCGAGGTGGGCTGCCAGGGCGAGGTGGGTTCGGCGTCGTCAATGGCGGCCGCCGGCCTGGCCGAGGTGATGGGCGGAACGCCCCAGCAGGTGGAGAACGCCGCCGAGATCGCGATGGAGCACAACCTCGGCCTGACCTGCGACCCGATCGGCGGGCTGGTGCAGATCCCGTGCATCGAGCGCAACGCCATCGCCGCAGCCAAGGCGATCAACGCCGCCAAGATGGCCCTCTGGGGCGACGGCTCACACCGCGTGTCGCTCGACGAGGTCATCGTGACCATGCGCGAGACCGGCAAGGACATGAGCTCCAAGTACAAGGAAACCGCCATGGGCGGCCTCGCCGTCAACGTGGTGGAGTGCTGATTTCCCAGTCGTTCCTGATTGTCCTCAGTTGTTCAGTGCCGCCCACAGATTCAGTGACGCGGCGAACACGATCCAGGACAGGTAGGGGAGCAGCAGCAGCCCGGCGGTGCGGCTGATCGGGCCGAAGCGCAGCACGGTGGCGGCCACCGCGACCGCCAGCGCCACGATGATGACGAAGCCGATCCACAGCGCGGGGGAACCCAAGGCGGGGTACAAGCCAAAGAACACCGGGGTCCACAGCAGGTTCAGCACCAGCTGGACGGCGTAGGCGGTGAGGGCGGGCCTGGCGCCTTCCGCCCGGCTGCGCCAGACCAGCCATGCCGCTACGGCCATCGCGATGTACAGAATCGTCCAGACGGGCCCGAAGAGCCAGTTCGGCGGAGACCACGGGGCCTTGTCCGCAGCCGCGTACCATCCGTCGACGTTGCTGGCGCTGGCCAGTCCGCCGAGTGCCGCCACGAGGGCCGAAGCGCCGAGCAGTACCAGCAGGGCCACCGCCTCGACGCCGGGCCGGCGCGTCCCGGCCCCGCCCGGACGGAACTGCCGGCGGACGGCTGACGGTTCCGGCTGCGCATCCATACCTTCAGCGTAAACCCGGTGCGACGGGCGGCACAGGGCCGCAGCGCCCTGAGAGCCGCCGGCCTCCCGATAGACTTGATGCTGCATGCCAGCCATGCCGCCGAAGCTCGTTCCGCAAAGATTGGATACCGCACCCTTGCGAGAATTCACTGCCCGCTTTGCCTCCGCCGAAGAGGTTGCCAACTGGGACGCCCACGTCACCGCGAACCCCAACGGCGGGAATTTGCTTCAATCCGAGGCCTTCGCCGAGGTCAAGCAGCACTTCGGCTGGAAGCCCCTCCACCTGGTCTATGAGACGGCCGACTACACCAGCTACAACCTGGTCCTGGAGAAGTCCTTCCCCCTCCTCGGCAAGCTCTGGTACCTCATCAAGGGCCCGGATGTGGCCTCGGTGGAGGACATCCCCGGCATCGCGGCCGCCAACGCCGACTTCGTCAAGCGCGCCCGGCTGGGGGTATTCGCCATCAAGATCGAGCCCGACATCGTCCTGTCGGAGGACGCGCGGCGCGTCATCGAAGGCGCGGGCCTGGTCAAGACCCACAACCTCCAGCCCAACGACTCCACCGCGCTGCTGGACATCTCGCCGCAGGAAAACCAGCTGCTGCGCAACCTGCACTCCCGCGGCCGCAACGCCGTCCGGCGGGCCATCCGCGAGGAGGTCGAGGTCCACAACGTGGAGCCGACCGAAGAGAACTTCCGGGCGATGTACGCGCTGATGACGAACACCGTGGAGGCCAAGTCCCAGGTCCGGGTCCGCGAGTACGAGTATTACCGCCAGTTCTGGACCAACTTCGTGGACCGCGGCCAGGGCCGGCTGCTCTTCGTCTATGAAAACGGCGTGCCCTCGGTGGGGGCGTTCGTGATCAACTACGGACGGAAGGGCACCTACAAGGACGGCGGTTCCCTGCAGAAGCGCAGCCAGTACGGCGACTCGCACCTGGTCCAGTGGACGGCCATCAACCAGCTCAAGGAACTCGGCTGCACCGAATACGACTTCTGCGGCACGCCGCCCAGCGACAAGCTGAAGGACACCTCCAATCCCTTCCACGGCCTCGGCCTGTTCAAGACCAGCTTCAGCAAGACCGTCACGGACTTCGTCGGCTGCTACGACCAGGTCCTGAGTCCGCTGAAGTACAAGGCCTGGATGGCCGCCGGGGAGCGCGTCGCCCGCCAGCTGTACACGCGGCGCACGGGCCAGCAGTTCTACTAGACCGCCCGCAAGGTGAAATGAGGAGGCCGGAATGACCAAACCACCCGACGGCCGCCGCGGGCCGCAGACGGACGGCCTGCCCCGGACCGAGCCGATGTCGCCCCTGCAGGTGCGCCAGAACGCCGCCGCCAAACGCATGCTCCGCAGGCTGGTCCAAGGTGAGAACCCGCCGACGGCACCGCTGAGCATCGTCGACCGGCTGGCCGGCAGCCCGTACGCCAACCCGATGATCCAGGTCGGAGGCGTGGACACCTCCGCCCGCAAGACCATCGACTTTGCCCTCAAGCTGGCCGAATCGATGTTCCGCTACGGCGCCGGTGCCCTCGAAGTGGAAACCAGCATCATCGCCATTACCGCCGCGCTGGGGCTGAAGAACATCGAGGTGGACATCACCAACCAGTCGGTGGCCATCAACTATGCCCCGAAGGACCAGACACCCATTACGCTGCTGCGCGTGGTGCGGTCCTGGACCAACAACTACGCCGGCCTCGCCCAGGTCCACCAGTTGGTCACGGACATCGTGGCCGGCGGAGTGGGCCGCGAGGAAGCGGTGCGCCGGCTCGAAGAGATCACGCACAGCTCGAAGCCATTCCCGCGCTGGATGGTCACCGTGGCCTTCGGCGTCTTCTCCGCGGTGTTCGTCGGCGTGCTGGGCGGCGGGGTGGCCGCGTCCGGCATCGCCTTCCTGTCCAACCTGCTGATCAGCCTGCTGGCGCGGCAACTGGGCCGCTGGCGCACCCCGGACTTCTTCATCACGGCGTCCTGTTCCTTCGTCGTCACCCTGATCGCCCTGCTGCTCTGGCGCTTCGGCAGCCCGCTGGGAATCCAGATCGCCCCCGCCATCGTGGTGGTCGGCGGAATCCTCCTGCTGCTGCCCACCGGTCGGCTCGTCTCCTCGGTGCAGGACGCCATCAACGGCTTCCCGGTGACCGCGGCCGGCCGGTTCCTGTCCACCATGCTGACCTTCGGCGCGCTGGTCTCCGGGATCGCCGTCGGCTTTGTGGTGGGGGCGATGACCGGGATGCAGTCCATTGACGTCACCGAAACATTCCCGCCGAAGTATCCTTTGTGGGTGCTGGTGCCGCTGGTGGCCATCGCGGTCGTCGCGATCGGCGTCACCGAGCAGACCTCCCTGAAGCTGTTGCTGCCGACGGCGGCCGTCGGCGTCGTGGGTCATCTGGTGCTGATCGGGGGAACAGCCATCGGGATCGGTCCCCGGTTCGCCCCGGCCCTCGCCGCCGTGGTCATCGGCCTCCTGGCCCGCGTGGTCGCACTCCGGATGGGGGCCCCGCAGCTGGTCGTGGCGGTGCCCGCGGCGCTCATCCTGCTGCCGGGGCTGACTATATTCCGTTCCATGTATGTATTGACGATCGAAGAGTCCGAGATCCTGATGGGAGCCGGCGGGATGCTCAATGCCGGGGCAATCGTGCTCGGCGTCGCGGCCGGCATTGTGCTCGGCGACACCCTCGCCCGGCCGTTGACCCGGAGCCTGGCCAGCAACGAGCGGCGCCGCGCCCGCCGCCGCTAACGACGGCGGAGATGGCTCGTCTGCCCCCGGCCTGGTGCGCTGGGTTTCCCCACCTTCGCCGGGCTCCG
Organism: Arthrobacter sp. 05N425; assembly: GCF_056397125.1. Taxonomy (NCBI): domain Bacteria; kingdom Bacillati; phylum Actinomycetota; class Actinomycetes; order Micrococcales; family Micrococcaceae; genus Arthrobacter; species Arthrobacter sp. 05N425. Next base: position 30,669 of record NZ_JBFTMU010000009.1, read on the forward strand.
ACGGCGTGTCAGCCCGCCGCGCCGGCCTGTCCCGGCGTCGTGGCGGCAAAAGTGGGGAAACTCCGCGGCGCCAGCCCGCGTCAGCCGGGGATGGCTGGCTAGATCTTGCCGATCGGCAGCTTCTTTTCGGCCTGGAAGTCGTCCTCTACCCGGCCACTGGCCCAATACCCGGAGAGCGAGACCTGGCCACGTTCGAGGCCACGGTCGGCAAAGAACACCGGGCGCAGGCCCTTCATGTAGCCGCGCTCCCCGTGCGCGAAGACCTGCACTCGGCCCTCGGGCCACTGCGCGCCGCGTACGGCGTCCACCAGCAGGGTCCCGTTTCCGGCCGGAGTCCCGCGGCGCAGCAGCCAGCGCAGTTCCACCCCGGGCGGGGCGTCGATCGCCAGGACGTCGGCGTCGCTGTCCACCTCCAGGAAGGCCAGACCGCGGGCATCCCGGGGGAGTGACTCGATCGCGGCGCTGATCGCCGGCAGGGCGGACTCGTCGCCCGCGAAGAGGTACCAGTCCGCCGCCGGGTCAGGGTTGTAGCCCCCGCCCGGCCCGGTGAAGACAAGGCTGTCCCCGGCCTGTGCGGAGGCAGCCCACGGCCCGGCCAGGCCCTCATCGCCGTGGATGACGAAGTCGATCGCCAGCTCGCCCGCCGCCTCGTCGACCCAACGGACGGTGTAGGTCCGGGTGTGCGGCCACTCTTCCCGCGGGTGGGACTCCCGGATGGCCCAGAGATCCAGCGGCTGCGGATAGTCGACCCCCGGCTGCGGAAACGCGATCTTGACGTACCGGTCCACGTAACCGTTGTTGACGAAGGCAGCGAAACCCGGGCCGCCGGCGACGATCCGGACCATGTGCGGCGAGAGCTGCTCGCGGCGCAGGACCGTGAGGTTGGTCTGCGGCCGGGAGTTCCGGTTGGCGGTGGTGGTGGCGGGGACGGAAGTCATGGAGCTAAGCCTAGCCAAGAACCGGGTCAGGGCAGCGGCGGCAGTTCCCAGTCCACGGTGCCGTCACCCTGGGCGGTGAGCAGGTCATTGGCGCGGCTGAAGGGCCGTGAGCCGAAGAACCCGCGCGAGGCCGAGAGCGGGCTGGGGTGGGCGCTGGCGATCACGGCGGCCGAGCCCAGCAGCGGCCGCACGCCCTCCGCGTCCTTGCCCCAGAGGACCACCACGAGCGGCGCGGGGCTGCCGTCGTCTCGGCGCCGCTGCGCGACGGCCCTGATGGCGGCCGCCGTGACGGCCTCCCAGCCCTTGTTCCGGTGCGAACCGGCTGCTCCGGCCCGGACGCTTAGGACTCGGTTGAGCAGCAGCACCCCCTGCTCCGCCCACCGGCTGAGATCACCGTGGACGCGGGGCGGCAGCCCGAGGTCGGCGTCGAGCTCCTTGTAGATATTGGCGAGACTGCGCGGGATCGGCCGGGTGCCGCCATCCACCGCGAAGGACAGCCCGACGGCGTGACCCGGTGTGGGGTAGGGGTCCTGGCCCACAATCAGAACCCGCACGCCGGAGAGCGGCTGCCGGAAGGCCCGGAGGATGTTCGACGGCGCCGGCAGCACCTCATGGCCGTCGGCCGTCTCGGCGGCGAGGAACGCGAGGACCGACCGCAGCTGTCCCTCGACCGGTGCCAGCGCCGCGGCCCAGTCCGGCGCCACCAGCCCGTCCAAGGGGAGGTGCGCCATCGCCGCGAGGTCCACCGCCTCTGCGGCGGGGTCAAGTTCGAAGAGCGCGTCGGGATTAGATGAATCAGGCACGGCTTCATTCTCGCAGGAGCCCGGGCAGCCGGCCGGGCCGGCTAAATGACAAGCCTGTTATTCGGCCGTAACATGTGGGGGAGACCTATCGGAACGAGCCAGGGAGTGTGCAGTGGCCGAAGCAGCACCCGAGTACCTGTCGGCGGATGACGCCGACGCCGTGCTGGCGGCAGTCTCCGAAGACTCGCCGTTGAGCAGCCGGGAGCAGCAGATGCTTGCCTTGGAGCGGCAGTGGTGGAAGTACGCCGGCGCCAAGGAACAAGCCATCCGGGAACTCTTTGACCTCTCCGCCACGCACTACTACCAGATCCTCAACGCCCTGATCGACACCGAGGCGGCGCTGGCCCACGATCCCATGCTGGTGAAGAGATTGCGTAGACTACGTACGTCACGACAACGTGCCCGCACTGCACGCCGTTTGGGCTCGGACGCTTAAGAGCACGTGAGGTCCGGCCGGAAGCGCGGAATTTCGCGCGGATTCCGGCGTCGGGCCATCAGCCAGAAATCAGCAAGGACGTCGTTTTACCATGACCAAGTACGCACGGGATGAATTTGATCGGGTCCCGGAGGCCTCCACGCGCCAGGGTGTCCACCGGACGGTCGCCGCTCCCGGTGCCCGCCGGCTGGGCCCCGTCCTCGCCACCGGCGCCGCGGCCCTGGTAGTCGGCCTCGTCGCCTTCCTTCTGCTGCCCAAACTGGGCTTTGGTCCCGCCGGTGGCTCGGCCATGACCGCGGACCAGGCCAGCAACAACGCCGCGGCGTCGCAGGCACCCACAACGTCCGCCGGCTCGAAGCCGTCCCCCAGCAGCCAGCCGACCGGGAGCCTCGCCCCCGCGGGCTCCAAGCCCTCCGCTTCTGCAACGCCGAGCGCCGCCGCGGACCAGTCCGGGGACCAGAAGCTTGACAAGACCCAGCCCGTGGCGATCTACAACGGCACCACGACGCCGGGCTTGGCCGGTCGCGTCGGCTCCAGGATCTCCGCCGCCGGATGGGTCCAGGGCCCGCTCGGCAACTGGGGCGGCGCCCCCCAGCAGACCTCGGTCGTCTTCTACAACGGCCCGGCGCAGAAGGCCAACGCCGCAGAGTTGGGTTCCCTCCTCGGGATTGGCACCCTGGTGGATTCGGCGGAATTCCAGATGCCGCTGGTCATCGTCCTCGGCCCCGGTTTCAATTAGCCCCAGGCTGGCCGCCGGCTTCGGTTACGCCTGAATAACTATTCCCGGCCGGGCCGGGACCCTGCCCGGGCACCGGTGGAAGGCTGTGGGTAGAGTGTCTGCGGACTTCATTTCGCATAACGCGGCGCACATTGGGGTGGGCCGTTCGCAAGCTAGCTGAAAGTGTGGAGAACATGGCACTGGGGACCGTCAAGTGGTTCAACGCCGAAAAGGGCTACGGGTTCATCACCGTCGACAGCTCCGGGGCCGACGTCTTCGTGCACTGGTCCGCGATCGCGGGCGAAGGCTACCGTGCTTTGGCTGAAGGCCAGCGGGTGGAACTGGAAGTCGGCGAGGGCGAAAAGGGCCCGCAGGCCGAAAGCGTCCGGCCCGCCTAGTGGCAGTCTCCGCTGCGGCAGCTGCCCCGAAGAGCGATGGCCGCCGGCGCAAGCTCCGGCGGTTCAGCCGTGCAGCGGCCGCCGGCGTGGCCGCAGCCGTGGCGCTGGCCGCCTGCGCCGGTCCCACCGGCAATGCCCGGGTGGATGCCGCGGAGGCGAGCGGCGACGGAACGCTGCGGATCGGCCTGATCCTGGACAACACCGGCCGGCAGGACTTCCTCAATCCGCCCCAACTGGCGGCGGCGAAGCTGGCGGTCAAGGAAATCAACGCGGCGGGCGGCCACAAGGGCAAGCCCGTGGAACTGCTGCCGGAGTCCATCGGTACGGACACCGCGGCCCAGGCCAAGGACCTGGTGGCGGCCAAGGCCGACGTCGTGATCGGGCCCACCGACTCCAGCCGCGCCGCCGGCGCCATCGACGTCCTCTCCCGCGCCAAAGTCGCCCTCATTTCACCGGCCAACACCGCGCCGGGACTCAGCTCGTACAAGAGCGGCGGCTACTACTTCCGGACCGCGGCCGCCGACATCGCGCAGGCCTCGGTCCTGGTCAAGCTCGCCCAGGACGGCGGCGCCAAGACCCTTGCCGTGGTGCACGAGGAAGGCGACTACGGCAAGGACGTCTCCGTGGCCGTCTCGGCGGCCGCGAAGGCCGCGGGCCTGGGCACCTCCGTCGACGCTGAATTCAAGGCCGGTCAGGCGCAACAGGCGGCCGCGGCGGCCAAGGCTGCCTCGCCGGACGCCGTCGTGCTGGTGGCCCGGGACGGTGCCCAGGGCGCCATCGCCGAGCTCAACAACGCGGGACTGTCCGGAAAGAAGCTCATCCTCAGCGACGGGGCCGTAAACCAGTACGGCGACGGCCTTGGCTCCAAGGCGCTGGACGGCGCCCGCGGGGTCCTGCCGGGCACGTTCCCCTCCGCGCACTTCCAGGCGGAACTCGTGGCCGTCGACCCGGGCCTGAAGGACATGGCGTTTGCCGCCGAGACGTACGACGCCGTCAACCTCGCCGCCCTCGCCGCCGCCGCGGCGGAGGACGACGCTGGGACCTCCATCGCCTCGAAGCTGGTCGCAGTGTCCGGCGGAACGGCTGCCGGCACCGGGGCCCCGTCCGGGGAAGCCGCGGCCTGCAAGTCCTACCAGGAATGCGTGGCCGCGCTCCGCGCCGGCAAGCGCCCCGACTACGACGGCGCCTCCGGCCCGATCAACTTCGACAGCAACGGCGACGTCACCGCCGCCGCCTACATGGTCTACAGCTATGGCCCGGACAACAACGCCGAGATGACCGGCAGCGAAACGGCCCGCAGCGCCGGCTCCTGATCGCTCCTAGCGAAGAGCGCCCGGCGGGGCGCACCCTGACCTCACCACTGCTTGCACTCTCCCCGGGGGAGTGCTAATTATGGAGTTAGCACTCCCGCGTATTGACTGCTAACTCGACGCCCCGGTTCGGCCGGTCGCGTGGAGGCGGCGGACGGACCGGGAGCGAGAGAAATACCTGGCTGGGGTGAGATCCCCGGCCCGGCGGCGTACAGAGGCTGCCGGGTTGGAATCGTCCGTCGCGGGCACCGCAGCGCAAGGTTCATTCTTAACGACTGTCCCGAAAGGACTACTGCCGTTATGGCCAAGATCATTGCATTTGATGAAGAGGCACGCCGCGGTCTTGAGCGGGGCCTGAACATCCTCGCCGACGCCGTCAAGGTCACCCTCGGCCCGCGTGGACGCAACGTCGTCCTCGAAAAGAAGTGGGGCGCCCCCACGATCACCAACGATGGTGTCTCCATCGCCAAGGAGATCGAGCTGGACGACCCTTACGAGAAGATCGGCGCCGAGCTGGTCAAGGAAGTTGCCAAGAAGACTGACGACGTCGCCGGTGACGGTACCACCACGGCAACCGTGCTGGCCCAGGCCCTCGTCAAGGAAGGCCTGCGCAACGTCGCGGCCGGCGCTGACCCGCTGTCCCTCAAGCGCGGCATCGAGAAGGCTGTTGAAGCGGTCACCCGCGAGCTCCTGGCTTCTGCCAAGGAAATCGAAACCAAGGAAGAGATCGCCGCCACCGCGTCCATCTCCGCCGGTGACAACGAAATTGGCGCCCTGATTGCCGAAGCCCTGGACAAGGTCGGCAAGGAAGGCGTCATCACCGTCGAGGAGTCGAACACCTTCGGCCTCGAGCTGGAGCTCACTGAGGGCATGCGTTTCGACAAGGGCTACATCTCGGCCTACTTCGTCACCGACGCCGAGCGTCAGGAAACGGTCCTCGAGGATCCGTACATCCTGATCGTCAACTCCAAGATCTCCAACGTCAAGGAACTGGTTGCAGTCCTCGAAAAGGTCATGCAGTCCAACAAGCCGCTGCTGATCATCGCCGAGGACATCGAGGGCGAGGCCCTGGCCACCCTGATCGTGAACAAGATCCGCGGCACCTTCAAGTCCGTCGCCGTCAAGGCTCCGGGCTTCGGTGACCGCCGTAAGGCACAGCTGGCCGACATCGCCATCCTCACCGGCGGCCAGGTCATCTCCGAGGAAGTCGGCCTCAAGCTTGAGACCGCCGGCCTCGAACTGCTGGGCAAGGCACGCAAGGTTGTTGTCACCAAGGACGAGACCACCATCGTCGAAGGTGCCGGCGACGCCGACCAGATCGCCGGCCGTGTGTCCCAGATCCGCGCCGAGATCGAGAACTCCGATTCCGACTACGACCGCGAGAAGCTGCAGGAACGCCTGGCCAAGCTGGCCGGCGGCGTTGCAGTCATCAAGGCCGGTGCCGCAACCGAGGTTGAGCTCAAGGAACGCAAGCACCGCATCGAGGACGCTGTCCGCAACGCCAAGGCTGCTGTCGAAGAGGGCATCGTCGCCGGCGGTGGCGTGGCCCTGATCCAGGCCGGCGCCAAGGCGTTCGCCAACCTGCAGCTCGAAGGTGACGAGGCAACCGGCGCGAACATCGTGCGCGTAGCCATCGACGCCCCGCTGAAGCAGATCGCCTTCAACGCCGGCCTCGAGCCCGGCGTTGTGGTGGACAAGGTCCGCGGCCTGCCCGCGGGCCACGGCCTGAACGCAGCAACCGGCGAGTACGTCGACCTGCTCGCTGCCGGCATCAACGACCCGGTCAAGGTCACCCGCTCGGCCCTGCAGAACGCGGCTTCCATCGCCGGCCTGTTCCTCACCACCGAGGCCGTTGTGGCCGACAAGCCGGAGAAGAACTCCCCGGCCATGGGCGGCGGCGACGACATGGGCGGCATGGGCGGCATGGGCGGTTTCTAACCACCCGGCTACCAAGCCCTGAACGCCTGAACTGACGGTTCTCCGTCAGCGACGGCACGTTCGACGACGGCGGTCCCACCACTGGTGGGGCCGCCGTCGGCGTCAAACCCTCCCGCCCCGGGGCACCGCCCCTCAGGTGGTGCGGTGGTCGGCCGGACGTTCTCTCGGTTGGTGGGGTGCCCTTGCCCGGTGTCGGCGCCGGTGCCAGTGCCGGTGGTGCGGGAGCGTCGGGCGGCGGAGGTCTGGCAGGATGGTGCAGTGACGATTACAGCAGCGGCCGACGGTTCGGCTTTAGGAAATCCCGGCCCGGCCGGATGGGCCTGGTACGTGAACGACGACTGCTGGCGGGCCGGCGGGTGGCCGCACGGGACCAACAACCAGGGGGAGCTGATGGCCGTCCTGGACCTCTTCCGGGCCACGGCGCACCTTCCGGGCGAGGACCTGCACATTCTGTGCGACAGCCAGTACGTCATCAACTCGGTGACCAAGTGGATGCCCGGCTGGAAGCGTAAAGGCTGGCGGAAGTCCGACGGCAAGCCGGTGCTCAACGTTGAGCTGCTCAAGGAGATCGATCAGGCGCTCACCGGACGCAAGTACACCTTCGAATGGGTCCGCGGACACGCCGGCCACGACCTCAACGAGGCCGCGGATGACCGCGCCAGGGCCGCCGCCACCGCCTACCAGCAGGGCGTCGCGGCCCGGCAGGGCCCCGGCTTCGTCCGAGCCGGAGACGTTGCCGCCACCGGCGTGCAGACTGCCCCCGCCGCGCAGCAGGCTTCGGCCGCGCCGGCCCCGGCCTCAGCCCCGGCGCAGTCCCGGCAGGCATCGTCCGCTCACGCCGGAACGCGGGAACTGATCGCTGAGCCGACGCTGTTCGGCGAATCCAGCCTTTTCGCTGAGCCGGATCTCTTCAGCGAACTGGAGGAGGAATCCCGCGTTGCGGCGGCCGGCCCGGAGCAGAGCCCGGAGGCAATCGTCGAGGCGCTGGAGCGAGAGCTGCTGCTCCCCGAGACGCGCTCGGATCTGGGGCGCACAGGAGTGCTGCTGCACCCGGACTTTACCGAGATCGGCAGTTCCGGACGGCTCTGGACCCGCGACGAGACGATGATGGCCCTCGAGGATGATCCCGGTGTGCCCGCCGAGCTGGAGCTTCTGGCCGCGGACCGCCTCAGTGAGGGCGCCGTGCTGCTCACCTACCGCAGCCACACCCGCACGGGGACGGCGTTGCGCAGCTCCCTGTGGGTCCTGGACGGCGCGCAATGGCGGCTCCGCTTCCACCAGGGCACTCCCGAGGCCTAGGAGGCACACAGGGCCGCGGGCAGGCCTCCGCCGCTAGCTGAACCGCTGGGCGTTGCTCAGCTCGGCCTGGGCGTAGCTGGCCGCGGCGGATTTGAGCGCGAGATTGATCGAAGCCAGGGAGGCCTCGACCTTGCCCTGGGTCAGGGTCCATTCTGCAAGCAGGGCCTGGAAATTGGTGGCGGCCGACCCGCGCCAGCTCGCCTGCAGTTCGTCCAGCCCGTGCCTCATGGCCTGCACGTCGGCGCTGATTCTTTCCACCGTGGCCTGGACGTTGGCGGACTTGAGCTGGAGCAGTTCGGTATCGACGGAAATGATGCTCACTGGAGGGCCTTTCACGGGTGCCGGGGATGAGGATGTCCGGATTTTCCGGACACCGTCAGCCTAGGAAGGCGCTGCGGCCTGCCCCAGCGGAGAAGCCCCCTATGTGGAAAACCCGACCAGCGTAAAAGGGTTACCCGCGCGCCGCGCCGCCCGACCCCAGGCCAGGCTCCACGCCCGCATTAGCGCCGGACCCAGCGCCGGACCCAGCGCCTTTCAGCTCCGCTTCTGCTGTCTCGGCCTCCGGCGGCTCCGCTTCGGCCAGGAACGGGAGGCTGACCACCAGGGTGGCGCCGCCGCCCTCGGTCGGCTGGACACGGACCGAGCCCGAGTGCGAGCCGACGATGGCCGCCACGATTGCCAGTCCGAGGCCGCTGCCGCCGGTCTCCCTGGTCCGGGAAGTGTCCGCACGGTAAAAGCGTTCAAAGATCCGGGCCGCTTCGTCCTCCGAGACACCCGGCCCGTGGTCGCGGACTTCGATCACGGAGCGGCGCGTCCCGTCGGCGTCGGACCGCACCCCCACGGCGAGCTCGATCGGGGTGCCATCCGGGGTGTAGCGCAGGGCGTTGCCCACGAGGTTGCCGACCACCTGGCGCAGCTTCGCCTCGTCGCCCATCACCGGGGCCGACGCCCCCGCGCCGCCGTCGAGGCCCCGGAGCGAGATCACCCGGCTGCGGTCGCTGGCCTGGGTGTCAACCACGGCGTCATGGGCCAGCAGCAGCAGGTCCACCGGCTTCTGCTGCAGCGGGCGCTGTTCGTCGATCCGGGCCAGCAGCAGCAGGTCTTCCACCATCGCACCCATCCGCTTGGCCTCGCTCTCGATCCGGCCCATCGCGGTGGCGACGTCCTCCGGCGTGGCCAGGGCGCCGTGCCGGTACAGCTCCGAGAAGCCGCGGATTGTGACCAGCGGGGTGCGCAGTTCGTGGGACGCGTCGGCGGCGAAGCGGCGCATCCTCTCCTCGGAGGCCATCCTGGCGGCAAAGGCCGACTCGATATGCGCCAGCATGGCGTTGAGGGACCGGCTGAGCCGGCCGACCTCGGTGTCGGGGTTCTCGACTTCCACGCGCCGCGAGAGGTCGCCCGCGGCGATGGCGGCCGCGGTCTTTTCCACCCGCGCCAGCGGCCGGAAGGACCGGGTGACGGTCCAGGTGGCAATGAAGAAGGCCAGCACCAGGGTCAGCAGCCCGACGCCGACCACCACGAGCGCGGCGTGCTCCATCACCGAATCCACCGGATACAGCGGCAGTCCGATCACGACGACGGCGGCGCGCTGGTTGCCGTCCAGCACGTTGACGGCCACCACCCGCCAGTTCCGCCCGTCGGTGCCGCGGACCTGGAACGGAACCTCGCCGCGGTCGTGGGCCTCCTGCGGCGCGATGCTGCTGATGGCCGGCCGTGAGCCCTTGCTGCCGCCGAACACGTAGGCGGACTGGCCCGGGCTGAAAAGCATCAGCGAATAGTCGGTGGGGACGTTCGGGTTCTGGTCCTGCAGCTGGCTGAAGGATTGCTGCTGCCGGGCCGATCCCACGGCGGCCTTGAGCTTGTCATCGACCTGGCCCTGCAGATAGCTGTGCAGCAGGGCAAGCGTGCCCGCGCCCGTGGCGGTGAGGGCCACGAGCATCAGGGCCATCATGATGGCGACCAGCTGCGACCGCAGCGATGCCGCCTTCCATCGGTGCAGCAAGGTCAGCGCTTCTCAGCCGTCCGGAGCACGTAGCCGACGCCCCGCTTCGTCTGGATCAGGGCCGGCGCCGCGGGGTCGATGTCCACCTTGCGCCGGAGGTAGGAGATGTAGGACTCCACGATCGAGGCGTCGCCGTTGAAGTCGTACTCCCAGACGTGGTCCAGGATCTGGGCCTTGGAGAGCACCCGGTTCGGGTTGAGCATGAGGTAGCGCAGCAGCTTGAACTCGGTGGGGGACAACTCGATCACTGTGCCGCCGCGGCGCACCTCATGGGCGTCGTCGTCGAGCTCAAGATCGTCGACCCGGATGACGGCGTCGTCGTCCTGCAGCGGCTGGGTGCGGCGCAGCACGGCGCGGATGCGGGCCACCACCTCGTCGAGGCTGAACGGTTTGGTGACGTAGTCGTCGCCGCCGACGGTAAGGCCGGTGACCTTGTCCTCGGTGTCGTCCTTGGCGGTCAGGAACAGCACCGGGAAATGCTTGCCCGCGGCGCGCAGCCGGCGGGTGACGGTGAACCCGTCCATGTCCGGCAGCATCACGTCGAGGACGGCGAGGTCCGGGGAGTGGAGCTCCGCGGCGGCGAGGGCATCGCGGCCGGTACCTGCGGAGACGACTTCGAACCCGGCGAAGCGCAGCGAGGTAGAAAGCAGCTCGCGGATGTTGGGTTCATCATCGACGACGAGCAGCTTGGCTTCGGGACCGTTCTTTTTCATGGTTCCCATGATGCTCCCAGACTCTGTGAGTTTTCTGAAAGGCGGATGTGTGTTGAATGGGCGTCTGCTAGTTGCCTGCGCCGACGTCCTTGGCGTCCATGATCCGGTAGGCGTAGCCCTGCTCGGCCAGGAAGCGCTGGCGTTTCGCGGCAAAGTCCTGGTCCAGGGTGTCCCTGGCCACGAGCGAGTAGAACCGCGCGGCCCGGCCGTCCTGCTTGGGACGCAGCAGGCGTCCCAGCCGCTGCGCCTCCTCCTGGCGTGAGCCGAAGGAACCGGAAACCTGGATCGCCACCGAGGCCTCCGGCAAGTCGATGGAGAAGTTGGCGACCTTGGACACCACAAGGGTCTGGACCTCCCCGGCGCGGAATGCGTCGAAGAGCCGCTGGCGCTCCTTGACCGAGGTGTCGCCCTTGATCACCGGCGCCTGCAGGCGCTCGCCGATCTCGTCCAGCTGGTCGATGTACTGCCCGATCACGAGCAGCTGCTCGCCGGCGTGTTCCGCCACAAGCCGCTCCACGATCCCGGTCTTGGTCTCGGACGTCGCGCAGAGCCGGTACTTGTCGGCGTCCTCGGCCATGGCATAGGCCACCCGTTCGTCCCGGGGGAGGTCGACCCGGACCTCAACGCAGTCCGCAGGGGCGATGTAGCCCTGCGCCTCGATGTCCTTCCACGGGGCGTCGTAGCGCTTGGGTCCGATCAGGCTGAACACCTCTCCCTCGCGGCCGTCCTCGCGGACCAGGGTGGCGGTCAACCCGAGGCGGCGGCGCGCCTGCAGGTCCGCGGTCATCCGGAAGATCGGCGCCGGGAGCAGGTGGACCTCGTCGTAGATGATGAGGCCCCAGTCGTTGCCGTCGACCAGTTCCAGGTGCGGGTACAGCCCGCCGCGCTTGGTGGTGAGCACTTGGTACGTGGCGATCGTGACGGGGCGGACTTCCTTGACGGAACCGGAGTATTCGCCGATCTCCTCCTCGGTGAGCGAGGTCCGCTTGAGCAGCTCGTCCTTCCACTGCCGCGCGGACACCGTGTTGGTCACCAGGATCAGCGTGGTGGTGGAACTCGTGGCCATCGCGGCGGCACCCACCAGGGTCTTGCCGGCCCCGCAGGGAAGCACGACGACGCCGCTGCCGCCGGCCCAGAAGTTCTCCGTGGCCAGTTGCTGGTACGGGCGGAGCTTCCAGCCGGTTTCGTTGAGCATGATGGGGTGCGGCGTGCCGTCCACGTAGCCGGCGAAGTCCTCCGCAGGCCAGCCGATCTTCAGCAGCAGCTGCTTGAGCTGGCCGCGCTGGGAGGAGTGCACCACCACGGTCTCGGCATCGATCCGCGGCCCCAACAACGGAGCGATCTTCTTGGCGCGGCTGACTTCTTCGAGGACCGGATAGTCGGAGGTGCGCATCACGAGGCCGTGCTGCGGATCCTTCTCCAGCCGCAGCCGGCCGTAACGGGACATGGTCTCTTCGATGTCAATCAGCAGCGAGTGCGGCACCGGGAACCGGGAGTACTTGAGCAGCGTATCCAAGACCTGTTCGGCGTCCAGCCCGGCGGCCCGGGCGTTCCAAAGTCCCAGCGGCGTGAGGCGGTAGCTGTGGACATGCTCGGGGGCGCGCTCCAGCTCGGCGAAGGCCGCGATTGCATGGCGCGCCTCGGTGGCCTGTTCGTGGTCCACTTCCAGCAGGATGGTCTTGTCACTCTGGACGATCAGCGGTCCGTCATTCACTGGAGCAATTCCTCTGTGGTTTCAACATCAATGATCCGGTGGATGGACAGGACACGTTCGGTTTCCTTGGCCGGATCGAACACGCGCACACGCCCGCCATTCACTGCTACCGGAACAACGGTTTCGCGGGTGGCATTCCCCAGGCTGTCCACGATGTTCATCACCACCCGCTGCTTGAGCCGGATGGCCTTCTGCAGGGTCTCCAGGCCCAGTTGCGTCGCGGCCTCGCCGCCGCCCGCCCCGGCCCCGCGGCTTCCGGGGGCGGCGGCATCGGAGAAGGAGGAAGGCGAACCGCCGTCGCGCAGCACCGCGAGCTGGGCGTCGACGTCGGCGTCCGCCGGAGCGGTGCGCGGGGCGGTGTAGACCGGCCGGACGCTGCCTGGCGCCGCGGTGCTGCGGCGCRGCCGGACGGTGGCCGAACCGGTTTCCTCCACCGCGGGGGACAGGCCCAGCCCGCGCAGCAGCTGGGCGGCTTCCCGGGGTGCGGCGTGCGAGACCAGCACGGTCGGGGCGATCCGGACCAGGCCCAGCCCGGACGCCGCGGGGGTGTTGAGCAGCTCCAGCAGGGCTGTTTCATCCTCGCTCTGGATGAAGCTGGCGGCCGGGCCCACCCGGAGCCGGGCGTGGCGCGCGGCGGTGTCCTCGATGAGGTACTGCAGCGGCTGGGGCACGGCGGTGGCCGAGTGCTCGCGCAGGAAGTCCATCAGTGCCCCGGCGTCCTGCCCGGCGTCCAGGGCGCGCCGGACGGACGCCACGGAAAAGCGGTAGATGGTGGCAGGCCCCTGGCCCTCCGCGTCGGCCATGGTCAGGAGTTTCTCGCTCAGTTCCGGGTCCAGGTAGCCGGGGGCGACGGCGGTCAGGTCCGCCTGGAGCAGCACGTGGTTCAGCGCAGCCGGCAGGTGCTCGCCGAGGATGGCCAGGGCTTCGTCGGGCTGTTCGACGGCGATCGCCGCCCCGATCTGGCTGAGGGCGCCCGAGCCGACCAGGCCCAGCATTTCGGCTTCGGCGAGGACGCCCTGGATGAGCGAACTGAAGCGCCGCGCCATCCGCGGCTGCGACCAGTCGGCCCGTTCCAACACGGCGGCGGCGTCCAGCACCGGCGCCTCCCCGTCGGCCGCGGCCGCCTCCTGGGTGAGTTCGTTGAGGATTTCCAGGATCCGTTTCCGGACCACGGGGGCGTCCGGCCGCTGCGCCTCCGCGGAGAGGGCATTGATGGCGCTGCCGGCGGTGCCGCGGTGCGCCTGCGCGGTGGCGACGCCGCTGACCGGCTGTCCGACCAGCGACGGGACCCGTTCGCTGGCAAGCCAGGCGTTGACCAGCCACAGCCACTGCTCCTGCCGGGGCAGCGTCAGCCATTCCAGCTGCGGCGCCTGGATCCAGGCGGAGCTGTCCACGTCCAGGCGGAGCAGCCCGGAGAGGGCGCACAGCTCGGCGAGGACGCCGGCCTCATGCAGCCCGATTCGGAGGGCGTCGGCGAGGCGCTTCATTTCCCGGATGCCCACACCGCCGCTGCGCAACGTGGCGAGCGGCTGCTCGCGCACGGCGTACAGCAGTTCGCCGGTCAGCCGCAGGGTTTCGGCGATGGCGCCGAGCGCGGCATTGCGGCGCAGCGAAGCGCTGGTCTGTCCCAGTCTCGGCACCGGCGGGCTGAGCGCGAAGTGCTCAATGACGAAGCCCCCCCGGAGCGAGACGCCCACGCTGTGCGGGAGCTCCACGTGGGCGGCGTCCAGCGGCACCAGCAGCCCGCGGGCCAGCAGCCAGTCGACGGGCCCGACGTCGGAGCCCTCGTTCAGCACGGACGCGCGGCGCTGCGCCTGGGGCACCGCGCCCATGGCCCAGTTTCCGAAGCGGGCGAGGAGCGCGGTCGTGCGCTCAGGTGCGGTGGCCAGGATCGCTTGCAGGGCCTCCGGCGACGCGGTCCAGTGCTGCAGCGACAGCGCCGCCTCCATCGGGGTGCTGGCGGGGGCGATGTCGGCGCCGGTGTGGTGGAGCTCGCCGACCAGCTGCACCACACGCTGCGCGAAGGCGGGCTGGAGCCGGACGAGCTCCGTGTAGCTGCGTCCCAGTCCCGCCGGGTAGATGCCGATGACGTCCTTGAGGCTGCCGACCGGGAGGTAATGGCGCTGCCGGGCCGTGGCCTGGCTGGCGCCGTGCGGGGGGTCGGCCCGGTGCACAAGCGCCGGTTCCTGCAGGGAGTGCAGCAGCCGGTCCAGCGCGGCGACGGAAGAGCCGTTGATCAGGCGCTTGAGCGTCGCGGCGGACGCGCTGTGTCCGGTGTCCGTGTTGGTGCACAGGTGCAGGGTTTCGAGCACCTGCATTTGCGGACGGTTCAGCCGTTCCAGCGCCCGTTGCACACTGACCCGGCCGCTGGCCCGGGCGGCGAGGGCGGAGAAATCCGGCACCGGCGGGGAAATCAGGTCCGGCCGCGCGGAGAACAGGGCCCGCAACGAGTCGTCGCTGCGGGACTGCAGTTCCTTGCTGAGCGCGCGGATGAGGGACATCAGTCCAACGCTACCTTCCGCCGTGCCCGGGTGTCCGGCGCCGGGCAGCGACGGCGTCGACCACCAGGGCGAGCATGAGCAGGAACGCCACGGGCAGCCCGTAGAGCGCGGTCGACGTGACCCAGGCCGGCGCCACCGTGTTGTTGAAGGCCATGACCATGACGGCTCCGACGGCGGCCAGCGAGAGCGCGGCAACGGTGGCCGCAAGAATCAAGAGGGGCCGCCGGAAGCGCTGTGGTGTCATGGAGGCAACGCTAACAGCCCGGCTTCGCCCGCGCCTCAAGCCGTCAAAGTGGCCAAGGCAGGATAACCTTGGAGGAACAGACCAACACGGTCCGGGCAGTCACACCCTGAACCCGCATATCCATGCGGATGCGGTGACCGCCGGCCGCGTCCCCGCAGAACGAAGAAGGTTGATTACGTGCCTACCGGCAAGGTCAAGTGGTATGACAAGGAAAAGGGCTTCGGATTCCTCGCAGGCGAAGACGGCCAGGAGGTCTTCCTGCCCAAGTCGGCGCTGCCCGAGGGCGTAACCGAGCTCAAAGCCGGAACCCGGGTGGAATTCGGCGTCGCCGACGGCCGCAAGGGAGCCCAGGCCCTGGGCCTGCGGGTGCTGGACAAGACCCCGTCGATCGCCAAGGCCAAGCGACCCAGCGCCAAGGACCTCGCACCGCTGGTGCAGGATCTCGTCAGCGTGCTGGACAACCTCTCGGGAACGCTGTCCGCGGGCAAGTACCCGGAAGGCAACAAGGCCAAGGCGATCGCCGTCGCGCTTCGTAAGGTCGCCGACGAGCTGGACGCGTAAGGCTCTGCGATGACAACGGAACCTGAACAGAACGCCGCCGCGGCGGCCGGTGCGGCCGCCAAGGCCGCCGGCGCCAAAGCAGGATCCAAGCCGCGCTACGGCGTGCCCGTGTGGCGCGTCGGCAAGCCCGACGCCTTCCTGGCCGCGTCCGTCGATGTGGCCCGTGCCGCCGTGGAAGGCATCGCGCCGGCAGAGCAGATCGGCCGGCACCTGGGCGCGAAGAGCGAAGGCGACCGCCTGGTCACGCACCTCTTCGAGTCCAAGCTGCCCGGCTACGGCGGTTGGCAGTGGTACGCGGTGCTGACCCGCAATTCGCGCTCCAAGACCGTGACGGTGGATGAGCTGGGCCTGCTGCCCTCCGAGGATTCCATCCTGGCCCCGGAGTGGGTTCCGTGGGCCGAACGCGTGCGCCCGGAAGATGCGCAGCAGGACGAGGCCGCCGAAGCTCCCGCCGCCGCGGCTGCGTCGGATGAGACCGCCGACGACGGTGCCGCGGAGGCGCAGGCAGAGCCTGCCGAAGCAGGAACCGACGCTGGAGCGGTCCAGGACGAGTCCGCCGTCGAGGTCGACTAACGGTTTGGGGCCGTTCGGGAGCGTGCAGCGGAAGGTCGGGACATGAGGTCCACCTTCAAATCGCTGCACATCCTGAACTACCGGATCTGGTTCATCGGCGCCCTGATCTCCAATATCGGGACCTGGATGCAGCGCACCGCGCAGGACTGGCTGGTCTTTGACCATCTGAGTGCCCAGGACGCCGGCGCCATGGGCATCACGATGGCCCTGCAGCTGGGACCACAGCTCTTCCTCGCCCCCGTCGCCGGGCTGGTCGCCGACCGCTTCAACCGCAAGCAGCTGCTGGTCCTGACACAGTCCTCCATGGCCGTGTTGAGCGCAGCGCTCGGTGCCCTGGTGCTGTCCGGGGCCGCGCAGCTCTGGCACGTCTACATATTCGCCCTGCTGCTGGGCGTGGTCTCCGCCCTGGACGCCCCGGTGCGCCAGACCTTTGTCTCCGAACTGGTGCGCGACGACTACCTGCCCAACGCCGTTGCCCTCAACAGCGCCTCGTTCAACGTGGCCCGGATGATCGGCCCGGCCGTCGCCGGCCTGCTCACCGTGGCCATCGGGCCCGGCTGGGTCTTCCTGGTCAACACCGTCACGTTCCTGGCGCTGCTCCTGAGCCTGGCCAAAATCCCCGCCGCCTCGCTGCGCCAGCTGCCCCGGGCGCCGGCCGGGAAGGGCCGGATCCGCGAGGGCCTGCGCTACGTGCGTTTCCGGCCGGACATTGTGGTGGTGCTGGTGGCGGTGTTCATCGTGGGAACCCTGGGGCTGAACTTCGTCCTCTTTATCGCTGCCATGGTCGGCACCGAATTCGGCCTCGATGCCGGCGCCTTCGGCCTGATGAACTCGATCATGGCGATCGGTTCAGTCGCCGGAGCGCTGCTCTCGGCCGGGCGGGGCCGGCCGCGCATGCGCGTGATCTTCGGCGCGGCCGGCGCCTTCGGCCTGACCTCCGGCCTCGCCGCGCTGGCGCCGGACTACTTCTGGTTCGGCGTCGCGCTGGTGCCGGTCGGCCTCTTCGCGATCACCATGATGACCAGCGCCAACGGTTACGTCCAGACCACCACGGACCCGGTGATGCGCGGCCGCGTGATGGCCTTGTATATGGCGATCTTCATGGGCGGCACCCCGATCGGCGCACCGCTGGTCGGCTGGGTGGCGAACGTCGCCGGCGCGCGCTGGTCCATGGGGGTGGCGGCGGCCTCCGGGCTGATCGCGGCACTGATCGGCATACTCTGGATTGTCCGGGCCAAGCAGCTGCGGATCGCCTTCAACCGGCGTGCGCGGGGCCTGCGGTATTTCCGGGTCGTCCCCGGCAGCTCTGTGACCGGCGGCTCGGCGACCGGCGGCTCGGCGACCGGCGGCGCCGCCCGGGAGGAAGACCCGGACGACGCCGTCGACCGCTGACGCGTCCCGGAAGGGACGCCGCGGTGGCTACTTCTTGAGCTCGCCGACGACGAAGTCGATGCACTCGAGCAGTGCGGAGACGTCGTCGGGTTCGATCGCCACGAAGGTGGCGATGCGCAGCTGGTTCCGTCCCAGCTTGCGGTACGGCTCGGTATCCACGATCCCGTTGGCGCGCAGGACCTTGGCGATGGCGGAGGCGTCGATCGAGTCGTCGAAGTCGATGGTGGCAATCACGTTGGACCGGTCCTCGGCCCTGGCTACGAACGGCGTGGCGTAGGCGGAGGCCTCGGCCCAGCGGTAGATGCGTCCGGCCGAGTCGGCGGTGCGGGCGGCGGCGAAGTCGAGGCCGCCGTTGGCGTTGAGCCACTGCACCTGCGCGTCCAGGGTCACGAGGGTGGCCAGCGCCGGAGTGTTGTAGGTCTGGTTCAGCCGCGAGTTGTCGATCGCGGTCTGGAGGTCCAGGAAGTCCGGGATCCAGCGGCCGCCGGCCTTGATCCGGGCCGCGCGCTCCAAAGCCGCCGGGGAGAACAGTCCAAGCCAGAGGCCGCCGTCGGAGGCGAAGTTCTTCTGCGGGGCAAAGTAGTAGACGTCGGCCTCGGCGACGTCCACGTCCAGGCCGCCGGCCGCGGAGGTGGCATCCACCAGCACGAGGGAGCCTGCATCGGCGCCGGCCACGCGCTTGACCGGCGCGGCGACACCGGTGGAGGTCTCATTCTGCGGCCACGCGTAGGCATCGACGCCGGCCTCGGCCCGCGCCTCGGGTCGGGTGCCGGGCTCGGATTTGATGATCGAGGACTCGGCCAGGAACGGTGCCTTGTTGGTGGCCGCGGCAAACTTCGAGCCGAATTCGCCGAAAGATAGGTGCTGCGCCTTGTTTTCCACGAGGCCGAAGCTGGCAATGTCCCAGAACGCCGTGGACCCGCCGACGCCGAGGATGACCTCGTAGCCCTCCGGGGCGCGGAAGAAGTCGCTCAGTCCGCTCCGGACCGATCCCACGAGGTTCTTGACCGGGGCCTGGCGGTGCGAGGTCCCCAGCAGCGTCGCCGCCGCCGCAGACAGGGCCTCCATCTGCTCCGGCCGGACCTTCGACGGGCCGGCGCCAAACCGGCCGTCCTTGGGCAGGAGGTTCGCGGGGATGGTGATGCTGGTGTCGCTCACAGGGGCTCCAATTTTCGGCTGGGTGTGTGGCGTGGCTTGGACGGGCTCTGCCGGGCGTGACCGGGACCCGCTATTTATTCTGCCCGACGGCCCCACGCGGGTGGGAATAAAGCCCGTCATAGTCCGGTCATTGAGACGGCGACCCGGCGCCGGGCGGGGCGTAGTCCACAGGTCCGCGCGGCAGCCCACAGATTATCCGGACTAATTCAAAATAGGCTAGGCTGTGCGGTGACGTACGGCGGATCTCGCCAGGGCGCAACCCGCACGCTGTACGGTGGGAATGACGCAAGGACGGCGCTCGAGGAGCTGAGCTGAATGACGGATCTGATCGATACCACCGAGATGTATCTCCGGACCATCCTGGAACTTGAAGAAGAGAACATCATCGCCCTCCGCGCCCGCATCGCCGAGCGGCTTCGTCACTCCGGCCCCACCGTTTCCCAGACCGTCGGCCGCATGGAGCGCGACGGCCTCGTGGTTGTCTCCGGCGACCGGCACCTTGAACTGACCGAAACGGGCCGGAAGCGCGCCATCGAGGTCATGCGCAAGCACCGCCTGGCCGAACGGCTACTTGCCGACGTGATCGGGCTCGACTGGGCCTACGTCCATGAGGAAGCGTGCCGCTGGGAGCACGTGATGAGCGAACGGGTCGAGCGCCGCATTTTCGAAATGCTGGACCACCCGACCGTGTCCCCCTACGGGAACCCGATTCCCGGACTCGCCGAACTGGGCGGGCTTCCGACGCCGGACCGCGGCGCCGTGGTCAACCTGCTTGACGCCATGGCCGGCTACGGCGCCGACTCGCGGATCACCGTGAGCCGGCTGGCCGAGCCGATCCAGGTCGAGCCGGAGCTGCTGGTCCAGCTGGACGAGGGCGGAATCCGTCCGGGCGCCAGGGTGTCGCTGGAGCGGGTGGGGGAGTACATCTCGGTCCGGGTCCCCGACATTGAAGGCGCCCTCGAGCTGCCTCCCGAGGTCGCCGCCCATGTGTTCGTCACGCTCGGGTAACCTGGCGTCAAAATCCTTCCGCCGGACAGCCGGTAAGTTGTGCACAGGCGAGATAACGGAATTATTACCGCCTGCCTTAATCCCCTATAGTTGATGACTAGCACTGATACTAAAGCGTTATCTGATCCGGAGCCGAGCTCTGCCAGCGGATCAGCCGGCGATTCACCTTCTGGCAGAGGCGGGGGAACCACAACCGGCTGTTGATTCAACAGCCTTGGGGTGAAGTCCGCTAGCGGCAAGCAATTCAAACTGGGACCTCCGTGGATGCCCCTGCGTCTGGATGCTTGCACCGGCGGACCGGGTCTTTGATCTCTCTGACCCGAATCCGACAGCTAACTTCGCAGGCTATCCAGAGAGGAACCGTTCTTGACCACCCAGACCGTCAGGGGCCGCCGTCGTGCGACCGGTCCCGCTCCGGAGCCACGCCCGGCCGCCGTCGTCCTCGACGAGCGCCCGCGTGACGCGCACCGCGAAGCGCGCCGCGGCCGGCGCAGCGCGTTCCGTCAGGTAACAGACTTCGCCGCTGTCAGCGGCGTGGGGCAGAAGGCAGGCATTGCCCTGGCCGCCACGGGTTTGGTCCTCACCGTTACAGTTCCGGCCACCGGCCCCGTGATGGCCACCGATGCGGCCAGGTCCGGTTCGGTTTCCGCGGCGGCCCAGCCCGAGGTCAAGGCCCCGGCCGCCGAAATCAACTTCAACCGCACGGCCGTCACCACCAAGGGTGACCCGGACAGCAAGCTCAAGCAGTTGCTGAGCGCGCAGTCCGTCGGCAGCATCACCCGGGCAGCCTCCGCGGGCAGCCTCGGGGCGCCGCTGGATTCCATGGTCACGGCCTCGCCGTTCGGCTACCGGGTCAGTCCCATCACGGGAGCCGTCGGGGAATTCCACCGGGGCCAGGACTACGCGGCCCAGTGCGGCACTCCTGTACATGCCGCCGCGAGCGGCACCGTAACCTTTTCCGGCTGGCACCCCTACGGGGGCGGCAACCGGGTCGTGATCGACCATGGCAACGGCCTGGAGACCACGTACAACCACTTGTCGTCGTCCGACGTCCACGTGGGCCAGCAGGTCTCACGTGGCGATGTGGTGGCGATGAGCGGGACCACCGGCGCCTCCACCGGCTGCCACCTCCACTTCGAGGTGATGGTCAACGGGGAAGTTGTTGACCCGCTCGGCTGGCTTTAGCCAAGCCGAGGGACCACTCGCATTTCTGTGACACGCCGTGATCTGAATGTGACATTGAGTCCCAACTGCTGTACCGTATGAAGCACGCCAACTTCTCCGAAGTTGGCGCTCTTGAGTGGATTGCCTAACTCTGCCACCGCTCAAGGTCCGTTCGCATGACATCGTCTGGCAGGGGCGGGGGAACCAATTTTGGTCTTCGCAAGAAGACCTTGGGGTTAAGTCGCAAAGCTTCCCAGGAAGCAGCGCGGCCGGGTGACTCCCATCCGAATCCGACAGCTCACCTCGTAGGCATTGGGA
Source organism: Arthrobacter sp. 05N425 (assembly GCF_056397125.1). Lineage (NCBI taxonomy): Bacteria > Bacillati > Actinomycetota > Actinomycetes > Micrococcales > Micrococcaceae > Arthrobacter > Arthrobacter sp. 05N425. Next base: position 51,857 of record NZ_JBFTMU010000009.1, read on the forward strand.
GAGGCTACTTTCGTGTCTTCACGCCACAATGCTGCGCGTTCTCGCGCTGGCGAGGCTCAGTTGAGCCCGCTGAATTCCATGCTCCGTGCCGCCCTTGCCGGCGCCCGGACTGGATCACACAACGCAGTTCCCGCTTTTGGCGCGTCTTCGCAGTACACCCTTCGCTAAGAAACCCGTTTCGGGGCGATCCGGCGTACCCCCAAGATGCCGGAGCGTCCTCAGTCCCGCCTGCAAGCAGCGCGGACCCAAGGATCACGAAAGAGAGAACTGAATGACTACTCGTGCAACCATTGCACGCCACCGCGCGGAGGTCACCAAGACCAACTCGCTGGCTGTCATTGCTAAGGCCGTCGGCGACAACGCCGGTGGTATGGGTCGCCAGGCCGCGGTTATCGCCGCAGCCTCCGGCCTGGTCCTGACCAGTGGTATCGCAGCCAACGCTGCCGAGACCAACGTTCAGCGTGAATCGACTTCCGCTTCGGCCATGGAAGTACAGTCCAACGCACCGGCCACGATCTCCGCGGCCTCCAGCATCGCGATCTCCTACGAGAAGCCTGCTGTCACCACCGCGCCGGCTCCGGTTGTCGAGGCGGTCAAGCCCGTCGTCAACGTCCAGGAAGCGGACACCGCCGTCACCGGTACCGGAACTGGTACCGGCACCGCGGTTACCGCATCGCTGGCCACCAAGGCTCCGGCCGCCGTCAGCGGCATGGGCGCTTCGATCGCCGCTGCTGCCTACGCACAGATCGGTGTCTCCCAGGACTGCACCATGCTGGCCACCAACGCGCTGGCCGCAGTCGGCGTCCACTACCACGGCTGGCCGGCGGGTTACCTGTCCCTGGGCCGCACCGTGAGCGCCGCCGAGGCCCAGCCGGGCGACCTCGCCTACTACCAGAACGGCGGCATGGGCATGGCCCACATCGCCGTTTACGTCGGCAACGGCATGGCCGTCCATGGCGGTTGGAACGGCGGCACCACCGCGCTGTACAGCGTCAACGTGGGCTCCGGCCCGGTCTTCATCCGCGTCGGCGGCTAGGACTTAGGCGCGTCTAACGCCTGAAGCTTTGTGAAGGACCCCTGCCCTCGCGGCAGGGGTCCTTTGCAGTTTGCGGCTCGTTCGCGCCCGACCGCCGAGGCGCGGCCAGGAAGCCCGGGGAAAGAAAAATTCGGCAATCCGGGCGTTCGGTGTTTACTCTTGTGGTGTCGATCCATAGCCCGACCATGCACAGGGCAGCCGGCCCTCGTGCCCCTGGCGGGTGCGGCCGTGAAGAGGTATGCGGATGCGCACTCTCGTTCTGAATGCTGGATATGAACCGCTGGCGGTAGTCACCTTCCGCCGGGCGCTGGTGCTTGTACTGACCGGGAAGGCCAGCGTGGTGGCCGAGGGGGATGACCCCGTGGTGGGCCCGCAGGATATCCTCGGCCGACCGACGGTGATCCTGCTTAACCGGTACATCAGGCCGCGCTACAACACCCTGACGGCCGTGAGCCGCAGGGGAGTGCTCCGCAGGGACAACCACCGTTGCGCCTACTGCGGCAAGGCTGCCCACACCATCGACCATGTCCACCCCAAGTCGCGGGGCGGGGCGGATTCCTGGGAGAACCTGGTGGCGGCCTGCCTGCGCTGCAACAACGCCAAGGGAGACCACACGCCCGCCGAAATGGGCTGGAAACTGGGCTTCGTTCCCGGGCCGCCGAAGGGCACGATCTGGCAGATCAAGGAACTGGAGAAGCCGACGCCCGCCTGGGATCCGTTCCTGCTCCCCGAAAAGGCGCACTGAGCAGGCGCACCGGCGTCGCGGGCTGACCCGGCCGCGGTGAGGCCGATGCGGCTAGGCTGGGCTGGTGGAATTTGACGCTGTTGTACTCGCCGGGGGCCGGTCCGCCAGGCTTGGCGGCGTACCCAAGGCCCGGCTGACGGTCGACGGCGGCACCCTGCTAAGTCGGTCACTGCAGGCTGCCCGGGGCGCCCGCCGGACCGTCGTCGTCGGCCCCGACCCCGGCGACCTCCCACCAGATGTGCTCGGCTGTCGCGAGGACCCGCCGTTTGGCGGACCCGCCGCCGCGATTGCCGCCGGCCTTTCCGCCCTGGCCGCCGTTGGGCGCGGCGAGCCCGCCGCAGCCGGCGCGGCCTCGCTGACCCTCGTGCTGGCCTGCGACATGCCCCGCGTGGCCGACGCCGTCCGCGCCTTGCTCGACGCACTGGCTGATGTCCTCGCCAATGCCCCGGGTGACGCCGCGGCCGGCCCCGTCGACGGGTTCGTGGCCGTTTCGGCGGACGGCCGCCTGCAACCCCTCGTGGGACTTTATGGCACGGCCGCGCTAGAACGCGCCGTCGCCGACGCGGCGCGGCGGAACGCCCTCGAGGGGGGCTCAGTGTTCTCCCTCCTTGCTAGTCTTGAGCTGCGGCAGGTTCCGGTTCCGTCGGGTTCCACCGATGATGTGGACACTTGGGACGACGCCTCCGCCATGGGGGTGTCCACGCCCGGTCCGGGCCAGTCCGGGGCGCTGGGGCCCAACTCAACTTTGGAGGCAAACGGTGAAGAGCCAGGATGAAACGCTTGAAGACTGGTGCCGTGCGCTGCTCCAGGCCCTTGAGCTCGAAGATGTCGAGATCGACATCAACGAAGTGCTGGGGCTGGCCGGTGTGGCCGCCCACTCCGTCGTCCGGCCGGCCGCGCCGCTGACCACCTTCATCGCCGGCTTCGCCGCCGGCCTGGCGTCCGGATCCGGCCAGGCGCCGGACAGCGTGTCAATGCAGGCCGCCATGGGCGTGGCCCGGAAGCTCGCCAAGGAGTACGCCGCCGCCGAGGCTTCCGGGGCATGACCCCGGAGCCCCCTGACGGCAGCAGCGGCGTCGAGGACGACGATTCCGTGTCCGAACCGTCCGCCGCGCCACCGGATGCCGACGCCTCCGTCGACAATAACGCCCACGACGACGATGACGCCGACGACGGCGCCGCCGCCGTCGCGGAGGCGCCGCACCGGCATGTCGCCCACAGCTGGCAGGAAGCCCGGCAACTGGCCTTCGACTGCGCCGTGCCCATCCCGTCCTCGCCCATTCTGCTMCGGCACGCCTTGGGCCGGACGCTGGCCGTGGACCTGACAGCACTGCATGACATGCCCCACTACGCCTCCTCCGCGATGGACGGCTGGGCGGTCAACGGCAGCGGCCCGTGGATCCTGGCCGAGCCGGGCCAGCGGCTGGCCCCGCACCAGGCGAGCCCGATCAACACCGGAGGACTGATCCCGCCGGGTGCGAAAGCCGTGCTCCGCAGCGAGAGCGGCGTCATCGCCCCGGACGAGGACGGGCTGCCGGTCCTGAAACTGGGCGGTGGCGCCAAGCCCGGGGAACCCCGCAACGGCGAACACATCCGCAAGGCCGCGGAGGAAGCCGCCGCCGGAGAGGTGCTGATCAAGGCCGGCGCCGTGCTCAACCCCGCGCACCTGGCCCTGGCCGCCCTCGCCGGTCACGACGCCCTGCCGGTCCTCGGCAAGGCGATGGTGCGGCTGGTGCTCACCGGCGCCGAAGTCGTCAGCACCGGCGTCCCAGCGCCAGGGGAGGTGCGGGACACGTTCGGGCCGCAGCTCGGCGCCGTCGTGGAAATGCTCGGCGGAATCTGCGCGGGCGAGGTCAAGATCGGGGACAGCGACGCCGAATGGCTCGCCGCGCTCGAAGACACCGAAGACACCGGCGCAGCTCACGATCCGGTGGGCGGCGCGGAGTCGGCCGGCGAGACACTCCCGGCCGACGTCGTGATCACCACAGGCGGCACCGGCCGCTCCGGCACTGACCATCTCAGGCGCACGGTTGCGGAATTGGGCGGCAGGCTGCTGATTGATGGCATCGCCATGCGCCCGGGCCATCCCGCGGTGCTGGCCGAACTGCCGGACGGGCGCTTCGTCATCGGGCTCCCCGGGAACCCGCTCGCCGCCATGATGGCGCTGTCCACGATTGGCGCCCCGCTGCTGGCCGCGCTGGGCCACGGGACGCCGCCGCCGGTGACCGAGGTGCCGTGCGGGACCATGATCGAGCCCGACCCCGGCCGGACCAGGCTGATGCCGTTCCGTATGCTGTACGGGATGGCATCGCCGGCGCAGCACACCGGCCCGGGCATGATGCGGGGACTGGCGGCGGCCGACGGCATCCTGGTGGTCCCGCCGCACGGCGTCCAGCTGGGGGAGCCGGTCCCGGCGTTTGCCCTCCCGTGGGGAGCCGCGCTTCCGGAGCCCGCCCCCGCGAAGGCTGCCGCCAAACCGGCCACCAAGCGCACCGCCAGGAAGCCGGCACCGGAGGGTCCGGTTGACTGGAGCGGTCTGCTTGGCTGACGCCCGGACAGAGTTCATGATGGATTCAGGGGCGAGCCGCCGCAGCTGGCGGCCGAACCCGCACTTAACGCTGATGAGGAGTATCCTATGGGCCGCGTGACACAGCGCCGCAAGGTGCACAAATTTGTCCTGGACGGCTCGCCGCAGGCGCTAGAGTTCCCGGTCCGGCACCGGGAAGACGTGTTGGCGGTCGAGGAGCCGCTTGAGATCCGGCTGGGCAATCTGTCCTTTTCCGTCACGATGCGGACCCCGGGCAACGACTTCGACCTTGTTGCCGGGTTCCTGGTCTCGGAGGGCGTCATCTGGACGCCGGATCAACTCGTCTCGCTGCGTTTCTGCGCCGGCGAGGACGAGGACGGCGTTCAGACCTTCAACGTCGTCGAAGCGCAGCTGCGCCCCGACGTCGTCCGGCCGGACACGGGGCGAAACTTCTTCACCTCCAGCTCCTGCGGGATCTGCGGCACCGACTCGATCGACGCCGTGCGCAAGTCCTCGCACTTCAGCCCGGCAGCGGACCCGCTGACCGTGCCGGTGGAGACCCTCGCCTCGCTGCCGGACCGGCTGAGGGAGGCCCAGGCCGTTTTCGACGTCACCGGCGGCGTGCATGCGGCGGGACTCTTCCGGATTGCCGACGACGGCTCGGCCGAGCTGCTCTGCCTGCGCGAGGATGTGGGCCGGCACAACGCAGTGGACAAGGTGGTGGGCTGGGCGCTGCGCGAAGGCCTGCTGCCCTTGAGCGGGACCGTGCTCCAGGTTTCCGGCCGGGCATCCTTCGAACTGGTGCAGAAAGCCTCGCTGGCCGGGATCCCGGTGCTGGCCGCCGTCAGCGCGCCCTCCAGCCTGGCCGTCGAACTCGCCGAGGACAGCGGGATGACCCTGGCCGGGTTCAGCCGTGGCACCACCTTGAACGTCTACGCCGGCCACGAACGCGTGTCCATGCGGCAGTCATCGGCCAGCGGCGCCCCCGCTTAACAACGTTGGCTTAACCGAGGCGGCCGACGTAGATTTTATCCATCGACTGGACACAGGGGTCGACCACGACTTGGCAACACCGGCACCAGCGCGAAGAGGATCACATTGCACGACGACCGCCGTCTCACGGAAGTCCGGCTGGACCGCTTTCTGCGCGAACGCATCATCCCCGCCGTGTACCCGCGCCGGGTCCCGCTCACGCTGAGCAGCTGGGACGTTGCGGGGGAACCGGTCCCGGTACAGGATGCGCTGCGGCAGACGTTCGTCCCGCAGGATCAAGGGGCGGCGTGGGGACAGCCATGGAGCACCAAGTGGCTGCGCCTCCAGGGCGAGGTCCCCGACTCCTGGGGCAGCCGCGCGGACACCGCCGTCGAAATCCTGGTGGACCTCGGCTTCAGCGGTGACCTGCCCGGGTTCCAGTGCGAGGGTACGGCCTGGCGGGCCGACGGATCGGTAATCAAGGCGATCTCCCCGCGGAACCAGTACATCCCCCTCAAGCTGCTGGGCAGCGGCATGTCCGTGGACTTCTACGTCGAAGCCGCTGCGAACCCCGACCTCTCGCAGGGCTGGACCTTCGCAGCTACCCCTTACGGCGATAAGGCGACCGCCGGCACCGAGCCGCAGTACCGGCTGGGTCCGATCGTCATCGCCGAGCTCAACCAGGCCGTCTGGGAACTGCACCAGGACATTGCCACGCTTAGCGGGCTGATGCACGAACTCCCCATGGAGCTGCCCCGACGGCACGAGATCCTCCGTGCGCTGGAACGGATGCTGGACGTCATGGACCCGGACGATGTCCCCGGCACCGCTGCCGACGGCCGTGCCGCGCTCGCCGAAGTCCTCGCCCGGCCGGCCTACGCCTCGGCCCACCAACTCGTCGCCACCGGCCACGCTCACATCGACTCTGCCTGGCTGTGGCCGGTCCGGGAAACCATCCGGAAGTGTGCGCGGACCTTCTCCAACGTCGTGGCGCTGATGGACGAGGACCCTAGCTTCGTCTTTTCCTGCTCGTCGGCGCAGCAGCTGGCCTGGATCAAGGAGTACTACCCGGAGCTGTTCGGGCGCATCCGGGAAAAGGTCAAAACCGGCCAGTTCGTCCCGGTGGGGGGCATGTGGGTCGAATCGGACAGCAACATGCCGGGAGGCGAAGCCATGGCGCGCCAGTTCCTGGAGGGCAAGAGCTTCTTCCTGGCCGAGTTCGGCGTCGAATGCCAGGAAGCGTGGCTGCCGGACACCTTCGGCTACTCCGCCGCGCTGCCGCAGATCGTCAAGGCCGCCGGCAGCCGCTGGTTCCTGACCCAGAAGATTTCTTGGAACCAGGTCAACCGGATGCCGCACCACACCTTCCACTGGGAAGGGATCGATGGCACCCGGCTCTTCACGCACTTCCCGCCCGTGGACACCTACAGCTCCGAAATCAGCGCCCGGGAGCTGGCACACGCCGAACGCAACTACCGGGACCACGGCCGCGGCACCATGTCCCTGCTCCCGTTCGGCTACGGCGACGGCGGCGGCGGACCCACCCGGGAGATGCTGGCGGCGGCGCAGCGCAACGCGGACCTGGAAGGTTCGCCGAAGGTGCGGCTGGGCTCGGCCGCGGAGTTCTTCGCCGGCGCCGAGGAGGAATACCAGGGCCTCCCGGTCTGGGTGGGCGAGATGTACCTGGAACTCCACCGCGGCACGTATACCAGCCAGGCCAACACTAAACGGGGCAATCGGCGCAGCGAGCACCTCCTCCGGGAGGCGGAACTCTGGTGCGCCACCGCCGCGGTCCGAGCCGGCGCCGCGTACCCGGCGGCGGAGCTCAAGCGGCTCTGGCGGCTGGTGCTGCTGCAGCAGTTCCATGACATCCTTCCCGGCAGCTCGATCGCCTGGGTGCACCAGGACGCGGAGCGGAACTACGACGCCGTCGCCCGCGAGCTGGAGGCGATCACCGCCGCCGCCGCCGTGGCCGTGTTGGGAGAGGGCGAGCAGGAGTTCCTGCTCAACGCGGCCCCGCACCCCCGCCGCGGTGTCCCGGCGCTCGCCGCCGCCACGCCCGTCAACGCGGCCGCACCCGTGCAGTCCACGGATGCCGACGGCGGCTACGTGCTGGACAACGGGATCATCCGCGCGGTGGTGAACGCAGACGGACTCCTGGTCTCGCTGCGGGACCACGCCAGCGGCCGTGAAGCAATCGCGCCGGGGGAGTTCGGCAATCTCCTCGAACTGCACCGGGACACCCCAAACGAATGGGACGCCTGGGACATCGACGCGTTCTACCGCCGCAACGTCACCCCGCTGACCGAGGCCCGCTCCGTGACGCTGGAACGCGACGGCGGGGCCGCCGTCGTCGTGGTGGAGCGGCTCGCCGGAACCTCCGCCGTGACCCAGCGGATCCGGCTGGAACCGGGTGCGCCGTCGCTGGCGATCTCCACCGCGGTGGACTGGCAGGAACGTGAGAAGCTGCTTAAGCTCGGCTTCGCCCTCGACGTCCGGGCCGATCGCTCGGCCTCGGAGACGCAGTTCGGCCATGTGTTCCGGCCCACCCACCTCAACACCTCGTGGGAGGCCGCCAAGTTCGAGATCTGCGCACACCGGTGGATCCACGTGGCCGAGCCCGGGTACGGCGTCGCGGTCTCGAACGCCGCCAGCTACGGTCACGACGTCACCCGCAAGATCCGCGCGGACGACGGCGGGACGACCACCACCGTCCGGGTTTCGCTGTTGCGGGCACCCAAGTTTCCGGATCCGGACGCGGACCGCGGCCGGCACGAACTGACGGTCACCGTGCGGCCCGGCGCCAGCATCGCCGACGCCGTCGAGGAGGGCTACCGCACCAACCTCGCCCCGCGCGTGGTCAGGGGAGCCCGCGGCGCGGAGCCGCTGTTCACGGTCTCCAATCCCGCCCTCGTGATCGAGGCGGTCAAACTGGCGGAGGACGGCTCCGGCGATGTGATCGTCCGCCTTTACGAGTCACTGGGGGAGCGCTCCGCCGGCACGGTCTTGGCCCAATTCGCCGCCACGGGGGTGCGGACCGTGGACCTCCTGGAACGTCCCGCGGACGCACCGGGCGTAACGATTCAGGACGGTTCCGCGGAGCTGGTCCTGCGGCCGTTCCAATTGCTGACCCTGAGATTCCAGCGCTGAGCCTTCTTTGCCCGGGTCGAGCGGCCAGCCGAAGCTTGATTCCCGTTAAACAGGCTGAGTGGGAGCGGTCCTTGCGGACCGCTACCACTCATCCCCCCAATGGCGCTTGGACGCCCCGCCAGGTTCCGTAAGACTGAATCCCCATTCACGGATGCTGGCCGGCGTTTTCACACATTCATGATTATCTCACGGTCTAATGATTTTGTGAATCCCCTGGCTCACGACTGAGGAAACGTTGCCGGAGTGTTACGTGGCGGGCGGCCGCTTTGCCCGGAGAACCAGAAGGCGAGGAGTCCCAGGACGTATCCCAGCACCGCCAGGTAGTTCACGAACAGCCGGGGCAAATCCCATGACTCCGGGGCGAAGGACACGGGCACGCTCGCGACGGCCGCCACGGCTCCCACCATGGTCAAGGCGGCGCCGGTCCGCACCAGCCGTGGCAGGGCTGCGTTGATGGCTGCCCGCAGTGAAGGGAGCAGGAGCAGCGAAACAAACGCGGGGTAGCTGCGGCCGGCTGCCGCGTAGAGCGGGGCGAGAACGGCGTTCCGCCCGCTGCCTGTCATGTCTTGAAGACCGGCTGAAGAGCCCCGGGTGTCCATCAGGAAGAACGTCACTCCGACGGCCAGGCACGCGGCTGCCAGCGCCCAGCGTCCCGCGCGGCCGGTGATCAGCTCCTTCGCGCGGGTTGCGCCCAGCCCCGCGGCCAGGCGCAGCCCGACCAGGAAGACCATTCCGAACACAATGAAGCGCAGAACCAGGTTGGTGAGGTTCAAGCTCCCCAGCGCACCATCGATCGCCGCGTAGGGTCCGGGGATGCTGAGCAGACTGCAGAGGGTGGCGAGGAACAGGATCCCGAACACAGCCCTGTTGCGACCGCGCAGGGCATCCGGCAGACGCAGTAACAGAACCAGGCCGCAAATAATCAGCGTTCCCCATTCAAGCATGTCCACCTCCTACTCACTCCGGCTTGGGCTCCCGGCGCCGCGGGCCCTTGAACTCTCTCACCTAGTCGCGTCTAATCTCACCCGGAGCCTTAGTTGATGACCCCTGGAGTCGCGGGGCTTTTCCCGCCGCTTTCTCCGGCCGCTGCCGGGTTGCCGCGACCCGCGCCAGCCAGATGACGGTCAGACCAATGCTGAGGCCAAGCGCGGCGGTGAAGTTGATCTTCGCCTGGACCCCGGATGAGCCTGGCGCAAAGAGCGGAAACAGGGCCGCAGCAATCAGTGCTGCGTACCCGAAGGACAAGAGCCCGGCACCGATCCGGATCGCGGCCGGCAAACGCCCCCTGACGGCACGCAGCGTAGCAGGCACCAGGCAGGCTGCCACGAAGGCGGGGTAGACCCTCCCCGCTGTCGCGTACAGTCCGATTAGCTGGGCGTTTTCCGCGCTCCGCAGGGGCAGCCCGTTGAGGCCGGTGGAGGAGCCGGTGGTGTCCGCCAGCAGGAACAGAACCGCAGTGGCAACTGCGATGGCGCCGAGCACGGCCAGCCCCAACGGCCCTGAGACGCGGCGGAGGCCGTTCCCGTCACCGAAGGCCTTCGCGGTGCGGTAGCCGGCCAAGGCCACCGCCCCGTATACGAGAAACCTCAAGATGAGGTTTGCGTAGTTGGCGCTCCCAAGCCACGCGTCGACGGCCAGGTACGGGCCATCGATGCTCAGCAGGATCGCGCCGGCCGAGAGGAGGAAGGCGCCAACAATTGACCGGTTGCGGCCCTTGATGGCGTCGGGGACGCGGGCTAAGGCGACGGCGCCGCAGATCGCCAAGGCCGACCACTGCAGGACCGCGGTCATCTATCTGCTCCGGGGGTCCGGCTTCGCGGCGGACGCTTGGCCGCCAGACGCCCCACCCAGATCAGAACGAGCCCGAGCACAAGGCACAGAATGCCGGTGTAATTGATGACAAACTCCCAGCTGGACAGCCCGGCCGGAATGATCGGGAATGCCAGTGTCAATGCGATGGCCACGGACCCGATGCCCAGGGCAACGGCGCTGCCGCGGATAATCAGCGGGAGCCTGCCGATGGCCGTCCTGGCCAGCGCGGGCAGCAGGGCCAGCAGGACGAAGGCCGGATAGAGCCTTCCGGCGGCGCCGTAGTACTCGGCCAGCACGGCATTGCGGCTGCTTCTGGCCGCCACCCCGGCAAGTCCCGCGGAGGACCCGGCCGTGTCCATCATCAAGAACAGGATGGTGACGGCGGCGCACGACAGTAGCGCCATACCAATCCCCAAAGGACCCGTCAGGAAGCGCCGGGCATCGTCGGCACTGAAGCCTTTCGCGAGCTGGAGGCCTAGAAAGAACACCGCGGCGAACCCAAAGAAACGCAGCACCAGATTCGCTATGTTGAAACCGCCCAGCACCTGGTCAATTGCTTGGTACGGTCCCTCGATGCTCAGCAGGATGGTCAACATGATCAGGACAAGGACGTAGAAGACGGGCCGGTTTTCACCCCGCCGGGCACCGGGGATCCGGGCGAGCACCACCAGGGTGCACACTGCGAAGGTGCTCCATTGCAGGGCGCCGACGTTCATCCGAGGTTCTCCCAGATCTTTTCGGCTTGCGCCTGCTCCTGCTCCTGGCGGCGGAGTGTCTTGCCCAGGGCTTGGAGCCGCTCACCGGCCAAGGCAACCAGCTCGCCGTCGGACAGTGCATCCAGCGCGGACTGCCGGGCATCCGCGGGCCAGCCGGCTTCGGCCTCGGTGATGAGCCCCGTCGCGACGAGGCCGCCCGTCAAGCCCACGCCCCCGGCGCGCGAGGTTGCCACCGCAAGTTCCGGCGAGAGCCGGTTCGCGGTCAGCTGGGCTGAATAGTTCTGCGGGGCGACGCCGGTAGCGGCGGAAACGCGGTGGCGGAGTTCGCCGTCGTCGATGGCGTCCACCCAGTTTCGCACCGAGGTGGCGTGCGGAGCCGGGCTGAGCACGCGGAGTGTCCCAGTGCCGTTCTCGTGGTCCTGAGCGGAACGGGTAATGACGGCCCGCAGCAGGTCCATGGTGGCGACCTGGCTGACGAGCTCCGCCGGGGTGGGCGGCTGGGCAAGCCGGGTCAGGTCCGCGTACGTGCTGAAGTCGGCGAGCGATTCAGCGGGGTTCAGGCCGAGGGCCCGGCTGATGCTCACCACGGTGGTTTCGGCGACCTTGCCGCGCACCAGTTGCTGTGCCAAAGTGGTGCGCTTGACGCCGGAGATCCTGCAAATGTCCGCGGTGCTCATTGCCGGGGCAACGCCATGGAGCCAGAGTTGAAACGCTTTGGCGGGTAGTGCCATCTATGACTTTCTGCAGGGTCTTGCGCGGACTTAGCTGCTGGGCCGCTACACCGCCGGAGAAGCGCGGTGCCGCAACCCTCACATCATCATAATTCTTCAGCCGCGATCTTTTCTTGACCTTGCCCGCGGTGCGCGTCGGCCAAGGACGGGCAGTTTCGCGGGCCGCGTCGCGCGGCCACCCTTCCCAGCCAGATCAGGGACAGGCCCACCATCAGCCCGAGCACCCCAACCAAGCTGATGATGTATTGGATGAAGGCCAGGCGCTGGGGCAGGAGGTCGCTGATGGGCAGAAGGATCATGGCGGCGGATCCGGCCGTCAGGAGTGCCGCTCCGCCGCGAACGAGCCCCGGCAGGCGGGATCGAAGGGCCTTGATGGTCGCCGGCAGAAGGCAGGCCGCCACGTATGCCGGGTAGAGCCGGCCGGCCGTCGTATAGAGGGCGATCAGTTGGCGGTTAGGGCCGCTCTGGTCCGGCAGCGTGGCCAGTCCCACTGAGGTGCCGGCGGTATTCGCCATCAGGAACGGCACTGCGGTGGCGAGGCAGATGGTTGCCAGCGCCGCCAGGCCCACGGGGCCGAGGAGCAGGCGGAGGCTGTGGGTGTTCTCAAAGCCCTTGACAATCTTGTACCCGGCCAGCAGGACGGTTCCATAAACCACATAGCGCAGCGCCAGGTTGGCGTAGTTGTAGGAACCCAGGAAACCGTCAATCAGCGTGTAGCTCCACTGGATGCTCAGCACCATGCCCACCGTGACAAGCAGGAAAATGCCGAAGAGCGAGCGGTTTTCTCCGCGCAGCGCCGCTGGCAGGCGGAGGAAGGTGATCAGGGCACAGACAGCCAGGACGAACCATTGCAGGGCACTGATCATGGGCGTTTCCTTTTCCAGCGCGTCCGCACGTGCTTCCGTTTGTGCGTCTTCACTCACGAGGGTCCGGGACGCTGGCAATTTTGCCGTGGGACCCAATTCAACTATGCTAGATGCTCGAACCCGCTGGTCCGTACACCCCCCAAGTCCGGACCAGCGGGTTCTTCTATGCCCGGCGGGATGTCGGCGGATCTGCTACGAATTTCCGGCCCCTGACGGCTGCCTGCGGCCGTCCGTTTTGGGCCTCAGTGAGAGAATGGACTAATGACTGCAACCCTTGTTGCCAAGGACCTTTCCGGTGGTCACGACCACCGGACTCTCTTCTCCAAACTCTCCCTCACCGTCGCGCCGGGCGACGTCGTCGGCGTCGTGGGCGCCAACGGTGCCGGCAAGTCCACGCTGCTGCGGCTGCTCGCCGGCGTCGACCAGCCGCAGGAGGGAACGGTRAGCCTTGCCCCGGCCGACGCGTTCGTCGGGTGGCTGCCGCAGGAGCATGAACGGATCGACGGCGAAACCGTGGCCGGCTACATCGCCCGGCGCACCGGTTGCGGCCAGGCGACGGCGGACATGGAGTCCACCGCGGAGGCGCTGGGAACCGGCGCCCCGGGTTCCGAGGACGCGTACTCGGTGGCGTTCGACCGCTGGATGGCGTCCGGCGCCGCGGACCTGGAAGAGCGGATTCCGCCGGTACTGGCGGACCTGGGCCTCGAGGTGGGACCCGACGCCGCGATGACCGGGCTCTCCGGCGGGCAGGCCGCCCGGGTGGCGCTCGCGGCCCTCCTGTTGAGCCGCTTCGACATCGTGCTCCTCGATGAGCCCACCAACGACCTCGACCTGGGCGGCCTGGCCAAGCTGGAGGCCTTCGTCCAGGGACTGCGCGGCGGCGTCGTCCTGGTCTCGCACGACCGGGAGTTCCTGGCCCGCTGCGTGACCACGATCGTGGAATTGGACCTGGCGCAGAACTCCGTCGCGGTTTACGACGGCGGCTACGAGGCCTACCTGGAGGAGCGCGCCGTGGCCCGCCGGCACGCCCGGGAACGCTATGAAGAGTTCGCCTCCACCAAGGCAGACCTGGTCTCCCGCGCCCGCACGCAGCGTGAATGGAGCTCCCAGGGCGTCCGCAACGCGATGAAGAAGAGCCCGGACAATGACAAGATCCGCCGGGCAGCGAACACCGAGTCCTCGGAAAAGCAGGGGCAGAAGGTCCGCCAGATGGAATCACGGATCGCCCGGCTCGAGGAAGTCGAGGAACCGCGCAAGGAATGGCAGCTGCAGTTCAGCATCGGGGCGGCGCCGCGCTCCAGCGCCGTCGTCGCGACCCTGCGGGACGCCGTCATACACCAGGGGGACTTCACCCTGGGGCCGGTGAACCTGCAGCTCAACGCCGGCGAGCGGATCGGCATCACCGGGCCTAACGGGGCGGGCAAGTCCACCCTGCTGCGCCTGCTGCTCGGCGTGCAGCGGCCCGACGCCGGCGACGCCTCCATGGGCGCCTCGGTGGCGGTCGGGGAAATCGACCAGGCCCGCGGGCTGCTGGCGGGGCACCTCAAGCTTGCCGACGCCGTTGAAGCCGTGCTGACGGACCAGACCCCGGCGGAGGTGCGCACCCTGCTGGCCAAGTTCGGGCTCAAGGCCGACCACACTGCCCGGCCCGTTGACTCGCTCTCACCGGGCGAACGGACCCGGGCCGCGCTGGCGCTCCTGCAGGCCCGCGGAGTGAACCTGCTGGTCCTCGACGAGCCGACCAACCACCTGGATCTTCCCGCGATCGAGCAGCTGGAGGAAGCCCTCGACAGCTACGACGGTGCCCTGCTGCTCGTCACACACGACCGCCGACTGCTGGAAAACGTGCGCCTTGACGTGCGCTGGAACGTCGTCGACGGCGTCGTCACCGAACTGCTGGGCGCGAGCGCCCCGAAAGGTACCAACCGATGAGCATGGACCGGGTTGCCTGGAGCTCCCTTTACAACATCACCCGCGCCTCGAGCGGCTCCAAGCCGTTCTCCAAGGAACTGCTCAAGCGCGTGTTCGGCTTTGCCCGGCCGCATCGGGGCCGGCTGATCGCCTTCGTGCTGCTGTCCATCGTGATGGCGGTCCTCGCGGTCGCCACGCCGGTGCTCGCCGGCCAGGTGGTGGACGCGATCATCGCGAAGGCGGACGCCGGCACCGTGATCTGGCTGGCCGTGCTGATCGCGATCGTGGCGGTCGCCGAGGCCGGGATCGGGCTGGTGACGCGCTGGCTGTCCTCGACCATCGGTGAAGGCGTGATCGTGGACCTGCGCACCAAGGTCTTCGACCACGTGCAGAAGATGCCGATCGCGTTCTTCACCCGGACCCGCACCGGGGCGCTGGTCAGCCGGCTCAACAACGACGTGATCGGCGCGCAGTCGGCCTTCGCCGGCACGCTCTCCGGTGTTGTCAGCAACGTGGTGGCGCTGGCCCTCACCCTCGTGGTGATGCTGAACAAGTCCTGGCTCGTTACCGTGCTGGCCATGATCCTGCTGCCAATCTTCCTCATCCCGGCCCGCCGGATGGGCTCCAAGCTGGCCGAGCTGCGCCGCGAGGCGGCCGAGCACAACGCCGCCATGGGCACGCAGATGACGGAACGCTTCTCCGCCCCCGGCGCCACCCTGGTGAAGCTCTTCGGCAGGCCCGACGAGGAATCCCACGAATTCGCGCTTCGCGCCGGCCGGGTGCGGGACATCGGCGTCCGCACCGCCATGCTCCAGTTCACCTTCGTCACGGCCCTGACCCTGGTTTCGGCCCTTGCCCTCGCGCTGGTCTACGGCCTGGGCGGCTGGCTGGCCCTTGGCGGGCAGCTCGCCGCGGGCGACGTCGTCGTGCTGGCACTGCTGCTCACCCGCCTGTACGCGCCGCTCACCGCGCTGTCCAACGCCCGGGTGGAAATCATGAGCGCCCTGGTCAGCTTCGAGCGGGTCTTCGAGATCCTGGACCTCAAGCCGCTCATCCAGCAGAAGCCGGACGCGGTGGAATCGCCGCGCGGCCCGCTCTCGGTGGAGTTCGACGACGTCCGCTTCTCCTACCCCTCGGCGGACAAGGTCTCGCTGGCCTCGCTCGAGGACGTCTCCACGCTGGACACCCGCGGCGGCGAGGAAGTGCTGCACGGGATCAGCTTCCGGGTGGAACCGGGCCAGACCGTGGCGCTGGTGGGTTCCTCGGGCGCCGGCAAGTCCACCATCGCGCAGTTGCTCTCACGGCTCTACGACGTCGATTCGGGCGCCGTCCGCTTCGGCGGTGCGGGGTCCGGCGCCGGCGTGGACGTCCGCGACCTCACCTTCGATTCGATGCGCGAAACCCTGGGCATGGTCACGCAGGACGGGCACCTCTTCCACGAGAGCATCGCCTCCAACCTGCGCCTGGCCCGCCCGGGCGCCAGCGAAGAGCTGATGTGGGACGTGCTGCGCCAGGCCCGGCTTGAGGACATGATCCGCTCGCTGCCGGACGGGCT
Organism: Arthrobacter sp. 05N425; assembly: GCF_056397125.1. NCBI lineage: Bacteria > Bacillati > Actinomycetota > Actinomycetes > Micrococcales > Micrococcaceae > Arthrobacter > Arthrobacter sp. 05N425. The sequence goes on from NZ_JBFTMU010000009.1 coordinate 67,878, forward strand.
GGACACCGTGGTGGGGGAGCGCGGCTACCGACTCTCGGGAGGCGAACGGCAGCGGCTCACCATCGCCCGCCTGCTCATCGCCCAGCCGCGGGTCGTGATCCTGGACGAGGCCACGGCCGCGCTGGACTCGACGAACGAGGCCGCGGTGCAGGAAGCGCTTGGCGCGGCGCTCGAAGGCCGCACCGCCGTGGTGATCGCGCACCGGCTTTCCACGATCCGCGCCGCGGATGCCATCCTGGTGGTCGAGGACGGCACGATCGTGGAACGCGGGACGCACAACGAACTGCTCGCCGCCGAGGGGCGCTATGCAGAGCTCTACCGGACCCAGTTCGCCGAGGCCACCGCGGTGGCCGCTGAGGCGGTGCCGGAACTCTAGCTTTTCCGGGCCGCCTTCGCGGCTAGGGCCGGCAGAACATGGTCCGTAAGCAGCGGAGCCAGGTCGTCCGGCAGCCCGGCGGCCAGGTCCAGCCAGCGGATTTCGGCGATCTCCGCCGACGGGTGCGCGGTCCAGCTGCCTGCTGCATTAACTAACGTGGGCGCGGTGAACACCGTGGCCTCGATCTGCGTGGCGGCCTCGTTGGCGGCCTCGGCCAGCCAACGTCCGAAGGGTTCGAGGTCCTCGGGCGCCACAATGATGCCGACTTCCTCCTCGAGTTCCCGGGACGCCGCCTGTGCCGCGGATTCACCGGCTTCGGGTTTGCCGCCCGGATGCATGAACTTGTCAGTGCCGCGCTTGCGGACGGTGAGGAGGCGTCCGGCGTCGTCAAAGACGCAGACGGCGGACACCACGATGCGGGGATTCACGGCCGCTCGGTGCAGCACGGATTCGAGCAGCAGATCCTTGGCCGGACCCGTGACATCCCAGCGGTAGCGGAAGTCATCCGGACCGAGCTTGGTGTACCCGACCCGGTACGTGTCGGGATCGCACCAATGCTGGTCCCGGTTGTCCTGCCCGCCGAAGCCGATGCGGTGAAAAGGGCGGCCGTCGGGGAAGAACATGTCCATCGTCGCTGGTGTTGCCGAGGGCTTGAGCAGATACTCGCGGCTTGCCGGGCCGGTAAACGGCGCACCGCCGGCCGGGTTCCACTGCACGGTGCCTTCTTCGCGGAAGCGGAGGCCGCCGTCGTCGGTTTCAGTGAAACGGACGACGCCGTTAAAGGTGCCGCGGCTGCCGGTGGCCCGGTCCAGCATGGTGCGGTCCACGCTCCAGTTGCCCAGCAGGTAGGCGCGCAGTTCAAAGCGCGGCTCAGCGGGCTGGTCAGGTTCCGGGCCGGCGCCCGGCGTCTGGGAGTCCAAGTGCCCTCGATTGGAATCGAACCAACGACACCGGCTTTAGGAGAGCCGTGCTCTATCCACTGAGCTACGAGGGCGGGCGAACAGGCGGGCGGCCTTCGGCCGGCCCGTCGGGACACGGATACAAGCATACAAGGTGGGGGCGCGTACTACGCTCTTGGCATGACAGCCTCTGCCCCGACGGTTTCCCGGGAGCTCATCTACATCCCCGACGTGGCCTCCGCCCGGTTTTATCTCGGCGCGCTCGCGAAATTGAGCGTGCTGCAGTATTTCGTCGCCGAAGCGGCGGTGATCGGCGCCTGGGCGGGCCGGGAGCCGTACAGCCGGCGCACCGGCTACATCAGCGATCTCGGCGCCCTTGGCTGCGGCGAATTCTCCGGCCGCGACGTCTGCTCGCCGGCGCACCTGCTGATGAATGCCTCGTTCGTGGTGCAGGGGATCGGCATGATGGTCGGGGCGCTGCTGCTCAGCTCGGCCGTGATCGGTGTTGCCGCCCGGGCCGGAACCAGGCTCGCCGTGGCCCCGGGCCGGCGGTCGCCGTCGGCCGCGGCGTTTGGCGCCCGTTCGCTCAGCATCACCGCGGGCGCCGGAACCGTGATCGTGGGACTGGTGCCGGAAGACGCCGGCTCCGGCTGGCACGTGGCCGGAGCGCTCATGTACTTCGCCGCGGGAGGTCTGGCCCTCCTGCTGGTCGGCTGGCTCTGGCGCAAACAGACACCGCTGGGCTGGTTCATCCTTGCCTGCGGCGCGGTCGCCCTGGCCGCGCTCATCGCCGGCGGAGCGACCGGGATGCGGGTTCCCGAACCCGGCACGCTGGAACGGCTGATGGGGTATCCCATCACGATTGGCACGGCGGCACTGGGACTGGTCGTCGCGCAGCGCGTCCGGCAGGAGCTCGTTGTGCGGAAGCGTGCGCGCGTGCAGGGGAGTTCTCCCCATCCCGCCGGTCGCGCCTAGCCAGTAGGGTGAGCGCACGGTCTGAACTATTTGGGGGAATCGTGCTGCAAAGTATTGGGGATCCTGATCTCAACATTTTTGAGATCAGCGGGCTGGCCTGGGCGGTCGCCGTTGACAGGGCGCTGAGGGCACTTGCCGCCGAACCGGAGATCGACTTTGCCGCCTACCAGCAGTCCTCAACCGCCCTGGCGCTGGGCTCGCTGGAGCCGGCGGACACTCGGCGACTCGACGCGGAACTTCGCGAGGCAGGCATTGTCGGCCCGGACGGCACGATGCCGGAGCAATGGCTGCTGGCGGTGCTGATTGCCGTCAGTGCCCCGATCCGGGTCACTGTCGTGGCCCGAACCGGGGAGCACTCCGCGCACACCCACCTGGGCCTGGCTGGCGGGCACGGAATCGCCGTCTCCTACCGGCGGCGGATCCGGACCACGGACGCGGGCACGGCCGTGACCGGGATCCAGGACGTCGTCGAGGTGGCCCTGTTCGAGGAGCGGCACGCCTGGTCCGCCGTGCGACGGATTCTTCCGGGCTTCACGGAGCTCCAGGCCGGCCCAGGCAGCGCCCGCGGCCTGGACAGCGACCGCGGCCTGGACGGCGCCCGCACGCCGGTCAGCCCGCAGCAGCTTCAGGCCGTTGGCAGCGCCGAGCTGCAGCAGGACGTGAAGGACGCAGTCCTGGCCCCGCGCTGCACCGTGCACCTGGACGTGGTGGCGGCTCCGCCCGGGACCGCGCCTGCCTTCCGCGCCGCGGATCTCTGGCACCTGTCGGAAAAGCTCTATTCGGTGCGGACCAGCGGCGACGACGGCGGCCGTTCCCTCGTGATGGTGGATGTTCCGCCGGGGGATGTGGCCAGGGAACTGTTCTGGCGGCTGCTCGGAGCGCGCGAGTTCCTCGCAGGTTCCGCGGGTCAGGCGGCGCAACGGTGAGCCTGCACGGAATGGATGTGGAGTCCGGACGCCGGCTCAGCGAAGAACTGGACCGGGCCGGCGAGCGGCTGCTGGCGCTGAGCGCCAGCCTGACCCCCGCCATTGCCGCCGCCCCCTGGGCCGGCCAAGACGGCCAGCGGTTCAAGGATGAATGGGCCGGGCACCGGCAGCGGCTGACGGGGGCGGGAAACGCGCTCAAGGCGGCGTCGGGCGCAGTGCGGCGCAACGTCGAAGAGCAGCTCGAAGCCAGCAACCACGGCGCCGGGGCCGGCGKCCTTTCCGGCGGCCCTTCCGGTGCCGGGGCCGGCGGCGGGTCCGGCGATGCGGGCGGTGCCGGCGGCGGCTCCCTTTTCCACCGACTGGGACTCGACCGGCTGGCGGGCGGCGTTGCCGACACGGCAGGGGATCTCTGGAACCAGGGCGGCAAGGTCCTCAGCACGGTGGGAGCCGCGAGCGACTTCGGCTGGAACTGGCTCCAGGACGGCGCGCCCCTGCCGGTCAGGAACCTGATGGATGCCCAGTCCAACGTGCTGGACCAAGTCGGCCACTATGGAGACATGGGAATGCGGTGGCTGAGCACCGGCGAGCCCCCTTCGCTCACCGAACTCGCATCGAACGGCGTCCTGCTCAGGGCCGGAGTCCTCTCCCTGGCCGCCACYGCGCTGAGCGTGGGTACCTACAACCCGCATCTGCTCGACGATGGTCGGCCGGTGGCTGGCGAGCCGCTCCCGGTTCCGGTCGGAGAACCTGCCGGGACGGACAAGGACGGCCGATTCAACACCCCGGTGCCCTCGACCATCAGTGCGATCCTGCAGACCACCAATGCCGCCTACGGTGACGAAGGCAAACCTGCGACACCCGACGCTGCCGTCCGCATCACCACGATCCACAAGCCCGGGGAACCGGACGCCTGCATCGTGAGCATCCCCGGAACCACCCGTTGGTACCCCGACGGCGCTGCCAACGCCACCGACCTGACGGGCAACCTGGAGCTGGCCGGCGGCAACTTGTCCACGGCGTCCCAGGCGGTCCGCCTGGCCATGGAAAACGCAGGTATCCCGGACGCGGCGCCCGTGATGCTGTCCGGCCATTCGCAGGGCGGCATGATTGCCGCCGCCCTGGCGTCGGACAATTCGTTCACCAACCGGTTCAATGTGACGAACGTCGTGACATTTGGCTCCCCGGTGGACTCTGCGCCGATACCGGCCCGCATTGACGTTCTTGCATTGCAGCACGCGGGTGATCCAGTCCCCAAAGTCGACCTCGGGGACCTCACGGTGGGACAGGACGGAAGTGTTTCGGCCAGCCAGGACAACGGCGCGGTCAAGGTCACACTGCCCAACCCCGCCGTGGCGCCCGGCGTTGCCGGGATCGGCTACCACGACGGCGGCGAGTACGTGAAGTCCACCGGCAGCCTTGAGCACCAGGGACCGATCGCCGACTACGCTCAAAGGGAGTCGACCCAGCAGTTCCTGACCACGGACCCCGGCCAGGTCAGCTCCACCGTTTCGAGCATCTCGCGCAAGCAATGAGCGTGAGCAGCCCGACGCCGAACCATAGCGGAAGTTATCGATGAAGAAGCTATTCCACCCCATTGCAGGAGCACTGATCGTGGGCATTCTCGCGGCAACACTGGCGGCCTGCGGCCTGGGCGGACCCTCCGAGCCGGATCAGCTGGAGGCCGCCCTGCAGAAAGCCGGAAAGTCCGTCCCGGGCGTGACCGCCGTCCAGGCCGACGCCAACGTCAACACCTCCGGCAAATTCATCACGGTGAAACTGGTCGGTGAAAGTGCGGACAAGGCAGCGCTCACCCAGACGTTGGGGCGGGCCATGCCGGCCCTGCTGGACAGCCTCAAGGACGTGAAAGGCGGCACCCTCGGGGTTAGCATTTTTTCGCCCGACGACGCCGTCCATGCCGGCCCCGCCGATCTCGGATACAGCGGCTCAAGCTCGCTGTCGAGTATTCGCGAATACTTCGCCCGGTAATTATGGAATTGCCGCGCCCGCGCAACTGTGGGGCTTTCGGCGATTCTGTGTCGCGGGGGTGTCTTATGTCTCATATATACGGCTACTTGCACTATCATGAGGGCATTCGCCGGAATGTTCCGGTGCCTCGTGCGGGAGAACGGGTCCAGCGCACGCCGAATTGCCGACTTTGTAGTCTGTGGGGGCACATGTCTGATCAGCTGGTTGCGCCGCGCCTGGCAGCGACTTCTTTCGGCGACCCCACCAGTGCCCCTTCGCGGCTGGCCTCTGTCCGTCGGATTGCCATCCGATGACAGTCGAAGCCCCGATTGCTCCGGACGGGCAAATCCCCGAGGAACCGCCGGCAGTCATTGACGCACCCGACGCCGGGACGCCGTCCTCGTCCGGGTCCCGGACAGAGCTCGGCCTGGCGGACTTGGGGCTGGCCGAGCCGGTCATTCCCGCGACGGAAGCCTCCGCGGAGCCCGTCATCGGCGTCCGGCTGCTCGAGGGCGGCATCATTGAAGTCGCGCTCCCGCCGAACCAGGAGATCGAGGGTCCGGAAGCGCGGGTGGCCGGTGAAACAGTCCGGATGCTCGCCGGCGGCGAGAGGGTTCCGGTGCTGCTGGTCATCTCCGGCGTCGTGGGCGTCAGCGTGGAAGCGCGCCAGGTCTACGCCGGTTCCATCGCGGCGTCGGCGTTCGCGCTGGTGGGCGAGAGCCCCGTGGACCGTGTCATTGCGCATTACCTGCTGCGCTCAAGAACCGAAACGATCCCGGCGGAGTTCTTCCTTTCGCGGATAGAAGCCCTCAAGTGGTTAAGGCCTTATACGAGTGAAAAGTGATGTTCCAGACCCCCGGCTCCATGCGCTCGTGGAGGGCATTGTCCGGATTGCGAGCGGAGACCTAAGTACCCGGATTCCTCATTCCGGTGCGCGCGACGACGTCGCCGCCGTCATCGCGGGCATCAACCTGATGGCCGATGACCTGCAGACCATTTACCAGGAGCTCGAGGAGCGGGTCGAGAGCCGGACCGCCATGTTGCGCCAGGCCCAGGTTGAGCTCGAGCGGATGGCGCTGACCGATCCGTTGACCCAGCTGGCCAACCGGACGGCGCTGAACTCGGTGCTCAGCCACGCGCTGGCGGAGACGTCCCGCGGGGAGATGCCGCCTGCCCTGCTGATTCTTGACCTTGATTCCTTCAAGGGCATCAATGACACGCTAGGACACAGCGCGGGGGACGATGTCCTGCGCGTGATTGCCCGGCGTCTCCAGGACGCGGTCCGGGTCACCGATACCGTGGCGAGGCTGGGCGGGGACGAATTCGCCGTCATGCTGCCTAAATCCAACCTCGTGCGGGCCCGGCGGGTAGCCAACCGGATCCTGAAGGCGCTCAGTGAGAGCCTGGAGATCGGCGACCTGCGGGTCACGTGCGGCACCAGCATTGGCGTCCGCGTCGCCGAACCGGGCCAGTCCGCCGATGACCTGGTGATGGAAGCCGACACAGCCATGTACGCCGCGAAGGCGCAGCCGCACAGCGGGATCAAGGTCTTCGAACCGGCGCTGTTGTACGCCCGCAGGCTGCAGAGCCTGATGGTCACGGAGATGCGCGAGGCGATCCTCGAGGATCAGCTGACGCTGCATTACCAGCCGGTGGTGGAGCTCGCCACCGGGCGGATCGAGGGCGTCGAGGCGCTGGTCCGCTGGAACCACCCGGAGCGCGGGCTCCTGATGCCGGACCAGTTCATTCCGCTGGCGGAGGAGACTGGGATGATCGTGGAGCTGGGGCACTGGGTGCTGCGCAACGCGGTCCGGCAACTCCGGGACTGGCAGGACCGGCTGGCGCTGGACAGCGCGTTCTCCGTCCGGGTCAACATCTCCACCACCGAGCTGCAGAACCTCGAGCTCATCGAACACGTCCAGGACATCCTCCGCGAGACAGGTGTGGATGCCGCGAACCTCATCATCGAACTGACCGAGTCCATGGCCGTGACCGGCGGCGACGTGGACAAGTACTCCCTGAGCGGGTTGCGGCAGCTGGGGGTACAGCTCGAAATCGACGACTTCGGCACCGGCTACTCTTCCATCAGCTACCTGCGCAAGCTGCCCGTGAATGTGGTCAAGATCGACAAGAGCCTGATCGACGGGCTCGGGACGGATGCGGAACAGGGCGGCTTTGTCGAAGCTGTGCTGCATCTGATCCATGCGTGCGGGCTCAAGGCCGTGGCTGAGGGGATTGAGACCGCCGAACAGGCCGACGAGCTGGTCCGGCTGGGTTGCGCCAGCGGCCAGGGCTACTACTTCGGGCGCCCGGCGCCCGCCGAGGCCGTTGAGGCGCTCATCAGCCAGGACAGCTCGGTTTCGCAGTAGCCACGCAGTGGCGCGGGCGTGCCGGAGTGGCGCGGGCGTGCCGGAGTGGCGGACGACGGCGGCTGGACGGCTGGCTTGTTGACTGGCATGACAAAGGGCGGAAGTTGGAGGTGAATCCGACTCCCGCCCTTTGCGGTTGCTGACTCCGTTAGTTCTTCGGGGTGGAGTTCGGCCACCACTCCGGCGCGGCCACAACCGTGCTGCTGGAGTTGCCCCCGTTGGCGGAAACTGCTGCCGAAGCCGAAAGGCCCGCTGCGGCCAAGGCTCCGGCGACGAGGAGTGTTGCGAGGGTCTTCTTCATTTGGATCTCCTGTTACGTAAGAGGCAGATGTGACTCAAGTGGTGCGGATTTAGTATATGGGCTGCCGACACGCCGTCTCATAACGATTTGGAGGGTTGTGTAAAACCTGTGCTATTTGTGCGCGGCTCCTGCGCCTCAAAGTGCAGGTAGTCGAGTGTGTTGCTCGTTTTAGCCGCTCCGGCGACGGATACTTGAGACATGCTTGAAAAGGTTGCCTCATCGGCATACGTCGCGGCAGAGCTTCGCGCGCGGCACTACCGCGACAACCATGAGTTCAACGCGGCCGCACAGAGCGCCAAGGAGGCCGCGCTTATTGCTGGTGAAGACGGCGACCCCGTCGCCAGCTGGGCGATGAAGTTCTTTCAAGCTGAGAGCCTCATGGAGACGGGGAATTTCGATGAGTGCGCGCACTTGGCCCTCGAGCTCTTGGCCAACCCGCAGGGTCCTCCCGCCGTTCAGGCCAGCGCGCGTGCCAATATCCTTCTTTCTAAGGCTTGGCAGGGTGCAGGGCTTCTGGAAGATGCCGCTGAAGCGGCCCGGGCTGCGGTGCATCTCTCCACCGACGAGGCGGACATTGACGTGAATGTCAAGGCCCGCCAAGCTTTGATTGCCGCGTTGGCGGACTGCGGAAAACTCGATGAGGCTTGGACGGAATGTCGTGACCTTGCGAGTGTGATCTCCGATGATGTCGACGAGCAGCTGGCCGGTAAGGCGTTTTGGGTAATCGGAAACGTGGCATTCCTATCCGACAGGGTGGAGGAAGGGCTTAGATATCACGAACTTGCGGCGTCGACTTTTTCCCCTGCTAGAAATTTGGACGTCTGGGCCAAGTTTAATAAGGCCTCGGCGGCCATGCGTTTGGCAGCAGAGGTGGCCGATGCAGACACCCTGCGCTGTATCGAGCGAGCGGAACTGGCGACTGAAGTCATTGGCGGCAGCTCCAATGATCACCTGCTGCTCAGATTGAACCGAGCACATTGGAGTTTTCTCGCTGGTGACCCCGTCGCCACCATCGAATTGCTGGACGATCTGCATAGCTTGGAAGACAACCTGTCGCCTCAGAGGTCTGGAGAAGCGTGCCTCCTGCTTGGCCGGTCACAGTTGGCTCTGGGGAATAAAGCAGAAGCTCGGCTCTGGATCCTTAAGGCTGCGAATCGGTTCGAATCGTCAGGGGCGCGTCACCGTGCGCAACAAGCCCGGGAGCTTATGAAGGCCGAACTGGGCCGGGACTCGCTATGGTCCTGGCTGCTTCGCGTCACGGGTTTCGACCGCAGCTGACTCCTGCTTCCGGGGCATGTCCACCGCCGGCGTCGAACAGTGGGCCTGTCCCGAGGGCTCAACGTTCTAGGTCCGGCGGGCAGGTCGGGCATGTCCACTGCGGGCGTCGTGCGGTGGACATATAGGGATTATGCTCATCGGTCGCGGCCAAGAGTGGGCATGTCCGGCGGCGCTGACGTACGTGGTCCGGCGGGGAGGGCGGGCATGTCCACAGCAGGCGCCGWGCGGTGGACATWTAGGGATTATGCTCATCGGTCGCGGCCAAGAGTGGGCATGTCCATCGGGGCCGCAGAGCCGCGAAGCCGCGGATTACCCGGCCCGGGATCCCGATCCGTTAGGCCTGGGCGGAACCCGAAGCATCGGGCCGTGCGGCAGGGGTCTTCCGGCCCAGGAACACTGCCGCGGCGCCGACCACAAGGCTCAGCACAAGAAGTACCCAGCCAGCAACGGTGAGTCCCGACGCCAAAGCAACCTGGCCGCCGTCGAGCGTGTCAGCGGCCATCATGGCGTCAATTGCCGCGTTTCCCCACAGCCGCACACCCGCGAACAGCAGCGGCACTGCCCACAGCGCCCAACGGAGCGGTTTCCGAGCCACGTTCGTGCCGATCAGCAGCAACCAGGTGAATCCGAAGATCAGCGGAAACAGTGTCCCTGCCGTCTTGTGCACATAGTTGAGCTGTCCGCGGGCGTCCCCGTCCATGGCCGAGCGCAGCTGCTCCACAAAGCCCCGGTCAAAGCCGCCGAGCAGCGAGTCGGGCATCGGTAGGCCGCCGCTGAGCTGGGTGAGCTGGTTCAGGGTCAGCAGGTGGACGTACCAGAACAGGAACAGGCTCGCCACGACGCCCGCAATCAGGATCAGGCTGCTATTGCTCTGGGCCTTCTGTGGGGTCCGGGTGGTGCTGGGATTGATCACCGCGGGCAGATGGTGCTGGGGGACGGCCGCGCTCGCGCCGTGCTTCTTGATCCGCTGGGCGGGTGTCTTGGCCATGGCTCCATTATCGCCCCTCGCCGGCGCCACACCGGCCGGTCGCAGGCAGGGCTACCGTCAACCCGGTCTGCCTGTTCAGCACCTCCGGGCGCCCGATAGGCTGAACGCGTGAGCGAATCAGGCAGCAACGAACTTGTCAGGCACCGGCTCGGCCGGCACAGCACCGCGGAACTCAGCCCCGAACTGGACGACTACCAGCTCGCCGAGGCCTTGGTGCGGGAGGCCGGCAATCTGGCGCTGCTGATGCGGCAGGCAGGACTGGAGGGGCAGCGGAAAACGTCCGTCTCCGACGTCGTGACCGCCGCGGACCACGCCGCGGAAGCCTACGTGCTCGAACAGCTGCAGCGCTGCCGGCCCGACGACGGCGTCCTCGGCGAAGAAGGTGCCTCCGAGCGGGGCAGCAGCGGCCGGACCTGGGTGGTCGACCCGGTCGACGGAACCTACAACTTCCTGCACGGCTCAAGCTACTGGTGCTCCGCGATCGCGCTCAAGGATTCCTCCGGCCCACTGCTCGGCGCCATCTTCCAGCCGGAGGAAGACAAGCTCTGGCTCGGCGGCACCGCCCGGAAGGCAACCCTCAACGGTGAGGCGCTGACGAGTTTTCGGCCCCGCGACGCAGGTGGCATGGGCCGCGCGGAGACGCCGCTCGCCGAGCTTGGCGCCGCCACCTACATCCATCCCACCTGGCTGGCCGACCCGATGTGCGCCATGCCGTGGCACGCCGCGGCAACCTCGGCGGCGGCGCTGCGGATGTTCGGTTCGGGTTCGTGCGACCTCGGCCGGGTGGCCGACGGCGAACTGGACTGCTGGTTCCAGCACAGCTCCCCGGAGTGGGACTGGCTGCCGGGCCAGGCGATCGTGCTGGCCGCCGGCGGCGCCACCGACGTCGTGCGCGTCAACGGACTTGAGTGGTTCGTGGCCGGAGGCACGACGGCGGTGCGGCAGCTGCGGGCGGCGCTCGAGTCAGGCTCCGTCGGGTAGGGCGCACCGGCGCACGCTCGGCCGGAAGGGACGTGCCCACTCCCGATAACACACGATGGACATGCTCAATCGGGACGTCGGTGAGGAATGGACATGCTCATTCCTCGCGTTCAGGCATGGACACAATGGGCATATGTCCACTGCTGGGCGCAGGCAGGGGGCATGTCCCTCGGTGGACCAGGCGACGGGGACCGTGCCGGCGGCGGCGGAGGGGCATGCCCATTCCTGACGGCGCCGGCGGGGCCTGCTCGATCCTGACACCTGCGGCAGAGGGACATGCTCAATCGGGACGTCGGTGAGGACTGGACATGCTCAATCGGGACGTCGGTGAGGAATGGACATGCTCATACCGGGACGTAGGTGAGGAATGGACATGCTCATTCGTCGCGTTCAGGCATGGACACAATGGGCATATGTCCACTGCTGGGCGCAGGCGAGGGGCATGTCCGGAGGTGGACCGGGAGCCGCGGACGGTGCCGTCAGTGGCACCGCCTAGACTTGTTAACACCATGGATATGTTGTTTGACCCCTACGCCGACGGACCCTTCCAAGCTGCCTCGCATCCGGCCGCGCCGGCCAAAGCGTCCGGAAACCCGGGGACCGGAACCGGAATGCCGGACCTGAGGTCACCCGCTTTCGGGGCCCACGGCGGAAGCGGCGCTGGTAACGGTGAGGACTCGGACCGCCCCCAGCTGCCGAACGCGGAAGAGCTGCTGCAGGGACTGAACCCGCAGCAGGAGGAAGCAGTCAAACACGCGGGGAGCGCGCTGCTGATCGTCGCCGGCGCAGGTTCCGGCAAGACCCGTGTGCTCAGCAACCGCATCGCCTACCTGATCGCCACCCGGCGGGCGCACCACGGCGAGATCCTGGCCATCACCTTCACCAACAAGGCAGCCGCGGAGATGCGCGAGCGGATCGAGCTCCTGGTCGGCGGCCGGGCCAAGACCATGTGGATCTCCACCTTCCACTCCTCCTGCGTCCGGATCCTGCGGCGCGAAGCGGCCAACGTCGGCCTGAACTCCAACTTCTCCATCTACGACTCCGCAGATTCGCTCCGCCTGATTACGCTCGTGGCCAAGAACCTGGACCTGGATCCCAAGCGCTTCGCGCCCAAGGCCATCCAGCACAAGATCTCCGCGCTCAAGAACGAGCTGATCGACGCGGACAGCTACGCCTCCAGCGCGAGCTACAGCGACCCCTTCGAACAGGCCGTCGCCGAAGTCTTCAAGGGCTACACGCAGCGCCTGCGCCAGGCCAACGCGATGGACTTCGATGACCTGATCGCCGAAACCGTCTACATGTTCCGGGCCTTCCCGGCGCTCGCCGACTCTTACCGGCGCCGCTTCCGGCACGTGCTCGTGGACGAGTACCAGGACACCAACCACGCCCAGTACGCCCTGGTGCGCGAGATCGTCGGCGAGGGCCCCGGCGCGGCCGAACTCACGGTCGTCGGCGACTCGGACCAGTCCATCTACGCCTTCCGCGGCGCGGACATCCGCAACATCGTGGAGTTCGAGAAGGACTACCCGGACGCCCGGACTATCAAGCTCGAACAGAACTACCGCTCCACCCAGACCATCCTCAGCGCCGCCAACTCGGTCATCTCCCGGAACCCCAACCGGCCGGAGAAACGGCTCTGGACGGCCGAGGGCGACGGCGAAAAGATCGTCGGCTACGTGGGCGAGAACGAGCACGACGAGGCCCAGTTCATCGCCAAGGAAATCGACCGGCTGCAGGACGAGGGCAACCTCCGCCCCGGCGACGTCGCGATCTTCTACCGCACCAACGCCCAGTCCCGGTCCATCGAAGACGTCCTGGTGCGCGTTGGGCTGCCCTACAAGGTGGTCGGCGGCACCCGCTTCTACGAGCGAAAGGAAATCAAGGACGCCCTCGCCTACCTGCGCGTTCTGGTAAACCCCGACGACGACGTCAACCTGCGCCGCATCCTCAACGAGCCCAAGCGCGGCATCGGCGACCGGGCCGAGGGCGCCGTGGCATCGCTGGCGCAGCGCGACCGGACCTCCTTCATGGCCGCCGCCCGCCGCGCCGAGGAAGCACCGGGCATGGCCACCCGCTCCGTGAACGCCGTGCTGGGCTTCGTGAAGCTCCTCGACGACCTGGCCGAAGTGGCCTCCGGCTCCGGTGCCGCCGCTGCCCTGGAAGCCGTCCTTGAGCAGACCGGCTACCTCGCCACCCTTCGCTCCAGCACCGACCCGCAGGACGAATCCCGGGTGGAGAACCTCGCCGAGCTCGTCGCCGTCGTCCGCGAATACGAGCGCGACAACCCGGAAGGGTCCCTCGGCGCCTTCCTGGAACAGGTCTCCCTCGTGGCCGACGCCGACCAGATCCCGGACGCCCCCGGGGCGGACATTGACGCCGCGGTCGCCGAAGCCAAGCGGCTCGGCGTCGTCACCCTGATGACCTTGCACACCGCCAAGGGCCTTGAGTTCCCGGTGGTGTTCCTGACCGGCATGGAACACGGACTGTTCCCGCACCAGCGCTCCGCCACCGACCCCAAGGAACTGGCCGAGGAACGCCGGCTCGCCTACGTGGGCCTGACCCGGGCCCGGAAACGGCTCTACCTGACCCGCTCCGAGGTCCGCAGCATGTGGGGACAGAGCCAGTACAACCCCGCCAGCCAGTTCATCGAGGAAATCCCGGCCGAGCTGGTCGAGTGGAAGCGGGAAGGCTCCACCCGCCAGGCCAGCAGCTGGGGGAGCGGCGGATCGATCGGTTCCAGCCGCTACGGCGGGTCCTTCTGGGGCGCCGGCACCGCCCGGGGCGCCGGCGCGGACTCCGCGGCAGGCTTCAACGCGGACGTCCCCGCGGCCATCGCCAAGAACCGGGTGCAGCCGCAGAAAGAGATCGTCGCCGTCAGCGTGGGGGACAAGGTCAACCACACCAGCTTCGGCAACGGCACCGTACTGGCCGTCGAGGGCGCGGGGGACAAGACCGTCGCGAAGGTGAAGTTCGGCGTCGGCGAGAAGCGGCTCCTGCTGCGGTACGCCCCGCTCACCAAGATCGACGCGTGACCGGGGCTCTCAGCCGCCCCGCGGATCCACCGGTAACCGCGCGCCGACAGGCATAATGGAGCGCATGCGACGGACATCTTTGGGGATCCTGGCCGCCTTCCTGGCACTGGCGGCCACGGCGTGCACCGTCACGCAAAAGGACCCGGACTACGTCCCGCCGGCCCCGCTGCCCGCCCTGGAGCAGCTCAAGCAGGCACCCCTGACGGACCCGGCGACATTGGGAGCCGGCCAGGACTCCCTGAGCTTCGTCACCGCGGACCGCAACATCGTTTGTTCACTGACCTCGGCCCGGGGCGAGCACGTCAACCTGCCCTATGAACAGAACGGCTTCGGCGGCAGCGGGAACGGCAAGTTCGCGACCGTGCCGGTGGCCCACTGTGAGCTCGGCGCCTACCCGAAGCCGTCCGCCAAGGACATCCGCGACGACTGCGCCGGCACCGGACTCGGCTACCTGGGCGGCACGGCCCTGCTGACCCCGGCCAAGGCGGTTTACGGGGAGTGCCGCTCCGGCGTCACACAGCAGGAAACCGAATTCGGCCCCAAAGGCACCCGCAACGGTCCGATCTCGCAGCTTCCCGTCCTCGAGGATGGGAAGAACGTCGAGCGCAACGGCCTCCGCTGCTCCGCCTACAACGGCGGTGTAGCCTGCGGAAACGTCTCCGCCGGCGTCGCCTTCTTCGTTGCGCGCGACCGTTACGAGCTGATCTTGCCGGCCCCCAAGGCGGCCTCCGCGGCGCCGTCGGAGGCCCCAAAAACCCCGTAATCTAGCGGTTTTTCTACGCTCAATAGAATAGTGTCCTTACTCACATAACAGGTAGTCTGGGTCGGGCTGGTCCAAACGAAGGACTAGAGTTCGAAAGAGGAGCATTGCGCCGTGTGGCTCGTTTCCAAGCTTGTCGCAGGGTGCGTTTATTCCGCAGCCCGGTAACCGCGAGTACGTGGGGTCCGGCTGTACAGAAACTACTTCGACGTAGAAGGACACTAAACCGTGGACCTGTTTGAATATCAGGCGCGCGATATGTTCGAGGCGCACGGTGTACCCGTGCTTGCTGGCATCGTGGCGCACACCCCTGAAGAAGCAAAGGCAGCTGCCGAGAAGATCGGCGGCGTAACTGTCGTCAAGGCACAGGTTAAGGTCGGTGGCCGCGGCAAGGCCGGCGGCGTTAAGGTCGCCAAGACTGCCGATGAGGCACTCGAGCACGCCACCAACATCCTCGGGATGGACATCAAGGGCCACACCGTCAACAAGGTGATGATTGCCCAGGGTGCCGACATCGCCGAGGAATACTACTTCTCCGTCCTGCTGGACCGGGCCAACCGCAACTACCTGGCCATGTGCTCGGTTGAAGGCGGCATGGAAATCGAGCAGCTCGCCGTCGAGCGCCCGGAAGCCCTGGCGAAGATCGCGATCGACCCGGCCGTCGGCATCGACCAGGCCAAGGCCGACGAGATCGTCGCCGCCGCGGGCTTCGCCGAGGAACTGCGCGGCAAGGTCGCCGCCGTGATCCTCAAGCTCTGGGACGTGTTCAAGAAGGAAGACGCCACCCTCGTGGAGGTCAACCCGCTGGTCAAGACCGGCGCCGGCGACATCGTTGCCCTGGACGGCAAGGTCACCCTCGACGAGAACGCCGACTTCCGCCACCCGAAGCACTCCGCCCTTGAAGACAAGGACGCTGCGGACCCGCTCGAGGCCAAGGCCAAGGCGCAGGACCTCAACTACGTCAAGCTCGACGGCGAGGTGGGCATCATCGGTAACGGTGCCGGCCTGGTCATGTCCACGCTCGACGTTGTCGCCTACGCCGGCGAGAACCACGGCAATGTCAAGCCCGCCAACTTCCTGGACATTGGCGGTGGAGCTTCCGCCGAGGTCATGGCTGCGGGCCTCGACGTCATCCTGGGTGACGAGCAGGTCAAGTCCGTCTTCGTCAACGTCTTCGGCGGCATCACCGCCTGTGACGCTGTCGCCAAGGGCATCGTCGGCGCACTGGCCGAGCTGGGCCACTCCGCGAACAAGCCGCTGGTCGTCCGCCTCGACGGCAACAACGTCGAGGAAGGCCGCCGCATCCTGGCCGAGGCCAACCACCCGCTGGTTACCCTGGCCGCCACCATGGACGAGGGCGCCGACAAGGCTGCCGAGCTCGCCAACGCAGCTAAGTAAAGGGACACGACTATGTCTATTTATCTGAACAAGGACTCCAAGGTCATCGTCCAGGGCATCACCGGCGGCGAAGGCACCAAGCACACCGCCCTGATGCTCAAGGCCGGCACCAAGATTGTCGGCGGCGTCAACGCCCGCAAGGCCGGCACCACGGTCCTGCACGGCGATAACGAGATCACCGTCTTCGGCACCGTCAAGGAAGCCATGGCCGAGACCGGCGCCGACGTCTCCATCGTCTTCGTGCCGCCGGCGTTCACCAAGGACGCTGTCGTCGAAGCCATCGAGGCCGGCATCGGCCTGGTCGTCGTCATCACCGAAGGCGTGCCGGTCCAGGACTCCGCCGAATTCTGGGCGCTGGCCCAGTCCAAGGTTGACGCCGACGGCAAGCAGGTCACCCGAATCATCGGACCGAACTGCCCCGGCATCATCACCCCGGGCGAGGCCCTGGTCGGCATCACCCCGGCCAACATCACGGGCAAGGGCCCCATCGGCCTGGTCTCCAAGTCGGGCACCCTGACCTACCAGATGATGTACGAACTGCGTGACCTGGGCTTCTCCACCGCCATCGGCATCGGCGGCGACCCGGTCATCGGCACCACCCACATCGACGCCCTCGAAGCTTTCGAAGCTGACCCGGAGACCAAGGCGATCGTCATGATCGGCGAAATCGGCGGCGACGCCGAAGAGCGTGCAGCCGACTACATCAAGGCCCACGTCACCAAGCCGGTCGTCGGCTACGTGGCCGGCTTCACCGCCCCGGAAGGCAAGACCATGGGCCACGCCGGCGCCATCGTGTCCGGCTCCGCGGGCACCGCCCAGGCCAAGAAGGAAGCCCTCGAGGCTGCCGGCGTCAAGGTCGGCAAGACGCCGTCCGAGACCGCCAAGCTGCTGCGCGAAGTTTACGCGGCACTCTAGGCACCAGCACCAAGGCAACGCGGGGTCACTTGCGGCCCATTCCACTCGGTGGGATGGGCGCGAAGTGACCCCGCGTTTCTTCGTTGAGGCACGACGGCGGCGAGGACCGCCGCCGTCCGTCTAGTAGTGTTTAGGAAAGGCAAAGTGCGCGCTTGAGTGCGCGCAGGCAGGGGATCACGATGGCAGAAACGCGACGGACGCTGGTCGACGTCGTCGTGGACAAAGTCCTCGAGTACATCCTCAGCGGCCAGATCAAGGCCGACGACGCCCTCCCGCCGGAAGCCGACATCGCCAAGGAGTCAGGGGTCAGCCGCCTGACCGCCCGCGAAGCGATGAAGGTCCTCAAGGCGCAGGACGTTGTCTACGTGAAGCGGGGCCTGGGCACCTTCGTGAATCCGCCCGAGCGCTGGACCGGCCTGGACGCGATCATGCGGGCAGCGTCAAGGGGGGTGGCCTCGGACCAGGTGGCACTGCGCCTGCTTGAGGTCCGCCGGATGGTCGAGACTGGCGCCGCCGAGCTCGCGGCCTCACGCCACAGCCAGGCCGACCTCGCCGCCATGACGGAAAGCGTCGAGCTGATGGAGGCCGCGCACCACTCGGGCGACGTCGACGCGCTGACCCTGGCGGATATCTCCTTCCACGACACCGTGCTGCGGGCCTCCGGCAACCCGTTCGTGCCCGCCCTGCTCGGCCAGCTTTCGACGCTGCTCTACGCCATGCGGCGGGAGACCTCGGCGTTCCCGGATGTGCAGCGGCACGCGATCCACCACCACAAACTGGTCCTGGCCGCCATTGCCGCCGGCGAGCCCGGCGCCGCGCGCTCCGCGATGGACGCCCACATCACCCAGACCTTCGAGGACTACGAACGCTACCTCGCGGTCTCCAGCCGCGGCGCCGCCGCCAGCTGACCCGCGCGGACTCGAGCTGACCCGCGCCGCCAGCTGACCCGCGCGGGCGCTGCGCCGGTTTCGATCCCGCCCGGCTGTTTTACCAATCCTGTTGACGCTGTCCTTTCGTGTGATTAGAATCTCATACAGATATCAGACATCTGATATCTACTTTCGACAAACGATCGCCGCCAGCCAAAGGAGTCTTCATGCGCGCGCACGTCCCTTCCCAGGGCACCCTGATCACCGGTGGAGGCCCGCGATGACCTCCCTGACTGCAGCTCCGGCCCTGAGTGAACTGGGCCAGACCACCCTCCGCAAGGTCCGCCGGCGGCTCATGCCGCTGATTGTCCTGCTGTACTTCGTTGCCTATCTGGACCGCAACAACGTCGGCTTCGCCAAACTTGGCATGCAGGGCGACATCGGCCTCACCGAAGCCGCCTACGGCCTCGGCGCCGGCATCTTCTTCCTCGGCTACGCCCTGCTGGAAATCCCCAGCAACGGCGGCATGTACCGCTACGGCGCCCGCAAGTGGATCGCCCGCATCCTGATCAGCTGGGGCATCTTCGCTACCGCCATGTTCCTGGTCAACGGCGAGACCACCTTCTACATCATCCGCTTCCTGCTCGGTGCGGCCGAAGCCGGATTCTTCCCGGCCATCCTGTTCTACCTGACCCTCTGGTTCCCCGCCGCGCAGCGCGTGACCGTCCTGGGCATCTTCATCCTGGCCCAGCCGATCTCCAACGCCCTCGGCGCGCCGGTGTCCGGCATGCTTCTGGGCCTGGAAGGCGTTGCCGGGCTGCACGGCTGGCAGTGGCTGTACATCATTGAAGGCATCCCGGCGATCGTGCTGGGCCTCATCACGCCCTTCGTCATGACCGACCGCCCGGAGCACGCCAAGTGGCTCAAGCCCGAAGAGCGCGACTGGCTCGCCACCACCATGAGCAAGGAACTGGCCGACAAGCAGAAGTCCGGCAACCACAACTTCCTCGCCGGCCTCAAGGACCCCCGCACCCTGGCCTACTCGGCCCTGTACTTCGGCCTGGTCTGTGGCATCTACGGCCTGGGCCTCTGGATGCCGACCATCGTGAAGGCGCTGGGCAAGTTCGACACCGTCCAGGTGGGCTTCATCGTCTTCATCCCGTATGCCATCGCCGCGGTGTTCGTCTACTTCTGGAGCAAGCGCTCGGACCGCACCGGCAACCGGGTCTGGCACGCCAGCGTCAGCATGGTGATTGCCGCCGTCGGCCTGCTCGGCGCCGGCTACCTGCTCCCGGTCAACGCGGTCCTCGCCATGGTCTTCCTGACCCTCGCAGCGATGGGCATCTACTCGGCGATCGCCCCCTTCCTGGCTATGCCGTCCGCGGCGCTGACCGGTGCCGCAGCAGCGGCCGGCCTCGCCATGGTGAACTCGCTCGGCAACCTGGGCGGCTTCGTCGCCCCGTACATCGTCGGCATCCTCAAGGACGCCACGGGCAACAGCCAGAGCGGCCTGACCTTCCTGGCGGCCTGCCTCGCGATCACCGCCGTCGCCACTTATCTCTACGCCCGCAAGCGTCCGGAAGGTGTCTCCGCCCCCCGGGCGACCGCCCCCGCCGCAGACAGCCATTAGGAACCACTCATGACACAGAGCACTTTCCCCGCCGAACGCACCGTCGTCCTGACCGGCGCCGCCTCCGCCCGCGGCATCGGCCGCGCCACGGCCGACCGGCTGGCCCGCGACGGCTGGTCGATCGCGATCCTGGACATCAACGCCGAGGACGCCAAAGCCGCCGCAGCCGAGATCGGCTCCAACCGGGCCGTCAAGGCGATCGGCGTCGGCGCCGACGTCTCGGACGAGGCCTCGGTGGACCGGGCCATCACCGAGGTCGAGGAGTCGCTTCCGCCCATCGTCGGCCTGGCCAACCTCGCCGGCATCAGCTCGCCGACGCCGTTCATGGAGACTTCCGTCGCCGAATGGGACAAGGTCTTCGCGATCAACATGCGCGGCACCTTCATCGTTTCGCAGCGGGTCCTCAAGGGCATGATCGAACGCCGGCTCGGCCGGATCGTCAGCGTTTCCTCGATCTCCGCGCAACGCGGCGGCGGAACGTTCTCCAAAGTGGCCTACAGCGCCTCGAAGGCCGGAATCCTCGGCTTCACCCGGGCACTGGCCCGCGAAGTCGGAGAGTTCGGCATCACCGTCAACGCGGTGGCCCCGGGCCCGATCGACACCGACATCATGGGCGGCACGCTGAGCGAGGAGCGCAAAGCCGCCATGTCCGAGGGCATCATGATGGGCCGGGTCGGCACCCGCGACGAAGTCGCGGCGCTCATGGCCTTCCTCCTGAGCGAGGACGCCGGCTACATCACGGCCGCCACCTACGACATCAATGGCGGCCTGCAGGTCTCCTGACCTCCCGGCGCCTCTGGAAGTGCCGTGCGGTTCCGGCCGCACGGCACCCGGAAGGATCACAGCATGACCCCCGACACCTACCCCGCCGGCCATCCCACTGCCCACCCCCTC
>NZ_JBFTMU010000010.1:0-84445 GCF_056397125.1 Arthrobacter sp. 05N425
CCAACTGGCTCGCAGTTGTTGACGTTATGACCAACTGGCTCGCAGTTGTTGACGTTATGACTCTTCAAAACGACAACAACTGCGAGCCAGTTGGGTTAACCCCGCGGCGGCGGCGGGGCTAGACTCAGGAAAATGCCTGTCCACTGCCGAAGGGGGATGCCTTGCGGCCCCAGCGCGTGGCCACGTGGGGACTCATCGCCTACGTCGCGGTGCTGGCTGCCGTCGCCCTGTGGCCGCAGCCGGTGGACCGCCCGGTCGCCGGGCTGCTGCGCGCGGCGTTGAGGTGGCTGCACGGCCGAGGCATTCCCGGCTGGGTCGACTACGGCTTTGTGGAGTCCGCCGCCAATGTGCTGCTCTTCGTTCCGCTGGGCGCCCTCGTGGCCTTGATCATCGGCCGTGGCTACTGGTGGGTCGGCGCGGCCGCCGGGCTCCTGATCTCGTGCGCCATCGAACTTGCACAGTTGCTCTTCCTGCCCGGACGCTATCCCACGATGGCCGATGTCCTGGCCAACACCCTGGGGGCCGTCCTCGGCGCCCTGCTCACATTGCTGGTCCGGCGGCGCCGCTGGGCCCCTTGAGGCCCCTGCGGTCCTGGCCGCCTGGGTCCTAAGAGGTACGGACCTAGGAGGTACGGTTCTGGGCCGCGACCGCCTGGCCGAGGGCGTCCTCGGCAGCGACCCAGGAGAGCATCGCGCACTTGACCCGAGCGGCGTAGCGGGACACACCTTCAAAGGCCGCCGCGTCGCCCAGGATCTCCGGGTCGGCGGGCACCTTGCCGCGGGAGCGCAGCACCTCGCGGAAGCTGTCGATCACGCTGCGCAGCTCGTCCGTATCCAGTCCCTCGGCGAGGTCGGTCAGCACTGAGGCCGACGCCATCGAGATCGAACAGCCCTCGCCGTCCCAGCGCAGCTCGCTGACCTTTCCGCCTGCCACCGACACCCGCAACGTGATTTCGTCGCCGCAGACCGGGTTGAGCTGGTGCGACTGGCCGCTGCTGGCCCCTTCGGGCACTCCGGCGCCGGCCAGGCCGCTGCCGTGGCGTGCTTTGGAGTGCTCCAGGATGATCTGTTGGTACAGCTGGTCAAGACTCATGCAGTGCCGTCCTCAGGCTTGAAAGTATCCGCGGACCCCGGCGACGGCGTCGAGGAACGCGTCGACGTCGTCCGTGGTGTTGTACAGGTAGGTGCTGGCCCTCGTGCTCGCGGTGAGTCCGAGCCGGCGGTGCAGCGGCTGGGCGCAGTGGTGGCCCACGCGGACGGCGATCCCGCGGCTGTCCAGGAACTGCCCGACGTCGTGCGCGTGCACTCCGGCGACGTCGAACGCGGCCAGGCCGATCCGTTCCTCCCCCGCCGCCGGGCCAAGCACGCGGATCCCGGGGATGGCCGCGAGGCCTGCCACGAGCCGCTGGCCCAGTTCCGTTTCCCAGGCGTGGATCCGGGCCAGGCCGGTTTCGCTGAGGTAGTTGGCGGCGGCGGCGAGCGCCACGGCCTGGGAGATCTTCTGGGTGCCGGCCTCGAAGCGCTGCGGGCTGGGCAGGAAACCGGCGCGCTCCATCGTGACAGTGGTGATCATGGAGCCGCCGGTCAGGAAGGGAGGCATGGCATTGAGCAGTTCCGAGCGCCCGTAGAGTCCGCCGATTCCGGTGGGGCCGAGCATCTTGTGCCCCGAGAAAACGGCGAAGTCCACGTCCAGGGCCTTGACGTCGAGGGGCAGGTGCGGGGCGGACTGGCAGGCGTCCAGCACGACGAGGGCACCGACGGCGCGGGCCAGCGGGACCAGCGTGGACACCGGGTTGATGGTCCCCAGGACGTTGGAGGCGTGGGTGAAGGCCAGCACGCGGGTGCGGCCGCCGATCAGGCGCGCGGCGGCGTCGAGGTCCAGGGCGCCGGCATCGTCGACCGGGATGAACTTCAGTACGGCGCCGGTCCGGTCCGCCAGCTGCTGCCAGGGAATCAGGTTGGCGTGGTGCTCCATCTCGGTGACCACGATCTCGTCGCCGGCGGCCAGCGCGAAGCGGGCGGCTTCCGCCGGGGCGCCGGGCAGGGAGGCGTTCAGGAAGGAGTAGCTGAGCAGGTTCAGGCCCTCGGTGGCGTTGGACGTCCAGATCAGTTCGTCCGGGTCCGCGCCGATGAAGCCCGCCACGGTCTCCCGGGCGTCCTCGAAGGCCTCGGTGGCCTCCACCGCGAGGTAGTGCGCGCCGCGGTGCACCGCGGAGTTCCGCTGTTCGTAGAACTCCTGCTCCGCTTCCAGCACGCTGAGCGGATTCTGTGACGTGGCACCGGAATCCAGGTAGACGAGCGGGTGCCCGTTGACGGACCGGTGCAGGATCGGGAAGTCGTTGCGGATCCGCAGGACCTCCTCGTTGCCCAGCGCCGTGGCTGAGCGGAGGAGATGGGCTGGTGTGGCAACCATGGGCAGTAACTCCTGGATCGGCTTTCGCTGGGCGTAGCGGGGGCGCCCGGCCGGGCTGGTCCTATTACGTCACGCAGATTAGACCTAATTATCCCACGTTCCGGCGGCGCCCGGTTTCGGCCCGGCCGTTGAGTCGGGCCAGGCGGGCCACAGGGACATCCGTACCGCTGGCGGCACGCCGGATTGTGCTCTGCGGTGAAGCCGGCACATGTCCCGAAACGGTTCCGGAACGTCAAATGCCCCGCCGGGTGCCGTGGCACCCTGGCGGGGCTTTGATCCGAACCGTTGCCTCGCCTACTCGGGCGGGCGCGGTGTCCGTTGCCGCGTCTACGGCAGTTCCCCCGACTTTCCGTGCTGCAGACCGTAAAAAGGGAGCCGGCGGCGGCTGGGGGGAGAGCCTCGGTCTCAGAAGGCTCTGACGCCGCCGGCTCCGTCTTTGGGGTACGGCTGCCGCCTGCGGCACCGTACCGTTCCAATGAAGGAGTTCGGGTGTGGGAGGTGTCTACGCAGCCAGCGTTTCCGGTGGCTGCTGCGGTTGCCCGCGTTCCAATACCGCCCTCTAAATACTAATTTTAGGACTTTTTGAGTCGTTCCCGGGACTGACTTAAGTCAATCGCGGGGGCCGGATCTGCACACGAGTAGGATTTACCCGACTTCTCCCTCTTTCCTGGCTGCGGAACTACTTGGCCATACTCGTCCGGCGTTCGTGTCACTCGCTCGATACGCAGGCCACCGGGGGACGCCTGTAACTGCGGGACTGGGCGCCCTCGATGCCTTGGTTACTGTCGGTCTGGAGGCTAGGGCAAATCAAGATCCTTTTGGATTTCCACGAGTTCGCCGCGGCGACTGACGCCGAGCTTCCCGAAGATCCGGTACAGGTGCCCCTCGACGGTCCGCTGGGAAACGGTGAGTTTGGCCGCAATTTCCGCGTTCGTGTCCCCGGCCGTCACCAGCTTCAGGATCTCGGATTCGCGGGCGGTCAACTCGGCACGGTGTTCACCTTGGGCGTTGTTCAATGGACCGGACATGCCGGCCGCGACCATCCGGCGGTGCACCTTGCGCTGCACGGCTGTGAGCTTCCATTTTTCCGGGTCGTTCTCCAGCAGTCGTGCGGCCTGCTGCGCGGCTTCGAGCGCCAGCAGCAGGTGCCCCGCGTTCACGGCCTGGTCGCTGAGCGCCGTGAGCGCCGTCGAATCCGCGGCCGTGACGGCGAGCGCGTAGGCCCGCAGCAGGCGCGCCTCCGGCACGTCGACGGCGCCGCTGCTGGCCGCCAGCGCCGCGGCGGCTGCAGTGTCCCCGCCGCGGAGGGCCAACCGGCGGATGTCGGTCTCGACGGCTCTGAGCCCCTGCTGCTGCGCCTCGTCCGCGAGCCGGCCCAGCTCGCGGCGCGCGTCGGCCGCGTCCCCGCCGGAGGCCTGTTCGGCGGCGGTACAGTAAGCCTCCGCGAGGAGCCGCAGTGTCTCCGGCGCCCGGTAGGCGGCGCTGCGGAAGGCTTGCGCCTGCTCTGCCGCCTCGCCTGGATGCCCGACGGCAGAGGCGGCGTAGGCTGTCACCGCACGGGCGAAGGCGGACAGTTCCCAGGGGTCGGCGATCAGGAGTTCTTCGACGCCGAGCAGCAGCTCCGCCAGGCTTTCCGGGACCCGCCCCTGCCGCAGCCGGGAGTAGCCGCGCATCACGTGCAGCAGTCCGCCGCTGTACACCAGCCGCGGGGCCAGGTTCGAGGAATAGTCGTCCAGGACCGAAGCGAGTTCCTCCCACTCCCCGGCCCGGACCAGGCTCAGGCAGTACCGCGCCAGGACGTCCTCGTGGACGAGGGGAAGCACCAGGCCGTCCTCCTGCACGTCGCGCCAGGCCTCCCGGCCGAGACCCAGTCCCTCCAGCACCCGGCCTTGCGCGGTCCAGACCTCGGCCAGGCGCGACATCGCCGGGATACGGATTTCCGCGTTGGCGTCGGCGGCGGTGATCAGCTCCCGAAGCCTCTCCTGAAGCTCCGTGGTCCTGCCCTCCCAGTCCTCCAGCAAGAGTGCGGTGGCGAGGCCCACGCTTGCCTCCGCCCACGCCGGCTCATCCGGAATGCCGGGAATCGGTTCCCCGGCGCCAGCCTCACGCGGCACATCGACGCCTGCCCCCAAGTTCCCGAGCCGGGCAGCCAGGAGTGCGGCGAGATAGGACGCGCGGCCGTACCGCCACGGCTGCGCGGCCTCGAGAAAGTCGGCCGCCTCCCCGTGGCGGCCGAGGATATAGCTGGAATAGGCCAGCTGGATCCTGGCCTCCGACATGAACCGGTCCTCCTGGATCGCCCCGGCGGCCCGGATCGCCGTCGCGGCGTCCAGGCCCGCGTTGGCGGCCGTGGCAGCCGCGAGCAGCTCCGGGGACGCTGGTTCCGCGCCGGAATCCAGCGACCAGCGCACCTGGTTCAGGAATGCGTCCGGGTGCACGGCGCCCACCCAGGGAAGGGCCAGGAGGCTGGACCTGAGGCTGACACTCCGGCCCGCAGGGACGCGGCGGCGGATGATTTCGCCGATGAGCGGGCTGGCCGGCCTGACGATGCGGTCCAGGTCCCGCGAGACCGTGATGATTCCGGCCATTTCAAGGGCGTCGACGGCACGGGGGCTGCTGAACCGGAGAATCTGGCCCAGCGACAGGGGCCCGGCCAGGGCGACGATGGCGGCGGCGGTTTTTTCCTCCGCTGACATGGAACGGAGCTGGTGGTCCACCAGATCCGCTGCCGGGACATCGCCGAGGTCCGGCGGGGCCAGGAGGAACCACGTTCCGCGGCGCTTTCCGATCGCGCCCGTGTCCCGTGCATGGTCTATCAGCGACATCAGCATGAACGGATTGCCCGCGGTCATTTTGGCGAACAGTTCGCTCACCCACGGAGACACGTCCGCCCGCAGCACCTGTTCGCAGAGTTGGTGCACCTCACCCCGGCTCAGGGCGGCCAGGTCAAACTTCGAGATGAGGCCGTCGCCCCAGAGCGCCAGGAACTCCTCGGGGACCAGCGGACCAGGCCGACAGGCGGCGAGCAGCCGCGCCGCGCCGGTGGCGACCGCCTGCGCGATCAGCTGGATAGTCCCCCGGTCCAGGTGTTGGGCGTCGTCGATCACGAACAGCGCGAGGGCCGGCTCGGATCTGAGGCTGGCAGTCACCGCCCCCAGCACGGCCGCATAGGAATCGAGATCGTGGTCCGGCAGGCCCGCCAGGTAGGGCGTCAGCGCTCCGAAGCGGACCGCTGCGAGCGCCGGTGTGGCGGCGAGGCGGATCACCGCTCCCTGTGGCCGAAGCTCCGCCAGCACGGCCTTGATGACGACAGTTTTCCCGGACCCCGCTCCCCCGACAATCAAGGCCCCGGCCCTGCCCTCCTCGCGCAGGCAGTGGATCACGTCCCGGACGACGCCGAATCGGCCGATCAGGGTGGCCGCATCGGTCAGGCCTTCCACAGCGGGCCCCTCGCACCGTCGTCGACCGAGCCCCGCGTGCCGGGTCTGCCCCTGCGCCGGTCAGCCGATGCGGGCGCTGGCCGCCGGTGCCGAGATGACATCCTTCAGCTCCGATCGGCTCGCGACATGGAGTTTTGAGTACACCTGGTAAAGGTGGCCTTCCACCGTCCGGACCGAAACGTGCATCTGTTCCGCGATCTTGCGGTTGGATGTTCCGGCCGCCGCCCGGACAGCCACTTCGCACTCGCGGGCCGTCAGCGTGGAGGTGGTCAGCGAATGCAGGCCGTTTCCGGGGCTTCCGAACCTGTCATCGAGGGACTGTTCCGTGCGCTGCGAGATGCGGAGCGCGATCCGGTTCCCGGCTTCATTGGCGCAGTAGACCGCCCGCCGGGCCACGTCGCGGGCAAAGAGCGCGTTCCCGGCGGCATCGGCATCCTTGGCCACAGCCAGCAGCTGCTCGCTGGCGCCGTCCTTCACTCCCTCTGCCAGGCGCAGGCACAGCTGGGCGAACTGCCCGGTGACCTGGGCGGCGAGGCCGGCAAGCTTCTGGCAAAGCTGGCGGTCCCCGAGCCGTGCCGCCGCGGACAGGAAGAGCAGCCCGGTGGCCGGCGAGCCGGCGTCCGCCTCGCTCGCCGCCTCGGCGAGGAGGGTGCGGATGGCAGCTGCGCGTTGGCCGAGTTCAGCCAGCGCGCAAAGCTCAAAGTAGCGCGTCACCCGGCCAACCAGCCAGGAACCGTGGCGTTGCGGCTGCGCCACTTCGGCGAGCAGCAGGCTGGCTTTTTCCTCGTCGCCGGCGAGCCCTGCCGCATAAGCACATGCGGCCGTGGCCAGGCCGGACAACCCGTCGGGATCCTGGGTCCGGAGCTGCCACATCCCGGCCTCCAGCCAGGGAATGGCGCTCTCAAGGCGCCCGGCATGAAGATCGATGACACCCTGGCCGATTTCGAACATCCCCCCGAGGCGGGCGTGCGGCTCGGCCGTGCCGGTCGCGGTCGCAATGAAGGCAGACGCCTCCCGGAACTTCGCGGAAAGGAGCAGGAGCAGCAGGAAGCGTCCCCTGATGTCGCGCACGGTGGTGTCTGCCAGCGGGACGGTCGCGGCCGCCGCCATAATCTGCTTGCCCAGCGCCATGGCGCCGAGGACATTTCCGCTGACGGCCATGGTCTCGCAGAGCAGGCTCGCGGTGAGAATGCCTGTTTCGCTGCCCAGTTCGGGGTCAAGATCGGCACGGACTGCCAGAACGTCGTCATAGCGGCCCTCGAAGGCGGCAAGTTTGACTTCGGCGAGGCGCAGCTGCCCGCGGGCCCATTCCAGTTCGGCCGGATCTTGCGCGGGCTGCCCGTAAAGGCGCTCGCGGACCATCCGCAACCTGGCCGGGGCTTCGGCTGCGGTGGCCGCGCTCCGGTGGTCCAGCTCGGCCCGAAGGAGCTGCAGGGCGACCCACTCGGTCAGCGGGTACTCCTCGGCGGCAGAATCATCGAGTCCGTGGAGGATCCGCCGCGCGGACTCGTTGTTGTTGAACGAGATATGGGCCTTCACCGTTTCGACGACCGCCCCGGCGAGCGCCCCGCAACCATCGATTTCGTGGATGAACCTCAGCGCCGAAGTGGGATCCGAGGCGTTGTTGGCCTGGCGTGCGGCCGCCACGGCGGTTTCCGCGCTGATCCGCTCCCCGCAGTCGAGCGCCCAGGCGAGGTCCGTGGCTCCGCCGGCTTTGGCCTGTTCGGTGTCCGACAGCACGGCCGTGAGCCGGCGCCGGAGTTCCGCGCTGCGGCCCGGAGGGACCACGCTGGCGACGATTGACGCGGTGACCGCGTTGGCGACACTGACCATCGGCGGGTGGTCGTGGCTGACCTGGATCAGGGCGCGCTCCTGCAGGTTGTCCATGTCCTGCGGATTGAAGATCCTCATGAGCGTCTGCAGCGGGACGGCGCCGGCGAGCGCCAACAGTTCGAAGACGTCGCGCTGGCCCGGGCTGAGCCGGTTCAGCCGGGCCTTGACGACGTCCCGCACCTCACCGGTCAGCGCGATTGGGCGTCCGTCCAGGATCCACGAGCCGTCCTGCCGGACGACGGTGCCGAGCTTGATCTGCTCCCGGGCCAGCGAATGCAGGAAGAGCGCGTTCCCTCCGCTGGCAGTCCAGAGCGCCCGGGCGGCGGAATGCGAGAAGTGTCCCCCATACTCCTGGTTGAGCGTGGCCGAGGTCTCGGCGAAGTCGAAGGGTTCCAGGTCCACGCGGCGGAGCAGGTCGTCCTTCCAGAGCCCCATGATGTCCCCGCCAACATGGTGCAGGTCCACGCTGGCGGCGAGCAGCGTCACGTGCCCTCCGGCGCTGAGCTGGGCCACCATCATGCAGGACAGGTCATCCAGGTCGTGGGCGTTGTCCACGAACAGGACGACGCCGCGGCCCTGGGCTTTGGTCTGCAGCAAGTGGGTGAGTCCGCGCAGCACCATGAGGGGGTGTTCCAGGTGCGAGGCATCGAGGTCATTGAGGAGTACGCTCAGGGCGCCGTAGGGCAGCTTTGAGGCTATGGAACTCCCGCGGACCTGGACAACCAGGTAGTCATCGCCGAGCTGTTCGAGGGCGCGCTGGGCGATGAAGGACTTCCCGGCCCCGTGTTCGCCCACGAGCACGACGCCGCAGCCTGCTCCTGAGGTCAGGGTTTCGACGATCTCCGAAACAGTCTGTTGTCGGGTGAAGGGTTTATCCTGCCGTCCCTGGGTTGGCCGGTGTATTGCTAAGAGCGCGTCCGTTTTACCGCTGCCAGCAGGCACGCCGGCTTCTTGCTGAAACATGGGAGAGACCTTCGCAATCAATGTTTAACCAGTGATATCTCCACGGTATGGACTACCCCGGGCAAAGGYATCCGTAGGTAGTACTCGATTGCGGTGCGGGTATCGATCCCGGGTCTACGTGGCTGTACTCGGAAACCCCGAGGCGCCCCCGGGCCGCAAACCAAGTAGTCGCCGGCGGTCTACGAGTGCCGCCGGTGTGGTGCGCTCCGGCGAAGCAGGAAACACCTACTCCCCGGCCACCCTTCGAAGTTCGTCGCGTCCGCTGATGTTCAACTTGGCGTAGCTGCGGTACAGGTGGCCCTCAACGGTCCGGACCGAGACCTGCAGTTCCGCGGCGATCTGACGGTCGCTCAGGCCGCGGACGGCCAGCGCCACGATGTCGCGTTCCCGGCGGGTCAGCAGTCCGAGCGTGTCGTCCGGCCCGGCGGGTTCCTGCCCCGGCAGGCTCTCGGCACGATCGCGGCAGCGCTGCTGCTGCGACACTGCCATCCGCTCCCGCAGCGTGTCGCCGGCGGCGTGGTAGGCGCTCGCGGCGGCGCCGTACGCCAGGCCCGCGAAGCCCCAAAGTTCGGCTTCCTCGCAGCTCTTGGCGGCGTCAATCAGCTGCGCGGGCTGCTCCGTGCCGAGCGCCTCGGCGTAGCCGCAGACGGCCGCGGCCCGGCGGCCCTCCAGTACCGGCTTGAGCTCCCGCAGGCGCACGGCGGCATCCGTATCGCCGAGGGCCAGCCGGAAGGCCAGGGCGTCGAACTCCAGTCCCGCGGTGTCGCCGGCGCCGTCGGGCCTGCCCAGTTTTTCCAGCTCCTCCGCCGCGCGACGGTGGCCGCCCAGCCTGGCTTTGCCGTACACCACTGCCATCTCGGAGAGCGTCCGCAGGTACCTGGAGACAGCCGGCCGGGCGGATTCGTAGTCCGCCAGCAACCCTGCGGCTTTCTCCGTGGCGCCGATCTCGGCGGCGGCGGCGAAGGCCATGGCCGCCGTCAGGGAAAACAGTTGCTGGGGATCCGCGACCCGCAGGGCCTCAAGCGCCGCACGCAGCGTCCGTTTGGCCTCCGCCGCCTTGCCTTGGTAGAGCAGGATGATGCCGGTGGCCGCGTGCACCCCGCCGCCGAACGAGATCAGGCTTGGTCCAAAGGCCGCCACGAACCCTCCAAGCAGGCTTTCCGCCGCGGTCCAGTCCCCTGCGTGGATAGCCGCTGTGACGGCGCGGACCACCAGGAAGTCGGAGAGGAAATACAGTTCGCCGTGGTCGGCCCCGGCTGCTTCCAAGGCTGCCGTGGCCGCCGCGAAGGCGCTGTCAGGTTTGCCCTGAACCAGCAGCTGCTCCGACTGGAGCGCCAGGCTGAAGGCCCTGTCAAGATTGTTGGCGGCTGGCGGCCGGTCATCGTCGCCGCCCGAAACACTGCCGCCGGTTTCACGGTCCGGGGCTCCGGCAGCCGCCGCGCTCTCGCCGTAGCCCGCGAGTGCCAGGACCATGCTGCGGATGGTCCGCACCCGGTCGCGGGTGGCGGTAAGGATGCTGTCGGCGTCGCCGGGGTTCTCCGCGGCGAGTCGCTCGCCGGCGCGCAGCAGTGCGTCAGCGCGCTTAATGATGTCGGCCGGGGAATGGCCCAGCGCGGAGAGGACCGCCGCCCACAGCAGGGACCCGGTGAGCAGGCTCGTCACCGTGCGTCCCTTGGCGAAATCCGCCTCCAGGATGTCCCGGGCAGAGGCATGGTTGGAGGTGTTGTAGTGCGTGCGTGCTATCACCGACCGCGCCGCGATCTGCAGCTCCGGGTCCTTGACCTGGGACGCGGCCTTGCGGGCGAGGTCGTCCTCGAAGAGCCTGCTGGCGAGCACCGCGGCCCGGAGCAGCTGCCGGTCCTCGACCTCGACGCCGCATTCCATCGACCAGCTCACGTGCCGGAGGAGGCCCTCGGCCGACGCCGGTTCCCGGTCCATCAGCCGCAGCAGGCTCTGCCGGAGCTGGAGGCTGCGTGCCGGGGAGATCAGGTTCCGGAGAGTGTCGCCGTAGACCGAATGCCACAGCCGCAGTTCAGGCTGGGGGGCGTCCGAAACCCGGACCAGCTCCTCTTCGATCAGCCCCGCCACGGTGGCTTCGTCCACCAAGGCTTCAATCAGCGTCCGGGACACCGGCTCGGCCAGCGCCACAAGGTTCAGGGCCTTGCGTTCGTCGGCCGAGCGCCGGAGCAGTTGGCGCCGGACGACGTCGGTCAGCCGTTCGCCGTGGCTGTTCAGCGGGCGGGTGAGCAGCCACACCCCGTTGCGCTGGAGCAGCGAACCGTCGTTTTTTGCGTCGTCGACCAGGCAGCTGAGCAGCAGCGGGTTGCCAGCGGACGCCTCCCAGAGCACCTCGGCGACGCTGGGCAGGACCTGGGGACCCAGCTGGTGGACCAGGATTTCGGTCGTTTGTTTCCGGGTGAGCGGGCGCAGGTCGTGACGTTCGGCAATGCCCTCGAACCAAAGCTGGAGGAGCGGCTCCGGCAGTCCCGGGCGGGCCGCCGCGCTGACGAGCAGTTTTGCCCAGCCGGCGGCGGCGAGTTCCACGAGGACACCGGCCGTCGCCTCATCCAGGTCATGGGCGTCGTCGACAATCAACAGGAGAGGTTTCTGGGTCGCCCGCCGCTGCCCCTCGAGGTAGCTCCAGAAGATCCGCAAAACGGCAAGCTGGGAGGTGGCGTCCTCGACGGGCAAGTCGACGATGAACGGCGCCAGGACGCCGTACGGCACGTGGCTCAGGGCCGGGCTGCCGTGCAGGCGCACCGGCGTCACCTCGCCGCTGAGTTTGGCCGCGACGGCCTCCATCACCGTTGACTTGCCGATCCCGTGGTCCCCGAGCAGCAGCACGGCGACCCGCGTGCCGCCCTGGAGTGCCTCCACCGCGGAGCTTACGTCCTCCGAGCGCCCCGTCAGGACGCGGTTCTCCTCCTCCACAGGCGTTTCCGCCCGGGCCCTAGATGAGTCCAAGCAGATCACTCCGCGAGGACACCCCGAGTTTCGTGAATACCTGGTACAAGTGCCCCTCCACCGTTCGAACCGAAATACCCACTTCCAGGGCAATGTCCTTGTTGGAAACTCCATTCCCGGCGAGGGCCGCAATTTGCCGCTCCCGCTCCGTCAGCAGGGGCCCCTTGGTCCGGGGAACGATTGGCAGCGCCGGCACCGATTCGGACAGGACCTCCAGCATGTTGTGCGCCGCAGTCGCGGTCCCCGCCAGCCCGGCCGCCTTGGCAAAGTCGAACGCGAGCGCCGCGCACCTGGCCTGGACGGCGTCGAGCTCCAGCGCGGCCGCCTGTCCGGCGGCCTCGAGCATCACGACGGCGTCCTTCTTCCGGCTTCCGACCGCCACCACCCGGGACAGCTCCGCGAGCGGGCCCTGCCGGAGCGCTGCGATGTCTTCCATGAACTGGAAGTCCTTGACGCTGCCGTTGACCGTGGCGCCCAGCATGCAGATCCCGGCCAGGGTGTAGCGGCCGTTGCGGAAGTGCCGCTCGGCGGCGTGAACCAGCCGGTCTTTCGCTTCGGGGTCGCCCAGCCACCGGGAGGCCATATCCATGCAGAACTCGGTCGAACTGCTGACCACGAAGCGTGCCGGCCCGTCGGCGGAGCGTGCGCGGTCCAGGTAGACGGTGGCCTGCACTGAATTGCCCGTCTGCGCGTACGCAAAGGCCGTTGCGGCGTAGGCCTGCCGCAGCGCATGCAGGCTGGTCCTGACTTCAAGCT
The DNA here is from genome assembly GCF_056397125.1 of Arthrobacter sp. 05N425. Lineage (NCBI taxonomy): Bacteria > Bacillati > Actinomycetota > Actinomycetes > Micrococcales > Micrococcaceae > Arthrobacter > Arthrobacter sp. 05N425. The sequence goes on from NZ_JBFTMU010000010.1 coordinate 12,369, forward strand.
GGGCGATCGCGGCCAGCAGCGGGTCAAGGGCCAGGTAGCCCCGGCCCGCGTACACATAGGCGAGCCCGACGGCGAGGTCGGTGGCGGCGCTGCCGGAATGCAGGCCGTGCCCGGCACGCCCGCTGGCGTCCTTGAGCATGTCGATGCTTTGGCGCCACTGGCCCGAGAGCAGCAGGACGTTGAAGGCCCGCCAGGCGAAGTTCTCGCGGATCCGCGGGACGTTGGACCAGTCGCCCAGCTTCCCGCCGATCTCGCGCATCAGCTGGCGGGCCTCGAGTTCCTTGCCCGTCACGCAGAGGGCTTCCATCAGGATGATCGAGGTCCGGAGCCGGTGCACCGGGTCCAGCGCGTCGGCGTCGGCGGCCGTGGCGGCGGCGCGGAGCCGGTCCATCATCGGCTCGTAGTCGCCGATAAAGGACAGGTAATTGAACTCGCACAGGTCCAGGCACAGGCCGGCGCGGGCCAGTGCTTCAGCGCCGGCCGGCGGGTCGCCCTGCCGGAATTCCTGCAGCCGCAGCCGGGCCTGCCGGATAAGCTCCGGCACCTTCCCGCTGCGGTCCTCCAGCCACGCCATGCAATCGGCCTTGGCCGCAACCAGCTCGGCGAAGGTCTCCGGCTCCAGCCCGTTGATCTGTGCCTCGGAAATGTCGTCGAGCGCGGACATCGCTTGCAGGGGAAGCCCCAGCTGCAGGTACGCGGCGGCCTTCTGCAGTTGCCCGGCGGGCCATTCGCCGTCGCCGGAGCTGATGCTGCCGGCGCACTTGAGCGCGAACTTCGGGTCGAAGAGGCGGACAGCGGCCTGGGCCGCCGCCAGCGCGTGGGCCGGCGCCAGCTCGGCGTGGCAGTCGTGCGTCCAGGCCGCGTAGGCCAGCAGGTCCTCGACGGTCAGTTCCGCCAGTTCATGTTCCTGGTGGCCGGGAACCTTGTCGCGCAGCTCCAGCCGGCGCTCGACACTCAGCCAGTTCCGGACGATGTCGCCCAGATACCGGTCCCCGAGCGTTACGAGGTGCTGGTCGGTGCGGTCGACGACGATCTGCCCGGCATCCTCCATGTCAGCGATGAGTCCCGGGCCGTACATCCGGGCAAGCCGGGACAGGGACATGCAGCGTGCGCAGGAAAGCACCTCGATCACTTCCCGCGCCTCCGGCGATTCCCTGGCGTACCGGGCCCTGACGATGTCCTCCAGCGCCGTCTTCCCGTCCAGCACGACCTCGTCCACCAGCGTCCACACGGAGCCGGACAGCACCAGATTGCCGCGTTCGATCTGCTCCGACACGACGGCCTGCAGGAGCGTGGGGCTGCCGCCGACGAGTTCGTGCATCTGGCTTGCCAGGGCGGTTGAGACCCGGTGCCCGAGCGCAGCCTGGAGCACTTCCCGGGTTTCGATCTCGGTCATGGTGTCGAGCCGGACCTCGGCGAGCTGGCCGGAGGTGATGAGCCAGTAGAAGTCGGGCGGCAGGTCGGTGGCGCGCTGTGCGGTGGCGACGAGCCTGGCCGTTCCGGTTTGCAGCAGGTTCAGCAGCACCCCGGTGCTTTGTTCGTCGAGGGAGCCCGCATTGTCCAGCAGGATCACGCACTTTCGGCCGGCGGCGTCGTTGCGGATCAGCGAGGTGATGCCGTGCAGGATCGCGGTGGGCGATCCGAGGGCGCTTTGCGGGAGCCGGGCCAGGGTGAATGCGAGGCATCCGTAGGGCGTGGCGGAGCCGGACCCGGAACTTCGGAGCTGGAGTGTAAAGACGTCCGGACCGAATCCGGCGAGGGCACTGCGTCCGACGAGGGATTTGCCGACTCCCCGGTCCCCCGTGATGACCACACCCATGCTGTCGGGCGCGGTCAGGGCGTCCCGCACGCGGTCGGCATCGGCGCCGCGTGCCAGACCGGACCACGCGTGTCTATTCACCGGCCCCGCGGCCTCTTGAACTTCGGCCGGTGCCAATGCAGTGGAAACATTCCCCCAGCCCAGTGAATCCCTCGACATCTAGTTTCCTTCGTACCGCTGTGCGGACGGCAAACCTGAAACCGTCCGCCTAGAAGTAGCGTAACCCTATCCCCCGACAAGTAGACAGATCATAACGGCAAGCCGGGACGCTTGGAAAGGAAGACCGGCCCTTGAGACGGGGCGGGTGTCACTGGGGCTCCCGCCGCCGGGGCAGGGCGAGGGCGGCTACTCGGCCTTCGCGGGGTGGAACTTTTGTTGGGCAGACTGGAGTCCGTCACGGACCAGTGCCTCCACCGCGTCGGCAGCCGCGTCGATCAGGAACGGGAGTTCCTTCTTCTCCGGCGCGGCGAAGTCCCGCAGCACGAAATCGGCGGTGTCCATCCGGCCGGGCGGCCGGCCCACGCCCACGCGGACCCGCAGGTAGTCCTTCGTGGCCAGCGCCTTGGAGATATCGCGCAGGCCGTTGTGGCCGCCCTCGCCGCCGCCGATCTTGAGCTTGACGGTGTTGAAAGGAATGTCAATCTCGTCGTGGACGGCAATGACGCGGGCGGGCTCGATGTCGTAGAACTTCGCCAGCGCGGAGACCGGCCCGCCGGAGACATTCATGTAGCTCAGCGGCTTGGCGAGCACCACGCGGGGACCGCCGATACCGAGCCGGCCCTCGAGGACCTGGGCGCGGGATTTGTGCGACTTGAAGCCGCCGCCGACCCGGTGCGCGAGTTCATCGAGCACCATCTGACCCACGTTATGCCGGTTGTGGGCGTATTCGGCACCCGGGTTGCCGAGGCCTACGATCAGCCAGCTGTCAGTCATGGATCAATCCTTCTTGGGGCGTCGGGCCAGGTGCGGCGGGGGGCGGAGACGACGGCGGCCGGGCCCCGTCGGGACCCGGCCACCTGAGAATGCGCCGGAATTACTCGGCGGCAGCCTCGGAGGACGCTGCGGCTTCGGCGGCCGGAGCAGCCTCTTCCGTGGTCTCTTCTTCCTCTACGATTTCGACGGCTTCGGAGATGTTGACAACCAGGGCGTCGGCGTCTGCCAGCAGGAGGGTGCCCTTCGGCAGCACGAGGTCGGACGCGTGGATGTGCTCGCCGGCGCCGCGGCCTTCGATGCTGACCTCGACGGCGGTCGGCAGGTGGGTTGCCTCGGCCTCGAGCGAGACGGTGGTCATCTCGAGGTTGTGTACGTTGCCCGGGGCAACGTCGCCGGTGACGTGAACGGGGACGTCAACGGTGACCTTCTCGCCCTTGCGGACGGTCAGCAGGTCGAGGTGCTCGATGATCTGCTTGATCGGGTTGCGCTGGATGTCCTTGACCAGGGCGAGGTGCTCTTCGCCGTTGATGTCCAGGGACAGCAGGGCGTTKGCGGTGCGGACGGCCAGGGTGGTGGCCTTGGCCGGCAGGGTGATGTGGATCGGCTCTGCGCCGTGGCCGTAGATGACGGCCGGGATCAGGTTGGCCATGCGGGCGCGGCGGGCGAAGCCCTTGCCGAATTCGGTGCGGACTTCTGCTGCGAGCTTCTGCTCAGACATGGATATCTCCTCTGGGACGAACGGTGTTCAGCAAGGGCGGAGGTCTGTCAGCGACCTTCAACGCCGGGCGGCCGGGCCGCCCTTCAGAAGGGAGATTCAGACCCAGTCGATTACGGAGACCAGCAGTACAGCCAACCGTGCACATTTTCCGTGCAAGCGGTTTACCGGTGCTCTCCCTCGCCAAGGTATCGGAACGAGTTTAGCAGTGCCGGGCCCCGTTTAGCGAAAAGGGGGCCCGGCACCGGGTACCGGGTGCCCGGACGGGCACGCGGCTGGGTGTTGCTGCTTAGCCGCTAGGCGTTGCCGTCGAAGAGGCTCGTGACGGAGCCGTCGTCGAACACTTCGCGGATCGCGCGGGCGATCAGCGGAGCGATGGACAGCACGGTGAGCTGCGGGAAGTGCTTGCTCGGGGAGATCGGCAGGGTGTTGGTGACCACGACTTCACGGGCGCCGGATTCGGCGAGGCGCTGCGACGCCGGGTCGGAGAACACAGCGTGGGTCGCGGCGATGATGACATCCTTGGCGCCGGCGTTCTTGAGCACCTGGACGGCGCCGGAGATGGTTCCGCCGGTGTCGATCATGTCGTCGATCAGCACGCAGGTGCGGCCCTCGATCTGGCCCACGACGGTCTTGGAGACCGCCTGGTTGGGCACGGTCAGGTCACGGCTCTTGTGCACGAAGGCCAGCGGCGCGCCGCCGAGGCGTTCGGCCCACTGCTCGGCTACGCGGACGCGCCCGGTGTCCGGGGACACGACGGTGATCTTGTCCGAGCCGACGCGGGTGCGGATGTAGTCCGCGAGGAGCGGGATCGCCATCAGGTGGTCCACGGGGCCGTCGAAGAAGCCCTGGATCTGCGAGGTGTGCAGGTCCACGCTCATGATGCGGTCGGCGCCGGCGGTCTTGTAAAGGTCCGCGACCAGGCGGGCGGAGATCGGCTCGCGGCCGCGGCCCTTCTTGTCCTGGCGGGCGTACGGGTAGAACGGCGAGACCACGGTGATGCGCTTGGCGGAGGCCCGCTTGAGCGAATCGATCATGATCAGCTGTTCCATGAGCCAGTTGTTCAGCGGTGCCGGGTGCGCCTGGATGACAAAGGCGTCGGTGCCGCGGACGCTTTCGCCGGCCCGGACGTAGATCTCGCCGTTGGCGAAGTCGTAGGCGTCCAGGGGCAGCAGTTCGGTGCCCAGCTCCTTGGCGATCTCGCGCGCCAGCTCCGGGTGTGCCCGCCCGGCGGCGAGCACCAGCTTCTTCTCCCCGTGTGCCGTAATTTCGCTCATGTTTGCTAGCCCTCTTCTGTCGATGCCGGAGTACTGGAAGATGATGAGGTGGCGCCGGCGGCTTCGGCCAGCGCGGCGGAGATGGAGCCCGGGCGGTGCGAGAGGACCCAGCCTTCGGAGTTCCGCTGCTTGGCGATGGTCAAGGCCAGGGCGCCTGCGGGGACGTCGCTGCGGATCACGGCGCCCGCGCCGCTGTACGCGCCGTCGCCCACCTGGACCGGAGCCACGAACACCGTGTTGGATCCGGTGCGGACACCGGAGCCGATGACCGTGCGGTGCTTCTTCTCGCCGTCGTAGTTGGCCGTGATGTTGCCGCAGCCGATGTTGGTGTCCTCGCCGATCTCCGCGTCGCCGGCGTAGCCGAGGTGGGAGAGTTTCGAGCCGCGGCCGATGGTGACGTTCTTGGTCTCGTAGAACGCGCCGATCTTGCCGGTTTCGCCCAGGACGGTGCCGGGGCGCAGGTAGGTGAAGGGGCCTACGCTGGCGTTGGCGCCGATGGTGGAGCCGGACCCGTGGGTGCGGACCACCTTGGCGCCTTCACCGATCCGCACGTCGGTCAGCGTGGTGTCCGGGCCGACGACGGCGTCGCGCGCCACGGTGGTGGAGCCGTGCAGCTGGGTGTTGGGCAGCAGGCGGACATCCTCGTCGAGGGTCACGGTGGCGTCGATCCAAGTGGTGGCCGGGTCGACGACGGTGACACCGGCGCGCATCCAGGCCTCGACGATGCGCCGGTTGTGTTCGGCGCCGAGGGCGGAGAGCTGAACGCGGTCGTTCGCGCCTTCGACCTGCCAGCGGTCCTCGGTCACGACGGCGGCGACCCGTCCCCCGGCGGCGCGGGCCAGGGAGAGGACATCGGTGAGGTACTTCTCGCCCTGGACGTTGTCCGTGGTGACGTGGACCAGGGCGTCCCGCAGCACGCCGGCGTCGAAAGCGTAGATGCCGGAGTTGACCTCCCGGATTTCGCGTTCGACGTCGCTGGCGTCCTTGTGTTCGCGGATGCCGGTCACGGTGCGGTCCACGCCGCGGAGGATGCGGCCGTAGCCGGTGGCATCGTCCAGGACCGCGGTGAGGACGGTGACGGCGTTGCCGTCCGCCTCGTGCACGGCGACCAGTTCGGAAAGCAGTTCGCCCGTGAGCAGGGGGACGTCGCCGTAGGTGACGACGACGGTTCCGCTCAGCCGGGCTTCGGGGTGGAGCGCGTCGAGGGCCTCGAGGGCGGCTTCGACGGCACGGCCGGTGCCGGGGACGTCGTCCTGGTCGACGATCAAGGCCTGCGGGTCGATTTCGGCGATGTGCGCGGCGACCTGGTCGCGTTCGTGGCGGACCACGAGGGCCAGCTCGCGGGGCCGGATGGCGCGGGCGGCGTTGAGGGCGTGGCCGACGAGGGAGCGACCGCCAATCTCGTGGAGGATCTTGGGGGTACGGGATTTCATCCGGGTACCGGCGCCTGCAGCTAGGACGATGACGGCGGCGGGGCCGGTGTTCTCGGGGCTCACGTACGGGCTCTCCTTGCTCAGTGGCCTGACTCAGTGCCGCTGCTCGGTCTCTCGGTTGACCCGGGGCGACAGCCAGGTGGTCCACCTTGTTGCCGGCTCCGCGCGGCCGTGCCGGACCGCATTCCGGTCGCGGCATGCTCTTCATCCTACTGGACTTCCGCCGGCCCCCGCCCGCCCGGACCGGTTCCTCCGGCTGGGGCGCCCACGACAGTTCCGCCCATAGGACTCGAACCTATACTCCACGGCTCCAAAGGCCGGGGTGCTGCCATTACACCAGAGCGGACCATGCCACGGCAGCGAGCCGGTGGCACAAGAGACAATTCTGCCACGAAGGATGTTGCTCGTGCGACTCAACGCCCGGGGACGGGCACCGCTGTAAGGCATGATGGTGCTGTGAGCAACAGCGCAGGCGTGTCCGGAGGGGCGGACCACCGCACCGGCAGGCCGGTGCGGGCCCCCGACTACATCCCCAGGTCGCGAATGACCGGGCCCCAGCGGCGCACCCAGCTGATCGGCATCGGCCGGGGACTCTTCGCCCTCCGCGGCCTCGACGGCACCACCCTCGAAGAGATTGCCGCCGCAGCCGGCGTTTCGAAGCCGGTGATTTACGAACACTTCGGCTCCAAGGAAGGCCTCTACACCCAGGTGGTGGAGCACGAATTCCGGATCCTGCTCGGCTCCATCAATGACGCGCTCTCCGAGGAGGCCAAGCCCCGCGTCCTGGTGGAGCGGGCCGCCCTGGCGCTGCTGGGCTACATCGAGGACCGGACCGACGGCTTCCGCATCCTGATGCGCGACGCCCCGCCGTCCCAGCCCGAAGGCGCGTTCTCCACCCTGCTCTCGCAGGTGGCGGCACGGGTCGAGTACATCCTGGCCGACGAGTTCGCCCACCGCGGCTTCAGCGCAGCCGACGGAGCCATGTACGCCCAGATGCTGGTCGGCATGGTCGCGATGACCGGGCAGTGGTGGCAGGACAGCCGGACCCCGGACAAACGCGAAGTCGCCGCGCACCTGGTCAACCTCGCCTGGAACGGCCTCACCGGCCTGCAAAAGGACCCGGGACTCCGCAGCGAGGACTGAGCAACCCCGCCCAATGGTTGGTTGCCCAGCGGTCACTTACGCGGCGCAGCGGCCCTGAGCCCGGAACGGGAGCCACAAGCAATCCTCCGTGTGCCCACCCGAGGGACATGCCCGTCCCTGCTCGCGGGCAATGGACATGCCCGTCCCTGCTCGCGGGCCGAGGGACATCCCCGGCGGCCCCGCTTCACGCCCACCCGAGGGACATGCCCGTCCCTGCTCGCGGGCAATGGACATATCACCAATATGCCCATTCCCGGGCCCGAACGACGGACATGTCGTGAGTCCTGCAGGGTTGGAGCGGGCATGCCCATTCCCGGGCCCGAACGACGGACATGTCCGTGAGTCCTGCAGGGCTGCAGCGGGCATGCCCATTCCTGACCCTGCACACGGAACATGTCCGGAGAAGACTCCGCCTTGGGCGTTACTCGCCGAGGACCTCGAGGGCTTCGAGCCATTCGAGTTCGAGGGCCTCGCGTTCGGCGGCGAGCTGCTGCAGCTTCGCGTTCAGGCCGGCCAGCTCGTCGAACTTGGAGGCGTCACCGGCGCCGGCGGTCATCTGGGCGTGGATCTTGTCTTCCTGCTGCTTGAGTTTGCCCAGCTGCCGGTCGATCCGGTTCTTGGCCTTGCGGGCGTCGCGCTTTTCGGCTTCGGACGGTCCGGTGGCAGCCGGGGCCGCAGCGGCGCTGGAGGAGGTGACCGGGTTGCCGCCGCCGGTGATGGTGGAGCCTGCCAGCGCAGCCTCGCGCAGTTCCAGGTACTGGTCCACGCCGCGCGGCAGGGCGCGGATCTTGCCGTCACCGAGCAGGGCCATCTGGTGGTCCGTGACGCGTTCCAGCAGATAGCGGTCGTGGCTGACCACCACGAGCGTGCCCGGCCAGCCGTCCAGCACGTCCTCGACGGCGGCGAGGGTGTCCGTGTCGAGGTCGTTGGTGGGCTCATCAAGCATCAGGACGTTCGGCTCCCCCACCAGCAGGCGCAGGAGCTGGAGGCGGCGGCGTTCGCCACCGGAGAGGTCCTTGACCGGGGTCCACTGCTTCTCGTTCGTGAAGCCGAGCTGCTCCACGAGCTGCCCGGCGGTGAACTCCTTGCCGCCGACGTTGAACGATCGCTTCTCGCGCTCGATCACTTCGATGACGCGCAGGTCCTTGACGTCGTCGAGCTCCTTGACCTCCTGGGTCAGGACCGCGGTGACCACGGTCTTGCCGCGCTTGACCTTCCCCGAGGTGGGCTGGATTTCGCCGTTGAGGAGCTTCAGCAGGGTGGTTTTGCCGGCACCGTTGACGCCCACGAGTCCCAGCCGCTCGCCCGGCGCGAGCCGCAGCGTGATGTTGTCGAAGAGCTTCTGCCCGGGCTCGCCGCCGAGGAAGTCGAGGGAGACGTTCTCGAGGTCCAGGACGTCCTTGCCGAGCCGGGCGGTGGCCATCTTGCTCAGGGCCGTCGAGTCGCGCGGCTCCGGGACATCCGCAATCAGGGCGTTGGCTGCCTCGATCCGGAACTTGGGCTTCGCGGTGCGGGCGGGGGCGCCGCGCCGGAGCCAGGCAAGTTCCTTCTTGACGAGCTGCTGGCGTTTGCCCTCCGTCACGGAGGCAGCCCGGTCACGCTCGGCGCGGGCCAGCACGTAGGCGGCGTAACCGCCGTCGAACGGGTCCATGATGCCGTCGTGGATTTCCCAGGTCTTGTTGCAGACTTCGTCGAGGAACCAGCGGTCGTGGGTGACCACGAGGAACGCGCCCTGGTTGGGCCGCCAGCGGGTCTTCAGGTGCCGTGACAGCCACGCGACGCCCTCGACGTCGAGGTGGTTGGTGGGCTCGTCGAGCATGATGACGTCGTGGTCCTCGATCAGCAGCTTGGCCAGCGCCACACGGCGCTTCTGCCCGCCGGAGAGCGCGTGCACGTTGGCGTGCCAGTCGACGTCGGACACGAGCCCGCCCATGATTTCGCGGATCTGCGGGTTGCGGGCCCATTCGTAGTCGGCCTGGTCCCCGACGATCGCGGCGCCGACGGTGAGGTCGCCGTCGAGCACGTCGCTCTGGTCCAGGTAGCCGATGTTGACCTCGCTGCGCTTGGTCACCCGGCCGGAGTCGGGGGTGGCACGCATGGCCAGCAGCCGCATCAGCGTCGACTTGCCGTCGCCGTTGCGGCCCACCATGCCGATCCGGTCGCCCTCTTCAAGGCCGAGGGTGATGCCATCGAGGACGGTACGGGTTGCGTACGAGACCGTGAGGTTCTCGCCGCCGAGCAGGTGTGCCACTGGGAACTGCTTTCCTAGATGAAATGGTCGAGCTAAAGACGCTGCTTAGCTGACGTAGCTCTGACGTATATGACGTATATACAGTCAAAGCTACTAAAGGAGCGTATCGGAAATGATCCGGGCGCCGTGCACCGGGCCGTGGACCGCCTGGGCGTCGAGGCCGTGGTGGCGCAGGTCTTCGGCGAGTCCTTCGGCGGCGGCCGGGCTGTGCGCCAGCAGGGCCACCGTGGGGCCGGAGCCGGAGACGATTCCCGCGATCGCGCCGCAGGATTCGCCCAGCCCCAGGACGTCGCGGAGCCCGGGTGCCAGCTCGATCGAGGCGCGCTGCAGATCGTTGACCAGGACCCGGCTGAGCGCATCGGCGTCGCCGCTGCGGAGCGCGGCGAGGACGCGGGGATCGACGGCGGTGGGCTCCTCGACTTCCACCCCTTCGTCCGCGCGCAGCCGGTCCAGGGTTTTGTAGACCGCGGGTGTAGGCAGGCCGAAATCCGCGGTGACGAGCACCCAGTCCGTCTGAGCCTTCACCAGCGCCGGGGAGAGCTCGTCGCCCAGGCCCAGTCCGACGGCAGTCCCTCCCAGCAGGGAGAACGGCACGTCGGCCCCCAGCTCGGCAGCGAGGTGGGCCAGTTCGTCCCGGGAGAGCCCGCTGTTCCACAGCGCGTCGCAGGCCAGCAGGGTGGCCGCGGCGTCGGCCGAGCCGCCGCCCATGCCTCCGGCGACCGGAACCCGCTTGATGATTTCGAGGTGCACGCCGGTGGAGTGCTCTGAGACATCGGCCATGATGGCCGCGGCCTTGTACGCAAGGTTGCGTTCGTCGAGCGGGATGTCGACGCCGTCCAGGTCAAGGGTGCTGGCCGGGCTGATGCTGACCGTTATCTCGCCGGTGTCCGTGCTGGTGGCGGCGACCTCTTCATACAGGGATACGGCAAGGTAGACGCTTGCCACCGAGTGGTAGCCGTCCGGGCGTAGCGGTCCGACATCCAGTGAGACGTTCACCTTGCCGGGTGCCTTGACCCGGACAGTCCTGGCGGCAAAGCGCCCTCTCACTGCGTTCATGGCTCCACGCTATGGCATGGCAGGCTGAGGCTCCAAGCAGAACCGTCGGCCGCGGCGCTCAGGTGCCGGGCCGGGCGTGTGCTTCGGCGATGCGGGCGAAGGCGGTGATGTCGAGCACTTCGCCCCGGGCGGTGGGGTCGACGCCGGCGGCCCGGAGACAGCGTTCGGCTTCGGCGGCGCTTCCGGCCCAGCCCGCCAGAGCGGCCCGGAGGGTCTTGCGCCGCTGGGCGAAGGCCGCATCGATGACGGCGAAGACCTCTTCCCGGGTGGCGGAGGTTGCCGGCGGTTCCCGCCGGGTGAAGGCGACGAGCCCGGAATGGATCTTGGGCGCCGGCCAGAAGACGTTCATCCCGATCACACCGGCCTTGCGCATGCCGCTGTACCAGGCTGCCTTGACCGAGGGGACGCCGTAGGTCTTGGAACCCGGGCCGGCGGCGAGCCGGTCGGCCACCTCGTCCTGGACCATGACCAGGCCGTGCCGCAGGCTCGGGAAATGCTGCAGCAGGTGCAGCACGACGGGGACGGCCACGTTGTAGGGAAGATTGGCGACCAGCGCCGTGGGCTGCACCGGCAGCTCGGTCACCTTCATCGCGTCGGCGAGGACCAGGTGGAAATTTTCGACGGCGCCGGGGCGCCAGCGTGCCACGGTGTCGGGCAGTTTGGCGGCGAGGACCGGGTCGATTTCGACGGCGACGACCGAGGTGGCGGCGTCCAGCAGGCCCAAGGTCAGCGAGCCGAGGCCCGGACCGACTTCCAGCACGGTCTCGTCCGCGCTGATGTCCGCCGCGGCGACGATGCGCCGGATGGTGTTGCCGTCGATGACGAAGTTCTGGCCCAGGGTCTTGGTGGGACGGACCCCGATTTCCTCGGCCAGCCTGCGGATGTCGGAGGCGCCCAGGAGCTGCGCTGGGGCACCGGCGGGCGCCGCGGAGCGCTCGACGGGGGCGGAGGGGGTCGGTTCAGTCACCTAGGTATCCTATCCCGCGGCGGCAACGGCGAAGGCCGGTCCCGGGATCCGGGACCGGCCTTCGAAGGTGCGCCGCGGCGGTGGTCAGCCGATGCGGCAACCGTGGTTGCCTGACCGGCCACGCGGGCCGGAATGGGGTGTCAGCTGGAGGCCGCCCAGCCGCAGCCCCACGGGGACAGTCCGCGCTCAGCGTAGACGCGGTTGGCAATGGCAATCTGCTGGGCCTTGCTGGCCTGGCTGGCGTTGGGGGCATACGCGCCGCCGCCGGCACCGAGCCAGGTCTGGACGTCGAACTGGAGCCCGCCGTAGTAGCCGTTGCCGGAGTTGATGGACCAGTTGCCGCCGGACTCGCACTGCGCGATCTTGTCCCACATGCCCACGTTCATCATCGCCGGGGCCGCGGCGCCGGTGTTTGCGGCGGCCGGGGCGGCAGCCTCCACCTTGGGCTTCTCCTTGGTGCCGATGCTGACCTTTTCGGTGACCGGCTCGCGCGTGACCTTCTGGGCCACGAGCGTCCGGGAGGCGATACGGCCGTCCACGAGGACCAGCTTGAAGCTCTTGCTGATGCTGCCGGCCACACCGGCCTGGATGACCTTCTGCTCGCCCTTCGGCAGCGCCGCGTCCTCGGCGGTCAGCGTCTCGAAGGGTACGGCTTCGGTGGTGGCCGCGGTCTTGGACGTGTCAACGCGGGAGACCTTGACCACCATGTTGTTGACGACCGGCGCGTTGCCGGGCTGCGAGGTGCGGTCGCTGGCGCCGAGCTTGACGCCGGCGTCGGCGAGGACACCGCCGACGGTCGCCGCCGTCGTCATGGTCTTGGTGGCCTTGCCGTCGGCCACGAGGGTCACGGCCTTCGGCGTGGAGATACTGACGAAGGAACCGGAGACGGCCAGCTGCGCGTCCTTCGGAACGGAGATCTTCGAGGCGGAGGCGACGCCGAGTTCCGTCACGAGCCCTTCGACGGTGGGCGCGGTGGTGGTGATGGTCCGCTCGGCGCCGTCCACGCTGACCTTCACGGCCTTGGCGAGGTTGACGTTGATGACGGATCCGTCCTGCACATGGGATTCAGCCGAAGGCGACACCTTGTCGGCGGCCTGCAGCTCGACCTTGGCGCCGCGGACCACTTGACCGACGGTGCCGCCGAAGGTCTGCACGGAGCTCACTCGTCCGTCGACGTTGAGGGTGACCGTCTTGTTGTTGCCAACGAAGGCGACCAGGCCGAGCACGAGTGCCACGAGCACCACGAGTTGCGCGCCGACCTTGACGAAGCTGAACTTGCCGTCCGATGTGAAGAACTTGACCACGATTGCCCATATCTTTTGGACCATCCGGGCACGGGGAAAAGCGCACACGTTTCCCCGGCGCAAACACCCCCAAGGGCAGCTCCGGAGCAGCTCCGGATATTTGCGGAAAACGCGGGCACCGCCACACTTCCAAACGAGAGCGCACACGTGGATCCTTTGCCACAATGCGCGCCCTGAGGTAGTGAAATTCTCCGAAGGCCTTCCCCGACCCCGGCTAATAGTTGTCCACTGTAACCGTAGCGTTATAAAGCAACCAAGATTTTGTACATACCCGGTATGTTGCCAGAGTGACGGCGGGTGCTGCCTTTAGTCCCAGGATCCGTATGCCTGCAGGGTATTTTCGGCCAACTGCGTGCACAGCGCGGAGAGCTCGCGGCCTGTCAATTCCGCCATCGCCCGAACCGTGTAAGGAATCATGTAGCTGGCGTTTGGCCTCCCCCGGTGCGGGTGCGGAGTGAGGAACGGGGCGTCGGTTTCGACCAGGATGCGTCCGGGCTCGGCGATGGCCAGGGCCGCGCGCAGGTTCGCCGCGTTCTTGAAGGTCACCGTCCCGGCGAACGACATGTACCAGCCCTCGGCATTGCAGGTCCGGGCGAGCTCCTCGCCGCCGGAGAAGCAGTGGAAAACCACCCGTTCCGGAGCGCCCTCCTCCCGGAGCACCTGTACGACGTCGTCGTGGGCGTCGCGGTCGTGGATCTGCAGAGTCAGGCCAAGCCGCTTGGCGATATCGATGTGGCGGCGGAAGGAGTACCGCTGCTGGGCGAGACCCTCCCCCTCGGTGCGGAAGAAATCAAGGCCGGTCTCGCCGATGGCACGGATCCGCGGGTGGGAGGCCAGCGCCTCGATTTCCGCCAGCGCCTCCTCCAGTTCGCCGCGGGCCGCGTAGGCCGGGGCGTCGTTGGGGTGCAGCGCGACGGCGCCAAGCAGCCGCGAGTCCTCCTCCACCGCCTGCACGGTGAAGCGGGATGACTCAAGGTCGCAGCCCACCTGCACGGCGCCCCGGACCCCCACGGCCTCGGCGGCGTCGAGGGCATCTTTGATGCTGACTGCCGGGCTCCCGTTGGCAAAATCGGCATCCGGGAAGTCCAGGTGGGTGTGGTTGTCCATCACCGGGACGGGCAGCGGTTCCGGCGCCGGCGGATACGGCTTCCGGGCGGACGGGGCAGTTCCGGACGGGCCGGCGCCGCTTCCGTCGCTGCCGGTCTCGCGGAAGGGTGCGGGGATCAGCGGATTGCACATCCTTCCAGCCTAGCTGCGGGCCGGGCGGAGAATTACCCGGAACTCTCTGTCTGCTTTGTCAGTTGTGTTAGTACGCTGATACCAAGACAGGCGTGCAGCAGTGGGGGCCCGGCCTTCCCGCCGCTCCGCCCGGACCGCACCAGGGCTGAAAGGCTGCCGATGGACTACCACCGACGTACCTCCGTTGACGAAGCGCTGCCGGAGCCGCAGGGCCTCCCGGCGCGAGCCGGCGTTATTCCGGCGCCGATGGAGGCCGCGGCATTCCACGCCGCCAGCGAGCGCATCCTGCGGGCCATCAACACGGTGATCGACGGCAAGGCCGAAGCCGCCAAGCTGGCGCTGACGGTGCTCCTCGCCCAGGGCCACCTGCTCCTCGAGGACGTTCCCGGCGTGGGCAAGACGCTGCTGGCCAAGACCCTCGCCCGGACCATCGACTGTTCCGTCAGCCGGATCCAGTTCACCCCGGATCTGCTGCCCTCCGATGTCACGGGCGTGTCCATCTACAACCAGGCCTCCCGGATGTTCGAGTTCCGCCCCGGCGCGGTGTTCGCCAACATCGTGATTGGCGACGAGATCAACCGCGCCTCCGCCAAGACCCAGTCCGCACTGTTGGAGTGCATGGAGGAGCACCAGGTCACGGTGGACGGGAAATCCTACAAACTGGACGAACCCTTCATGGTGGTGGCGACGCAGAACCCGATCGAGATGGAAGGCACCTATCCGCTGCCGGAAGCGCAGCGCGACCGCTTCATGGCCCGAATCTCGATGGGCTATCCGGACCGCGACGCCGAGATGGAGATGCTGGAGACCCACCAGGCCACGTCCCCGCTGACCAGGGTGACGGCCGTGGTAACCGCGGACGAGGTGGCGTCAATGATCGCCACCGTCCAGCAGGTCTATGTATCCCGTCCGATCAAGGAATACACGGTGGCCCTGGGCCGCGCCACGAGGGAGAGCGCCATGCTCCGGCTTGGCGCGAGCCCCCGGTCCATGCTGCAGCTGCTGCGTGCTGCGAAGGCCACCGCCGCACTGGAGGGCCGGGACTTCGTGCTGCCCGACGACGTCGTGAGCGTGGCGGAATCGGTGCTGGCCCACCGGATCATCCTGGACCGCAAGGCCGCCAGCACCGGAGAGACGCCGCAGAGCGTCATCCGGTCCATCCTCGCGCGGGTGCCGGTCGGGCAGGAAACGGCGCCAGCGCAGGCCCGGACCCGCACCGACGGCGACGGCGGCCGTTCCGCCGCGCGGCCGTCGGCCCTCCCCACCGGCCGCTAGGGGGCTGAGGCGGCCGTGGCGGTGCTGGACCGGTTCCCTAGGCACATCTTCAGCTCGCGCGGCTGGGGCCTGTTGGGAGCGGGCGTCCTGTCCCTGCTGGCCGCTCAAATACTGGGCCGCCGCGACCTGCTGGCGCTGGCGCTCCTGTTGCTGGTCCTCCCGCTGCTGTCCCTTGCCGGCACGCGCGTGCTGAAACCCCGGTTCCGGGTCTACCGCGAGTTCAACCCATCCCCGGTGGAGACCTCCGCGACGACCACCGTCCGGCTGGCGGTGGCCCGCACCGGTCCGGGCAACGGCCTGGCCCTGATGGAGGAGCAGTTGCCGTCCCGGTTCGGGCAGTCCCCGGTGTTCCGCTTCCCGGCGCGGACCGCCGTCGCGGGAACCAGCCGCTACGAATACCAGCTTCGGAGCGCGAAACGCGGCCAGTTCCTGATCGGGCCGGTCACGGCCGAATTCAGCGACCCTTTCGGGCTCTCCGTGCACCGCCACGCGATCGACGCCGGCGACGTCCTCACGGTGACCCCCGCCGCCGTCGAGCTCCCCGCGACCGGGCTCGCGGGCGCACGCGGCCACGACGGCGTCACCGCAACGCGGATCCGCGCGAACCCCAGCGACGACGACGTCATGACCCGCGAGTACCGGCACGGCGATCCGATGCGCCGCGTGCACTGGGCGGCGACCGCCCGGCACGGCTCCCTCATGATGCGGCAGGAGGAATCGGTCACGACTCCGGAAGCCACGATCATCCTGGACCAGCGCTTCCAGGCCTACGCGCAGGGCGCCGGCTATGTTTCCGGCGGCGCGGCCGCGGACGGGCATGAACTGGTCACCAGCGACGCCTTCGAATGGGCCGTCACGGCCGCGATGTCCATCAGCACCCACCTTGGCGAGCGCAACTACGCGCTGCGCTGCCTGGACCCGGCCGGGGATCCGGCCTTCCTGAATTCGCCGTCGGCGCCGGAGCCGGAGGCCGACGAGTACGCCGGGACCGCCGGCCTGCAGTCCATTGCGGAGAGTCTGGCCGCCATCGCGCTCAGCGGTCCGCGCCACGGCGCAGCCGACGCCGGGCCGCAGCCTTTCGACGACCGGCTGATGGACAAGCTCTCCGCGCACCGCCTGCGGGGGCCGATCCTGGCGATCCTGGGCCGTCTCTCGCCGGCGGAGGCGCGCGCGCTGGCCCCGGCGGCGGGGTTCGGCGCGAATGCCTTCGCCCTCCTGGTCACGGACCGCGCGGCTGACACCGGGCCGGTCCTGGAGATCCTGCGCCGCGGCGGCTGGCGCGCCGTCGCCGTCTCCGCGGCCACCCCGCTGCCGGCCGCCTGGTCCGCCTTCGACCAGGACGGCGCCGCCGGGCTTCCGCCGGCCGCAGGATCAGCGGCGGCCGACGGAGCCCGGCCCGTCGCGGGAGGCCGGCGATGACCCTGACCCCGCAGCGCAACAGGGCCCCGGGACCGTCCGCGGCCGAGCCCGGACGGCCCTCCGACCCGGTGCCGGGCGCGGCCGCCGGGCCGAAGGGTGCCGGCGTCGAGCCCTGGGCAATGGGGCTCGCCGTCGCGGTGGCCGTCGCCGGCGCGGCGCTGGGGCTCAACGGCGTGCTGCGCGGCTGGGCCTGGTACCCGGCGGTGCTCACCACGGTTTTCACCGTCGCGCTGGCGATGGCGGGGCTCCGGGCCCTGCGGCTGCATGGCGTCCTGGTCGGCGCGGGAGGCTTCGTGGTGCTGGCCCTGGTCCTCACCTTCACCTTCTTCCGCCAGCACAGCATCGCCGGATTCATTCCGTCCGGCGACACCATGGCCCAGCTGCAGCGGTACCTGCGGCGGGCCAGCGAGACCGTGCTCGCCGAGAGCTCACCGGTGGCGCCCAACGCCGGCATCGTCCTGCTGATCTGCGGGGTGCTCGGCCTGGTGGTGATCCTGGTCGACGCCCTCGCCGTCCCGCTCGCGCTGCCGGCGACCAGCGGGCTCGGGATCCTGGCCATCCTGGTGGTTCCGGCCATGGTGAAACCGCAGAGCGTCGGCTGGCTGGGCTTCACCGGCGCCGCGGCGGGCTACCTCATGATCCTGGCCAGCAGCCACTGGTTCCACCCCAACTCCCGGACCCGGGCGGACACGGCGCGCAATCCCGGCCAGCTCAAACGCGCTTCCCTGACCGGGGCGGTGGCGCTGGTCCTGACGCTGCTGTTCCAGCTGGCCATCCCGGGCTTCGACCAGGGCATCTTTCCGCAGGGATCCCGGCTGAATCCCTGGGGATCCGCGAGCGGATTGAACCCCATGATCAGCCTCGGCAACAGCCTGCGCAGCCCCACCGGCGACGGACGGATTACCTACGCCACCAACGCCTCGCAGGCGCCGTACCTGCGCTCCGTCACCGTGGACAGCTTCGACGGCGATGCGTGGGCGCCGGACGACCGTGACGCCAGCCGGCAGCCGGGCACCGGAAGGATGGACCCGGGGCCCGCCCCCAGCGTGGAAGAACAGGTCCGGGTGGTCACGGCCGTCAACACGGGCCAGTTCACGAGCCCGTACCTGCCCGCCCCCTACGCGCCCGAGTCGGTGAACGGCCTGACCGGCCGGTGGAGCTGGGATCCGGCCACGCTGAGCATCAAGGGCCTGGACACCAACTCGCGCAACCAGCAGTACGTTGTGGCGTCGGTGGCGCCGAAGCTCACCCGGGCCGTGCTGGCTGACTCCCCGGACAGGGCGCAGGCGGTGCCGGACACCTTCACCCGGGTCCCCGCCAACGTCCCCCAGATCGTGCGGCAGACCGCGGACACGGTCACTGCGGGAAGCCGCGGCAACTACGCCAAGGCCATGGCGATCCAGCAGTACCTGCGTTCCGCGGAGTTCAGCTACTCGCTCCAGTCCCCCGTCCAGGGTGGCTACGACGGCAACGGGTTGTCAGTGCTGGCGGACTTCCTGGCCCAGAAGAGCGGCTACTGCATCCACTTCTCCTCGGCGATGGCCGTGATGGCGCGGCTGGAGGGGATCCCGAGCCGGGTCGCCGTCGGCTACGCTCCCGGACGCGCCACCGGGTCCACCGTGACGATCCCGGGCCTGGGGGCGCTGCCCGAGTATGAGGTGGACGCCCGTGACGCGCACGCCTGGCCCGAACTGTACTTCCAGGGTGTCGGCTGGGTGGCCTTCGAGCCGACGCCCTCGCGCGGCGTGGTGCCGGGCTACGCCACCGAGCCGGCGGCGCGCAGCGGCGCCAGCACCAACGAGAACAACGATGGCCTGATCCCCGAGGATGACCTCAAACCCACGGCGGCCCCTGCGCCCGCACCGTTGCCGTTGCCCGCAACCGCGGGCGGGGACGGGTCCGGCAGCAGCCTGGCCCCCCTGTTGTACGGCGCCGGCGGGCTGCTGCTGGTGCTCCTGCTGCTGTCGGCCCCGGCGCTGGCGCGCGGCGGCGTCCGGCGGCGGCGGCTCAAGGCCTCCGGCTTGTCGGGGGCAGCCGCCCCGGCCTGGGCGGAGCTGCGGGACCTGGCCACGGACTTCGGGATCCCGCCGCGCAGCAGCGAAACGCCGCGGCATTTTTCCGCCCGGCTGCGCGGTTCAGCGGCGCTCGGCGAGCCGGACGGCGTGGACGCCCCGGCCCACGCTGCCGTGGCCTCCCTGAGCGCCGACTTTGAACGGCAGCGCTACGGCCGCCCCGACCCGGACTCCCCGGCGGGCAACTCCCGGCCGGACTCCCGGCCGGGCTCTCCCGCGGACAGGGTCGAACTGGTCCGGGACGCATTGCGCGCCCACGCTTCGTGGTGGACCCGTTGGCGCGCCATCTGGCTGCCGCCGTCGCTCACGGCCCGCTGGCGGCGCCGGGCATGGACACCGCTGCGGGCCGTTTCGGTCCCGGCCAGGTCAGCCGGACGCGGAGCCGCGGAATCTTGGTCCAGGGTCCGCGACGCCGCCCGCAGGCTTCGCCGAAGCTAGCCGGCGTAGGGGTCGGCGATGCCGATGTACTGCGTGTAGAGGTATTCCTCGATGCCTTCGAGGCCGCCCTCGCGGCCCAGGCCGGACTGCTTGACTCCGCCGAACGGTGCTGCCGCGTTGGACACGACGCCGGCGTTCAGGCCCAGCATGCCGGTTTCGAGGCGTTCGCCCATCCGGATGCCCCGGTTGAGGTCCTTCGTGAAGACGTACGCCACCAGGCCGTATTCGGTGTTGTTCGCGAGCCGGACGGCCTCGTCCTCGGTGTCGAAGGTGATGATCGGGGCGACGGGTCCGAAGATCTCCTCGGACAGGATCCGGGTGCCCTCGGTGACGCCCTTGAGGATCGTGGGCTGGTAGAAGTAGCCCGGACCCTCGACGGCGGCGCCGCCCAGCACTGTCACAGCGCCGGCGTTCACCGCGTCCGTGACGAGCTCGTGGACCTTGTCGCGGCTCTTCGCGTCGATCAGCGGGCCGACCTTGGAGTCCGCCTCGGTGCCCCGGGCCGTGGTCATGTCCTTCATCTTCGCGGCGAACTTCTCCGCGAACTCGTCGGCCACGGACTCGTGCACGATGAAGCGGTTCGCCGCGGTGCAGGCCTCGCCCATGTTCCGCAGCTTCGCCAGCATTGCTCCGGCTACCGCGGCGTCGACGTCGGCGTCCTCAAACACCACGAACGGGGCGTTGCCGCCGAGTTCCATCGAGGTCCGCAGCACCGTCTCGGAGGCGTCCGCGAGCAGCCGGCGGCCCACCTCGGTGGAGCCGGTGAAGGAAAGCTTACGGAGCCGGGAATCCTTGATCAGCGGGCCGGTCGTGGCGCCCGCGGTGGAGGTCGGGATCACGTTCAGCACGCCCGCGGGCAGGCCGGCTTCCAGCATGACGGCAGCAAAGAGCTGCGAGGTCAGCGGCGTGAGGTTCGCGGACTTGAGCACCATGGTGCAGCCGGCGGCGACGGCCGGGGCGATCTTGCGGGTGGCCATGGCCAGCGGGAAGTTCCACGGCGTAATCAGCAGGCACGGCCCCACCGGCTTCTTGGCCACCAGGAGCCGGGACTTGCCGTCCGGGGAAACCGAGTAGCGGCCAAACGCGCGGACGGCCTCCTCGGAGAACCAGCGCAGGAACTCGGCGCCGTAGGTGACTTCGCCGCGGGCTTCGGCCAGCGGCTTGCCCATCTCCAGGGTCATCAGCAGCGCGAAGTCCTCGGCCCGTTCGGTCACGAGCTCGAAGGCGCGGCGCAGGATCTCACCGCGCTCCCGCGGCGGGACCTTGGCCCAGGACTCCTGCGCGGCGGCGGCCGCGTCCAGGGCCGCGGCGCCGTCCTCGGGACCGGCGTCGGCCAGGCTCAACAGCACCTTGCCGGTGGCGGGATCCTCGACGTCGAACGTCTTGCCGGACGCGGCCGGACGCCACTGTCCGTCAATCAGCAGGCCAGTCGGCACGGACGCCAGCAGTGCGGCCTCGCGCTCCGCGGTAACGGTGGGCTGGGCAGTTACAGTCACAATGACTCCCTCGTCAGCAATGGGTTCGGAAAATTTTCTGATCAGCCCCGCACCGGCTTGCGCCGCGGGCCTGGACTACTGCCACGGTACTGCCGGGCTCTCCGGGGTGTCTACGCATCTGCGCACTAGACCAAGCCGGATCTGCTGTGCAGCTGCACAACGGCGGCGCGGCCCCGCAGCCCGCGGCCGGAGCCCCGCGTCAGCGCGCGGCGAGAACGGCGGAATAGAGTTCGCGTTTGCTGACCCTGGCGTCATCGGCCACCGCGGCGACGGCCTCCTTCAGCCGGATGCCCTGGGCGATCAGCGCGTTCACGGCCGCGACCTGGTCCTCCGGTTTACCCGGCTCCCGCTCGGGCGCACCGCCCACGACGACGGCGATCTCGCCACGGACCTCGTTGGTTTCGGCCCAGCGAAGCAGTTCGCGCAGGGTCCCGCGGATGACCTCTTCGTAGGTTTTGGTGAGTTCCCGGCAGACGGCCGCGCGGCGGTCGGCGCCGAAGCGTTCGTGCAGGGCCCGGAGCATGGGCTCCAGCCGGTGCGGCGCCTCGAAGAACACCATGGTGCGACGCTCGGCGTCGAGGTCCGCCAGCCGCGACGTCCGTTCGCCGGCCTTCCGCGGCAGGAAGCCCTCGAAACAAAAGCGGTCCGTCGGCAGCCCGGAGAGGGCGAGCGCGGTCAGTACGGCGGACRGGCCCGGAACGGCGGTGACGGTGAGCCCGGCGGCGACGGCGCCTTCGACCAGGCGGAAGCCGGGGTCCGAGACCGAGGGCATGCCGGCGTCGGTCACCATGACCAGGGTCTTGCCGGAGCGGACCTGGTCCAGGAGTTCGCCGGTCTTGGCTGCCTCGTTGTGCTCGTGGTAGCTGATCACCCGGCCCGCCACGGTGATGCCGAGGCTTTGAACCAGCCGGTGCAGCCGCCGGGTGTCCTCGGCAGCGACGATGTCCGCCGTTTCCAGCAGCCCGATCAGCCGGGCGGAGGCGTCGCCGACGTTGCCGATCGGGGTGGCGGCAAGCACGATCCGGCCCGGTCCGGCGGCCGTCCCCGCTGCCGGAACGGCGTCGGCGGAGGCGGGTGCCGGGGAATTGCGTTGGGAGGTGCTTTGTTCGGGATCCACCCCATAAGCCTACTGCCGGCGGGCGCGCGGGACCGACGATCACGGCCGCGAAAGGTAGCATGGCAACGTGACGCAGACCCCCATGCGGCCTGCCGAGGCCGGTTCAGCCGAGGCCGTGCCCGCCGACGGCAGCCCGGACAGCACCCGCCACCACGCCCGGAGGCCGGACCTGCCGGGCACCGGACGCAACCTCGAGGGCCACCGCTGGATCAGCCGTCCCGGCAAGGCATTCGACGCCGAGGACCTGACAGAGCGGCTGATCGGCAACATCCGCAGCTGGCGCGACTATCCGCCCTCGCTGCGCCTGTGGTTCTGGCTCATCCCGGCCCTCACCGCGGTGCTTGGCGGAATCCTGCGCTTTGTCCGGCTGGACACCCCGCACAACCTGGTGTTCGACGAGACCTACTACGTCAAGGACGGCTACTCCCTCCTGGTCAGCGGCTACGAGCGCGCCTGGCCGGACAAGGCCAACGACTCCTTCATCGCGGGCAACCCCGGGGTACTGCTGGACAGCCCCGAGTACGTGGTCCACCCGCCGGTGGGCAAGTGGATGATCGCCGCCGGGATGTGGCTCTTCGGCCCGGAAAACCCCTTCGGGTGGCGCTTCGGGGCCGCCCTGACCGGCACCCTTTCGATCTTCCTGCTCGCCTTGATTGCGCAGAAGCTTTTCCGCTCGCTCACCCTGGGCGCCGTGGCCGGGGTGCTGCTGGCGGTGGACGGCCACCACCTGGTGATGTCCCGCACCTCGCTGCTGGACATTTTCCTGATGTTCTGGATCCTCGCGGCCTTTGGCGCGCTGCTGATGGACCGCGACGACGGCCGCCGCCGGCTCGCGAAGCGGCTCGGCAGACAAGCCGCGGCCTCCGCCGAGGGGCGCCCCTCCCGGCTGCAGCTTGCGGCCGGGCCGTGGCTGGGGATCCGCTGGTGGCGGCTGGCCGCCGGTGTCTGCCTCGGTCTCGCGGTCGGCACCAAATGGTCCGCCCTGTTCTTCCTGGCCGGCTTCGGGCTGATGACGGTCCTGTGGGACCTCAGCGCGCGCCGGATCGCCGGCGTGCATGGCTGGATCACGGGCGGCATCCTCAAGGACGGCATCGGCGCCTTCCTGAGCATCGTCCCGGTCGCGGCACTGGTCTACACGGCCACCTGGGCTGGCTGGTTCCGCTCCAGCAACGCCTATTTCCGGCACTGGGCCGAAACCAACCCCTCGGCCCAGTGGGGCTGGCTGCCCGATTCACTCCGTTCGCTGGCCCATTACCACCTCGAGGCCTACAAGTTCCACCAGGGCCTGAGCGCGGACCACCCCTACGAGGCGAGTGCCTGGAGCTGGCTGGTGCTGGGCCGGCCTACGTCGTTCTTCTATGAGTCGTCCAAGCAGGGAACGGCCGGCTGCGAGCTGCCCAGTTGCACCTCGGCCATCCTCTCGGTCGGCAACCCGCTGATCTGGTGGAGCGCGGCGGTCTGCCTCGGCATCTTGCTCTTCTGGTGGGCGGGCCGGCGCGACTGGCGCGCCGGGGCCATCCTGGCCGCCGTGGGCGCCGGCTACCTGCCGTGGTTCATGTACCCGGAACGCACCATGTTCTTCTTCTATGCGGTGTCCTTCGAGCCGTTCCTGGTGCTGGCCCTCGTGTACTGCCTGGGGCTGGTCCTGGGCCGGCGCACCGACCCGCTCTGGCGGCGCCGCTCCGGCCTCCTACTCGTCGCGCTGTTTGTCGTCGCGACCGTGCTGCTCTCGGCGTTCTTTTACCCGGTGTGGACCGCGGAGCTGATTACGTACCAGGACTGGCGCCTGCGGATGTGGATGCCGTCCTGGATCTAGGGCAGGATTACTAGCGGAGCCCGCGTCCGCGGGGCCGCGGACCGGAACGGGAGACACGGGTTGTGAGAGAAGCTAGCACCGGACTGCTCGTCGAGCTGGATCCGGAAAGCAATGTCACGGACCTGCTGCTGGAGCAGCACGCCAAGGATCCGGTGCATGCGCTCTATGCCCGCAAGGGCCCCGCCGGCTGGACAGACATTCCGGCCCAGCAGTTCCTGGACCAGGTCACGGCCCTGGCCAAGGGGCTGATCGCCGGCGGACTTACCCCGGGCGAGACGGTCGCGGTCATGTCCGCCACCCGGTACGAATGGACCGTGGTGGACTTCGCCATCTGGTTCGCCGGCGGCGTCACCGTCCCCATCTATGAGACCTCCTCCGCCAGCCAGGTCGAGTGGATCCTGCACGACTCCGGCGCCCGCCGCGTCTTCGTCGAAAACGCGGCGAAGGCCACGCTGGTACAGGGCGTGCTGGACGGCTCGGAGCTGCTGGCGGGCCGGGTGCTCGGCGTGGTCCGGATGGACTACGACGGCGCGGCGCCGAACCTCGCCAGCCTGGCTGCCGCCGGCACCGGCGTCAGCGACGCAGAGCTGGAGCGGCAGCGCTCGGCGGCCGGCCTCGCCGATGTGGCATCCCTGGTCTACACTTCCGGCACCACGGGCCGGCCCAAGGGCTGCGAAATCACGCACGGCAACTTTGCCCTCGTCGCGAAGAACATCGTCCTGTTCCTGCCGGAGATCCTGCTGCAGCCCCCCACCCGGACGCTGATGTTCCTCCCGCTGGCCCACGTCCTGGCCCGCGCCGTGCAGGTGATCTGCCTCAGTGCCGGGACCACGCTGGGCCACACCTCCAATGCCAAGGAACTGCTGGAGGACCTCGGCACGTTCCAGCCCACCTTCCTCCTCGTGGTGCCCCGGATCTTTGAGAAGGTCTATGCCGGCGCCGCGCACAAAGCGGCGCTGGCCGGCAAGGACCGCCTCTTCGAGGCGGCCGCCGCCGTCGCCGTCGACTACTCAAAGGCGCTCGACGCCGCCGCCCGCGGTGAGGGCGCCGGGCCCGGCTGGCTCCTACGCGCCAAGCACGGCGTCTTCGACCGGGTGCTGTACCCGAAACTGCGGCAGGCGTTCGGCGGCCGCCTCGGCTACACCGTCTCCGGGGCCAGCCCGCTCAGTTCCCACGATGCGCACTTCTTCCGCGGCGCCGGCGTCCCTGTCCTCGAAGGCTACGGCCTGACCGAAACGACGGCGCCGTGCACTGCCAACACCCCGACCCGCACCAAAGTGGGGACCGTGGGCATCCCGGTGCCCGGCACCACCATCAGGATCGCCGACGACGGCGAGATCCTGGTCAAGGGCATCGGTGTCTTCAAGGGGTACCACGCCAACGAGGCGGCCAACGCCGAAGCGTTCGTCGACGGGTTTTTCCGCACCGGCGACCTCGGCTCCCTGGACGCCGACGGTTTCCTGACCATCACGGGGCGGAAGAAGGACCTGCTGGTCACCGCGGGCGGAAAGAACGTGGCACCCGGACCGCTGGAGGAAAAGATCCGCGAGCACCAACTGGTGGCGCAGGCAGTGGTGGTCGGTGACGGGCGGCCGTTTGTGTCAGCCCTGGTCAACCTGGACCCGGAGGGCCTGGAGAACTGGTGTGCCGCGCAGCGCATCCCCGTCATGGGCGCCACGGAGGCGGCGGCCAACGACCAGGTCCGGGCCGCCATCCAGGCCGCCGTCGACGACGCCAACGCCTTGGTGTCCAAGGCGGAGTCGATCCGCACCTTCGTGGTGCTTGACGCCGATTTCACGGTCGAGTCCGGGCACCTCACGCCGTCACTGAAGCTCAAGCGCTCCGCCGTTGTGCGTGATTTCCAGGCCCACATCGACCGGATCTACGGCTAGGGACGCGGCGCCCGGCAGCGGCGCACGCAAAAGCGGCCGGCACTCTCGTGCCGGCCGCTTTTTGTCTCTCCGGGTCTGTGGGTCTCCGGGTCTCCAGGCTTAGGAGGCGCCCTCGCGGCGGGCGGCTGCCGCTTCGTTGCTGCCGGCGTCGGTTCCGGCGTCTGCGTCGCGGCCGGCCGGGCCGTCGACGGCGCCGTTCCGGCTGCGCTTGAAGCGGCGGCCCTTGAGCTCGGCCGGGTCCGCGGCGACGTCCCCGGCGTCCTCGGCGGCGGAGGCATTCCGGACCCGGGGTGGCAGTCCGCGGCGTTTGCGGGTCGGCCAGGTGAGGATCAGCGTGAGCAGGGCTGCGAGCAGGACGAGGGCACCGATCACGATCCCGGCGTCAACCCAGAATTGGCCCGGGAACAGCCGGATCAGGGTGTCCTGAAGGGAGAAGGTCCAGGTGCCGTTGGCGAAGAAGACGCGGTGGAACTCGGTGAAGAACTGCTCCCAGCCCAGCACCGCGAGTACGCCCAGGCCGACGATGATCACGAGCGTGACAATGGAACCTGCGAACAGGCCGCGGCGCACTCCCCCGGTGCTGCGCCGGCGCAGGTACAGGATGGCAACCAGGCTGAGCACCACCAGCAAGGCACCGGCTCCGAAGGCGGAGAGGATGACAAGCTTGACGTCGGCCATGTGGCTGACTTCGCCGTCCTTGAAAAGCGGCTCGCCGGAGCGGTTCACGAGCTCGCCGAGGTAGCGCGGGCCGGACCAGTTGCTCAGGTAGTCGACAGCGTAGGAGCCGTACGTCATCCGGTCGTCGGTGTTGAAGCCGTAGCCGTCCCMCGGGAAGCCCGGGCGGTTGTATTCCACCCAGAGGAACAGCGGGCTGGTCACGGCGCGGACGGCCAGGACCAGCAGGATCACCGGGTAGCAGACCGCGAGCAGGACCTGCATCACCCGGGGGGCGACCGGCTTGGCGTTGGCGGCATGTTCGCGCTCGGCGTTGCGGCGTTCTACCTCTTCGCGCGGCGGCCGGACCTGCAGGGCCGAGGTGGGCAGCGACTCGTTGAATTCTTCGGTCCCGGCAGCGCCGGCCGCGGCGTCGTCGGCTGCCTTCCGTTCGGCGCGCCGGCCCTGGCGTTCACCGGCGGCCGGGGTTCCGGCCGGATCGACCGGAACCGGCGTCGCGGCCGTGCGCTCAGCGTCCGGCGCCGCGGCGGTGGGCTCAGCGTCCGGCGCCGCGGCGGTCCGCTCAGTCTCGGGAGCTCCGGACGCCGCGTCGGACCGCTTGCCCGCGCCGGCCGGCTTCATCCACTCGAAGGCAGGCTCGCCGGCGTCGTCGGCAGAATCCAGGTGCGGATCCTGCCGATTCGGAGGGGTGGGACTTTTTTCGGTCACTGCAGCTTCGCTTCCATAGGGTTCCGCGCCGCCGGGCCTTGGGCCGGCAACGCCACATATCTGACACCGAGCCTACCGTCAGGGCCTCAGCCCCGGCGAGGTGCCACCCCGTGGCCGGGCGGATTCAGGCGGAAATTTCGGCGTAACCGGCGTCCCCGCTGCCGAGGTCACCGGTGGCGCCGGAACGGTGCGCCCGCCCGCCAAACACCAGCACGTACGCCCAATAAGCGGCCAGGACGGCGGCGCCGATGGTGATCTTGGCCCACACCGGCAGATCGCTCGGCGTCACATAGCCTTCAACCACGCCCGAGACCAGCAGCACCAGGACCAGGCCGAGGGCCACGGTGATGAGCGAGCGGCCCTCGGCGGCGAGCGCCTGCGAGCGGCGGCGCGGCCCGGGCGCCACCACTGCCCAGAAGATCCGCAGCCCTGCCGCGCAGGCCACGAAGACCGCCGTCAGTTCCATCAGCCCGTGCGGGAGGATGTAGCTGAAGAACACGTCGAGCTTGCCGGCGCCGGCGAAGACCCCGGCGGCGACACCGACACCCTGGGCATTGCCGATCAGAATCATCGGGACCCAGAACCCGGTGATGCCCAGCGCCACGGCCTGAGCGGCGATCCAGGCGTTGTTGGTCCAGACCAGGCCGGCGAAGGACGCGGCGGGATTCTCCGAGTAGTAGTTGATGAAGTCCTGCTCCACGTAGCGGCGGACCTCGGCATCCGAGCCCAGGGCGCGCAGGGCCTCCGGGGAGTTGCCGATCCAGAGCGCATAGGCGGCGGCGATCAGGCAGAACGCGAGCCCGCACCAGGCGGTCAGCCAGCGGATCCGGTAGAGGGCGGCGGGCAGTGCGACGACGAAGAACTGGGCGAGGTCCTCCATGAAGTTGGATCTCGCGCCGGTGAAGCGGGTGCGGGCCTGAGCGAGGCTGGCGGACAGCGCGGCGGACAGCCCGCTCTCGGGGGCCACGGACCGCAGCAGCGAAAGGTCGGCCGATGCGCCCTGGTAGAGCCGCAACAGCTCGTCGGCGTCGGTCCCGCTGAGCCTGCGCTGGTGCGCCAGCGCGTGCAGCCGCGCCCATTTGTCCCCGTTCACCAGGGAGAACGCCTCGATGTCCACGGCACCACCCTAGCGCCCGCGAACGGGCAGTTGCGGCCCCACCACGGCGCGAACGGGCAGTTCCGGCCCCGGTTGCCCCGGAAAACGTGGCGGCAAAGGTCTGTCCGCGCTCAGGACCGGCACCTGACGATGGTTAGACTGTGCCTGACTGGCAGACGAGCGGGGGTCCGGGTTGAGTTCCATCATCACAGGCGAGGGCGTCGTCCTGGAGTTGCGGCCGGCGTCGTTCGCCGCCCGGGCGCTGGGCCTGCTGCTGGACGTCCTGGCACACACCGCCGTGCTCTGGGGCCTGCTGGTGGTAGTCGGCGCCGCCGCCCCCGAGCTGGATCGTGCCGCCATGGGCGCCCTGGTCACCGTCGTCGTCGTCTTCTGCTTCGTGGTGCTGCCCGTCACGGTGGAGACCCTCAGCCGCGGCCTGTCGCTGGGGAAGCTGGCCACCGGCCTGCGGATCGTGCGCGACGACGGCGGTGCGATCCGTTTCCGGCATGCCCTGATCCGGGGGCTGATAGGTTTCCTCGAGATTTACACGACGCTGGGCGGACTGGCGATCGCCGTCGCGCTCTTCAACGGGAAGTCCAAGCGGCTCGGTGACCTGGTGGCCGGCACCTATGCGTTGCGACGGCGGGTGCAGGCCGAAGCTCCCGTGCTGCACAGCGTGCCGTTCCACCTCCAGCCCTGGGTGTCGCTCGCGGACATTGGCCGGATTCCGGACGCCGCGGCCCGCCGCGCCTCGCTCTTCATCCGCCAGGCCCACCGCATGTCCCCCGGCTCCCGGGTGGCGATGGCGCAGTCGCTGGCCACCGAGCTAGCGGCGCACGTTGCTCCCCCGCCGCCGGCCGGAACCGGGCCGGAGGAATACCTGGCCGCGGTGCTGGGCGAGCGGAGCCGCCGCGAGCTGGACCGTCTGCGGCTCACCCGGGAACGCAACGCGCGCCTCGGCGCACGGCTTGGGCGGCTGCCGCACCAGCGGGCCCGCTGACCGTGGTCCGGCCGCGGGGCTCGGCGTTTGCCGGCCGCGCGGGCTCAGCGCTTGCCGTACTGGGCCCAGGGGATGTTCCAGTCACCGAAGCCTTCCAGCGGCTCCACCGGCGCCGCCCCCGTGTTCAGGGTCTGCACCACGTCGCCGGTCCTCATGTTGTTGAAGAACCACTGGGCGTCCGCCGGGAGCAGTCCAACACAACCGTGAGAGACGTTGAACCGGCCCACCGCGCCCCACGCGGACTCCAGTGCCTGGTGGACGTAGACGCCCGACGTCGTCAGCCGGTTGGCGTACTCGACGGTAAGCGGCGGGTAGTAGCCTTTGTCGCCGGGCTTGAGGCCGATGCTGCCGGCGTTGAATTTGGAGCGGCGTTCCTGCTCCATGATGACGGCGTAGCCGGAGGGCGATAGCCAGTCCTCGCCGCCGAGGGTGACCGGTGCGGTCTTGACCAGCCGGCCGTCGAAGTAGACCTTCATCGTCTTCGTGACGTCGTCCACGACGGCGAGCCGCTGCGGCCCCACTTTGTAGGACACCGGGACGTTCGAGTTGCCGACCATGCCGTTACCGAAGTCGACGCCGAACAGTTTCAGGTCCACGGTGATCCGGCTGTTGGCGGCCCAGAAGCGCTCCGGCCGGATCCGGACGCGCCGGTCCGAGTACCAGCGCCAGGCGACGGCCTGACCGGAGGAGACGGTAACCTTCACGGCCTTCTCCATGGCCGCCTTGTTGATGACCGGCTCGCTGAACACGATCTCAATGGGCTGCCCGGCGCCAATGGTGCTGCCGCCCCGCGGATAGACCGCGGCGTCGGCTTCGTTGGCCGTGGCGACGGTCGAGAAGCTTTGGACCTTCTTCGTCTCCCGGCCGGCCAGGTCCACGATCGTGAAGCTGTAGTGGTACCGGGTGTCGAACTCCAGGGGGTCCCCGGCGGTCCAGGTGGAGCCGTCCGCGCTGGTGGTGCCGGGGACCGGGGCGCCGCCGGGTTCGGGCCGCAGCACCACGTCCTTTATTACGCCGTTGACGGCTTTGACCGACGGCAGGGCGGCCGGGTTGACGTCCCGGGCGCCGTCGGTCGGCGTTACCCCGAGTTCAACGGCCTTCACGACAGGCGCAACCAGGCCCGAGACGTTGCGCATCGGCGACCCCGCTTCCGAGGGCAGGTCGCTGTCCGCCCAGACCGGGCCGGTGGCGACGCCGATTCCGCCGGCACAGATGGCGAGGCAGATCCCGGCTACTGCCAGCATCTTGCCGGTACTTCGACCGCTCTTGCCTTGCCTTACCGTCTTGGCCATCCCGCATCCCCCAACTGCAATTCCCCCATTGTGCAAATCCCCCGGCGCCTTGCCAGGCGCCCCGGCTCAGTTCGCGTACTTCGCCCAGGGGATGTTCCAGTCCCCGAAGCCGTCGTCGTACGCCGCATAGTCGCCGTCGGTGTTGACCACCTGGACCACGTCCCCGGTCGTCATGTTGTCGAAGACCCACTTGGCGCCGGCCGGTCCCAGGCCGACGCAGCCGTGCGAGAGGTTCACCTTGCCGATGTAGGGCATCGCGGAGGCCGTGGCCTGGTGGATGAACTCGCCGCTGGGGGTCAGTCGTGTGGCGTAATTGACGTCGAGCTGCCCGTAGTAGGCCGGGTCGCCCGGTTTGAGGCCGATGGTGCGGGCGTCCATGTGCTCCACCCGGTATTTCTCCATCAGCACCAGGTAGCCGCGCGCCGACGGGAACCGGGTGTCCCCCATGGTCGCGGGCCACCGCCCGACTTGCCGGTCGTTGATCGAGGCCGTGAAGGTGTGCGCCTTGGCATCCGCCACGGCGACCTTCTTGTCGCCAATGTGGACCGTGACCAACTTATTGAAGTTGCCGACCTGGCCCTTGCCCAGATTGACGCCAAAGAGCTTGATGTCCATGGTGATGGTGCTGTTGGCCGCCCAGAAATTCTGCGGCCGGTACCGGACCATGGTGTTGCTGAACCAGTGGAAGTCCCCGACCTGGCCCGAGGTGGAGCTGATCTTGATAGCCTTTTCGACGGCGGCGCGGTTCAGTACCGGCTCGCTGAAGGTGAGCTGGAGCGGCTGCGCGACCCCGACCTTCATGCCGTCCAGCGGATAGATGGCAGCGTCCGCCTCGTTGGCGGTGGTCACCGTGGTGAAGCTGCGGGTGTTCTCGGTCGATCGTCCCGCGCCGTCAACCACTGAGTAGCTGTAGCTGTAGCGGGTGTTGAATTCCAGCGGCCCGGTGGCGGCCCAGCTGGATCCGTCGGCGCTGAGCTTCCCGTCCACGGACTGGCCCGTCTCGCTTGTCAGCGCCGCCCGCTCAATCCGGCCGTTGCCCACCTTCAGGGTGACCGGGGCGGCCGGGTTGACCTGGACGGCGGCGTCGGCGGGCGCTACGGCGAGCTGGAGCGGGGGCACCACCGGGAAGGCCAGGCCTTGGGTCGATCGCTCCGGCGATCCTGCTTCGGAGGCAAAGGAGGCGTGCGCCAGGGGTCCTGCCGCGGCGAAGACTCCGCCGCCGGCTGCCAGGGCGCATACGGCTGCCAGCACGGCGGCTTTCCGGCCGGTGCTCCAGCTTTTCGGGGCGATCACAATACTCGGGTCCTTCCACACGTTACCTTGAAAGCATATGTGAATTTCTGGTGCGGCCCGCCGTTGCCAGCGCCACGATACGGTCACAAAAGGGGCCCCGGACGCTAAGTCCAGGGCCCCTTTTGCTCGCAGTGTCGCGCTTAGTAGCGGTAGTGCTCCGGCTTGTACGGGCCGGCGACGTCGAGGTCCAGGTAGGCAGCCTGTTCCTTGGTCAGCTCGGTCAGTTGCACGCCGAGGGCGCCAAGGTGCAGCCGGGCCACCTTCTCATCGAGGATCTTCGGCAGCACGTAAACCTGCTTTTCGTACTTGCGCTCACCTTCCGGCTGGCCCGCCTTGGTGAACAGTTCGATCTGCGCGATGGTCTGGTTGGCGAAGGAGTTGCTCATCACGAAGGAGGGGTGCCCGGTCGCGTTGCCGAGGTTCAGCAGCCGGCCCTCGGACAGGACGATGATGGAGCGCTCTTCCGCGGTCCCGGCATCGAACACCCACTCGTGCACCTGCGGCTTGATCTCGACCTTCGTGATGCCGGGGATCCGGGCGAGCCCGGCCATGTCAATCTCGTTGTCGAAGTGGCCGATGTTGCCCACGATCGCCTTGTCGCGCATCCCGGCCATGTGCTCGGCCATGATGACGTCCTTGTTGCCCGTGGTGGTGATGAAGATGTGGCCTTCAGCCAGCACGCTCTCGAGCGTCGCCACCTGGTAGCCGTCCATCGCCGCCTGCAGCGCGCAGATCGGGTCGATTTCGGTGACGATAACGCGCGAGCCCTGGCCCCGGAACGCCTCCGCGGCGCCCTTGCCGACGTCGCCGTACCCGCATACGACGGCGACCTTGCCGCCCATCAGCACGTCGGTGGCGCGGTTGATGCCGTCCGGCAGCGAGTGGCGGATGCCGTACTTGTTGTCGAACTTGCTCTTGGTGACGGAGTCGTTGACGTTGATCGCCGGGAACAACAGCTTGCCCTGCTCGGCGAGCTGGTAGAGACGGTGGACGCCTGTGGTGGTCTCCTCGGTTACGCCGAGCAGGCGCGAGCCGATCCGGGTCCACTTCTGCGGGTCCTTCTGCAGCGAGGCGCGCAGCACCTCGAGGAAGACGCGGCCCTCCTCGGACTCATCGTCGCCTGCCGCCGGCACGGCGCCCAGGGCCTCGAATTCCGCGCCCTTGTGCACCAGCATGGTGGCGTCGCCGCCGTCGTCGAGGATCATGTTCGGTCCCAGGTCCGGGTTGCTGTCCGCACCGGGCCAGGTCAGGATCTGCTCGGCCGTCCACCAGTATTCCTCGAGCGTCTCGCCCTTCCAGGCGAACACCGGAACGCCCTGCGGGTCCTCGACGGTGCCCTGGCCGACCACGACGGCGGCTGCGGCCTCATTCTGGGTGGAGAAGATGTTGCAGGAAGCCCAGCGGACCTCGGCGCCGAGGGCGGTGAGGGTCTCGATCAGCACGGCCGTCTGCACCGTCATGTGCAGGGAGCCGGCGATCCGGGCACCCTTGAGTGGCTGGCTCGCGCCGAACTCCTCGCGCAGGGACATCAGCCCGGGCATCTCGTGCTCTGCGAGGCGGATCTGGTGCCGGCCGGCCTCGGCCAGCGAAATGTCGGCAATTTTATAGTCGAAAGTCATGGGGATCCTTTGGGGTAGCCGGAATATAGCTGGAGGGACTGCAAGTGGTTCGGCGCCGAGGCGCCCTCCGATGGGTCGGCGGCGCTTGTTCCGTCCGCCGCCCGCACCGGAGGACGGGGCTACTCTGCGGCGTGGCGGGGCGCGCCGTCGTGACGGCCGCCGTCGTGCTGATCGGAGGAGGCGGCGGTGGCCGCGGCCAGCAGCTCCGGCGGCAGCAGCAGCGGGATGCCGTCCTCGATCGTGTAGCGCAGCTTCTGCCCGTTCGAGTCGGGCGACGCGGCGACGAGCTCTTCGCCCTCCTGTACCAGGGCTGAGCCGGTCACGGGGCAGCGCAGGACAGACAACAGTTCGGGACTGATCAGTGGCATGGTGAAGGCTCCCTGGGGGCGACGCCGCTGGCGCCGGTGGCGTACGGAAATTTCAGTTCCCAGCCTACCGCCAGTTCGCGGCTCAGGAGGGTTCGCGCAGGACGCGCAGGTGCCCGCGGCGCGTACCGTCGGCGGCGGCCGGGGCTTCGAGGGCCGGATGCGCGGAACGCTGGCCCTGGGCGGGCTCTGCGGCTGCGGGCCGGGCGGCGGCCTCGCGGACCGCATGGGCAAGGGCCAGCAGGTCATCGGGCCCGGGACCGGCCGGAGTGGCCGGCATCGCGAGCCTCAGGACTTCCCAGCCCCGCGGCACGGTCAGGGTACCGGCGTGTTGTTCGCAAAGGTCGTAGCAGTGCGGCTCGGCGTAGGTGGCCAGCGGGCCGAGCACCGCGGTGGAGTCGGCATACACGTACGTCAAAGTAGCCACCGCCGAATTGCGGCAGGCTGACCTTGAACACTGACGAATTGCACCCACGACATCACAGACTACTCCCCCACCTGCCCGCTCCCGCGCATTGAAACGCCCGTCCGGCCCCGGGACGCCGCGCCCAGGGCGGCCGACGGCGTCGGGCGGGCTCCGACGGCGGGTCGCGGCGGCCGCCATATCGCAGAAATCAGGCGCCGGGTTTAGAGTCAAGATATGCAGTCATCGCACCATGATCCCGGCTTTACGGTCCGGTTGGCTGACCCCGGCGACGGCGGCGCCGCCAAGGGGAAGAGCTTCCGGCAACGCCGCAGGAACCGGCACGGCCGCGGCCTGCGCGGCGAGCTGATGCTCCCGACGCTGCCCGGCTACCGGACACGTTCGGACCGCTTCGATGACTTTGTCCTGGATTCGGCCCAGCGCCTGCACGATATCTGGGGCAAGCCGCTGGACGGGGTCCGTTTTGCGGTCGAGGAAATCCCGCCCGGACTCGAGAAGCTCGTAGCCGACGGCACCCCGGCGCCGATGGGCTCCTACACACCGGCGACGGCGGAGGAGGGCCCCGTGATCACGCTTTACCGGAGGGTTGTCGAGCAGGCCTGCGGCAGCCGCGACGAACTCCAGGACCTCGTGCATGACGTGGTGGTGGAGCGTACCGCGGAGATGCTCGGCGTCCCGCCCGAGTCGCTGGACCCGGTGTACCGCCGCCGCTATTAGGCCGCCGTTGCTGGGCGCCGGCCGTCGCGGTTAATACCCGAGGGTGACCGGGATCTGTTCCTGGCCGGCCGCCCCGGGGAGAACCGGGATGCTGGCGATGTCGGACCTGCCGCCCTGCTGCAGCATGACGGCCCCGTAGGCCGCATCCCCCGCCGCCGAGACCAGGTACCCCACCAGCGGCGAGCCACCCACGTCCCCGGGAATTCTGACGGAGGCGGTGGTTCCGCCGGCAATGTCCATTGTGGCCGCGGCCCGGACCTTGCCGTCGGCAGTGATCGGCGTGTACGAGATCTTGGCGCGGCCTTCCGGCGCGCCGAACATCAGGAACCGCTCGCCCGTCCGGGGCACCGGAACGACGTGCTGGCTTCCGAGCCTCGCCGAAGACGGCGCCCAGGCCAAATCGGCGGCTTCCTCGGCCTTGAGCCCACGGGTGACCCGGGCCGCGGCGGCGAAGGAAACGTCCGAGCTGGCCGCCACCGTGTAGTGCCCCGCCGGGACGCCCGCGAGGGAGACCTCGGTGACGGCGCCCGACTTGGCGGTGACTACGCCGCCGCCGGGCAGGGCCTTTTGGCCGTCGCGCCCGAATAGTTTCACTTCCACCACGGCGTCCGCGGCGCCGGGGACGGTGATCTGCAGGGCAGGTTTGGCGTCGGCAAAGCCGGTTTTGGCGGCCAGCGCCGCCAGGGCGTCCGGGTTCTGGATATCAATGCCGGAGATGACCTGGCGGGTCGCGGGGGCCGTTCCCGGCGAAATGAAATCCACCCCGCCGGGGGTCAGCCCGCGCAGCACGCTTTGCTGGATGACGGCTGCGACGGGGCCGCCGGTGCTGCGCACCCGCACGCTCAGCTGGTCCTGCCCGGGCGCCAGGCCGGCCAGGATGATGGACCGGGTGCTGCCCGGCGCGACCAGCAGCCCGCGGCTGCCGGGGGCCTGGATGGGGCCTTTGGCGCCGAAGAGATCCAGGCTGACGGTAGCCGGCGTCCCGGAGGCGTTGCTGAGGTTCAGCACGGCGGTCCGGCCGAGGGCGGTGTTCGCCCCGACCAGCCACAGGTCGTTGGCCGGACGCTGGCAGGCGGCGGCAGCCGTGCCGCGCAGATCCCCGTCCGTGGCCGTGTAGCTCATCACGGCCCCGGCAGAGGGCTGCTGGTTTCCCTGGGCATCCGCGCTGAGCACACTGACGGCGTCGACAGCGCGCTGCGGCACCACGCCGGCCCGCAGCGCCGAAGGGGCGCCCGGGGCGGGGCTTGCGGCCGGCCCCGCGGTGGCAGGGGTGGCCTTGGCAAGTTCCACCAGCCGGCTGCCGGCCAGCGCGGCGAGCCGGCTTCCGGGAAGTGCGCCGGTGCTGGAACTGATGACGACGGCGCTGACCGCGCTCTTGGCGGTCGCCGATTCCGGGCTGAACTGCGGGTCGGTGCCGACGGGCGTGCCTTCGAGCAGCCGTGCAGGTCCGGGGCAGATGCCCACGCTGCTGCCGGCCGGAACCGCGGACAGCGGCGCCTCCAGCGGCCGGCTGCCGGTGACCTGCGGGGTGAGTGCGGCTGCCGCGACCAGCCCGCCGCCGGCGGCGACGAGCACTGCGGCGGAGAGAACTCCGCCGACGGCCCCCGAGAGGCTCTTCAGCCGGGCCAACGCGGTAACCCCGGTGTGGGCCGTGTCCGGCTGGGCGCCGCGTGCGCTTCTGTCCCGCCGGCTCTCAACCGCCGGTGTCTGGGGCTGCTTGGCCGGTTCGGGCCGTTCCGGAGGCGTTGGGGCCCCATGGTTGTCATGCATGCTGATGTTCCTTACGCAGGGAGCCTTCGTCCCTGGAGAGCCCGGTGTTCGGGCGGCGGGCAGGCATCGGAATGGCCAGCAGGATTGTCAGGCCGATCACGACGGCCTGGACGATTCCGGTCCAGAGGGCCCACGGGTTTTCGTAGCGGATGCTGAGCTGGCCGCCCTGGGCCGGCAGGGTAAACGCCTGCGCCCAGTCGGCGGTGGTGGCGGTCAGGCGCCGGCCATCGAGCCAGGCGCTCCAGCCCGGATCGGCGCGGTCGGCGAGGACCACCAGCCGGCCTTCGGGCCCGGCAGGCACGGCCGCGTCGGCGGCGACCACCCCGGCGGGCAGCAGCCCGACGGTGGTGCCGGCAGCGTTGACGACGCGCACGCGGTGCGCGACGTCGGCGGCCTTGGCAGCCGTCTCGTTCAGCGGGCTGATCCGCCACAACCAGCCGACGTCGGTCTGGCCGACGGCCACGAGGCCGGGAACGGCGTCCATCCGGCTGGCCGTCAGTTCCGCCGAGCTGTCGCTGGCCTCCAGGACCACGAACCCGACGCCGAGCTGCTCGAGCTGCCGGCGGGGGTCCACGCCCTGGCCGGCGGCAATCGTGGCGACCACGCTGCGCAGGGAAGCCGCGACGGCGTCGTCGTCCCGGACCGTTTCCTTGCCCGGCTCGCCCATCACCTGACGGGCGGAGGCCACGGCGGACAGCTCGTCCAGCCTGGTACCGTCGCCCCGCATGAGCGCGGCCGCGAACGTCCCGTCCTCCTTGGCGGAGAGGACCAGGGTCCGGGTCTGTTCCGGTCCCTCGCCGCGGTCGATGGCCGTCGCCGGGAGCGTGCGGGCCTTGCTGGCCTGGACCAGCCGGCGGGTGCCGAGCGCACCATTGCCATGGTCAGCGTTGGTGTCCGCATCCGCCCCCGCGATGCTGCCGGCGGCGGCATCTGACGCGTCCCCGCCCGGGGCGGCCGCGGCGGCCGGAGGCGGGTCGGACTGCAGCACGTTGTGCGCGGCCCACGCGGCGAGCCCGGCCAGGGGCCCGGCGAGCAGGAGCACCGTTGCGGCGACGGCGGTGCCCCGGATGAGGATTTTGCGAACCAAAAACGCCCGGCCCGGTGCGGCCGTAGCGGTCGCGTCTGCGGCGTCGAGGACGGCTTCGGCGCCGAGCAGCGCCGCACCCAGCAGCGCGAACGCCGCCGCCGATACCGTCGGCCCGGTGAAAGGGGAGACCAGAACGTCGGCGCTGGCGCCGGTGGCGACGTGCCCGGCCAGCCAGCCGCCCGCCAGCATCAGCACGGCGGCGGCCCAGAAACTGCGGGCCAGCCGCGGCCGCCGGCCCGTGCCACGCCGGCCCGGGAGGAACAGCGCGGTGAGGGCCAGCAGCAGGAGGGGCAGGCCGAGCAGCAGTGCCAGCAGCAGCGCCCACGGCACGGCCCCCGGCCCGAAGACCGTCAGTCCGGCCAGGCCGGCGCCGGACTCGAACCGCAGCGGCTGCCCCAGCGCCTGCTGCCAGAGCGGCGCGGCATCGAAGCCCAGCGGCAGGCCCGGGTCGGCCAGCAGGGCCCGCGGCCGGTCCAGGGCAGAGAGGGCAAAGGGAAGGAACAGGGCAAGGCTGGGAAGCAGCGACCACCAGACGGTCCGCCCACGGCCTCGCAGCAGCACGCCGCACAGTATGACGACGGTGAAGGAGGGCAGCAGCAGCGAGGGCGCCGCCGCGGTAACGACTGCCAGCGCCAGTCCCGCCGCGGCCGCCGCGGTCCAGGACGGCGTGCCGTTGATTCCGGGCTTGACGGGAGGCGCCTCGGTGAAGCGCCGCTCGCCCGGCGCGGGGACGGCGTAGCGTCCGCGGCCCGGGACGGAGCCGGTGGCGCGGAGCAGGGCCAGGATTAGCAACGGCATCATCACGTGCGCAATGAGCGCACCGAGGCGGCCCTGGTTGAGTGCCACCTGGAGGGCGGGAGCGCCGGCCCAGATGAGCGCGGCAACAAGACGCAGCCTGCGCCGGCGCGTCAGGGCGCCGGCGGCGAACCAGGCCCCCAGCGCGGACAACGGCATGGCCAGCACCAGCAGCCAGGCCACTGCGCCGTTGGTGTTGCCGGCGCCAAGGACGCCCAGCCCCCAGAGCACGTAGCCGAACGGGTCGCCGTGGCCCGGCAGGCCGGCACCGAGGGCAATCCACCAGCCAGAGGCATGGTTCCAGATGTCGCCGAGGCGGGCCGAGACCGGGATCAGCGCCCCGCCGGTGACGGCGTCGGCGCGGAACAGGCTCAGCAGGCCAATCAGGGAGGCTGCGGCGGTGAGCAGCAGCGCCAGCAGGGCGCCGTTTCCCGCCCAGCCGCGCCCGGTGGTGTCCAGGGCGGCGAAGTCGTCGGCGGAATCGCCGCTGGGCTGTTCGGCCAGCGGGTCGTGCCTGGACGACGCCTCGGTATCGTCGGATCCGAGCGCCTCCATCAGCGAACGCCGGTGCGCCCAGACCTCGCGCCGCGGCGTCAGCAGCCCCTTGATGACGGAGCGGCGGATGCGCCGTGTGCGGGCCGCGTTGCGCCGGCCGCGGTACACGGCCGCGGGCCTCCCGAGGGCGCCAAGGGTTGCCAGCAGCTGGGAGAATCCGTGGCCGGGGTCCTTGACGGCGATGCTGAGGACAAGTTTGAAGAGGCTGCCCAGCAGGGCGCCGACGGCGTGCAGCGGAACCTTCCAGGCCGAGGCGTGCTTGAGCCGCAGGTGGACCTGGGCCTTGCGGGCCGCCGTCGCGTTGCCCTGGGCGTGCGGCCGGTGCGACACGTGGAAGATCCGGGCGCTCGGGACCACCACTACGCGGTGGCCGGCGAGCCGGTTGCGCCAGCAGAAGTCGACGTCGTCGCCGCTGCCCGGAAGGGCAGGGTCGAAGCCGCGGAGCTCCTCCCAGACGTCGCGGCGCACCAGCATGCCGGCCGAGTTGACGGCGAAGGTGTCGCTGCGGCCGTCGTACTGGCCCTGGTCGAGTTCGTCGGCTTCGATGAGCGTCAGGCGCTCGGCCCAGCGGCTGGTGGAAAGTCCGACGTCGATCAGCCGTCGGCCAGCGTGCCAGTCCAGCTGCTTGCAGCCGGCCACGGTGACCGATGGCGCCCGCTCCACGGCGTGCAGGAGCTCGGCGAGGGCCTCGGGAGCCGGCGCGGCGTCGTCGTGCAGCAACCAGATCCATTCGGAGGCGGCGTGCCCGGCGTCCCCGCGCCAGGGCGCGAGCGCCTTCAGTCCGGCCTGGACGGCACCGCCCATACCGGTCCTGGCCTGGTCGAAGACGGTGACGCTGGCTTTGCCGAGCGCCTGCTCAAGCAGTGCCGCCGAGTGGTCGCGTGATCCGGTGTCGATCCCGATGGCTGCATCCGCTGGACGGGTCTGCGCCGCCAATGCCGCCAGGGTCCTGGGGAGATAGTCACCGCCGTTGTGGGCTACCACAACGGCGGTGACTCGTACTTCTTGAAGAATTAGACTGCCCGCTTCCTAAGCCGGCGGCGTTCCCGCTCGGAGAGGCCGCCCCAGATGCCGAAGCGCTCGTCGTTGGACAAGGCGTACTCCAGGCACTGTGAGCGTACATTGCATGCACCGCACACCTTCTTGGCGTCGCGGGTGGAGCCTCCCTTTTCAGGGAAGAAGGCCTCCGGGTCGGTCTGCGCGCAGAGTGCGTCTGTCTGCCATCCGAGCTCGCCTTCGTCATCGAAGTCCTGCCGGGACGGCAGCCCGATCCACACCGGCTGGGCGGTGGTTCCGGAGTGCAGGGTCTGCAGTTCCATTGGCGGGTCGAGCGGATCATTGTCCTGCTCCGGATTCCCCGCCAGAAGTGCTTCATGGGCTGCGAGGAAGGCCGTGGCCTGGTCCTGCAGCGAATCCTGGGTGTGTTCGTTGTACCGCTCCGCGGCGTCCGGATCGGCCGGGTCGACGTACCAGTCACTCGGCACCCCGCGTGAACGGTATTTTGCCGTCGCCTGGCCGGCGACAACTTCATCTTCATGGATACGCTCTGCAAGCCCCATTGGCGTTCCCTCTCTGATTTTGCAGCCTTTGCCTGACCCTCGGACACTCGGTTGTGTGCCGCCTGATGCGCATTGGCTTTCGATACCTAATTACACGCGTGTAAGTATCCGGGAGTCAAGCCGCAGCGGAGATAATAATCAATTCCCGTCAGAATGCCGGGGCACGCCACGCCCGGGAGTTTTCGCGCTCCGTCCGCCCGCTGGCAAGGAATTGACAGCCTGCTGACCACTTTCTTGTGCTTTTTCTGCGATTCTCCTGCGTTCACGCTGATTTTCCGGCGCCGCCCTCCACCGCCCTGCCACCCTCCGGGACGGGTCACCGTTCCGGCTGTGACCGAGATCACGCCCGCGCCGCCGTGGCAAGATGAGGGCATGAGCATCCCGGCAATCGAACTGATGACAGCCCTGCGATCCGGCCAGTCGACCTCGCCCCGGTTGACTTGGTACGGGCCCGACGCCGAACGCGTGGAACTCTCCGGCCGGGTGCTGGACAACTGGGTGGCCAAGACCAGCAATCTCTTGCAGGACGAGCTGGACGCTGAGCCGGGAACGCGGTTGAGACTGGATCTGCCGGCGCACTGGAAATCCGTGGTGCTCGCGCTGGCCGCCTGGCAGCTCGGCATGGAAGTGGTGCTCGACGCCGTGGAAG
Source organism: Arthrobacter sp. 05N425 (assembly GCF_056397125.1). NCBI lineage: Bacteria > Bacillati > Actinomycetota > Actinomycetes > Micrococcales > Micrococcaceae > Arthrobacter > Arthrobacter sp. 05N425. The sequence continues at coordinate 53,635 of NZ_JBFTMU010000010.1, forward strand.
CCGAGCTGCTCGCCACCGCGGAGCCGGGGCCGGCGGCCGCGGAAGGTGCGTTCGACGCCGTCGTGGCGGTCGCGCTGCCGGCGCTGGCGATGCGCTGGCTGGGCGAGTTGCCTTCCGGCGTCGTGGACTACGCCGCCGAGGTGCGCTCCCATGGCGACTTCTTCATGCCGCACGTGGACCCGGAAGCCGGCCGCCGGGCCGTGCAGGGTGCTGCGGGCGGGGCGTACAGCCACGCCGAGCTGCTGCAGGGTTTTGCCGCCCCGGCGAAGGGCCCGGCGGCGGAGTCCGCGGAGGGCGGGGAGCGGTTGCTGGTCCGGGCCGCCGAGGGCCTCGAATCGGTCCTGGCGCAGTCCCTCGGGGCGTGGCAGCGCGATGGTTCCGTGGTGCTGGTGCACCCGGACGTTGCGGTGACCGACCGGCTGCTCAGTGACGAGCGCGTCAGCCGGAGCTGACCCGGGCCGGCCTTGTCAGCGGAGGGACCGGATCAGCGGTGGTCGGGTTCGGCTCCGGGAACGTCCGGGTCCTGGAGGCCCTGCCCGGGAACCCTGACGGCGTCCTGGCCGTGCGGGTGCCGTTCGATGATTTCGTGGTCGTGCGAGAACTCCGGCTCGTCGTCGAGTTCCTTGTTGAAAACCAGGAAGCGGTAGGCGAAGAACCGCACCACCGTGGCGACGAGGATGCCGACGATGCCGGCGGAGAAAAGCATGTTCTTGTCCGTGATGCCCATGCCGTACTTGGCGAGGGCGGTGAGGCCGGTGGAGATGCCGATGCCAATGCCGTTGATGAGGACGAACATGGCGAATTCACGCAGTACGTTTTCCTGGCGCCGGTGGCGGAAGGTCCAGAAGCGGTTCGCGATCCAGGAGAAGATCGTGGCGACGGTTGCGCCGACGAAGCGGGCCTTCGCCTCGCTGTCGGACATGGCGCCGTGCATCAGGTAGTACGTCAGGCCGTTGTCGATGATGAAGGCGACACCGCCGACGGCGCCGAACTTGGCCACTTCGCGCCAGAAGAGCGAGGCAAGCCCACGCGCACGATCTGCAAGTGTGTTAATCATGACCCTCCATGGCCGTTTGAATCTGGTGGAATCTGGCGGCCACATGGCCAACGGCCCATTTTAGCGCCGTTTCCCGGGTGTTCGCCCCCCCGGCCGGCCCCAATCCGCGGCGGCGCCCGGCAAACCGCGCCAAAAATGCCGCTTTTTAGAGGGCTGTTTGGGAGGCCCGGGCGTGCGAAGGCCGGTTCCGCGCAGGTGTTCGGTAGGCTGGGAGATGTGACTTTTCCTGTAATCGGTGTGGTTGGCGGCGGCCAGCTTGCCCGCATGATGGCCCCTGCCGCGACCGCCCTCGGCTTCGAACTCCGTGTCCTCGCCGAGGCTGAGGACGTTTCCGCCGTCGCGGCCGTGGCCAAGGCCCCGGTCGGCGACTACACGGACCTTGACCACCTGCTGGAGTTCTCCCGCGGCCTGGACGTGCTGACCTTTGACCATGAGCATGTCCCCACCGGGCACCTGCGCGCCCTGATCGAGGCCGGCGTCAACGTCCACCCGGGCCCGGATGCCCTCGTCAGCGCCCAGGACAAGCTGGTGATGCGCGCAGCGATCGACCGGCTGGAGCTTCCCAACCCGCGCTGGGCCGCCGTGGCGGACGTGCAGGATCTGGTTGCCTTCGGGGACGACGCCGGCTGGCCGGTGGTGCTCAAGACGCCGCGGGGCGGCTACGACGGCAAGGGCGTGCGGATCGTCGCCTCCGCCGACGAAGCCGCGGACGCGGCCGACTGGTTCGAGGCGATGAGCCCGCTGCTGGCCGAGGCCAAGGTGGAGTTCAGCCGTGAACTCTCGGCCATGGTTGCGCGGACGCCCGACGGCGAATCCCGGGCCTGGCCAGTGGTCCACACCGTCCAGGTCGACGGCGTCTGCGACGAAGTCATCGCCCCCGCCCTGGACATCCCGCTGGAGGTCGCCGCCGCGGCCGAGGAGGCCGCCGTCCGGATCGCCAACGAGCTCGGCGTCACCGGCGTCATGGCCGTGGAGATGTTCGAAACCCCCGGGGTCGGCGCCGGCTTCCTGATCAATGAACTCGCCATGCGTCCGCACAACACCGGCCACTGGACGCAGGACGGCTCGGTCACAAGCCAGTTCGAACAGCACCTGCGCGCCATCCTGAACCTGCCGCTGGGAGCCACCGACCTGCTGGGACCTGTGGTGGTCATGAAGAATTTCCTCGGCGGCGCGAACCAGAACCTGTTCTCCGCCTACCCCGCGGCCCTCGCCAGTGAGCCGGCCGCCAAAGTCCACTGCTACGGCAAGGCCGTGCGGCCTGGCCGCAAAATCGGGCACGTCAATCTGGTCGGGGCCTCTGCCGCCGACGTCGACTCCGTCCGGCAGCGGGCCGCGACCGTCGCCAACATTATCCGGGACGGACGGGCGCATGCCGCCGCCCCGGGGAACCCCGAGGAGAACGCGTGAACGCCAGCACCGAAGCCCAAGACTCCGTTTCCCGGAACTCCGGCAACGGGGCCGCCCCGATTGTGGGCCTCGTGATGGGGTCCGACTCCGACTGGCCCGTGATGGAGGCCGCCGCCGAGGCGCTGGCCGAATTCGGTATCCCCTTCGAAGCTGACGTCGTCTCCGCCCACCGCATGCCCACCGAGATGATCCGCTACGGGCAGACCGCGCATGAACGCGGCCTGCGCGTGATCATCGCCGGCGCCGGCGGCGCAGCACACCTCCCCGGCATGCTCGCCTCCGTGACTCCCCTGCCCGTGATTGGCGTGCCCGTGCCGCTGAAGACCCTGGACGGGATGGACTCGCTGCTGTCCATCGTTCAGATGCCCGCCGGTGTGCCGGTGGCCACGGTCTCGATCGCCGGCGCCCGCAACGCCGGGTTGCTCGCGGTCCGGATGCTGGCCTCGGGCACGGACGCCCTCGCGGACCAGCTGCGGTCCGAACTGGTGCAGTTTGCCCAGGAACTCAACGACGCCGCCACCCGGAAGGGTGCGAACCTGCGCAGCAAGGTGGCCGAAGTCTTCTCGGACGAAAACAGCGTCACGCGGGGCGGCCGGTAGGGGTCCAGCACATGAGCAAAGGTTTCGCCGCTGCGCAGGAAAAGTCGCAGCCGCCACGGAGCGCCCTGACGGACCCGGTCCGCTACCCCTCCGGAGCGGCGTCGCCGGTCCTGGCCAAGCGCGCCTTCCTGCTGATCCTGATGACGCTGCTGGTCCCCGGCAGCGCCCAGACCGTCGCGGGCAACCGCCGGCTGGGGCGGTTCGCGCTCCGCGTCACCCTGACCGCATGGGTCCTGGTCATCGCGGCCCTGGTCCTGCTGGTGGTGTCCCGCCCGACGCTGATCAACTTCATCGCCAATCCCGCCACCTCGCTGGTGCTGGTCATCGTGCTTGCGCTGCTCGCCCTCGGCTGGGCGGCCCTGTTCCTGAATACGCTGCGCCTGGTCCGCCCGGTGCTGCTTGAGACCGGGACGCGCACCGCCGTCGTCGCCACCTTGGTGCTGGCCATGCTGCTCAGCAGCGGCAGCCTGGGCTACGCGGCGTACCTGCTGAACGTCGGCCGGGACGCGATCGGCACGATCTTCGCCAACGGCCCGGCCATGGAGCCGTCCGAAGGCCGCTACAACTTCCTGATGATGGGCGGCGACGCCGGGGCGGACCGCACCGGCCGCCGCCCGGACAGCCTGTCCGTGATCAGCGTGGACGCCAAGACCGGCAAGGCGGCGATCATCTCCATCCCCCGCAACCTCCAGAACGCGCAGTTCAGCGAGGGCTCCCCGATGCGGAAGATCTACCCGGACGGCTACGACTGCGGCAATGAGTGCCTCATCAACGCCATCAACACCGAGGTCACCAACAAGTACAAGGATCTTTACCCCGGCGTGCAGGACCCGGGCGCCCAAGCCACCCTCGAGGCGGTTTCCGGTACCCTCGGCATCAAGGTCCAGGCCTATGTGCTGGTGGACATGGACGGCTTCGCCAAACTCATCGACGCCATGGGCGGCATCCGGATCAAGGCCGGCGGGTGGGTCCCGATCAGCGGCCCCACCATCGACGAAGCCAACGGAATCCACGGCATGCCGCTGGGCTGGATCCCGGCCGGCGACAACAAGCTCGACGGCTATCACGCCCTCTGGTACGGCCGCTCCCGAGAATTCGTCGACGATTACGCCCGGATCGCCCGCCAGCAGTGCGTCCAGCAGGCGATGCTCAAGCAGATGGATCCCGCGACGCTGCTCGCGAAATTCGAGGGGATCGTCAAGGCCGGCACCAAGGTGGTCGACTCCAACATTTCCGCCAGCCAGCTCGGCAGCTTCGTGGACCTCGCGATGAAGTCCAAGGGCCAGCCCGTAAGCCGGCTGACGATCGGGCCGCCGGACTTCGACGCCTCCTTCTCCACGGTGCCGGACTTCAACAAGATCCACCAGGCGGTGGACAAGTTGCTCGGCCCCGCTCCCGCGGCCGGGGCAGCCGACGACTCCATCCGCCAGCCGGCCCTGGTGCCCGGACCGCTCTCCGCGGCCGGAGCACTCTCCGCCACCGAGCCTTCGCCGTCGCCGTCGTCGTCGGACTTCACCCCCGTGACCACCACGCCGGAGGGCGAGCCGATCACGGAGAAAATGCTCAACGACTTCAAACGCAACGGCGATGAGCAGTCCATCCGCAACCTGGTGGCCACCAACGGCCAGTGCGCGCCACTCTAGGTCCGGACGGTTGTTCCGTCCCTCCAGCAGGTTCCAGCCACCAGCTCGCCATGAGCAGATAGGTATTCCGTGTACGAACTTGAGAACGTCCTCCGGCCCTACGCCTGGGGATCGACCACCGCGATCGCCGGTCTGCTCGGCCGGCCGGCCTCCGGCGGCCCGGAGGCCGAGCTCTGGATCGGCGCCCACCCGGACTCCCCGTCGCTGGCAGTCACCGCAGCAGCCGCCGACGGCGACGGCGGCCGGCTGGCCCTGGACGAGCTGATCGCCAGCGACCCGGAGCACCATCTGGGCGGCGACAGCGTGGCCCGCTTCGGTCCCCGGCTGCCGTTCCTGCTCAAGGTTCTTGCCGCCGAACGCCCGCTGTCCCTGCAGGTGCATCCGACGCTGGAGCAGGCGCGGGCCGGGTTCGCCCGCGAGGAGGCTACCGGCGTCGACCGGGCCGCCACGGAGCGGAACTACAAGGACGACAACCACAAGCCGGAGATGATTTTCGCCCTGACGCCGTTCGAGGCCCTCTGCGGGTTCCGGCCGGCGGCAGAGTCGCGGGCCGTGTTCCTGCACCTGGTGCAGTGCCTTGAGGTCGCGGGCCTGGACGTCCCGGCCCTGCTCCCCCGGCTGCTCGAAGACCTGGCCCGGTCCGACGAACCGGCGGCCCTTAGGGCAGCCTTCGAGCGGCTGATCGCCGGCGGCGAGGATGTCGCCGCCGCGACGGCCGCCGTCGTCGCCGCGCTGGTCTCCGGCGCGCCCATGGCATCGCACGGGGCGGAGCTGACCACGGTGGTGAACCTCAACCAGGACTACCCCGGGGATGCCGGCGTGCTGATCTCGCTGCTGCTGAACCGGATTTCCCTCGCCCCCGGCGAGGCCGTCTACCTGCCCGCCGGCAATGTGCACGCGTACCTGCACGGGCTCGGCATCGAGGTGATGGCGTCCTCGGACAACGTGCTGCGCGGCGGGCTGACACCGAAATTCGTGGACGTGCCGGAACTGCTGAAGACGATCGCCTTCGAGGCCGTCGGCGTGCCGGCGCTCAGCGCGGAGACGACGATGCTCGGCCAGGAGATCTATCGGCCGCCGTTCCAGGAATTCGCGCTGCAGCGGGTGGAACTGCGCCCCGGCGCGGAACCCATGCCGCTGGCGCAGGCCGGCGCCGCGGTCATCATCGTGGTGTCCGGCGCAATCCTGCTGGACTCCCCCAAGGGCGATCTGCAGCTGGAGCGGGGCGCTTCGGCATTCCTCCCGGCCGCCGAGGCGCCGGTCAACGTGCACCCCGTCGCGGGTGCCACCGGGCCCGCCGTGGCCTTTGCCGTCTCTACCGGAATGAAGGCCTGAACCGTGGACTACTTCCTGCAGGGCCCGCACTGGGCCGACGTCCAGCGCGCCTTGGGCCGCACCGTGCACGAGCAGGCCGGGGAGGGCTGGCGTTTCCTCGCCGTCGAAGAACGCAACCCTGCCGGGAAGGTGCTGTACGTGCCGTACGGGCCGCTGGCCGAGTCCCTAGCCGCCTTCGACGCCGCGCTGGAGTCCTTGACGGCGCTGGCGCAACGGTGCGGGGCGGTGTGCATCCGGCTGGAACCGGTCAGCGCCGGGTTCGCGGCCGCCGACGCCGGCACCGTGCTGCGCAGCCGCGGCCTGCGGCCCGCGCCGGCGAACCTGCAGCCCGAACTGAGCTGGATAGTGGACCTGGACCGCGACTTCAAGGACGTCCTGGCGGACATGAAGCCGGTCAACCGCAACCTGTACCGCAACATCCATAAGAAGGGTGTGACCTTCCGGTCCAGCCAGGATCCCGCGGAGATTTCCGTGCTGCTGGACTTCCTGCACCTGACCGCGGCACGCAACGGCTTCAAGCCGCAAAGTGACGAGTACCTGACCCAGGTTGCACGTTCGCTGATGCCGGCCGGCGCCGCCACGCTCTTCATCGCCGAACTCGAGGGCAAGCCGATCGCTGCGGCCCTGGCCTACGACTCCGCGGACACCCGCACCTATGCGCACGCCGCCCTGGATGACACGCACCGGAAGCTCAGCGCGGGTATCCCGCTGCTGGTCACGCTGATGGCCGATGCCAAGGACAAGGGCCTGGCGCACGTGGACCTCTGGGGCGTGGCCCCCGCGGACCAGCCCGACCATAAGTGGGCCGGATTCACGGCGTTCAAGAAATCCTTTGGCGGCCGTGAAATCGCGTACCCCGGAACCTGGGACCTGCCGGTGAAGAAGGTCCGCTACGGCGCGTACCAGCTCGCCCGCAAGGCCGCCCAGCTCCTCAAGGGCCTGCGCGCCAGGCTCGGTAAGTAGCGCTAGCTTCCGGCCGAAACCGCGCGTTTCTGCGCCTCGTAGGCGCTGGCGACCATCTCCTCGACAGAGTGGCGCATCTTCCAGTCAAGGTCTCGGCCGGCCAGGGTCCCGTCGGCGACGATCCGGTCGGGATCCCCGGGCCGGCGCGGCCCGATCTCCGGCTCGAAGTCGATGCCGGTCACTTGAGCCATGGCCGTCATGATCTGCCGGACCGACAGGCCGTCGCCGGATCCGAGGTTGTAGACACGCTCCAGTGTCCGGCCCGCTGCGAGGGCCTGGGCCGCGGCCACGTGGGACGACGCGAGGTCGGCGACGTGGACGTAGTCGCGCACGCAGGTGCCGTCCTCGGTGTTGTAGTCGGTGCCGTAGATCTTCGGGGTCTTCCCCGACGTCAGCGCCCGCAGCACGATCGGGAAAAGGTTGTGCGGGCTCGTGTCGTAAAGCTCGGGTGATCCGGAGCCGACGACGTTGAAGTAACGCAGCGAGGTGTGCTGCAGTCCCCGGGCCCGTCCCTGGTCCCGGATGAGCCACTCGCCGATGAGCTTGCTCTCGCCGTACGGGGATTCCGGCCGGGTGGGCGTGTCCTCGGTGACGATGTCCCCGGACGGGGTGCCGTACGTGGCTGCGGAGGAAGAGAACACCAGTTTGTCGACTCCGGCGAGCTCCATCGCCTTGAGCAGTTCCGCCGTTCCGGTGACGTTTTGCTCATATGTGAGCAGCGGCTCCTGCACGGAGACACCGGCGTACTTGAAGCCGGCAAGGTGGATCACCCCTGTCACGCCGTGATCGAGCATGGTGCGGGCCATCAGCTCGGCATCGAGGATGTTCCCGTGCACAAAGGGCACGTCGTCCGGGACGAATTCCCGGTGCCCGCTGGACAGTGAATCCACCACCACCGATGGCATCGACGCCGCGCGCAAAGCCGCGACCACATGGGAACCGATATATCCTGCGCCGCCAGTAACAAGCCAAGTCATGGCTCCACCCTATCCAATGCCGGCGAGAGCCCGGCAAGCCGACGTCGGGCTGCCGCACAAATAAGAGATCCCGGGACGCAGGGCGCGTCCCGGGATCTCTTGAGTGCCGCGCTGGTGCTAGCTCTTGCGGGCGTAGCCTTCCCACTTGCTGGCCTGGTGCTCGCCGTCCACGAAGCGGATGGTGCCCGACTTGGAGCGCATCACGATGGACTGGGTGAGGACCTTGTCCTTGGAGTAGCGGACACCCTTGAGCAGGTCGCCGTCGGTGATTCCGGTAGCCGCGAAGTAGCAGTTGTCGCTCGAGACCAGGTCGTTGGTGGAGAGCACCCGGTCCAGGTCATGTCCGGCGTCGATGGCCTTTTGCTTCTCTTCGTCGCTGGTGGGCCAGAGCCGGCCCTGGATGACGCCGCCCAGGGACTTGATGGCGCAGGCGGCGACGATCCCTTCCGGCGTTCCGCCGATGCCCATCAGGGCGTCGACGCCGGTACCGGCACGGGCCGCGGCGATGGCGCCGGCGACGTCGCCGTCCATGATGAACTTCGTGCGGGCGCCGGCCTCGCGGATTTCCTCGACCAGCGGGCGGTGCCGGTCCCGGTCCAGGATCATCACGTTGAGCTGGTTGACCTTGACGCCCTTGGCCTTGGCGATCAAGTGCAGGTTCTGCTTCACCGGCAGGCGCAGGTCCACCATGTCGGCGGCTTCCGGACCGGTGACGAGCTTCTCCATGTAGAACACGGCGGAGGGGTCGAACATGGAGCCGCGCTCGGCCACGGCCAGGACGGCCAGGGCGTTGTTGATGCCGAGGGCGGTCAGCCGGGTTCCGTCGATCGGGTCGACGGCGACGTCGCACTCGGGGCCGGTGCCGTCGCCGACACGCTCGCCGTTGAACAGCATCGGGGCTTCGTCTTTTTCGCCCTCACCGATGACCACGACGCCGTTGAAGTGGACGGTCTGCAGGAAGGAGCGCATGGCGTCGACGGCGGCGCCGTCGGCCTTGTTCTTGTCGCCAAAACCGACCCAGTGGCCGCCGGCGATGGCCGCGGCCTCCGTGACGCGGACCAGCTCCAAGGCAAGGTTGCGGTCAGGCTCGTCGATGCCGACGGCGAGCGACGGGGAAAGCGTGGAGTACTTCTGGGTCATGGACGCTGGTGACACGTGAACCTCTTCTTCGAGTGGCGATCATTGAACCCGCGGCATCCGGTCTCCGGCCACCGCGGTGATTCGTCTGGTACTGATCATAGTCGCGGCGGCCTCCATCGGTCATGGAATGACCAAACCGTGAACCTGCCCGGATTCGGCAGGCGCCCTCCCGCCGAATGTGAGATCGGTCCGGAATGGGCGACTATAGAGGGGTGAATGAATTGCAGGACACGTCGCCCGAGGCCCCCGGATCGCCCTCCGTTGGTGCAACGCCGGACGGCGAAAGCGCCGCCGGCGAACAGCCCGTCAAGCCCGTCATCCGCGCCGCAGCGGCAAAGCGGGCCAACGCCTCGGTGATCGGTATGATCATCGCGCTGGCCCTGAGCATTGGCGCGTTCCTGCCGGTGGTCTTGATGAACCCTTCGCCTAAGAGCGATGGGTACCGTCCGGACATCAACGTCAGCGCCATCGCGCAAAACGCCGCGGGTGTGGCGGGATTCACACCGGTAACCCCGGAAACCGGCGACACATTCCGCTCGAACTACGCCCGCTGGGAGTCCGGTTCCGGCAGTGGCGTGGCCACCTGGGAGGTCGGCTACCTGACGCCCAAGGAGTCCTTCATCGGGCTGGTTCAGACCCGGCAGGCCAACCCGACCTGGCTGCTTCAGCAGACGAAAAACGCGCCGGTGACCGGGACGCGGACCGCCGGCGGCCGCGACTGGCAGCTGCGCGACACCGGCAAGGGGGAGAAATCCATGGTGCTCGATTACCGCGGGACCACAGTGATCCTGACCGGGCCCGCGCAGCTGGAAGAATTCTCGGTGCTCGCCGCGGCGGTCGTTAAGTCGCTGGAAGGTAACCCGGCAGCCACGGTTTCCCCCTCAGCCACCCCGGCGTCGTAAGGTAGGGCCGTGGCTACTTATCTGACTCCCGCCCTCGCCTGGCGCCGCCTGCGCGAAGGCAATGACCGTTTCGTCGCCGGCGAATCCTCGCACCCGAACCAGGACGCCTCGCGGCGGTCCTCCCTGGTGGAGAACCAGCATCCGTTCGCCGTCATCTTCGGCTGCGCCGACTCGCGCCTGGCCGCCGAAATCATCTTCGACCTGGGCCTCGGCGACGCGTTCGTCGTCCGGACCGCGGGCCAGGTGATCGACGACGCCGTGCTCGGCTCGCTCGAATACAGCATCAGCGTGCTCGGTGTGCCGCTGATCGTGGTCCTTGGCCACGACAGCTGCGGTGCCGTCATCGCCACCAAGGACGCCGTGGAGACCGGCCAGATGCCGGTTGGTTTCATGCGGAGCCTGGTCGAACGGATCACGCCGTCGGTGCTGACCTCGCTGCGCAACGACCAGCACGAGGTCAACGACATGGTGGTGGAGAACGTCAAGCAGACCTCGCAGCGCCTGGTGGACAGTTCCCGGGTGATTTCCGACGCCGTCGGAAGCGGCCGTGCCGCCGTGATCGGGCTTGCGTACAGCCTCGCCGAGGGCCGGGCAGACCTCGTCTCCGGGATCGGTGAGCTCTAGGGGCCTCGTTTCAGTGCCGGTTCATGGTTTTCGGTGCGACGCTTGGGCGGAATAAGCTAGGCCCATGACTTCCACAGCAGACTTGAACACTGAAGAATTCCGCATTGAACACGACACGATGGGCGAAGTCCGCGTTCCCGTGAACGCCCTGTACCGGGCACAGACGCAGCGCGCGGTCGAGAACTTCCCGATCTCCGGCAAGACCTTGGAGCGCGCCCACATCGAGGCCCTCGCCCGTGTCAAGAAGGCTGCAGCCCAGGCGAACGCAGAGCTGGGAGTGCTCGACGGCGAGCTTGCCCAGGCGATTGCGGACGCCGCCGATGAGGTTGCCGCCGGCAAGTACGACGGCGACTTCCCGATCGACGTCTTCCAGACCGGTTCCGGAACCTCCTCGAACATGAACACCAACGAGGTCATCGCCGAGCTGGCGTCCCGCGCGCTCAAGGCAGCCGGCAGCGACAAGGTGGTTCACCCGAACGACCACGTCAACGCCTCGCAGTCCTCCAACGATGTCTTCCCGACGTCGGTCCACGTGGCTGCCACCTCGGCGCTGATCAACGACCTGATCCCGGCGCTGGGCTACCTCGCCGCCTCGCTGGACCGCAAGACGATCGAGTTCAAGGACGTGGTGAAGTCCGGCCGCACGCACCTGATGGACGCCACCCCCGTCACCCTCGGCCAGGAGTTCGGCGGCTACGCCGCGCAGGTCCGCTACGGCATCGAACGCATCAATGCCTCCCTCCCCCGCGTCGCCGAGGTCCCGCTGGGCGGCACCGCCGTCGGCACCGGCATCAACACCCCGGCAGGCTTCCCGGAGCGAGTCATCGAACTCCTCGCCGCCGACACCGGCCTGCCGCTGACCGAGGCCCGCGACCACTTCGAGGCCCAGGCCAACCGCGACGGCCTGATCGAAGCGTCCAGCCAGCTGCGCAACATCGCGATCTCCTTCATGAAGATCAACAACGACCTCCGCTGGATGGGCTCCGGCCCCAACACCGGCCTCGGCGAAATCGCGATCCCGGACCTGCAGCCCGGCTCCTCGATCATGCCCGGCAAGGTCAACCCGGTCATCTGCGAGGCCTCCATCATGGTCTGCGCCCAGGTCATCGGCAATGACACCGCCATCGCCTGGTCCGGCACCAACGGCGCCTTCGAACTGAACGTCGGCATCCCCGTGATGGCCGCCAACCTGCTCGAATCCGTGCGCCTGCTGGCCAACACCAGCCGCGTCATGGCGGACAAGATGATCGATGGCATCACCGCCAACGTGGAGCGCGCCCGCTTCCTCGCCGAAGCCTCGCCGTCCATCGTCACGCCGCTGAACAAGTTCATCGGCTACGAGAACGCCGCCAAGATCGCCAAGAAGGCAGTCGCCGAGGGCCTGACCATCCGCGAGACCGTCGTGGCCATGGGCTTCCTGGAGCGCGGCGAGCTGACCGAAGAGCAGCTCGACACCGCCCTGGACGTCATGTCCATGACGCGTCCGCCGCACAAGGCCTAGTCGCCAGGCTCCGCGGCCCGTAGCGTCCGACGGCGGCCGGCACCTTCCCAGCGGAAGGCGCCGGCCGCCGTCGTGCGTTTAGCCGGCACGGCGCTCATCCAAAAGGCGGGCGGTGCTACTCCAACGGCACCTCTCCTCCCGCGGCGCGGCGTTCCTCCGCGGTGTAAGCAGAGTAGGCAGCGGCTTCGTCCAGGCTGGCACCCGCCATGCGGGCTTCCCGGAGCCGCCGGGTCTTGGCGGACTGGCCGGAGAAGGCGGCGTCCACGTTGCCGGCCGCGTACGTCAAGGCATCCTCGGCCCGGATGCCCAGCCCGTGCGCCGTCAGGACGGCGTCCTGGTTGGCCCCAAGGTAGGTGAACTGCCAGCCCCACTGGTGCTGCTGGCGTTCGACCAGGGCCTTGACCACGGCACCGCTGGCCTCGCGTGAGGCATTTTCGTGGCCGTCGGTGAGCACCGCCACGAGCACGGTGCCCGGGCGCTCCGGTTCGGGCAGCGCCGCCAGCTCAGCGCCGGCCTCCCCGATCAGCCGGACCATGGCGTCGTGCAGGGCCGTAGTGCCGCGCGGCTGGAGCACCAGCGGCGGAACGTCCCGGATGTCCACCGCGGCGTAGACCCGCTCGTAGACGTCGTCGAACTGCGCTAGCGAAAGCTTGCATCGGCCCGCCACCGCCTGCTGCTCGCGGACGAAAGCCGCGAAGCCTCCCACGGTGTCATCGGCGATGGAGCTCATGGAACCGGAGCGGTCCAGGAGGACATAAACGTGCGTCAGTGCTGAATCTGTCATGCTTCCCCATTTCCGGCCCGGGCGTGCCCGGGCCACTGTCGCCAGCTGGGAGAGCTGGATGGAAGCAGGCTATGGCCGGGCTGTGACAATCATGTCCGCGGTCCGGCCGGGCGGACCGGCCTACGTCAGCTCCGGAAGTGCGCCGCGCCGTCCGGATCCCGGGCTTGTTCGATCGATTCCAGATGCCCGGGCATCAGCTCGGGGAATTCTTCGGGCCGGAACCAGCCCACGGCGAGGGATTCGTCGTCGTTGACGCGCGCCTCCCCGGAGACATAACGGCAGCGGAACACGAGCGTCAGGAAGTGGCAGACGTCGCCATTCGGGTAGGTGGTGGGACCAACGGCGTCCACCGAGACCAGCCTTTCGGCAACGGCCACCACGCCGGTTTCCTCCAGGACTTCGCGCAGCAGGCCCGGCGCGGGCTCCTCGCCCGGTTCCAGGATCCCGGTGATCAGGCCCCACCGGCCGTTGTCGGCGCGCTGGCCGAGCAGGACCCGGCCGGCGTCGTCGAAGACCACGGCGCAGGCGCCGGGAATCCAGAGGGGTTCCTGGCCGATCTTCTCACGCAGTTTCAGGATGAATTCAGGGGTGGCCATCCCGCCAGCCTAACCTCCGGGCAACAGCATCGCGGCCGCAGTCCCGGCCAGCATGAAGGGGCCGAACGGAATGTCCGACTTCAGCGTTCCGCGCCGCGAAACGAGCAACGCCATACTCCAGAGTCCGCCGAACAGGAACGCCGCAAACGTTCCGGCAAAGACCTGCCCCCAGCCGAGGAACCCGAGGTACATGCCCAGTACGCCGGCGAGCTTGACGTCGCCAAAGCCCATCCCCGGCGGATAGACGGCCCGCAGGATGAAGTAGAACAGCCAGAGGACGGCCCCGCCGGCCACGACCCGGAGCCCCGGCACGCCGAACAGCCCGGCCCCGCCGTCCTGCGCTGACGCTAACGCTGCGGCCGGGACCCCCGCCACCGCCTGCGCCGCGGCAGCGCCGACCAGGAGCACGCCCGCGACCGCGTAGGAGGGAAAGATGATCCGGTTGGGCAGCAAGTGGTGCCGCACGTCGATGACCGTCAGCCGGGCAGCCATGACGGCGAAGTACGCGCACGCCAGCAGCGCCAGCCAGAAGGCCAGCGGGGCGGCTCCCCCAAGTTCGCCGAGTCGATGGATCACCCTCGGATGCTACTGGATTTTGCCGTGTCCGTGCCGCTCCCCGCCAGGGTCGGCGTGTGACTGGCGGCCACCGCGCCCCGCCGTTAGGCTTCCGGGATGACCGCGCCCGACTCCTACTGGCCCCCGTTCGCCCTCTCGCTGGCCACGCCCCGCCTCACGCTCCGGCCCATCCGCGACGAGGACATCCCGGCCGCGGTGCGGGCAGCCCTGAGCGGCGTCCACGAACCAGGCCGCAGCCCGTTCAGCCGGCCTTGGGCGGAAATGCCGGCCCGGGAGCTCGGCCCGAACATGGCGCAGTGGTACTGGCGCTGCCGCGGGAATATGTCCCCGCAGGAATGGACCCTGCTGCTGGGCGTCTGGCACGACGGCGAGTTCGTCGGCTGCCAGGACGTCGAAGCCAAGGACTTCGCCACCCTGAAGACGGTCAGCACCGGCTCCTGGCTCCGACAAAGCGTCCAGGGCCGCGGACTGGGCAAGGAAATGCGGGCCGCCGTCGCCCTCTACGCCTTTGACTGGCTCGGCGCCGAAGTCGCCGAATCCGAGGCGGCGGCCTGGAACCAGCGGTCGCTCGGCGTCTCCCGCTCCCTCGGCTACGAGCTCAACGGCATCACCCGCGCCAACTGGGGCGGCGAACTCCAGGACTCCCAACGGGTCCGCCTCACCCCCGCCACCTTCAAACGCCCCGACTGGACCCTGGAAGTCCAAGGCCACGACCCCACCGCGAAGTTCCTGGGCATCGGATAACCCGAGGCGAATTTGCGGCCCCGCGCAGATGGGAAGCTCGCCAGCCGCGCCGCGGGCCTTTCGCGTAGTCGCGCATCGCGGCACATCGGCCCCCCAGAGGTCGCCCGCGACCGTCGGGGCCGATGGGACGTGTCTAAGCGACGGCGAAAGGGCCGTGGCGGGCGAACCCGACCACGGCCCCAAACCCAGGCGAGCTGAAATCGACAGAGCTAGATCTCCGCCCCCTCGAGCATGTCCGTCACCAACGCAGCGATCGGCGAGCGCTCGGAACGGGTGAGGGTGATGTGGCCGAAGAGCGGGTGGCCCTTGAGGGTTTCGACGACGGCTGCCACGCCGTCGTGCCGTCCCACCCGGAGGTTGTCGCGCTGGGCGACGTCGTGGGTCAGCACGATTTTGGAGTTCTGGCCGATCCGGCTCATCACGGTGAGCAGGACGTTCTTCTCGAGGGATTGCGCCTCGTCCACGATCACGAACGCGTCGTGGAGTGAACGCCCGCGGATGTGCGTGAGCGGCATGACTTCGAGCATGCCGCGGTCCATGACCTCCTCCACCACTTCCTCGCTGACCAACGCGCCCAGGGTGTCGAAGACGGCCTGCGCCCAGGGGTTCATCTTCTCGGACTCGGAGCCGGGCAGGTAGCCGAGTTCCTGGCCGCCGACGGCGTAGAGCGGCCGGAACACGATTACCTTGCGGTGCTCCCGCCGTTCCAGGACGGCTTCCAGGCC
Source organism: Arthrobacter sp. 05N425 (assembly GCF_056397125.1). Taxonomy (NCBI): domain Bacteria; kingdom Bacillati; phylum Actinomycetota; class Actinomycetes; order Micrococcales; family Micrococcaceae; genus Arthrobacter; species Arthrobacter sp. 05N425. The sequence goes on from NZ_JBFTMU010000010.1 coordinate 69,211, forward strand.
GGCGCACAGGGCCAGCGCGGACTTGCCGGTGCCGGCCCGCCCGCCGAGGGACACGATGCCCACGGACGGGTCCATCAGCAGGTCGATCGCGAGCCGCTGCTCGGCCGAGCGTCCGTGCAGGCCAAAGACGTCCCGGTCCCCCTTGACCAGGCGGACCTGCTTGTCGGCTCCGACCCGGCCCAGGGCGGAGCCGCGGTTGGAGAGAAGCACCAGGCCGGTGTTCACCGGAAGTTCGGCCGCGGCCGGGATGAAGACCGGTTCGTGGCCGTAGAGCGTGGCCAGCTCGTCCTCGGCGGCGTCGATCTCGGCGATGCCGGTCCAGCCGGAGTCCTTGACGAGCTCGTTGCGGTATTCGTCGGCGAGCAGCCCCATCGCGGAGGCCTTGACCCGCATCGGCAGGTCCTTGGACACCACGGTCACGTCGCGGCCCTCGTTGGCGAGGCTCTTGGCGACGGCGAGGATCCGGCTGTCGTTGTCGCCGCCGCGGAATCCGGCCGGGAGTACCTCGGCAGAGATGTGGTTCATCTCGACCATCAGGGTGCCGCCGTCGTTGCCCAGCGGGATCGGGCGGTCCAGGCCGCCGTGCTCCACCCGGAGGTCGTCGAGCAGGCGCAGCGCCTTGCGGGCGAAGTAGCCCAGTTCCGGGTCGTGCCGCTTGCCTTCAAGCTCGGTGATGACAACGATCGGCAGGATCACCTCATGCTCGGCGAAGCGCAGCAGCGCCCGCGGGTCCGAAAGCAGCACGGAGGTGTCGATCACGTAGCTTCGGGCGGCCTCCCGGCTTGCTGTTCCTTCCCCGGAAACAGCAAGACCGGCGGCAGCGTCGGAATGCGCTGCGCCGGTCTTGGAAGTGGCTCGCTTGGCGCGAGAGGCAGCTTTCTTGCCCTGGTCGGAAATGACGCCGGGCAGTTCTGCAGAAATAGCCACATCGACTCCAGCCCCGGGCCGCTGGCCCGGAATTGTTATTGGTGAGGCGGCTCGGCCTCAAGGCCGGACGCGGCCTCCCATACATCCGGTGCGAACTTCCGCTCCATGTACTGGCCTCCCCGATCAGCCGGCGGTTTGCCCGCTGATGGGATTAACGTACGTCCACGGCCCGCGCATTGCCGATCTATTTTTCGGCGATTCTTGAATACATCAGGTGAAGCCCGGATGAACCGTGTCAGGAACCGAAGCGGCGCTGCCGGCCGGCGTAGTCGCGCAGCGCGCGGAGGAAGTCCACCTTGCGGAACGCCGGCCACAGGGCCTCGCAGAAGTAGAACTCGCTGTAGGCGCTTTGCCACATCAGGAAGCCGGACAGCCGCTGCTCCCCGGAGGTGCGGATCACGAGGTCGGGGTCGGGCTGGCCGCGGGTGTAGAGGAAACGCGAGATGTCGTCGACGCTGAGTTCGTCGGCCAGCTTGCCGATGTCGGCGCCGCGGGCGACGGCGTCGTGCAGCAGTTCGCGGACGGCGTCCACTATCTCCCGGCGGCCGCCGTAGCCGACGGCGACATTGACGTGGATCTTTTCGTGCACGGGGGTGCGGGCCGTGAGCTTGTTGAGCCGCTCGGCGAGGTAGTCCGGCAGCAGTTCCGGGGCGCCCATGGCGTGCACCGAGATATCGGCGTCTTCGTCGAGGCGGTCCAGGGTGTTGGCGATGATGCCCATCAGCAGGTCCAGCTCTTCGCCGGAGCGGTTCATGTTGTCCGTGGAGAGCATGTAGAGCGTGACGACTTTGATCCCCAGCTCCTGGCACCAGCCGAGGAATTCGTGGATCTTGTCCGCGCCGGCCTGGTGGCCCTGGCTGGTGGGGGCGTTGAACTGCCGGGCCCAGCGCCTGTTGCCGTCGACCATGACGCCGATGTGCTTGGGGACGCGCTCCGGGTCAAGGGACCGCTGGAGGCTGCGCTCGTAGAAGCCATACAGGAACCCGGGCAGTTCCATCCGGAGATTCACCTGGCTTCCTTGAGGTCTGACGTCAGTGCATTCCTAGGCTACCCGCCGGAGGGCAGGTACCGCGCACACCGCGGTCGCGATTTTCCTCCGCGGACCTTGTTACCCGCGGGTAACTTACCGGACCGTAGGTTATTATTGCCGCATGGAGAGCACCAGTCCGGAGCCCGGATCCGAGCGGTCCGCGCACAGCGAAAACAGCCCCAAGGGCCGGGAAAGCAGCCCGGTGGACGACGCCGCCGTCAGGATCGCCGAGCTCCTGATGATCAAGCCGAAATGGCGCGGCTGGATCCACACCGTCACGGCGCCACTGGCCTTTGCCGCAGGCCTGGTGCTGGTACTTCTGGCCCCTACCGCCGAGCTGAAGACCGCCTCGGCGGTCTATGCCTTCACAGGGGTGCTGCTCTTCGGCGTCAGCGCTGTCTACCACCGCGGGAACTGGTCCCCCGGGGTCAAGATCGTGCTGAAGCGGCTGGACCACACGAACATCATGCTGGTGATCGCCGGCAGCTACACACCGCTGGCTTGGGCGCTCCTGGACCGGCCCAAGGCCGTGCTGCTGCTGTGGGTGATTTGGTCCGGCGCGGTGCTCGGGGTGCTCTTCCGCTTGTTCTGGACCCACGCCCCGCGCTGGCTCTACGTGCCGATCTACATCGCCCTGGGTTGCGGGGCCTTGTTCTACCTGCCCGATTTCTTCGCCGCCAGCGCCCCTGCCGCCGTGCTGATCTGCGTGGGCGGCGCCCTCTACATTGCCGGCGCCGTGTTCTACGCGCTGAAGAAGCCGAATTTCAGCTACGAGCACTTCGGCTTCCACGAGCTATTCCATGCCTTCACGGTCTTTGCCTTCGCCGCGCACTACATCGCGATCGCGATCGCCGTCCTGGGCTGACCGCTGAGCCCGGCCGGGCCGCCGGCCCGCCGGCCGGACTGGATTCTCCCCGCCTTTGAATTCCAGACGCCGGGAATCGCCGGGGTTCCGGCCCGACACACCGGGCGCCCACTCCAAAGTTGGGGAAATCCAGCGCCGGCGCCACCCTCAGCCCGGCCGGCCCGCGGCAATCAACTCCGGGAGCTGGCGCATGTCGTGGAAGACCGTGGTGCCGGGGCCGGCGAGCCATTCCGCGGGGGTCACTCCGCCCGCATAGGCGAACGCGTGCATCCCCGCGGCCCGCGCCGCCTGCACCCCGTAGGCACTGTCTTCGACGACGGCGCAGCGCTCCGGCGCGGTCCGGAGCACCCCGGCCGCATGCAGGAAAAGATCCGGGGCCGGCTTGCCGTTGGCCACCTCCGTGGCACTGAAGATCCGGCCGGCAAAACGGTCTAGCAGCCCGGTCCGGCCCAGTGTCCGCCGCATCTTCGCGTGGCTGCCGCTGGAGGCAACACAGTGCGGAAGCCGGAGCCGGTCCAGGGCCTCCTCCACGCCGTCGACGGTGGTGAGCTCGCGTTCGAAGGCATCGTGGTACCACGTCTGGTAGGTCCTGTCCCAGCCTTCGGCCAGTTCGATGCCCAGTTCCCGTTCGACGGTGGCGATGAAGTTGGCCTCGCTCCGGCCGACGAAGCGCCGCACGATTTCCTCGATCTCCAGCTCCCAGCCAAGGTCGGCCAGGACCCGCTGGTCCACCTGGACCGAGATCACCTCCGAGTCCACCAGGACGCCGTCGCAGTCAAAGACCACCAGGTCAAAGGGAGCCGGGTCCCCCGGGGCAAATGTCATTCCGCCATGGTAGCCAGCCGGGCACGGAGCGCGGCGACCGAACCCGCCGGAAGGTCGCAGACCATGCCGCGGCACAGGTAGACCTGCGGCGACCCGCCCGGCCCCGCAGTGCGGCCGCGGAGCAGGGGGACCTGGCCGCCCCCGGCGTCCCCTGCCGGGTCCTGGAGCGCAATCACCAGTCCCGGGCTGGGCGAGAGCAGCAGCGCGCGGTGCAGCGCCGTCCGCTCCGGCGTGTCGGCCCCGACGACGGCGGCTTCCACCGGGCCCGCCAGCGCGGCCCGCGCCGTGGCCAGCAGCCACCCGGCCACCCGGGGTGCGTTGGTGGCTAGCGGCGGCAGCAGGGACAGGATGTTTCCGGCCATGGCGCGGCGCTCCGAGGATCCGGACAGCGCGGCAGAGGACAGCAGGACCCCGGCAAATGCGGCCGCACCGCTGGGGGTGGCGTTGTCGAAGGGATCCATTCCGGCCCGGCCCCCCTGGGCGTTGAGGACCTGTGCTGATTCCCCGGCGGCGTCTCGCAGCGCCCCACCGGCCGCGAACCGGGTGCAGGCGGACGCCAGGATGGCCTCGGCCAGGGCATACCATCGCGTCCGCCCGGAGACGGCGTAAAGCGCGAACAGGCCCTCCACGCAAAAGGCGTAGTCCTCCAGCAGGCCGCCGATCCCGCGGGCAGACCCGTCGTGGGACACCCGGAGCAGCCGGCCGGGCTCCCCGCCCTGACCCGGGGTCCAGTGCACCCGTTCCAGGTAGCCGGCGATCCGCTCGGCCGCGCCAAGCAATTCGGGGCGGCCCAGCACGGCACTGGCCTCGGCCAACGCCGCGAGGGCCAGCCCGTTCCAGCCGGCCACCACCTTGTCATCCCGGGCAGGCTGCGGCCGCGCCGCGCGGGCCAGCCGCAGCACGGGCCGGACCCGCTGCCACAACGCGCCTTCCGGGCCGTCCAGCGCGTGGCCGGGATGCAGCGGCGACCCGGCTGCGGACACGGTGCCTGCGTCGGAGACATGCATCAGCCGGGCCACGGCGGCGCCGTCCGCGGGCCCCAGCAGCTCCGCCAGTTCTCCGGGGGTCCACAGATAGCTGGCGCCCTCGGAGTGCACCCCGTCCACCACGGTGTCCGCATCGAGGGACGACGCAAGCGCCGCCGGGCCTTCGGCGCCGCCTTGGCTAGCTTGCGCCGCCGCACCGGCCAGGCCCAGCGAGTCGAGCATCCAGTCCGCGGTGCTGCCCGCGACGGCGGCGGCCTCCGCGGCCGGGTACCCGTCCGTGCCGCCGAGACGGGCCCAGTGGACGTAGACGCGAAGTAACTGGGCGTTGTCGTAGAGCATCTTCTCGAAGTGCGGCACGGACCAGTCGCGCGTCACGGAGTAGCGGGCAAAGCCGCCGTCGAGCTGGTCGAACAGTGCCGAACGCGCCATCGCGGCGAGCGTGCGGCCCGCCACGTCCCGGGCCGCCTCCGCAGTGTCGGAGGCCGTGGCTGCGTGCCGGATCAGGAACTCCAGGACGGCCGACGGCGGGAATTTGGGCGCGGCGCCGAAGCCTCCCGCGGCATCTTCGGAGCGGGCCAGGGCGCGCACCGCCGCGGAAATCAGGGCCGGGTCGAGGACGGCCGCGGGCGCGTCCAAGCGGACGGCGGACGCGGACTGCGCGGCGGCGATGCCGCGCGCCAGCGTGGCGGCGTTCTGCTCGACGGCGTCGCGGCGTTCCAGCCAGGCCTCGCGGACGGCTTCCAGCACCTGGCGGAAGGAGGGCCTGCCGGGCATCGGCCGCGGCGGGTAGTAGGTGCCGGCGTGGAAGGCCCGGCCGTCAGGCAGCAGGAAGACTGACATCGGCCAGCCGCCCTCGCCGCTGATGGCCTGCGTGGCGGCCATGTAGACGGCGTCGACGTCGGGGCGTTCCTCCCGGTCCACCTTCACGGGGACGAAGTTGGCGTTCAGGAAGTCGGCGGTGTCCTGGTCTTCGAAGGACTCGCCGGCCATGACATGGCACCAGTGGCAGGCGGCGTAGCCGATCGACAGGAACACCGGAACGTCGCGGGCCGCGGCGAACGCGAACGCTTCGTCGCCGAAGGGTTGCCAGTGCACGGGGTTGCCGGCGTGCTGGCGGAGATAGGCGGAGGGTTCCCCGCCCAGGGCGTTGGCCGCCCAGGGTGAGGCATCGGAGGCGCCGCGGTCAGCGGTTCCCGGACCCTGCATCACCGTTGGCTTCCGGCCGGATGTCCGCGCCGTCGCCGGTTTGCGGGTAGCCCCCCAGGCTGCCACCCCCGGGCTGCCCGGCCTGGACCTGTCCGGCTTCCTCGGCGGCGGCCCGCTCTTCCTCCACCTGCGCCCGGTAACGGACCCGACGGATCCGGCGCACCATGTCCACAATCAGCAGCGCCGTTAGCACCACGATGAACGCGGTCAGCAGGAAACCCAGCAGGCCCGGGGTGACCTGGTCCTGGTCGAGTCCCGGGCGCAGCGACGGCGTCGGTGTCGGTGCCGGGGAAGCCGCCAGGGCGATGAACAAGGAATGCACGGTGGGAACCTTCTGTGGGGAACGTCTTTTGCGGGTCTTCCGGTACCACTCTTCTACGCGGCATAGAAGTCCCTGCTGGAACTATCTTAGCCCGGCAAAGAAGTCCGTCTCGGGCACGTCGGTGGGGACCCGGGACTGGATCAGCGAGTAGTCCTCCCACGGCCAGGTCTGCCGCTGCATTGCCGGCGTCACCGCGAAGAAGAAGCCCTCCGGATCGATCTGGGTGCGGTGCGAGCGCAGGGCGTCGTCGCGGGCCTCGAAGAAGTCCCCGCACTCGATCTGGGTGGTGGTGGGGTGCGTGGGCGCGGGCGGGGTGTGCCCTTCCGCGTCCGCCTCAAGCCAGGCCGCGAGCCGCTCGGCGTACGGCGACTGCAGGCCGGCTTCCTCGAGAGCGTAGTGCAGGGCGCGGAAGCGTTCGGGACTGAACGCACGGTCGTAGTAGAGCTTGCTGGGTGCCCAGGCTTCGCCGGTTCCGGGGTAGCGTGCCGGGTCGCCGGCGGCTTCGAAGGCCTCGACGGCGACCCGGTGCGCCATGATGTGGTCCGGGTGCGGATAGCCGCCGTTCTCGTCGTAGCTAAGGATGACCTGCGGCTTGAAGTGGCGGACCAGACGGACCAGCGGGGCGGCGGCCCGCTCCAGCGGCAGCGTGGCGAACGAGCCGACCGGAAGCGGAGGCAGCGGGTCGCCTTCGGGCAGGCCGGAGTCGACGAAGCCCAGCCAGCGCTGGCGGATTCCGAGGACCTTGGCCGCGTTGTCCATCTCCAGCCGGCGGGCGCCCGCCATGTCCCGTTTGGGGTGCGGCGCACTCTCCATCGCCGGGTTCTGGATGTCGCCGCGGGAGCCGTCGGTGCAGGTGGCCACCATGACTTCGACGCCGGAGGCGGCGTACATGGCCATCGTCGCGGCGCCCTTGCTGGACTCGTCGTCGGGGTGCGCGTGGACGGCGAGCAGCCGAAGCTTGGCTGACGGGCTGGGGGACGCTGTCATCGTTGGACGGCTCCTCTTTCTTCTGCGGGGTCGGTGCTGCGCGGGCGGAACGGCGGTGCGGAAATTCCCCTGCCCGATCCACACTAAACTGGACTGGTGACTTCCGAGGAGCAGCCTGCCGCGCCCGCGCCGGCACCTACCAGCCTAGCCAATCGCTACGGCGGCCAAAAGCGCACACTGGGCGGCAGGACCAAGCGCAACATCCTGATCGCTGCCCTCGCGGCCGGAATCGGCTTCATGGCGTGGGTTTCGACGTCGGCCTCCACCGAATCCGTCAGCTTCAAGGACATCGGCTACAGCACGCCCGACGCCACCGTGGCCGAGGCGGATTTCCAGGTCACCAAGAATCCGGCCACGGCCGCCAAGTGCGCCGTCAAGGCCCTGGATGCCAAGTTCGCCGTCGTCGGCTGGAAGGTCGTCGACGTCGGTCCCAACGCCGTCGATGCCGGCGCCGACGGCGGCCGCACCACCGTGCACCGGGTGACCATCCGCACCGAATCGCAGGCCGTGTCCGCCGTCGTGGACAACTGCTGGATTCCGGACGCCTCGAAGTAGCCGCATCCCGAAGGAATCGGGCCCGGAACCCGGGCCCGGGCAGGGCTCAAGGCGTAACACAGTGTGATCTGCGCCGCAGCGGTTCTTGGGTTTATCCACAGCATTGACTACAATGGATCAATACCCCTGCCCCGCTGAGCTGGTTACTGAGATCCATAAGTGGCCACCGTGGCGGGGTCTTTGCTTGTTTGACCAGCTTGTTTGACCATCAAAAGGAGAAGTCCGTGTCGACCACCAACAGCGCAACTGCAGCTTGGCTTACCCAGGAAGCTTTTGACCGCCTGAAGGCAGAGCTGGACCACCTCTCCGGCGCCGGGCGTGCAGACATCGTTCAGAAGATCGAAGCCGCCCGCCAGGAAGGCGACCTCAAGGAGAACGGCGGCTACCACGCGGCCAAGGAAGAGCAGGGCAAGATCGAGGCCCGCATCCGCCAGCTGACCGTGCTGCTCCGCGATGCACACGTGGGCGAGGCCGCTGCCGACGACGGCATTGTCGAGGCCGGCATGATCGTCGTGGCGAAGATCGCCGGGGACGAAGAGACCTTCCTGCTGGGCTCCCGCGAGATCGCCGGCGACTCCGAGCTGGACGTCTTCAGCGAGAAGTCCCCGCTGGGTTCCGCCATCGTCGGCCACAAGGAAGGCGACAAGCTCAGCTACACCGCCCCGAACGGCAAGGACATCACGGTGGAGATCATCTCCGCCAAGCCGTACGTCGGCTAACGGCACCAGTGCTCGACGCCGGCCCTCCCCTGCAACGGGAAGGCCGGCGTCGCCGTTTAATTACCGCATCGTCTCTAACTACCGGCGCCGGCTCAGCAGCAGGGCCGCGACGACGCCGCCGGCGGCCCCGCCCAGGTGCGCCTGCCAGGAGACGTAGCCCGCCACGATGGGCAGCATGCCGAAGAGGATGCCGCCGTAGGCCAAAAAGAGCACCAGCGAGAGCAGGATCTGGCCCCAGTGGCGGTTGAAGAAGCCCCGTACCAGCAGGAACGCGAAGAGCCCGAAGACCAGCCCGGACGCTCCCACCGTGATGTTGAACCCGCCGATCAGCCACACCGCCGCTCCCGAGCCGAGCCAGCTGGAGGCCAGCGCCGTGGCGAAGACCCGCACGCCGGACAGGAACACCAGGAACCCGAAAATGATCAGCGGCAGGGTGTTGGAGAGCAGGTGGGCCAGGTTGGCGTGCAGCAGCGGGAAGGTCAGGATGTCCAGCAGCCCGTCGGCGGAGCGCGGGCGCAGTCCGAAGGTGGCGTTCAGCGAATGCATCGTCAGGGAGTTGACGATCTCGATCGCGTAGAGCAACAGCACGAAGGAGCCCACCACCAGCAGGCCCAGCCGGGCCCGGGCAGCGGGGGTATCCCGCCGCTCGGCCTTGGACGCTTCTAGCACGGCGGCCGCCTAGTGCACCACGATCGGCTGGAATCCTTCGGCCCGGAGCGCGCCGAGGACCTGCTCGCAGTGCTCGTGGCCCTTGGTTTCCAGGTTGACGGTGATGGAGACGTCGCCCATGCTGATCGAGCCGCCCACCCGGGTGTGGTCCAGCCCGGTCACGTTCGCGTCGTTTTCGGCGATGATCCGGGCGATGGTCGCGAGCGAGCCGGGCCGGTCGTCCAGCATCATCCGCACGGTCATGTAGCGGCCGGCAGCGGAGAGGCCGCGCTGGATGACCTTGAGCATGAGCATCGGATCGATGTTGCCGCCGGAGAGCACGACGGCGGTGGTCCCGGGGTTTTCGATCTTGCCTTCCATCAGGGCGGCCACGCCCACGGCGCCGGCCGGTTCGACCACCATCTTGGCCCGTTCCAGCAGGAAGATCAGCGCCCGGGCCAGCGCGTCCTCGCTGACGGTGACGACGTCGTCGACGAGCTCGCGGATGATGCTGAAGGGCAGCTGCCCCGGCCGGCCGACGGCGATGCCGTCCGCCATGGTGGAGACGCGCTTGAGCGGGACGAGGGCGTCGGCGGCGAGTGAGGGCGGGTAGGCGGCGGCGTTTTCGGCCTGCACGCCAATGATCCGGATCTCCCGGCCGAGTTCCTTGGCCCTTGCCTTCACTGCCACCGCGACGCCCGCCAGCAGGCCGCCGCCGCCGACGCCCATCAGGATGGTGTCCACGTTCGGGATCTGCTCGAGGATTTCCAGTCCCACGGTGCCCTGGCCGGCCACGACGTCGACGTCGTCGAAGGGGTGCACAAAGACGGCGCCCGATTCGTCCGCGTAGCGCTTGGCCTCGGCCAGCGCCTCGTCGACGTTGTGGCCGTGCAGCACCACCTCGGCGCCGTGGCTGCGCGTCGCGGCAAGCTTGGGCAGGGCGACGCCGAGCGGCATGTAGATGCGGGCCTTGATGCCGAGGGACTTCGCCGCCACGGCCACGCCCTGGGCGTGGTTGCCGGCCGAGGCCGCGACGACGCCGCGTTTCTTCTCCTCGGCGGAGAGCTTGGCCATCCGGACGTAGGCGCCGCGCACCTTGAAGGAACCGGCGCGCTGCAGGTTCTCGCACTTGAAGTAGACGTCGCCGCCGGCGATGCTGCCCAGCGCCCGGGAGGACTCCACCGGGGTCCGCGTAATAATCCCGTCGAGCAGCTTCTGCGCCTCCAGGACATCGTCCAACGTGACGGGCAGGCTCTCGAGGGTATTCACGAACTAGTCTCCTTTAGGGGTTCCGGCGTCGGCGCCAGGGCGGTGGACCTCCCTGAAGCCCGGGTCCTGGCCGGCGCCGGCAAGGGCAGGGGCTCCCTGCGGGCTTGCGGCTGCCAGCTCTCCATCATGTTCCCACGTTCTGGCCGCAATGTACCGAATGGCCGAGTTTGCTACGGCGAGGATCGGCACGGAGAACAGGGCGCCCGGGATGCCGGCGAGGTAGGAACCCGCGGCGACGGACAGGATGACGGCGACCGGGTGGAGCGAGACGGCCTTGCCCATGACCAGGGGCTGCAGGATATGGCCTTCCAGCTGCTGGACCAGCAGCACAATACCGACCATGATGAGGGCGTTGACCAGGCCGTTGGCCACAAGGGCCAGCAGCACGGCTACTGCGCCGGTGACGAGTGCGCCGACCAGCGGGATGAACGAACCGATGAACACCAGCACGCCAAGCGGCAGGGCCAGCGGGACGCCGATGATCGCTGCTCCGACACCGATCCCCAGGGCATCCACGAAGGCCACGAACATCTGGATCCGGGTGTAGCTGACCATTGAGGTCCAGCCGCGCCGGCCGGCGCCGTTGACGGCCGGACGGGCCTTCCGCGGCATCAGCCGGACCAGGAACCCCCAGATCCGTTCGCCTTCGAGCAGGAAGAAGATCGTGACGAACAAGGCAATCAGGAGCCCGGCGGCGAAATGCCCGGCGGTGCTGCCGAAGGTCAGCGCGCCGCTGAGGATGCTGCTGCTGTTCTTCTGCAGCGCGTCGGCTCCTTCCTTGACGTAGGTGTCGATCTGGGCGGCAGTCAGGTGCAGCGGGCCGTCGGCCAGCCAGGTCTGGACCTGTTGCAGGCCCGTAAGCGCCTGGCTCCAGAGCTCGCCGAAGCCGGCGGTGAGCTGGCGGCCGACGAGGGCGAGCGCGCCGGCGATAACCCCGATGAAGCCGAGCAGGGTGATGGCGACGGCGGCGCCGTTGGGCACCCGGCGCCTGCGCAGCCAGCGGGTGACCGGGCTGAGCAGTCCGGCCAGCAGGGCGGCGACCATCACCGGGATGATGAGGAAGCTGATTTTGCTGAGCAGCCAGACGAGCACGCCGGTGACAAGCAGGATCAGGCCGATCCGCCACGCCCACGACGCCGCAATCCGCACGCCGTAGGGGATGTCCTCGTCCAGTTCCCGGTCGCTGCGGGCCCGCGGTGCCGTCGGGGCAGCGCCCGGCACCGGGCCGGCAGGCACTCCGGCAGCTACGCTGGCGGCGGGGCCGGCAGGAGGGGCGGAAAGCCTGGGCGCGGCATATCCGGGGAGCTCGGAGTCGGGTCGTTGGGTGGCGTCCTCAGCTGGCGTCATAGCCCCATAATTCCCTAGTGCGGCGCGCAAAGGAAACGGCGCGGAACGAGCCGAGGTATCCGGGCAAGGGTACGGGCAGCGGGGCTTTGGCCGGCTAGCTGCCGAGGGAGGCAGTAATTCCCCAGCTCATTGTGAAGGACTCCCCCGCAGGCAGCCAGCCCAGGCCGTCGCCGCTGTTGAAGGCGTTGGCCGGTCCGGTCATGGGCTCAAGCGCCACGGCCGTGGTCCGGCCCGGGAACTTGCCGGTGACGAAGACGTGGACGTAGCGGCAGTGCTCGTCCTGCCAGAGGCTTACGCTGCGGCCGTCGGCGGCGCGCAGTGTGCTGCGTGCCAGGCCGCCGTCAAAGTCCAGGTCCGTGTACGCGCAGTCCAGGTCGAGGTCCCCGGCGAGCCGGCCTGCCCGGAGGTCGAAGTCGCCGGCGACCGGCTCGGTACTGCGCGGAATCAGGCGCTCGTCGGTCACCAGCCGGGTGCGGCCGCTGACGGTCACGGTGAGTTCTTCGCTCGGCACCTCCCCCAGCCGCAGGTACGGGTGCGCGCCGAGGACGAAGGGGGCCGGCTCCTGCGAATCGTTGATCAGCGTCTGGCGGACGGTGAGCCCCAGGTCCTCCTCCAGTTCGTAGCGCACCCGGTGCCGCAGCAGGAACGGGTAGCCGTGCTGCGGAAACACAGCCGCCTCAAGGGTCACGGAGAATTCCGATTCCTCCACCAACTCGTAGGAGGCGTTCCGCAGCAGCCCGTGGCTGGCATTGTTTCTGGCCACCTCGGTGATATCGAGCTGCTGTTTCTTCCCGTTGAGGTACCAGATGCCGTCTTCCACGCGGTTTGCCCATGGCGCCAGCGTGATCCCGGTAGCGCCGGGCGGGATGTCGGCGTCGCCGTAGCTCTCGGTCAGTTGGGTGCCCGCACGGCTGTAGAGCCGCAGGCCGGCCGCGAGTTCGGTCACCACGGCCAGGGCGTCGCCCCGGCGCAGTTCGTATTGCCTGCCGCTCGCGTAGCGCCGGGTGGAGGTGCCCGGTCCGCCTGCGGCGGAAATTGCGGCAGCGGAAACTGCGGCGACGGAAGGGTCTGGGGAGGCCGGGGAAGCAGGGAGGTCCATGGGCACCACGGTACCGAACCGTGCGCCCGCCCGTACACGGCGGGGCTTTGCCGGAAAGTCGTGAAGTCTGATCGAATGATGGAATGCGCGCCAACAGCATCACCCAAGGCACCCTCGCCGACGGCCGGGAGCTCTATTACTTCGATGATGCCGCCGGGGAGGCAGCCGCCGATTCAGGCACGCGGCGGCGTCGGCCGCGGGCCCACGACGACCGCCGGGAGCTGGACGGACGGGCCGCCGCCGGCGAGCTGCGCTTCGACGCGCTGACCGGCGAATGGGTGGCGATCGCCGCGCACCGCCAGTCCCGGACGCACCTTCCGCCGGCCGATGAGTGCCCGCTGTGTCCGAGCACCTCGGCCAACCCCTCGGAAATCCCGGCGCCGGACTACGACGTCGTCGTCTTCGAAAACCGCTTCCCCTCGCTGGGCCCCGACCTCGGCCAGCTCCCGGCGCAGCCGGCATGGGGAACCAGCGTGCCGGCGTACGGGCGCTGCGAGGTGGTCTCCTTCACCCCGGACCATACCGGTTCCTTCGGCGGCCTCGGCGAGGTGCGTGCCCGTACCGTGGTGGAGGCCTGGGCCGTCCGCACTGCGGCGCTCAGCGCGCTGCCCGGGATCCGGCAGGTGTTCCCGTTCGAGAACCGCGGCGCGGAAATCGGTGTCACGCTGCACCACCCGCACGGCCAGATCTACGCCTACCCCTACCTGCCGCCGCGCGCGGCCGTGCTGGCCGTCGCCGCGCGGAAACATTACGACGACGCCGGGGGCCGTGACACGCTCACCGGATCGCTGCTGCGCGCCGAGCGCACGGACGGCAGCCGGATGGTCCTCGAGGGCCGGCATTTCAGCGCCTACGTGCCCTTCGCCGCCCGCTGGCCGCTGGAAGTCCACCTCGTCCCGCATCGGCAGGTCCCCGACCTCGCCGCCCTCGACGGCGACGAGAGGGACGAACTCGCACAGCTGTACCTGGACCTACTGCGGCGCCTGGATGCCCTCTACCCCACCCCCACCCCGTACATCGCCGCGTGGCAGCAGGCGCCGCTGGACAGTGTGCTACGCCCCGCCGGCTACCTGCACCTGCAACTGACCTCGCCCCGCCGCGCCGCGGACAAGCTCAAGTACCTGGCCGGCTCGGAGGCAGCGATGGGGGCATTCATCAACGACACCACGCCGGAGGCCGTCGCGGCCCGGCTGCGCGACGCAGCCGCCACGAGTTACCCAGTCCCCACGGAAAGCAGCACCCTATGAACCCCCCGCCGGGCACCAAGGAACTTCGGTCGCGGTTCAAGGAGGTCTTCGGGGCCGCCCCGGACGGCGTTTGGCAGGCCCCGGGGCGGGTCAACCTGATCGGCGAACACACGGATTACAACGAGGGGTTCGTGCTGCCGTTCGCCATCGACCGGACCGCCCGGGTGGCCGTCCGGCTCCGGCCCGACTCCACGCTGCGGATGCTGTCCACGTTCGGAAACCAAGGGCTGACGACGGCGGACGCTTGCGTCCTGGACCCGGCCACGGCCAGGGGCTGGACCAAGTATCCGCTCGGCGTGCTCTGGGCCCTCGAGCAGCGCGGTCTCGCCGTCCCCGGACTGGACCTGCTCCTGGACTCCGACGTGCCGCGGGGAGCCGGGCTGTCCTCCTCGCATGCCATCGAATGCGCCATCATCCTGGCCGTCAACGAGCTGACCGGCGCAGGGCTCAGCGTGGAGGACATGGTCCTGGCCACCCAGCGCGCGGAGAACGACTTTGTCGGAGCCCCCACCGGGATCATGGACCAGTCGGCCTCGCTCCGGGGCGCCGCGGGCCGTGCAGTGTTCCTCGACTGCCGGGACCAGAGCGTCCGGCTGGTGCCGTTCGACGCCGAGGCAGCCGGCCTGGTGCTGCTGGTGATCGACACGAAGGTCTCGCACTCGCATGCCGGCGGTGGCTACGCGGCCCGGCGCGCGTCCTGCGAGCTGGCCGCCGATGTGCTCGGCGTCCGGGCGCTGCGCGACGTCGGGGTCGGGGATCTCGAGGAGGCTGCCGGGCTGCTGGACACGGAAACGTTCCATCGGGTCCGCCACGTCGTCACCGAGAACGACCGCGTGCTGCAGACGGTGGAACGCCTCGAGGGCGAAGGGCCGCAGGCCATCGGCGCGCTGCTGGACGCCTCGCACGCCTCGATGCGGGACGATTTCGAAATTTCCTGCCCCGAATTGGACCTCGCGGTGGACACAGCCCGCGCCGGAGGCGCCATCGGCGCCCGGATGACCGGCGGCGGCTTCGGCGGAGCCGCGATCGCCCTTACCCCGGCAGGCGCGGAGCAGCGGGTGCGTTCCGACGTCGGGCGGGCCTTCGGGCGCGCCGGCTACGCCGCCCCGGAGGTCTTCCGCGTCCGCCCCGCGGCGGGAGCCCGCAGGCTGGACTGAAGCCGGCCTGAAGCCGGCCCGAAGCCGGCCTGAGGCTGGCCCGAGG
>NZ_JBFTMU010000011.1:0-81775 GCF_056397125.1 Arthrobacter sp. 05N425
CAAAATTGGTATCAACAAACTTGGCACACTATTGAGTTCTCAAACAACAGACACACCCGGCACCACCCAAACCCAACGGTCCAGGATCGCTCCGGAGCAACTTTTCAAACTTACCCGAATCCATGAAGCTTTGCAAACCGGCGTTTCCGCCATTCACAATTCCACAGGAGGTCCCCACCCTTATAAAGCGCGCAACATTCCACGCCATTTTCCAGGCCGTTTATCAGGGGGTCGGTCGCTATCTTTCCGCTTCAGCGGCGGCGACTCGAACTACTTTACACACCAACCCGACCCCATACAAATCGGCCCCCGCAAGCACCTCCCCGCGCCACAAACCCCAGAAATCCGCGCCAAAACGGCCCGCGGGGCGCGGGAAGTCGAGGTCCGGCATCGAAAGTGTCGGTGTGGGCTCCGTCACCGGGGCCACGCGTGGTGCCGACACCGTGGGCGGCGGTGGGCGGAGGCCGAGGGACGAGGAGCCGGCGTGCGCAACACCGGCTTAAACGCAAGAAGGGCCGGCAACCAAATGGTTGCCGGCCCTTCTTCAAGCCACTGGCTTCAGCAGTGCTGAATTACCAGGAAGACTTCGTGATGCCCGGGAGCTCACCGCGGTGAGCCATGTCGCGGAAGCGAACACGGGAGATACCGAACTTCTGGAACGTGCCGCGGGGGCGGCCGTCGATGATGTCGCGGTTACGCAGGCGGACCGGCGAGGCGTTGCGGGGCAGCTTCTGCAGGCCGAGGCGTGCAGCTTCGCGTGCTTCGTCGGTTGAGTTGGGGTCAACCAGAGCCTTCTTCAGTTCGAGGCGCTTTGCAGCGTAACGCTCGACGATGACTTTACGCTGTTCGTTCTTAGCGATCATTGACTTCTTAGCCATGTGTTTAGCGCTCCTCTCGGAATTCGACGTGCTGGCGGATTTTGGGATCGTACTTCCGCAGGACCATGCGGTCCGGGTCGTTACGACGGTTCTTGCGCGTCACGTAGGTGTAACCCGTGCCCGCGGTCGACTTGAGCTTGATGATCGGACGTACGTCCTTGTCCTTTGCCACTAGAGCTTCACTCCTCGTGCCAGGATGGCGGCGACGACTACGTCAATGCCGCGTACGTCGATGGTCTTGATGCCACGTGCAGAGACCTGCAGGGTGACATTACGGCGCAGGGACGGAACCCAGTAGCGCTTCTTCTGGATGTTCGGGTCGAACCGGCGCTTGTTGCGGCGGTGCGAGTGCGAAATGCTGTGTCCAAAGCCCGGCTCGGCTCCGGTCACCTGGCAGTGTGCTGCCATGACGACTCTCCTAATGAAAATAATATGAAACGGCTGGCGGAGTTCCGCATAGCCGTGCGATCGGCGGCGTCCGTAGCCAGCCCCACCTGCGTTCCGCAGCAGTCCGACAGCCGGCTGAACCGGCTGCAGTCCTCACTGCGGCGAAGATTGTGGGTCACAGGCACCGGGCGGCGATAACCAAAAGGAATCACTGCGAAGTGCCGGGATACTGGGCGAATACAGGAGTGCACGCAACTTGAGCCCCTAACTACCGGCCACCGGGAGTGCCTGATTCCTCAGCCATTTCCGCCAACCGGAGCAATTGCACACGCTCCGCGCCACCTAGCGCCTACCAAGTCTACGAGCTTGGCGAATTAAAGACCAATCCGGGCCCGCAGGGTGTATAAGCGGCGGCCGTCCCCGCGCAGGCAAGTCACATCAGCGGCGCAGTCCTTTCACAGCAAAATGAAAGGCAACGGGCAGATTCTGGATCCATGAACACACCAACCCAGACTGCCTTGCAGCCCGCGGCCCGACGGGCGCCTGCCGCCGGCAACCCCTTCAAGGGGCAGTACCGCAAACGGCTGTTCAAGGCAGACCTGCTCACCGTGATCGCATGGGCGTCGGTGGCCGGTGCCGTGGCGTTGTGGCTGGCCGACGGCGGCGTCGCCGGATTCTCAAGCGTCGCCGGAGCGTTCACGGCGATGGGGATCGTCGCGGGGCTCGCCGGTATGGACCTGGTGCTGCTCATGCTGCTCCTCGCCGCACGCCTCCCCGTCATCGACGGGGCTGTTGGCCATGACCGCGCCCTTGAATTCCACCGAAAACTCGGCAAGCCGTCCCTGTACCTGCTGCTGGCGCACGGCGTTCTGATCGCGATCGGCTACGGGCTGGCAGAGGGGCTTGACCCGATCAGCGAGTCAGTGGCCCTGTGGGTCAAGGTCCCCGACATGTGGCTGGCGTTCGTGTCCATGGCACTTTTTATCGCCGTCGTCGTCACCTCCCTGGTCGCCGTCCGCCGTCGGTTTCCCTATGAGTTCTGGTATGTCGTCCATCTGCTGACCTACGCCGCCGTGCTGACCTCACTGCCGCACCAGTTCAGCGTTGGTGGACTCTTCGCCGAAGGCACCTGGCAGCGCTGGTATTGGCTTGCGATCTGCATCGCGACGGGCGCCGCGCTGCTGCATTACCGGGTTCTCGAGCCCATTGTCGCCACGGTCCGGCATCAGCTGCGGGTAAGCCGGGTGGTGGCCGCCGGTCACGGCGTGGTCAGCATCGAAATGACGGGCCGGCATCTCGACGAGCTGGCCGGCAGCGGTGGACGGTTCTTCATCTGGCGCTTTCTCGCCCCGGGGCAGTGGTGGCACCCGCACCCGTTCAGCCTTTCCGCTGAGCCCTTGCAGTTCGACGCCGACGGCGGTGGCCGGCTGCGGATTACGGTCCGGAACCTTGGCAGGGGCTCCGCGAGCCTGGCCCGGCTGAAGCCCGGTACCCGGGTGGCGATCGAAGGCCCGTACGGGCTCTTCAGCACCGCCGCCCGCAGCCGGCAGCACGTTGTGATGATTGGTGCCGGCATCGGCATCACCCCCATCCGCGCCCTGCTGGAGAGCACTCCGTTCGCGCCGGGCGATGCGACCGTGATCCTCCGCGGCCACAGCCGGTCCGGTCTGTACCTCGGCGATGAAATCCTCGAGCTCTGCCAACGCCGTGGCGCGACCCTATTCCATCTGACCGGGCGCCGGCCGCGGGGCGTCCAAACCTGGCAACCGGAAACCGAGGCTCGCTCCGGTTACCGGCTGGCGAGCTACGCACCAAACCTCGCCGACGCAGACGTCTACGTCTGCGGCCCCGCGGACTGGGCAAGAAACGTCCTGGATGACGCGCGCCGGGCGGGCGTGCGGGAAGAGCAACTCCACTACGAAAGGTTCGACTGGTGAGAATTCGCGCTGTAGTTTCAGCAACCCTGGCCTCGGTCGGGATCCTTGTGGCCGGCTGGCAGTCGGGAGCGCATGTAGCGAACACGGCCAGCGCCGTCGGCACCACGGCGGGCACCACCGGGTCGGGCTCGAGCGGTTCGGCGGGGAGTTCCGCGCCGTCCTCCGGAGCCACGGGAACCACGGGTTCCTCCAGCTCGACCGGCGCGGCAGCGAAGGCCGGAGGAACCTTTACCGGCGACGTCGTGCAGACCCGCTTCGGTCCGGTCCAGGTGCAAATCACCGTCAGCGGCGGCACCATCTCGGATGTCACCGCACTCCAACTCACCGACGACGGCGGGCGGTCGGTACAGATCAGCAACTACGCCGCACCCCTGCTGCGCGCTGAGGTGCTCCAGGCCCAGTCGGCCAACGTGCAGACCATCAGCGGAGCCACCGTCACCAGTGATGCTTACCTGACCTCGCTCCAGGCGGCCCTCGATGCAGCCCACGTCTGAGCTGGTCCGGCCGGAGCTGAAGGCCAAGACCTTCCGGTGCATGGGGACGGTCGTCAGCCTTACCGTTCCCCTCGGACCAGAGGACTGGACGGCGGACGCCGAAGCGGCGCTGGCGGAGGCCGCCGGCGTCGTCGAACGGCGTTTCGGGGAACTCGACGCCCGCTTCAGCCTTTACCGGCCCGGTTCCGAGGCCAGCAGGCTGGCGGCCGGGGAGCTCTCGCTGCGGGAGGCCTCGCAGGAACTCCGGGACTGCTACGCCGACGCGGCCGAATGGCGCCTCCAGACGGAGGGCGCGTTCACGCCGGAACGTCCGGACGGAGTGCCGGACCTTTCCGGGCTGGTGAAAGGGCTCGCGATCAAGGAAGCGGGGGCCCTCTTGCAGTCACGGGGGCTGGCCGACTGGTGCCTGAACGCCGGCGGTGACGTGTTGGTGGCCGGTTCACCCATCGTGGGCAGCCGGGCGGCGTGGCAGGCCGGCGTCGTGGATCCGCAGGACCGCACGACCCTGATCGCCGCTTACCCGTTGGGCGGCAGCACCGGCATCGGGGCCCTGGCCACCTCCGGCTCCGCCGAACGAGGTGACCACATCTGGACCCGCGGCTCCGGCGTCAGCGAGTTCAGCCAAGTCTCGGTCGCCGCGGCGGACATTCTCACCGCCGATGTGCTCGCGACCGCCATCGTGGCGGGCGGGGTCCGCATGCTCAACCGGGCGACGAGCGGCTGGGACGTTGAGGTGCTCGCCATTCGGACCGACGGGGGCATCCTCGCGACGCCGGGGTTCCGCGCCTGACTTGGGTTCGGCGCGGGCGCTCCCCCCCACCCGTCGCTGTTGACCGGGCCGGCTACCCGCCCGCGGCTGGCAGCGCGTTCGACGCCGCAACACGCGAGTACCAAAGACCGCTCGCCTTGGGGATGCGGCGCTGCGTCTCGTAGTCCACCCGGACCAACCCGAAGCGCTGGTGATAGCCGAAGGCCCATTCGAAGTTGTCCAGCAGGGACCATGCGAAATATCCGCGGACGTCCACGCCGTCCGCCAGTGACTCGTGGACTGCCCGCAGATGTTGATCGAAGAACGCCAGCCGTGCCTGGTCATCCACGAAGCCATCTGCGTCCGGAACGTCTTCGAAGGCGGCGCCGTTTTCCGTGATGTAGATCGGGACCCCGGCCGGCCCGGTGTATTCACGCTGCAGCCGGTTCAGCAGCCGGCGGAGGCCCTCGGGCTGTATTTCCCAGCCCATTCCGGTGACGGGCAGTCCGCGGGGCACCTGCCGGACGCCGTCGGCCGCGACCAAGGGTGACGCGGGAGCTCCTCCGGCCGGTCCGGGGTGCGGCGCCGGATCCTTGGTGAATGCGTCCCCGTGGTAGTAGTTGACGCCCAGCAGATCGAGGGGCTGCGAAATGATGTCGAGATCCCCGGGCCGGACGACCTCGGCCATGCCGAGGTGCGCCACGTCGGCAAGCACATCGACCGGGTATTCGCCCCGGAACAGCGGATCCAGGAACATCCGGTTCGACTGTCCGTCAACTCTCCGGGCGGCGTCGAGGTCCCCTTCCCGGCCCGGGTCGGCCGGATCGGCCACCGTCAGGTTCAACGTGATTCCCAGGGTCGCCTCAGGATCCTGCCGGCGGAGCGCGCGGACGGCCAAGCCATGGCCCAGCAGCAGGTGGTGGACCGCCGCGAGCGCCGCGGCGGGGTCCTGCCGTCCGGGGGCGTGGATGCCCGCACCATAGCCGAGGAAGGCCGAGACCCAGGGCTCGTTGAGCGTGGTCCAGATCCGGACCCGGTCACCGAGGGCCTCGTGCATCACCGCGGCATAGTCGGCAAAGCGCTCAGCCGTTTCCCGCGCAGCCCAGCCGCCATTGTCCTCCAGCGCCTGCGGCAGGTCCCAGTGGTACAGCGTGATCCAGGGCGTGATGCCCGCAGCGAGCAGTTGATCGACCAGCCGCGAGTAAAACGCGATGCCCTCGGGGTTCGGCGTCACACCGTCGGGCATGCAGCGGGCCCAGGAGATGGAGAAGCGGTAGGCGGCCAGGTTCAGGTCCCGCATGAGCCCGATGTCCTGGGCCGAACGGTGGTAGTGGTCGCAGGCGACATCGCCGTTGTGCGCATCCGCGACCGCCCCGGGCACGCGGCAGAAGACGTCCCAGATGGATTCCCCGCGGCCTCCCTCGTGGGCGGCGCCCTCGATTTGGTAGGCCGCGGTGGCAGCGCCCCACAGGAAGCCGGCAGGAAAGGTGAGGGGGCTGCTGTTCATCCTGTTACTGCTCCTTGGGGCGGGAGGGCGTCGGGCCAGAGGGCGTCGTGCTAGAGACGGGTGAGCTGAGGATACCGCGGCGAGAGGCCGTCGCCGGAGGACTTGCCGGTGACCCGGCGCACCACCCAGGGCCCGGCGAACTCGCGCACCCAGCGGGCATTCGCACGGAGCGCCTCGGAGCGGCCGAGCTCCGGGACCGGCGTCATCGGCGGCACATCGATCGAGTGGTCGTGCTCCAGCACGGTGAGGACGCGCCTGGCCATGTTGGCATGGCCGGCAGCGGACATGTGCATCCGGTCGGTCGCCCACATGCCCCAGTCGTAGTACTCGTTGAAGCGCCAGTAGTCCACCAGCAGGGCATCGTGGTCTCCGGCGATGCCGCGGACAAGTTCGTTGTAGATGGCGGTCCGCCCCCGCATGGTCCCGAAGACTTTGGAGCCGCGCGCGTCGAAACCGGTAAACATCACCACGGTGGCACCGGTGGCCTTCAGTTTCCGGATGCCGGCGTCGTATTCCACCAGCAGGTCATCGATGTCGATCTTGGGACGGAGGATGTCATTCGCGCCGGCGTAGATGCTCACCAGGGTGGGTTTGAGTGCGACCGCGGCGTCCACCTGTTCGGCCATGATCTGGCGGAGCTTCCTCCCGCGGATGGCGAGGTTGGCGTAGCCGAAGCCCGGGTCGGCCGCGCCCAGCTGCTCTGCCACCCTGTCGGCCCAGCCCCGCACGCCGTTGGGGCGGGCCTGGTCGTCGTCGCCGACGCCTTCGGTAAAGGAGTCTCCGAGTGCAACGTAGCGGGCTGTGAAATCCATGGATTCAGTCTGCCAGAGCCCCCCGGGTGGGTCACACCGGGGAATCGCCGCAGCTGCTACTCGCGGATCCGGACCGCCGTTTCTCGCAGGTACTGCTCCACCCGGGTGTAAGCATCCCGGGTCAGGGCTTTCCACAAGGCAATGGCCAGGTGAGGGTCGGCGGCTTCCAGCTCGGCGATCGCCTCCACACTGAGCACCATGACCTCTACCGGCCCCACTGCCCGGACGGTGGTTTCCTGCCGGTTGCCGCTGCCCAGCGCCAGTTCGCCAAAGGTCATCCCGGCGCTGAGGGTGTTCAGCTTGACCCGGTCCGCGGTGGGCCCGGGCGACGTGCTGCTGACTTTTCCGGAGGTGATGAAGTAGACCCCGCCGAACCGCAAACCGACACGCCGGATTACGTCGCCGTCGCCATAGGATTTCGGCGTCATCAGCGCTTCCAGCGCCGCCGCCTCCGCTTCCTCCAGGGGCGCCAGCGCGGGCGAGGCGGTGACGGGAACGTGGTCCGGGATCAGCAGATGGTCCCCGTGGCGCTCCAGCAGGCGGTTTTCGCAGTATTCGACGGCGGCGCTCCGTGTTGTGAAGGACGGAACCGGGCGCTCGCTTGACGTTGCCAGGGCTTCGGTGACCGACCCGTCCGCCTCAACCAGCACCAGGTCGCGCCCGGCGTCGGCCATCCCCTGCCTCATTCTGGCCAGCGTACGCACTGCGACCTCGCTGACCTGGTCCGTGCGCCGCATGTCCAGGATCACCAGCTCGACGTCGTCGGCCAGGCCGCTGACCTCACGCACCATGGATTCAGTCCCGGCGAAGAGAAGGTCGCCGTTGAGTTCGATCACCCGGGCCCGGTGGCCGTGGGCACGCAGGACATCGGCGGCCTCGTCGTTGCGGCGGATGCCCGAGGGTGTTTCGGTGACGTCGTAGGCGGCGAGGATGGCGGACCGGCCCGCCCGGGCCGCCCGGACGAAGTGGAGTTCCATGTCGCGGGAGAGTCGCTGCGCGGTGGCCAGCCCGCGGACGCTGCTGCCGTGCTCATCCAGCGGCGGTGAGTAGACCGCCAGGCCCACCTGGCCGGGCAGCACGGCGATGATGCCGCCCGCTACCCCGCTCTTGCCCGGCATCCCCACGCTGCTGATCCAGGCGCCGGCGTCGTCGTACATGCCAGAGGTCATCATGACGGACAGGACTCGCTCCACCGGCCCGATCTCAAGCACCTGTTTGCCGCTGAGCGGGTTCCGGCCGCCGTTGGCCAGCGTGGCCGCCATGATCGAGAGGTCGAAGCAGTTGACCAGGACCGAGCACTGCCGGAAGTAATCCTGCAGAACCGGTGTCGGGTCGTCTTCGATGATGTTGAAGGAGCGAAGCAGGTAGGCGAGGGCTGTATTGCGGTGGCCGTGTTTGAGCTCGGATTCGTAGACCTGCTCGTTGACCGAGAGCTGACGGCCTGCGAACCCGGAGTACGTGCTGAGTATCCGTTTGAACCCGGACTGCCCGCCTGATCCCCTAATCAGGGAGGTGGCAGTGAGGGCCCCGGCGTTGATCATCGCGTTGGCAGGCCGCCCCGTCCCTTCGGCGAGGGAGATCTCGTTGAAGGAATCACCTGACGGTTCCACGTCGACCTTGGCATCCACGGCCTCGGCGCCAAGGTCCTCGAGTGCCAGTCCGTAGGTGAAGGGCTTGGAGATGGACTGGATAGTGAACTCCTCGCGGGTGTCACCGATTTCGTACACCTTGCCGTCAACGGTCGCGAGGGCGATGCCGAAGTTGTCCGGATCCACGTTGGCCATGGCCGGAATGCTGCTGTAAGGCTTGCCGTCCTTGAGCAGCGAGATCTCGGCGTGGATCTGGCGGAGATAGCTGTCGATCGGCGATTCCATAATGCCAAGACTAGGGGACACCGGGCCGCTGGCCGCCCCGGGGTCTCAGGCCCGTTTGTTCTCCCGCAGGATCCAGTGGCCGGCGTCGAGCCGGGACACGATCTTTTCGCCGATACGGGCCAAGGCCGCGATGTCGTCCCGGTCGAGTGCGTCCAGGAACAGTGCGCGGACCGCTTCGACATGACCCGGGGCGAGCCCCTCGATGGTGGCCATGCCGGCCTCGGTGAGGTGTGCCGTGGTCACGCGGGCGTCGCCGGGGTGCGGCCGCCGTTCAAGCCATCCGCGGTTCTGGAGTTTGGTGACCACGTGCGAGAGCCGGGACAGCGAGGCGCTGGTGCGCGCCGCGAGTTCGCTCATCGGCAGGTACCGGCCCTCGGCTTCGGAGAGCATGGCCAGGACGTTGTAGTCGAACAGGGAGAGTTTCCCGGCCGCATGCAGCTGCGTGTCCAGCGCGGCGGGCAACAGCGTGTTGATGCTCAGCTGGGCCAGCCAGGCGCGGCGTTCGTCGGCATTGAGCCAGCGCGGTTCGGTCATGGCTCCATTCTAGGAGCCTCGATGCTTGACGGTTCAACATCGGGCCGGTTTTGGTTCCTGCCTTCTTGCCGCCCGGCGGTAGGCTGGCGCTATGTACGTAGTCTCCCTGACCTACAAGGTGCCCGAAGAGATCGTCGACTTCCACCTGCCGGCGCACGTCGCCTGGCTGCAGGATGCGTTCGACCGCGGCGTCTTTATGGTGGCAGGCCGCAAGATCCCCCGCACCGGCGGCCTCCTGCTGTCCAACGCGGTCCGCGCCGACTTGGACGCGGCACTGTCCAAGGACCCCTTCTACGTCAACGGCGTGGCCGACTTCGACGTCGAAGAGTTCCACGCCAGCCGTGTCGCCCCCGGGTACGAAAACCTGCTGGACAGCTAGCTCAGCCGGCCAGCAGCTTTTTCAGCCCGCCTTTGCGCGGGACTCTCACCGGGTCCGGCCAGCGCGGCTTGAGCTCATCCCCCAGCGTGACGCCGCGCAGCTTGCGGCCAAAGAGGGGAAGCACCCAGTCGTGCACCCAGCGGCGCTGCCGGCGTTCCCAGTCCCGGAGCCCGAGCCGGTCCGGCGGCCCCCATTCCTTGGGGCTGATGTTGTGCGGCACGCCGAGCTGGTCCAGGACCTGCGCGGCAAGGTATTTGTGGCCGGCCTTGGACATGTGGAGCCGGTCCGCATCCCACATCCGCGGGTCGTGGAAGGCATCAAAGCACCAGTAGTCCACCAGCACCGCACCGTACCAGGCAGCCAGCTCCCGGACGCGCCGGTTGTATAGGGCGTTGCGCCGCTTCAGCGGCTCCAGCAGCACCGAGACCTTCACGTCAAAGCCCGTGAACAGCACCACCGTGGCTCCGCTGGCGGCCAGCTTCGCCACCAGGAATTCGTAATCATCCATCAGGTCTTCGATGTCCGTTCCGAAGTCCAGGATGTCGTTGCCGCCGGCGTACAGGGTCACCAGGGTCGGTTCCATGGCAAGCGCCGGTTCCAGCTGCTCGCCGATGATGTGGCGAAGCCGTTTGCTCCGGATGGCGAGATTGGCGTACTCCCAGCCCGGCTCCGCCTTCGCCAGCTTCTCCGCAACCCGGTCCGCCCAGCCGCGGACCCCGTTGGGCAGGCGCTTGCTGTGGTCCCCCACGCCCTCGGTGAACGAGTCCCCCAGGGCGACGAAGAGCCGCCGTCCATGAGTGCCCGGGGCTGGAAGGTTCTCGGCCATGGCGCCACGGTAGTCCCGCCGGACGACGTCGGGGTTAACGTGGGGGGCACAACGGGTGCGGCGGTCCGGGGAATCGGCCTAGAGTTCCGCTTTCCCCAGCCGCCAGTACCCCATAAACGCGACCTGCTTCCGGTCGATCCCCACGTCCCGCACCAGGTAGCGCCGCAACTCCCTGACGGTGCCCGCCTCACCGGCGATCCACGCGTAGAACGGCAGGGCACCGGCCGGCTTGTCCGGGTTCCGGCCGGTCCTGATGGCCGTCGCGTCCAGCCGTGCCGGGGTTTCCCAGAGGATGTCCCGGTCCACGTTGACGTCCTCGGGGTCCGGTCCGACAGAGGGGGGCTGCGCGGTGGCAGCCACCCAGCCCGGCAGCGGCACGGCCGCACGAACAGCCGCCTGGAGGCGCGCCCCGTGCGGCAGGCGCCCGTGCGCACTCCCGCGGGCCAGCCAGGTGATGGCGACGTCGGCGGGCGAGACGAGGTCCTGGAAGTCGGCGGCGGAGGGCACCTCCAGCAGGGCCTGGCCGCTTAGGTACGGCGGGAGGCTTTCCAGGATGGCCCCGATCGCCGGAACCGCGGTTTCATCCCCCGCCAACAGCACCCGCTGGGCCAGTCCCGGACGCCATTCAATGCCGGCGTAACTTTCCGCCGTGACACAGTGCGCAGCCCGGTTGTTGGGTCCGATCAGGACCAAGCCGTCACCCGGCCTTGCCCGGGCTGCCCACTCGGCGGCGGGGCCGCCGTGGCCGGCCGCGTCGAGGTGCAGCACGAAGTCGACGTCGATCTCGGGGAAGACGGCATCCAGGCGTGCCTGCCGCACGGTGTAGGTGCGCATGGCGCCGCGGACAGCCGGGTCGAGGGCCAGCCATTCGCTGTACCAGGCGGGCTTCTCGGTCCGGAATTCGGGCAGCGGGATGTCGCGGCCATCGGCGGCCCGGGAGGGAATCATGAGCTTGATCCGCAGGTCCAGGGTGTTTCCGTGCACGCCGAAGTGCCGCAGCGAGTAGCCGCCGAAGGTGATCCGGCGGAAGTTCGGGCTGAGCTGTTCCACGGCGGTGACGCGGACGTCGAACGCCCTGGTCATGGGCTCGGCGGCGGGCAGAACTGTCACCGTCGCGGAGGCAGGGGACGGGGAAGGCGTTTCAGTCATGGGATCAGCTCCAGTTGCGGGTTCGGTGCTGCGGCGGACGGGGCATGGGCGGACGTGGCGGGTGCGGTGTGGTGGCGGCCGAGGGGGACGACCAGCGGTGTGCCGGAGGCGGGGTCGGGCACCACCCGGGACTCCAGTCCAAAGACGTCGCGGACCAAGGCCTCCGTGATAACCGCCTCGGCGTCCCCTTCGGCCGCGATCCGGCCGCCCTTCATGGCGATGACGTGGTCCGCGTAGCGGGCTGCGAGGTTGAGGTCATGCAGCACGATCGCCACGGTGGTGCCGCGCCGGCGGTTCAGGTCCGTCAGCAGATCCAGGACTTCCACCTGGTGCGCGAGGTCAAGGTAGGTGGTGGGTTCATCGAGCAACAGAACCTCGGTCTCCTGGGCCAGCGCCATCGCGATCCAAGCACGCTGACGCTGGCCGCCGGAGAGCTGGTCCACGGAGCGGTCCGCCAGGTCCAGGGTGTCAGTGGCGGACATGGCGTTGAGCACCGCGCGCTGATCGTCCGGGGATGCCCCGCCGGACCAGCCGCGGAAGAAGCCCTGATGCGGGAAGCGGCCGCGGCCCACCAGGTCCCGGACCGTGATGCCGTCGGGCGCAGTCGGGTGCTGCGGGAGCAGGCCGAGTACGCGGGCAACCTCGCGGGCCGGCCTCGTGTGGATGTCCTTGCCGCCAAGAGTCACTGTGCCGGACGCGGGTTTGAGCAGCCGGGACAGTGCCCGGAGCAGCGTCGATTTTCCGCAGGCGTTGGCTCCGACGATCATGGTGACTTTGCCCTCGGGAATCTCGGTGCTCAGGTCCTCGATGACGGTCCGCTGATCGTATTTCAGCGTCAGGCCGGAGGCGTTCAGGGTTGCCATCTCAGGCGTCCTTTCGGTTGGCGGTGACCAGGAGCCACAGCAGGAACGGTGCACCCAGGGCGCCGGTAACGACGCCGACGGGCAGTACGGTCCCGCCGAGCACGAGCGGTGCGAGGTTCGCCGCAAGGAAGTCTGCGGCCAGGACGATCAGCGCCCCGGCCAGGGCCGAGGCCGGCAGGCTCGCCTTGCGCACAAAGCGGCGGGAAATCGGACCGGCGAGGAACGCCACGAAGGCGACGGGTCCGGCTGCTGCGGTCGCCACGGCCGACAGGCCAACGGCGGCGACGACGACGGCGAGCCGGGTGCGGCCGACGCGGACGCCCAGGCCCGCAGCGGTGTCCTCGCCGAGTTCCAGGATGCGCAGCGGCCGCGCGAGGACCGCAGCTGCGGGGACCAGCACGAGCAGGGCAAGGCCGAGGACCCCGGCCCGCCCCCAGCTGGCGGAGTTGAGCGATCCGTTGAGCCAGACGAGCGCGTCGGCCGCCGTCCGGATGTCCGCCCGGGTCATGAGGAAACTGACCACGGCCTGCAGTGCGGCGGCAATGCCCACTCCGGCCAGGATCAGCCGGTTGCCTGCCGCGTCCCCGCGGTCTGCCGCGGCGCCGAGTGCCCCGCGCCGGGCGATTGCGTAAATGATGCCGGCAACGGCGAGCGCCCCGGCGAGTGCCGCTCCCGAAACCATGGCCCCGGACGCACTGAAGAGAACGATCGCGGTAACCGCCGCGGCGCTGGCGCCGTAACTGATTCCGATCACGTCCGGACTGGCCAAGGGGTTGCGCAGCATCGTCTGGAAGAGTGCGCCGGATAGGCCAAACGCCGCACCGACCAGGCCGCCCACGACGGCGCGCGGCAGCTTGTGCTCCATCACGATGAAGCTCGCGCCCGGGATCTTGGCTCCGCCGGTGAGGTGGGCGGCCAGAATCCGGAAGAAGTCCGGGACGGTGACGGTGTAGCTGCCCAGCAGGACGGCTGCGGCGAAAATTCCTGCCACGGCGAGGGCCAGGAGGGCCGTGCGTGGTGCGGTCTTCACAGCCCGGCCCCCTTGCTTCGGCGGACCAGCCAGATGAAAACAGGCGCACCAACCAGGGCTGTCATGATCCCGGCTGGAACCTCGCCGGGCAGCAGGACCACCCGGCCGGCGATGTCGGCGGCGAGCAGCAGCACCGGGGCCACAACCAGGGAGAATGGCAGGATCCAGCGGTAGTCGGGTCCGGTCAGGAAGCGGACGGCATGCGGAACCACGAGCCCCACGAAGCCGATGGGCCCCGCCAGGGCCGTTGCCGAACCGCAGAGCAGCACAACACCCAGGGCCGTGATGCCCCGGGTCAGGCCCACCCGCTGGCCGAGGCCGCTCGCGAGGTCCTCGCCCAGGGCCAGCCCGTTGAGGTGCCGGCCAGTCCCCAGCACAATGGCCGTACCGAGCAGCAGGAAGGGCAATCCGGCGTGGATCGCGGACCAGTCACGCCCGGCGATGCTGCCCACCTGCCAGAACCGGAAACGGTCCAGCGTGTCCTGGCTGGAGACCAGGATGACGTTCATGAGCGAATACAGCCCCGCGCTCAGGGCGGCGCCCGCCAGGGCAAGCTTGACCGGCGTCGCACCGTCCCTGCCCAGCGAGGCGATCGCGTACACGAGGGCGGCGGCCGCGGCGGCGCCAAGAAACGCGAACCAGATGTATCCGGACAGCGCCGAAATCCCAAAGACGTAAATCCCGGTGACGACCGCCAGGGCCGCGCCGGCATTGACGCCGATGATCCCCGGGTCCGCGAGCGGGTTGCGGGCCACCCCCTGCATCGCCGCCCCGGAAAGCCCCAGGGCCCCGCCCGCGAGGAGGCCAAGGACGGTGCGCGGGATGCGGGCATGAACGACCGCGTGGTCGCCGTCCGCTGGATCAAACGCCGTCAGCGCCTCCCACACGGTCCCCAGGCTGAGGCCTCGGGCGCCAATGGCAAGCGATGCGGCGGCCACCATCGCCAGCACGACGACGGCGGCCAGCAGCCACGCGCCCCGGCGGGCACCGGAGCCACCGGACGATGCCGGTGTTTCCGCCCCGGCCGTCGCGGCAGGCGCGTCGGGACGCGCCGTCGTCGTGGGCATGGTCATCGAAGGGACCTATTTCCCCGCGCCGGCGGCTTTGTCCGCTGCGCCGGCCAGCTGCGGCAGGAAGGTGTCCAGCGCCCAGGGCAGGCTCAGCGGAGAGGACGCCGAGATGGACAGTGTGAGCGTGTTGTCCGAGTCGGCGACGAGCGCGCCGTTCTTGATGGCCGGGATCTGGCCCAGCAGGGCGTCGTTCTTGATGGAATCTGCGGTCTTCGCATCCGGGACCCAGCTCACGAAGACGTCCGAGCTGAGCTCGTTGGCCTTCTCGGCCGACCAAGGGATGAAGAATTCCTTGGAGTTCCTGGACTTGTCCGCCACGATGGGCGCCAGCTTCATGCCGATCTCACTGAGGAAGCGCGGGCGGTTGTCATTGGCGGTGTAGACATTGATCCCGTCGCTCTTGGCTGGCTCGAGGTTGCCATAGATAAAGGTCTTGCCGGCGAGCTGGGGGTACTGCGAGACCTTGTCCTTGATGGTTCCTTCGGTGTCGGCAATGAGCTTGGAGGCCTCCGTCTCCTTGCCGAGCGCCTTGCCGATGATGGCCGTGGAATCCTGCCACGACGTGCCGTAGGCGACCTCGGGCTGGGCCACGACGGGCGCGATCTCGCTGAGCTTCTTGTAGTCCTCCTCCGTCAGGCCCGAATAGGCGCCAAGGATGACGTCCGGGTTGAGCTTGGCGATCTCGGTGAAGTTGATGCCGTCCGCCTCGGAGTACTGGGCCGGGGCTTTCGCCGAGCCGAACCCGGCGCCCAGCCTTTCCAGCGCCGCGTCCTTCCACGGCGTGGACCCCTGGGCGTTGCCGCCCCATTCGTTCTTGGGCACCCCTGCCGGGACCACGCCCAGGGCCAGGGCGACGTCGTCATTGACCCAGGAAACCGTGACGACGCGCTGGGGCTGGTCCTTGATGGTTGTCTCGCCGAAGACGTGCTTGATGGTCACCGGGAACCCCGGGCCGGCGGCCGGAGCGGGGGCGGTCGCCGTCGTCGACGCCGGTCCGGTGGAACAGGCCGCCAGGCCCAGCCCCACGGCGGCCAGGAGCGCCACGGCCCTGAGTGCTTGGCGGCTTAGGCGACGGAGGGTGGGGCGGCCCGAGGGGCGGGGGAAGTCGGCGGAAGCCACGGAACTCCTTAGGTAAGTGATGCGAACCTAAGTAAGGCTAGCCTATCCTTTGTCTAATTACGCAAGACTTCAGTAACCTAATCACCCTGAGGGCCCGCTGCGCGGGTGTGGCTTGAAACTGGACAGGCGTCAGGGAGGTTTGCAAGGATTGGCCCGACCGGTGAATCCGAACCGGCCGTGGAATTGTGAACTTTGATGGATAGGGGAAGTGAGCATGCGCATCGCAATGATGACTGCTGCCACGGTCAGCGGGGTGGCCTCTTTGGCCTGCTACGCGGCCGCACAGTTGCCAGCCCTTCCCCGGCAATCCGGTCCCGGCGCGGACTGATTCCGCGGTAACGCCCGGTCCCAACCGGAGTCGAAGGCTGGCAGTCCCCTGCCCACTTACCGGCCCTGGCGCACTTCTTCCCCGCCTGGCTGGAACCATCCGATTCCGAAAGATTCCGTCATGCAAGAACTCACTGCCCAGCAGATCCGCACGTCCTTCATCAATGCGAGCCGGTCAGAAGCCGCCAAACTCAACCTGCCCAAGAACTTCGACACCCTGGACTGGGAAAGCCTGGACTTCCTCGGCTGGCGCGACGGGAAGATGCCGCTGCGCGGCTACCTGGTGCTGCCCGGCGCGAACGGTCCCACCGGAATCATGCTCCGGGCCCCTGAAGGCGGCGCCAAGAAAAACCGCTCGGTCCTGTGCGAGCTGTGCCGCGACATCTTCTCCAAGGACGACGTCCTGCTCTGGGTGGCCAAGCGTGCCGGGCAGTCCGGCCGCAACGGCAACACGGTGGGCACCCTGATCTGCGCCGAATTCGGCTGCTGCCGCAATGTGCGGGTAGAACCTCCGGTGAACGAGATCAACCCGGATCCGGCCGCCGTCGTCCGCCGACAGATCGACGGCCTGGCGGGACGGACCGCGCAGTTCCTGGACCGCGTCCGGGGAACGTAGCGCCGGCAACCGCAGCGCCGGCTGCCCTAACAGGTCAGCGCAGGACGATGTCCACCGGGTTCGCCTCGGAGCGCCATGTGCCCTCCGAGGCGGACCCCGGGGCGATCACCGGCGCCGTCAGGACGCCGGAGCGGTTGGTGCGCTTGTCCCGGAGGATCTCGGTGACCGAGCCGAGGTGCCGGGACAGGTCGATCACGTTTTCCGGCGCGGCCAGGAGCAGCTGGAACCCGAACTCGTGCAGCGCCTTGATGCCGGCGCCGGCGAATTCCTCCGAGGCCAGCACGAAGGCCTCGTCCATCATCACCGTGCCGTACGTGGTGAAGCCCTGCTCCGCGATCCCCAGCTGGTAGCTCAGTGCCGCGGCCATGATGAAAGCCGTGAAGCGCTGCCGCTCGCCGCCGGACATCGAGCCGGTGTCCGCGTGCATGAAGACCTCGGTCTTCTTCTTCCCGCCCTTCGCCGCCGCCTTGGAACCGGACCCCTGCACCTCGCGATGCTCCTTGCACTGGATAAAGAGATGGCCGCGGACGTCCAGCACCTCGGCGCGCCAGCGCCGGTCCTCGGGAGTCTGCGAACCGAGCCGCTTCACGAGCGTTTCGAGTGACTTGTAGCGGCTGGTGAGCTCGGCGTCCTCGTCCGTCTCCGTCCCGGGCGCCCCGGCGGCAGGCACGGCAGCTTTCCCCGTCCGGGTGTGGCGGACCTTCAGCGCGTTTTGGATTGCGTCCTTGAACTGCTTCGCCGTGGCGGGGAGGGTCTGCTTGATGTCGAGTTCCAGGAAACTGCCCTCGTGGAAGTTCACCTCGGAGAGGATGCCGTTCAGCGGCAGGATCCGGCTGGTGATGGAGCGGCGTTCCTCGTCCAGCAGGTGCAGCAGCGTGCTGAAGGATTCGTGCGTGCGCTGGTTGAAGAACTGCCGGAACTCGGCCTCCTGCGCGGGCAGTCCGTCGCTGACAATCGCGTGGTAGCGGGCCTCGAATTCCCCCGCGGCGCCGATCGAAGTGCCGTGGTCCGCGGAGATCGCCGTGCCCCATTCGCGGACAAAGCCCTCGAAGATGCGCGTGAGCCGTTCCGAGGTGGCCTGCCCGCGGGAGTCGGCCGCGTGCAGCTCGGCCAGCAGCCGGGTCCGGACCTGGTTGGCCAAGTTGTCCAGTTCGTGCATCTCCAGCACCTCGCCGAAGTCCGTGAAGTACGGCGCCAGCGCCTCGACCGTGGCGTCCGACGGCGGTTGCTGGGCCAGGCGCTGCCGTGCGGCGTCCAGCAGGGAGTCAGCCGAGGTGAGCTGCGCATCGAGGGCCTTGTACTCGCTTTGCAGCACGGCGGCGGCCTCGGTGCTGGACTGGTGCTTCTGCCGGGCGGCCTCGATGTTGGCACGCAGCGGTTCGAGATCGGCCTGCGCGGCCAGGGCGTCCTTGAGCCGCTGCTCGATCCGGGCGAGCTCGTCCGCCGCGACCGCTGCCGAAACCTGCTCCCAGGTCCGGTGGTCATCCGCCACGCGGCGCAGCGCGTCGAGCTGTCGGGTCATGCCCTGGTGGGATTCTTCCCGGCTTTGGGCCAGTTCGGCCGCCTTGGCGAGTTCCTGCTGCAGGTCCTCGACCTGCGCCGCGACAAGTTCGAGCTTGGAGGCGTTGTCGAAGCCGAGGACGTAGTCCTGCCGGGAGGTGAAGCGGTCATCCTTTTCCACCGTGTGGCGGTTGCGCTTGACCACGCCGCCCAGGCTCAATCCCTTGTCCAGCCGGGCCAGCTCGTCCGGGTCCTCGACGCAGGGGTAGGCGAAATCGAGGGCGATCCGCTCCCGGATCCATTCGCCCGGCTCGGCGGCCGGCCCGGCGGTAAGGATGTCCAGTTTGGTCAGCAGCTCGCCGTCGGCGGCGTCCTGCACGGCCAGCGCACCGCCGGCGAGCGGCTTCGAGACGTCCACGGCGCGCAGCGCGCCGCGGACCGGGTGGTCGTTGAGGTAGCGGGTGACGGCGGCGAAGTGCTCGCCCGGAACCAGCAGCGTGGTGGCCAGGCTGCGCAACGCGCGCTCGGCCGCCGGACGCCACTGCTCTTGGCCCTCGGCGAGGTCGATCAACTCGCCGCCGAAGGGCATCTGCTCCTCGGGAACACCGGTGGCGGCCGCGATGGCGCTGCGGTTTTCGATGCTCGACGGCGGCAGCAGGGACTTGCGCGTCTTGAGCGAGACCAGTTCCTGCTGGGCCGCGGCGAGTTCCCGCTTCCTGGTCGCGTGGCCGTCGAAGGCCTCGAAGCGCAGCTCCTTGAGCGCTTCCGAGTCGTCCTTGAGCTCGGCCGAGCGGGCGGCGGCGTGCTCGTGCGCCTGCTCCCAGCCGGCGGCGGTCCATTCGAGCTCCAGACCGGCGTCGGTCAGGGCCTTGCGGGCGGATTCCTCCACCTGCTGGCGGAGTTTGAGGCCCACCCGGGCGTTCTCCAGCGACTGCTCAATCGCGGAGATCGCGTTGCCGCCCTGGTTGTTGTAGTCCGCCTCGAGCTGGCGCAGTTCCTTGGCCAGGCCGTCGCGGACGCCGCGTTCAGCCCCGAGTTCCTTGGCTTTCGCCTGGGCCAGGTCCTTGAACCGGGCGAGCGTCTTCTCGTGCACGGTGACGGCGAGTTGCTGCTTATAGGCCTCAAATTCCTCGCCCGCGAGCTCCCGGAGCCGGTTCGCGTCGAGCAGCGACTGCGCATACTCCTTGTTCAGTCCGGGGACCGGAGCGAGCTGGTCGCGCTGCTGCCGGACGTCCTCGAGCCGCTGCCGGATGGACATCAGGTTACTGAATTCCTCGACGACGTCGTCCGCGGCGGCCAGCGTGGCGGGCGCATCCAGGACCTGGTCGCGGAAGAAGGTGTTGACGCTGCCGCCAAGGCCCTTTCCGGCCTGGATGACGCGCAGCAGCGGGAGCGCCTGGTCCGAGTTGATCCCCAGCAGGCGGCGGAAGCGCTCCGCGAAGGCCTTGTGGACGTCGAAGATCTGCGCCTCCGGGAAGAGCGCGTCCAGCGCAGACTTGGTGAACCGCTTCTCCGCAATGCCCTCAAGCGCGGCCAGGTCCAGCGGCCTGTTATCGATCAGGTAGTACCGGCCCACACTGGACTCGGTGCCGTTCTTCGGCAGGTCGAACAACGCGGAAATGGTCACGCGGGTGCCCGCGGCATTGTCGAAGGTCAGTGCGACGGCGGACCAGGTGGCCCCGGGGCGCTGGAAGGCACTCGCCGAGCCCTCGCCGACGGCCTTGTCCCCCACCTTGCCGCGCATGTACGTGAACGTGGTCCGCTTGTCCTCGACCGCGCCGCCGGCACGCTGGGCGGCGGCCTCGTTGGAGCGCGGCCGGGCGTCGAAGACCCGCAGCATGGCGTCGAACAGCGTGGACTTGCCGACGCCGGAGTTGCCGGTCAGCAGGGTGCCGTTGCGGTCCACGTGCATCGTGTGGGCGCCATGGAACGTGCCCCAGTTGACGACCTGGACGAGGGCGAGGCGCATCTGGCCGGGGTTGGTGAGCTCACCCATTGGCAGCATGGTCGCGATGCTCACTTGGCTTCCTCCGCTTCTTCAGTGTGGTCGCCTTGCGCGGCCCCACCGGCGACATGCTCTGCATGCTCGCTCGTTCCTCGCTTAGACGCATGCTGCCGCATGTCCCCGGCGTCGCCGCTGGTCCGGTCACCTTGAGCGGCGTCGCCGTCGTCGTCCGAGTCGTCCTCCTCCGGATGCTCGCCGTCGAGTTCCAGAAGGGGTTCGGTGCCGGAGGGGTCGGTGGAGGCGGCGATCAGGGCCTCGATCTGGGCCGGGATGTCGCCGATGTTTTCGAAGGGGAGGGCGAGCGGGAGGGCGTTGGAGATGGTGTAGACCTCGTCCAGGCCGGTGGTGAGGAGGAGCTGGCGGGCCAGGAGCTTGGTGATGGCGCGATTGACGACGTCGGAATCGCGCAGGGCGTCCTGCTGGCCGGAGGGCTGGTAGTGGGCCACGAGGTCGGCGATTTCCTCCCGCGTGATCGTGGGGTCGGTCTGGGCCGTGACATGGCGGTCCAGCAGCAAGCGCAGGCGGAGCAGCACGATGGTTTCGACCCGGCTCAGGGCCCGCTGTTGGCGCAGGATGCTGGAACGGGTGCTGCCGCCGATCGCCTCGGGGTCCACCGGGCGCAGCACCGCGACCTTGCGTTCGTGGTCCAGCTGAAGCGTCAGGAAGAGCTCGGAGAGCCTGCTGCGCAGGATCAGCTGGTTGTCCAGCAAGGTGGTCCACAGCTTCTCGTCCCGGCCGCCGTCGATGTACGGGCCTTTGAGGAGCTTCACGAGGGCCTGGCGGACCTTCATCGGGAGCACGCCGGTGTCCCCCGGGAAGAGGGCGGCGCCGTCGACGAAGGTGTCCCGCGGGGTGACGGTGAAGGGTTCGGCGGGCGCGTGCTGCGGCTCCTGCTCCGGCTCCTGGTCCGGCTCCGTCTCGTGCACTTCCTGGGAAAGTTCGGTCATCTTCAATCCTTCTTGAGCGTGACGACGGGCAGGTAGGCGGTGCGGGTGGAGCCGTCGATTTGTTCGAAGTCCAGCGGCTCCCAGGCCTCGCGGTCGAAGCCCGCGCCCTGGTGCAGGGCGTGCGAGAGCAGGGCCCGGATGGAGTTGATGTGGCGTTCCCCCTCCGGCAGCTGCGCCCAGGCCTCGGCCAGCGTGGAGGCGCCGGCGGACGCGGCGCGGATCGCCTCGGGGCTGGCCTTGCCGGTCCGCGGCGAGCGCACCCGGTCCGAGTCGCTGAACGCGATCGGGTCGGCCAGCTTCGGCGGCGCGGCAAACTCGTCCGGGTCGAAGAGCTTGACCATGGCCAGGGATTCGAAGCCGGCGTTGAAGAGCACCGGGCCGCGGACCAGGCCGGGTCGTTCGCGCTCGTAGGGCAGCGATCGGATTGCCTGCTCGGCCTCCCGCAGAACTTTTCGTAGCCGGACGGACTGGCGGTAGTCGTCGCTCTGGACATAGGTGTTGAGGCTTTCGCTGAGCTTGCCGTAAATCCGCTGGATCTGGCTGTGCTGGCTGCGCAGTTCGGCCACCAGGTTCTTCAGCGTCTCGCGCTCGTCCTGGCTGAGTTCGTCCGCGAACTGCCGGCTGAGCACCTCCCCGATCGCGGAACGGAAGCGAAGCTGCTGCTGCGGGTCCTCGAGGAAGGCGGTGAAGGACCGGAACGTCCTGCCCTCCGGGCTCTGCCGGAGCCGCTTGTCAGCCTCCAGCACCTGCGCCATGGTGGCGCCCTTGCTCAGGGATTCTTCGATGATCTGGTTCCGGAGCTCGCCCACCAGCTCCTCGATCCGGTCACGCATCTTCTTGTAGTCCGCCGGCAGGCTCGCGGCGAGGTCCAGGATGTTGCCGGCCGCTTCGACGGCCTCTTCGTCGTCGAGCAGTCCGTCGAACTCGCCGGAACTGATCTCCTCGATCAGTTGGCGGCGTTCGCCGATCTCCTCCTCCAACGATTCCAGCCGGGCGCTCTGGTCCGGGTTGGTCTCGTTGGCGAGCTTCTCGACGTCGCCCAGCAGCGTGCCGAGCCGGGAGCCGTTGAGCGTGGAACGTTCACTGGACAGGCTGTCCAGGAACGCAAGGACGCGGGCGGCGGGCTCGGTGACTTCGTACACGATCTGGCCCGACTGGTTCCGCCGGGTCAGGAAGTTCTTGCGGGTCCACTCGTCGCCGAATCCTTTGCCGTTGGCGGATCCGCCCAGACCCGGCTCCTGGCGCCGGAGTTGCTCAAGGAAAGCGTCGACGTCGGCGTGGAACTGTTCCAGCGGCAGCTGCGGCCGGGTGCGGGTGAAGGATGCCTGCAACACGGCGATCACCCACGGCGCCGACCGGGTCAGCGCCCAGGCCGGCCCCTTCGTAAGGAGTTCGAGGTCCCGGAGCCGGGCGCTGATGGCGTCGGCGGAGGACACAGCGGAACGGGACACGCAATTCTCCAATCGCTGCCGTAGGTGGGGTCGGGCAGCGGATCTAAGAAAACTGCCAACTACAAGGTTAACGCAGGGCCTCCCAATCCCTGATCCCTGCTGAACCGCTCGCGCAGCGGGTCAGCCGGCGCGAGGACCGGGCTGCGGGTGAGGTTTCCGCGACCACTCCGTGACCTACGCCCGGGTAGCATTTCGATCCCGTATCAAGGCCTCACGACGCGCCTCAAGACTCTGGCTGGGTTCCCCTCCGGCACCCTACGCTCGGGCTACTGGTTCAGCCGGAGCGTCGGTGCAGGAGGAAGAATGCAATTCGATTTAAGCGCAGTGGAAACGGCCACCATGGTGTTCGTCGGGACGCTGGTTTTCGCCCTCGTGATAGCCCTCTTCATCATGGCCGCGGCCTTCGCGGCCCTGATGCTGGTGGGTGCAGCCCGGCTGTCCTGGTTCGTGGCTGCCAGTGTCCTGCTCGGCCTGGTCCATGGCATCAACGCCGGCTGGGACCGGCTGCTGCACCACGCCGCAACGGTGGAGCTCCCGGGAGAATTCCCCGGCGAACTAATAGGGCAGTCCTCCCCTAGTACGGGCACCTACCCGCGGGTAGTATTGCGGGACAGCTGAAGGGTCCTCCACCCGCGGCGGATCCAGGGCTCGAGCCGGACAACCCGGTTAGAGGAGATGCCCAATGAGCTCCGCCGTCGACAACCCAGCCACCGAAGATCCGGCCACCGACAGCCCCGCCGCCGAAGTTCCGGTGGCCGCGCAAAAGATCGGTCCCGAGGCCACCGCGGCAGATGCCCGGGCCATCGCCGAAGCCGCCCGCGAAACCAGTTGGGACCGCCCCAGCTTCGCCAAGGGTCTCTACCTCGGCAGCTTCGACCTCAGTCTCATCCACCCCTGGCCGCAGGCGCCGGCGGACGACGTCGAACGCGGCGAAGCGTTCATGGAGCGGCTCACCACATTCTGCCGGACCATGTCCGGCCGAACTATCGAGCGCGACGCCAAGATCCCCGACGAATACCTCTCCGGGCTGGCGGCCCTGGGCGTCTTTGGCATGAAGATCCCCCGCGAATACGGCGGCCTGGGCCTTTCCCTCGTGTACTACGGCCGGGCGCTGGCCCTGCTGGGTTCGGTCCACCCCAGCCTCGGTGCCCTCCTGTCCGCGCACCAGTCGATCGGTGTCCCGGAACCGGTCAAGGTGTTCGGCACGCCGGAGCAAAAGCGCGAGTACCTGCCGCGTTGCGCTTCCGGCGCTGTGACGGCGTTCCTGCTCACCGAGCCCGACGTCGGCAGCGATCCGGCCCGGATGGGCAGCACCGCCGTCCCCTCCGAGGACGGCCGGTCGTACACGCTGGACGGCGTGAAGCTCTGGACCACCAACGGCGTGATCGCCGAACTCGTGGTGGTGATGGCGCTCGTCCCCGCGCACACCGACGCGGACGGAACCGCGCACAAGGGCGGCATCAGCGCCTTCGTGGTGGAAATGGACTCCCCCGGCATCACGGTGGAGAACCGCAACGCGTTTATGGGCCTGCGCGGCATCGAAAACGGCGTCACCCGCTTCCACCAGGTCCAGGTGCCGGCCGCCAACCGGCTGGGGCGTGTTGGACAGGGCTTGAAAATCGCCCTCACCACGCTCAACACCGGACGCCTCTCCATTCCCGCACTCTGTGTTGCCTCCGGCCGCTGGAGCCTGAAAATCGCCAGGGAATGGTCCAACGCCCGCACCCAGTGGGGCCGCCCGGTGGGCGAGCACGAGGCGGTGGGCAAGAAGATCGCCTTCATCGCCGCCAGCGCCTTCGCGCTGGACGCCGTGTTCGAGCTGTCCGCGGAGCTGGCCGACGCCGGGCAGAAGGACGTCCGGATCGAAGCCGCCCTCGCCAAGCTGTGGTCCACCGAAATCAGCTGCCGGATCGCCGACGAACTGGTGCAGATACGCGGCGGTCGAGGCTTCGAAACCGCCGATTCGCTGGAGGCGCGCGGCGAGCGCGCCGTACCGGCCGAACAGCAGCTGCGGGACCTGCGGATCAACCGGATCTTCGAGGGCTCCTCGGAAATCATGCGGCTCCTGATCGCACGTGAGGCGGTGGACGCCCATCTGGCCGCCGCGGGTGCGCTCGCCTCCGAGGACGCCAGTCTGTCCGAAAAGGCGAAGGCCGCGGTGGGCGCCTCCGGCTTCTACGCCCGCTGGCTGCCGAAGCTGGTGGCCGGTACCGGGATGGATCCGCGCTCCTACGGCGACTTCGGCCGGCTCGCCAGGCAGCTGCGCTTCGTGGAACGCGCGTCGCGGCGGCTGGCGCGGCAGACCTTCTACGGAATGGGCCGCTGGCAGGCAAAGCTGGAACACAAGCAGGCGTTCCTGGGCCGGATCGTGGACATCGGAGCGGAGCTGTTCGCGATGGCCGCCTGCTGCTCGCGGGCGGAGATGCTGCTCCGGACCTCCCCGGAACGAGGCGCCTCGGCCTACGAGCTCGCCGACGCCTATTGCGAGCAGGCGCGGGTCCGCGTCGAGGAGTATTTCGACCAACTCTGGCGCAACACCGACGACGGCGACCGCGCCCTCACGCGCCAGGTCCTCGCCGGGGACTTCGAATGGCTTGAGGCGGGCGTGCTGGACCAGTCGGAGGGGACCGGCCCCTGGATTGCGGATGCCAGCCCGCGCGCCTCGGTGAAGGAGAACCTGCACCGAAAGTACCGCTGACGTGGGGCGATGCCGGTGCGGCCACGCTCTGGCATGAATAGTAAGCATCCTTGCTATTGGCGCGGCTGCCGTGGTTAGGTGGAATCAAGACCTGATGACGGTCGAAGCATTGCAGTGCCCGGTTCAAATTATGGGTTCGGGTCAACCAATGAAAGCGAGCAGCCATCATGAGCAGCACAGCAGGCCCCGAAGACCGCCTTCCCCGCCGCGCACGCGAGGAAGACGCAATCGTTGACCGGGATCCCCGGATCCACGACGCCCGCCAGGACGGCGTGACTGCGGAACAGCCCGTCACGGCCGACCGGCAGGCGGAACGCCGCGCCGAGGCGCGAGCCGAAAACCGCGCCGAGGACCGGGCGGAGGCACGGGCCGAGCGCGCGAACGACACCCGCCCCTTCCCCGCCGCTCCGCTCGCGGGCACCGCTGCTACCGGCGCCGCCGCAGCGGGCACAGCCAGCCGCGACGACCGGGTGGTCCACGGGACTCGCGATGACCGCCTCGCAGACGACACCGTCGTTGAAGAGGTGCCCACCCGCGAAACCGTGGTGGCCCGCGAGAAGGAGCAGTTCGGCGGCGTCAAGATCGGCTCCGCGTTCTTCGGCTGGCTTGCCGCCACCGGCATGGCCGTGCTGCTCACCGCCCTGGTCGCCGCCGCCGGCACCGCCGTCGGCCTGGCCACCAACACCAACGTCAACGAGGCGGTCAACCAGGCCTCGCAGAACCAGAGTGTGGGAATCGCAGGCATCATCGCCCTGCTCGTGATCCTCTTTGTGTCCTACTACTGCGGCGGCTACGTGGCCGGCCGGATGGCCCGCTTCAACGGCGCCCGCCAGGGCCTGATGGTGTGGATCTGGGCACTGATCGCGGCCATCGTCGTCGCCATCCTTGCCATGACCGCCGGACAGCAGTTCAACGTCCTCGCAAACCTGAACAGCTTCCCGCGCATCCCGGTCAACGAGGGCGACCTCACCGCCACGAGCATGATCGCCGCGGTCGTCATTGCCGTGGTGGCCCTCATCGGCGCGATGCTCGGCGGCCTTGCCGGCATGCGCTTCCACCGCAAGGTGGACCGCGCAGGCTTCGCCCCGATAGAAACCGTCGAGGAGCGCTAGGCGAGAGTGACCGCGCCGACGTAGTACCAGCGTCGGTCCTCGCGCAGGAAACGGCTCGTTTCGTGCTGGACCCCGCGTTCGCCGTCGTGCCGGTAATACGCTATGAACTCGACGGTCCCCTCGGTGTCCAGCGGGCCGCCGCGGCCCGTCGACACGATGTCCAGGCGCCGCCACCCCACGGCCGGATCCAGCTCCAGCTGGGCCGGCCGTGTGTCCGGATGCCAGGTCCGCAGCAGGTAGGCCGCATCAAGCACCACGAACGCGCTGTAGCGGGAACGCATCAGCTGCTCCGCGGTGGGGGCCTCCGCGTCGCCGCGGTGGAACCGGCCGCAGCAGTCGCCATACTGCTCGCCGGATAGGCACGGGCAGTTGCCCTGGTACGGGGCGTCGTGGGGCTCCGAACTGGCGGCCTGGGCGTGCGTCAAAGGGATCCTTCCGGCGGGCCGGGCGGGTCCGGCGTGGTCTGTTTCCGACTATAGACGCCCGGCCGGATTTGAGATTCCGACGGCGGCATTCGCAGCGGCGGGGACACGGGAGTCCCCGTGCGGGTTGCCGAAGGTATCAGCTTGGACACATAGTGCCCGGTAAGGCCATTACCTGCGTGTCAGTTCGAAATTGTCCGTATGGTTAAGAAG
This sequence comes from Arthrobacter sp. 05N425, assembly GCF_056397125.1. NCBI lineage: Bacteria > Bacillati > Actinomycetota > Actinomycetes > Micrococcales > Micrococcaceae > Arthrobacter > Arthrobacter sp. 05N425. Next base: position 26,899 of record NZ_JBFTMU010000011.1, read on the forward strand.
GGCTGTTGCCCGGCGGAACGATTGCGGCACGGACCTCACTGCAGGCTGGATTGGAGAGGCGAAGTGGAAGACCCGACAACGATCGCCATGAACCTGACCTTCTTCGGCACCCTTGGTGTTGCCCTCGTCATGTTCTTCGGCCTCTTCCTTGCCCTCGTCATCACCTTGCTGCTTGCCGGAATCGGCCGGTTGCTGGCCATCGCCGTCGCGGCCCTCGCCAGCGGCCTGAAGTCAGCACGCGAACCGGCCGGCCAGACGATCGCCGTCGAACCTAGTGCCGCCGCCGGCAAGGCCGCGAGGCCGGCTAAGCCAGCCAAACCGGCCCGCAAGGAGCCCCAGCTGTCCCCGGAGTGGGCCGCCGCCGTCGAGCGTGCCGATGCCCGTGCCAGGGCGCGGGCCAAGGCCGAAGCCGCTCCGGAAATCAAGGTCTCAGTCCGCGAGCTCCCGAGCCCCAAGGCCCCGGCTCGCGACATCAAGGAAGTGGGACCCCTGGTCGAGTCCGCGATGGACCGGAACGGCGTCCCGGCTGCCGCGCCACTGGCCCTTAAGAAGCCCCCGGTTCCGGCCACGAGCCCAATCCTGGACACCGGCTCGCTCGCCATGCTCAAACACCAGCCGGCCGAGCCGGGCCAGCGGCAAAGCCCGCGGCCGGCCCAGGGGCAGAACACAGAACGCAAGGCCAGCTGAACCCTTACCCCTGGCAGGCATCTGGGCTACGTTGGAACCCATGGAATTCAGATACCTCGGGCACAGCGGCTTCAAGATTTCGGAAATCACCTTCGGCAACTGGCTCACCCACGGCTCGCAAGTGGAGAACGACGTCGCGACCCAGTGCGTGCGGGCAGCGCTCGACGCCGGGATCAGCACCTTTGACACGGCGGATGTCTACGCCAACACCGCAGCCGAGACGGTTCTGGGTGCGGCGCTCAAGGACGAGCGCCGGGAGTCGCTGGAAATCTTCACGAAGGTATTCGGTCCCACCGGGCCCAAGGGCCATAACGATCTTGGACTTTCCCGCAAGCACATCATGGAATCCATCAACGGCTCGCTGTCCCGGCTGCAGACGGACTACGTGGACCTCTACCAGGCCCACCGCTATGACTACGAGACGCCGCTGGAAGAAACCATGCAGGCCTTCGCCGACATCGTGCGGCAGGGCAAGGCGCTGTACATCGGCGTCAGTGAGTGGACGGCCAACCAGATCCGCGACGGCCATGCCCTCGCCAAGGACCTTGGCTTCCAGCTGATCTCCAACCAGCCGCAGTACTCCATGCTGTGGCGGGTCATCGAGGCCGAGGTGGTCCCGACGTCGGAGGAGCTGGGCCTGTCCCAGATCGTCTGGTCCCCCATGGCCCAGGGCGTGCTTAGTGGCAAGTACCACCCCGGCAAACCCGCGCCCGAGGGCAGCCGCGCCACGGACGCCAAGGGCGGCGCCCGGATGATCGAGCGCTGGATGTCCGACGAGGTGCTGACCGGAGTGCAGCAGCTCAAGCCGATCGCGGAGGAGGCCGGGCTGACCATGGCACAGCTGAGCATCGCGTGGGTGCTGCAGAACAAGAATGTGGCATCCGCCATCATGGGCGCGTCCCGGCCGGAGCAGATCGCCGGAAACGTGGCCGCCGCCGGCGTGAAACTGGACCCGGCCATCATGGACAAGATCGACGCCGCCATCGGTTCCCTCGCCGAACGGGACCCGGCGCAGACCAAGTCGCCGGCCTCCCGCGAGGCCTAGCCCGTGCAGACTCTGCCGGATCTCGCTGTCACCGGTGCCACCGGCCACCTCGGCGGCCAGGTGGCCCGGCTGCTGGCCGCCGCGGGAAGCGCCCAACGGCTGCTCGTGCGCGACCTCGGCCGGGCACCGGAACTGGACGGCGCCGTTCCCGTCCTCGCCAGCTACGCGGACGCCGCACAGGCACGAACCGCCCTGGCCGGGGTGAAGACCCTCTTCATGGTCTCCGCGGCGGAGGCCGAGGACAGGCTCCAGCAGCACTACACCTTCGTCGACGCGGCGGCTGAGGCCGGCGTGCAGCACATCGTGTACACCTCGTTCTTCGGCGCCGCCCCGGACTGCACCTTCACGCTGGGACGGGACCACTATGCCACCGAGGAGCGGATCAAGGCCTCCGGAATGGACTACACGATCCTGCGGGACAACTTCTACCTGGACTTCCTGCCGCTGCTGGCCGGCGCGGACGGTGTGATCCGCGGCCCCGCCGGGGACGGCGTGATGGCAGCCGTGGCCCGGGCGGACGTTGCCCGTTCCGCGCTGGCTGTGCTGCGGGACCCAGCGCTGCACGTGGGCCGGAGCTATGACCTGACCGGCCCGAAGGACCTTTCGCTGACCGCGGCCGCCGTCCTGCTGACCGCCGGCACCGGCCGCACCATCAGGTACCACAACGAGACCCTCGAAGAGGCGTACGCCTCCCGGGAACCCTATGGAGCGCCGCCCTGGCAAGTGGACGCCTGGGTCAGCACCTACACCGCCATCGCCGCCGGCGAGCTCGCGGGGCCGACGTCGGCCGTGCACGAACTGACCGGGCGGGAGCCGCTGGGACTGGCGGACTTCCTCGCCGAAGCGCACTCACTCTAGGCGGCAGGCCCTAGGCGGGCCGGCGCGCGGCCCGGTATTGACGCATACCGGGCGGCGGCGTAGACCTGAAGGAACGCGAAGAGCACACAGAATCGCAGTCCCATGCCCAAACAACTGTCCAAGCACACTTCACCGGTCATGGCACGGCGCCGGCAAACGCAAGAGCTGGCGGCGCACCCCGGTGAGCCCAGCCATGGGCCGCTCACGGCCGAAGAGCTGCAGCTTGCAGTGCGGAACCACTCGATGCCGTTGGAGGCCCTCCGGAACGACGTGACACCGCCCGGGCTGCACTACCTGCTGGACCACTTCGACATCCCGGCCATCGACGCGGACAGCTGGCACCTGAGGATTGGCGGCGCGGTGCAGCGGTCGCTGGAACTGAACCTCCGGGCCCTGCGCCGCGCACCGAGCATCAGCGTCCCGGTCACGCTGGAGTGCGCCGGCAACGGCCGGGCCCTGCTCAAACCGCGGCCGCTGAGCCAGCCCTGGATGATGGAGGGCGTCGGCACCGCCGTCTGGACCGGGGTGCCGCTGGCCTACCTGCTGACCCAGGCCGGCGTGGACGAGGACGCCGTCGAGGTCGCGTTCACCGGGGCCGACGCCGGGATCCAGGGCGGCTTGCGCCAGCAGTACGCGCGCAGCCTGCCGGTCAGCGAAGCGCTGCGGCCCGACGTCGTGCTGGCGTACCGGATGAACGGCGCCGAGCTGCCGCCGCAGCACGGCTATCCGCTGCGGCTCGTCGTCCCCGGCTGGTACGGCATGGCCAGCGTCAAGTGGCTGTCTGCTATCAAGGTGCTGACCAAGCCCTTCGACGGGTTCCAGCAGTCCGTCGCGTACCGCTACCAGCAGGACGCGGACGACGCCGGCACTCCGGTCAGGTGGATCAAGGTGCGTTCGCTCATGGTTCCTCCGGGTATCCCGGACTTCTTCACCCGGCAGCGGTTCCTGCCCGCGGGCCCGGTGATGCTGACCGGACGGGCTTGGTCCGGCCACGGCGCCGTCCAGCGGGTGGAGGTGGGAATCGACGGCAAATGGGCCCCCGCGCAGCTGGAACATCCCGCGGCGCCATTCGCCTGGTCCGCATGGTCGATGCCGTGGGTGGCGGACCCTGGACAGCACGAACTTTCCTGCCGCGCGACGGACTCCAGCGGCGCCACCCAGCCGCTCGAGCCGGTCTGGAACCACCAGGGCATGGGCAACAATGTGGTCCAGCGGGTCAAAGTCACGGTGGAATAGCCGCCGGACGAATCAGCACAGATCCTGACGAGCGGGACGGGAACCGCTAGTAGTCCACGATCGCGCCGCTGGAGATGTTGATGGTGGCATCGGTGATGGCGCCGGCCTTGTCCGAGGCGATGAAGCTCGCCACGTTGCCGACGTCCACCAGGGTGGCGGTTCGGTTCAGGTGCGCGGTCTTGGCGATCTCCACCACGATCTCCTCGCGCTCCTCCACCTGCCAGGGAATGGTCTCGATGATTCCGCCGGTGACCATGGTGACGACGCGCACCCCTGACTTCCCCAGTTCCAGGGCCCATTGCCGCCGCTGGCCCTCCATCGCATCCAAGGCCACCTTGAAGCCGCCGAGGCCGGCGAGGGTCTGCGGGCCCGAGCCGCCGAACATCAGCACGACGCCAGACTTTTGCTTGATCATGTAGCTCGCTGCGGCCCTGGTGGTGAGGAAGTGGGTGCGGGTGGCCAGTGTGATGGGCTGGGCAAAGTCATTGACGTCGATTTCCATCAGGGGCTGCTGGATATCGCCGAAGGAAATGACGTTGAACGAGATGTCGATCCGTTTGGACTTTTTCGCCACGAAGTCCACAAAGGCGTCCACTTGCTCCTCGTCCAGGGCATCGACGACGGCGGTTTCCGCCGTTCCACCTTGCTCCCTGATGTCCCGCGCGACTTTCTCCAGCCTGGATTCCGTGCGGCCTGCGAGATACACCGTCGCGCCCTCGCCCGCAAAGGCCCGTGCCACCGCTCCGCCGATCGCACCGCCGGCGCCGTAGATCAGCGCGGTCTTGCCCTGCAGTAGGCCGCCAGCCGGCACTTGGTTAGTGAGCATCGTTCCCTGCCTCCCGCCGCGGAGTGGTGAATTCCCTCAACTATGTTCTCGCTGGGGTCAGGTGACAAGGGGTCAGGTGGCAACGGGACGAACGGCTCAGGACACGAGGGTTCCGCGCACGATGCTCACGCTGGAGTGCGCGGGATTGCCGTCGACCGGTTCGTCGGACACGTCCACGATCGGGTACTCGCTCAGGTTCAGGCCCGCCGGCACCGGGAAGGTGCCCGAATCAGAGGTCATGACCCCAAGGCTCACCAGCCGGGACAGGTCCGGCGCTATCAGCCAGACCTCCTGGTACCCGCGGGCCTCATTCTTGTTGACCTGAACTTCCAGGGTGCGCTGACCGTCCTTGGCCTCGACGACGCGGGCCGATCCGGTGGCCGAGTGCTGATCGACCGGGGCGAGCTCGGCGCGGGCCAACGGGGTCACCTGCGCCTGGTTCTGCTGTACGGACCAGAAGGCTCCCGCCGCCAGAAGGACTGTGGCGGCGGCGGCCGCCAGCCACACCCCGGGGCGGCGCATCCAGCCCGCGCCCCCGCCGGGCTTCCGTTTCCGGGCGGCGCGCTCTTCCCTGGAGGGCAGCGGCGCCGGTGACGGTGACACCGGCGACTCCGACGACGCCGACGGCGACGGCGACGGCGCCGGCGAATCGGAGGCCGCGAGCGGGTTTGCGGCGACGGCGGGGGAAAGCCCCAGCGCGCTGTGAATTCCTGCCCACACCTGCGGTCCCGGCGCTTCGAGCGCGACGGCGTCCGGTCCCGGCTTGGCCGCGACCACGGCACGGCGGAGCCCCGCAAAGTCCGCTGCGCAGCCGGCGCAGGAGCGGAGGTGGTCCGCGGCGTCGTCCCCGAGCTCCTCGCCAAGTGCCAGCAGGCTCAGGGACTCCGGATCAAGATGTTGCACGGTCTACTTCCAATCGGCTTCTGAGCACGGACAGGCTGCGGCGGATGTGGCTCTTGACGGTACCAAGCGGCAGGTCCAGTTTCTGTGAGATCTGCGAGTGCGTCAGGTCGTCGTAAAAAGCGAGCTTGAGGATGGATCCTTGCGGTTCGCCCAGCCGCTCGAGTTCCCCATCCAGCAGCAGCCGGTCGGCGAGCAGCTCGGCCGCCGCGTGCCCGGCGGCCTGGCCCGGGTCCGGTGAGTGTTCGACGGCGGCCAGGACCTTCCGGGTTTCCCGCGTTGTAGCCGCCTGGGCGTCCGCAATGACATTCCGCGTGATGCCGACGATCCACGCCGGCAGCCGCGCCTTCGAGGGATCGAACGCGGACCGCGAGCGCCAGACCCGGATAAAGACTTCCTGGGTGGCATCGTCGGCCGCGGCGCTGTCGCGCAGCGAGCGCAAGGCCAGGGTGTGCACCAGGGGTGAGAATTGCCGGTACGCCTCTGCCAGCGCGATTTCGTCCCCGGCAGCGAACGCCTCGTTCAGTCGCGCGTCCCAGGCGGAGGGGGACTCGAAAGGTGCCAAGCCCGGCTCCTTCCCCCTGCTGGCGGCGACAATGAGCGCTGCGTCCTGGATCACGCCGGCACCGCCGTGACAATCACATTGTCGCCGTAGTCCTGTTGTTCGTCCAGCCATCTGCCCCCGCAGGTCACGAGCTTCAGCTGCGGCGGCCCGTCGCGCCGAAACACGGAGGCGCCGTCGAACGCGTCCTTGGCCATCAGCTCCACCCGGATCACCCGATAGGCCAGGGGCGCGGCACCGTGCCGCTGGACCGTGACGATGGAGCCGGCCGGCAACGACTTGAGCTGGGAGAACGGCGCCGACTCGGAGGTGGTGTCGACGTGCGCCGCCACCACGGCAGTGCCGGCGGCGGCCCCGGGAGCAGGCCCGAAGCGGTACCAGCCGGCCTGGTTGAAGGGCTCCGGGATCTCCATGGCCCCGTCGGGGCTGACCCCCACCTCCACAATGGGCATGTTGATGGTGGTTCCAGCGACAGTCAGGAAGCGCGGGGCCGGATCCTTGGCCGGGCTGGCCACCGGGGCCGCCGGCCGGACCGGGATGGGTGACTTCGGGACCGCTGACTTTCGGGCGGGAGCCGGCGCGACCTGCACAGGCCGCTTGGGCTGGGTTTGCGGCGGTATTTCGACGCCGGGTTGGCCGGCGCCGGGGGCTGCAGTCCCCAGGCCGGCTGTCTCCGAAGGCAGCGGAGCGGAGCTCAACTGGGGGGCGGCGCAACCGGCGATCAGCAGCGCCACCGTGGCGGCGGATGCCGCGATCCGCGCGGCGGAGCGCTGGGCGGACCTTTGCGGAACATCGGCGTGGAGACGCCAGGTGGCCTTCGCCGTCTTGCGCAGCATGTTCTTCCTCCTCCCGTAGTGAGCCCAAGGGCCGGCCGCCCGGGGTGTCCGGGCGGCCGGCGTGGGCGTTCGCGTCCTAGCGGGTGCGGCGGAACGCCGGCTGCCTGCGGGCCACAACAACACCGCCGACAAGCAGCAGCATCACTGCGGCACCGATGCCTACAGTCGCGGCTGTCTGACCGAAGGGTGCGGTGCCGGCGTCGGCGGCTCCGGAGCGTCCGCCCGGAACGCCGCCGGGAGCGGAGTGCAGCCCCTCGATCTTCTGTACGGCCAGTTTCAGGTTCTTGTCCGCGAGGCTGCCCCATGCGTAGACCACGGTGTGGGTGCCTTCGGCGACAGTCACGTTGGCCGGGCCGATCACCGGAGCCGTGGTGCCGGCGGCGGCGACGGCAACGGACAGGGTCCCGGGGTCAAGGGTGAGCGTCTTCGCCTTGGGATTGGCCAGGTTTGAGATGACGGGGGCGCCGCCTGCAAGGATGTCCACGGCCGGCGCCGCTGCCGTATGGCGGACAGTGAGCTTGCCCTTGCCGGGACCGATTTGCGACACGTCGTTGGTGAAGAAGTTGGCCGTCGGTTTGCCCGCAGCGTCGAGGTTGGCAACGGCCGTGTAGTTGCCGCTGGCGGCGAGGTTGACCTTCACGGGACCGATTACGGGGGCAGAGGCGTCCTTGGCATTTGCGGCGGTGATGGCAAGTTCATAGGCCCCGGCAGGAAGGGCCAGCGGACCGGCCAGGGTCCCCGGGGCGAAGTCATCCAAGGTGCGTTCGCCGTTGACCCATACGTCAACGGTCAACCCCGGCACTCCGTGGAGGACGGAAAGCTGGGCGTCGGGCTCGGCTGCCTGGGCGGGGCCGGCAAGGGTGAGTGCTGCCGCGATTGCCACGGCGCCTGCACTGAAAAGGCTGGTACGCATTTACATCTCCTTCAACGGCCCGGGGAGCGGGCGATTACTTGCTTACACCCCTACTACCGGCGCGAGGGGCCGTTTGGATGCAGATGCATGTAGAAATGTTTTGCAGGAGGACTGTGCGTGCCCAGCGGACGTAGTCCAGCAGCCGGGTTCCTCAGTGAGGTGCCCGGCTGCCGCAGGAGACGATCTGGGGTGGCCTAGGGACGCGGAGGGACCTCCGGGCCGCCTCTCCCCTCGTGAACTTCCGGAGGAACAGCCGCGGACGGGCCGCCGATCCCATAGAAGCCCGGCGGCCCGGGTTGCTGCTCGGGCGTTCCGGCCTGGGCCGCAGTCTGGCCCGGGCCGGGTGCCGGCTGGCCGTACGCGGGGGCCGGCGGAGGGCCGGCGGTCGGCACCGGCTGGAGGTCGCCCGGATCGGTGGGCCCCATGTCCAGATGGAACGGCGGGTATTCGTCCCGCATGAGGGCCACGTAGGTGATGACGCGGTAGATCCAGCGGTTCAGGCCCATCAGCAGGTCGAACAGCCCGCGCCAGTACTGGCCGGTGAACAGCAGGATGACGCCCGCGATGAGCACCAGCAGCCCGATCAGCGAGATGCCGGCGTTCTGCTGGACCCACTGCCCGTCGTCCCAGTAACCCTCGCGGCTGCCCCAGACTCTCGTGGTGCCGGTGAGGACCCCCACGATGAGCAGATGCGGGATGGCCAGCAGCCAGGACTTCACCAGCACTAAGCCGTGGGACAGTTTCTCCGGGTAGTCGACGTCGAAGTCCGCCGGATAGCCGGTGCGGGCCAGCGTGAATGGCGGGTACTGGTCCGTGCCGATCGCCGCGTAGGAGTAGAACGCCACCCGCCAGCTCCAGCGGATCACGCCCACGTTGAAGTTGAACAGCGAGCGCGGATAGCGGCCGGTGAAAAGGATCGCGAAGCCGGCCACGATTGTGGTGACGACGAAGGCGAACCAAAGGAAGAACAGCACGATGTAGTGCGGGATGGCCAGGAACCACTTGACCAGCCACAGCCAGCGGGACAGTTGCGGGTCCAGATAGCCACTGAGCCGGGCCGGATAGACATAACCCCCGGGAGGGGCGCCGGACGGCAGCGGTCCCGCCGAGTACGGGGCACCTGCGTAGGGAGCGCCGGCGTAGGAAGCACCTGGGTAAGGAGCCGGGGCGTGTGGAGCGCCGGCGTAAGGAGCCCCAGGCTGCTGCCCGGGACCCTGCGGCGGCCTGCCGCGTCCCAGCCCGGCTGCGCCGGCCACAATCAGGGGGACACCCACCGCCAGCAACACAATGCCGCCGATCAGTAGCCCGAGGAAGATTGGCCAGAGGAGGTCCGAGCGGGCACCGCCGCGGAGGTCGACAGAAACCGGGCTGCTCGCGTCGGCGTTCATGATCACGACCGCCCAGTTCCCGGAGCGCAGGTCCCACTTGAGTTCCTGGCTGCCGGCCCCGGTGGCGGACGCCGTCCAAAATTTCTGATCCGCAGGCCGGGCGGGAGGCTTGGTTCCGGACACATCACGGTACTCGGCCCGGAAAGGCGAGAAGCGGACCTCGGTCAGCTCGGAATGTTTGACGCCGCTCAAATAGGCGGCCACGTCTGCCTGCGGAGCAATGCCGATGAAGATCTGCTGCGCCGAGTCCGCAGCGGAGCCGCGCAGCATCACGCTGCCGGCCGCCGCGGCCGGGTCGACTCCGGCGGGTCCGGCGTCGGTCATGACATTCAGCCGCGGCGAGGTCAACGCGTAAGAGTCCACCGTGTAGCGCTCGGACGGGGTGGTGAAATAGCCGCCGTCGCGCTGCTGGTAATTGGCCCAACCGGTGAAGCCGGCCCCGGCGAGAAGTCCCAGTCCCAGCAGCGCCGCAAGCGTGCCGAGCACCAGCATGACAATCCGGCCCGGTTTCATGGCCGTTCCAACGCCTCCAGCAGTGACTTGCCCCATCGTGCGGCCTTCTCGATTTCGCCGGGCCGCAACGGCCCCTCGCTGCCCTGGACGTAAAAGGGCATAGGCTCGGAAATGATGTCGGCGCCGTTGTCCCGGAGCGCGTGCGCCATCTTCTTCGCCGCGTCGCCGTGGACGAACATCCGGACGCGGGTGTCGAAAGCTGCCGCTTTGACCCCGTTAAGATGGCCGTCCCCAAGCGTCGAGAGCAACTCCGTGATCTTCGGCGTCGGACGCCAGCCGTTGATGGGGCTTCCAAGCACGAGCAGGTCCCCCGCAGCCAGGTCGTCGGGGGAAAACTCGTTGACCGGCACGGGTGTGGCGTGGAGTTCGCCGAGCGAGCCGGCGACGGCTTCCGCCACGGATTTGGTGTTGCCGAACGCCGAATCGTAGACAACGTGGGCTTTCATGCGGTGATCACCACTTTCAGGGCCTTCGTTTCCGCGGCTCTGGCGAAGGTGTCGTAGGCGTCCATGAACTGGTCGAAACTGAAGTGGTGGGTGGCGAACTTGTCTGCCGGCACCTTGTCCTGGGCTACCAGCTTGAGCAACATCGGGGTGGTGTTGGCATTGACCAGACCCATGCTGATGTTGATGTTCCGGATCCAAAGGTCCTCCACGTGAAGTTCCACGGATTTTCCGTGCACTCCCACGTTGGCCACGTTGCCGCCCGGACGGACAATGTCGGTGCACATGCTGAAGGTTGCCGGGATACCGACAGCCTCGATCGCCACGTCCACGCCCTGCCCGTCGGTGAGCACCATGACCTGGTCCTTCCAGTCGGCGTCCCCGGAAAGCACGACGTCAGTGGCGCCAAACTCGCGTGATTTTTCCAGCCGGTTCGCGTCGAGGTCGATGGCGATGATGGTGGCGGCGCCATAGAGGCCCGCGGTGGCGATTGCTGCAAGCCCGACCGGGCCGGCACCCACCACGGCCACGGTGTCGCCGGGCTTGACCCGGCCGTACTGCACGCCGATCTCAAACCCGGTGGGCAGGATGTCGGACAGCATCACTGCCTGCTCGTCGCTCACACCCTCCGGCAGTAGATGGAGCGAGTTTTCAGCGTAGGGGACGCGGACGTATTCGGCCTGTGTGCCGTCAATCAGGTGTCCAAAGATCCAGCCGATCCCGGACTGCCCTTCCTCGCCCATGCAGTGCGAGTAGAGCCCGGTCTTGCAGTTAGCGCAGTGCCCGCAGGACTTGATGCAGGAAATAATGACGCGGTCGCCCACCTTCAGTCCGGTCACGGAGGACCCGGTCTCGGTGATGGTTCCTACGCCCTCGTGGCCGAGGATCCGGCCCTTGGTTACGGCGGGCACGTCGCCCTTGAGGATGTGGAGATCCGTGCCGCAGATGGTGGTGGTATCCACCTTGACGATCACGTCGCTGGGATTCTGGATCTTCGGATCCGGGACGTCCGTCCAGGACTTCTGGCCGGGGCCGCCGTACACGAGGGCTTTCATGCGAGCTCCTTGGTTCTGAGGATGACCTGCGGATCGACGATCCGCAGGCGGCAGGGGGTGACAGACGAGTCAATGCCGGAAGAAACGATGGACTGGCGGGCGTGCTCGCGGAGTTCCTCGAAAGCTGCCGCGGTGACCCGGGCGTGCGCCAGGTCCACGATGATCTCGTAGCCTGCGAGTCTGGAAGTCACCCGGCGGCACACCACGTAGAGAGCCCGGATGTTGGCGGTCGTGACGACGCCGCGCACCTCGACGCGCGCGGACTCCTCCGCGGGGTCGATCCGGATGACCACCTTAATCCGCGGATCGCCGTGGGAGGGGTGTGCGTGGAAAGACCGGGCGCGGCTGGCTTGGTTCAAGTGTCGCAGCGGGCTCATGCGTTCTCAGAGCTCCCCCGCTGCGCAGCCGTGGTGGCGGTCGTCGTGTGCGCATCGGCTGCGACAGAATATTGACTAGACATGTTGGATGGTCTCCTGCCTTTCCTGCCCAAGCTGGAAAGTGCAAATGCCATTTCCTCACCCCAGGGTCCTAGCGAGACCGAAAATGCTTGCAGGCGGTTCATCCCCCATGGCCGTGCAGGAACCGCCCCAATTCCAGAATGACCTCCGTGCTGTTCGCGGGCAAGGGGGCGAAAGTCCCTTGCACGCGCCGGGGCTCGGGCGACTGGGAGGCGTGTGTTGGCAGTGACCAGTGGTGCGCGAATTGTTGCCACCCCCAGGTGGCCCTAGCCTGTTCCTATGCCGAAAAATGCCGTTTCCGCCGCTCAGCCGGGTCTTGCCCTCACCTCGGTCCGGCAGCCGGGGGAAATGACGCTGTGTGACATTTTCATTACGGACGGCATTGTTGCTCGGATTGTGCCCGCGGGCTCGCGGGGTCCGTCGTCGGAGGCTTCGGCGGGCGGTCTCGACGTAGTGGACCTGGACGGGCGCTTCGTGATGCCGGGGCTGTGGGACGAGCATGTCCACATGACCCAGTGGGCCCTGGCCGCGGGCCGGATCGATCTTTCCGGCGCAGGCTCCGCTCGGGAAGCGGCCGCCGTCGTGCAATCCCAGCTGAATGAAAAGGGTTCCGGGGCGGCGGAAGGTAGAGGCTACGGCGGCGCCGCGGCCGGCGGCCGGACGCTCGTCGGCGTCGGATTCCGCGACGCTGTCTGGGCGGACATGCCCAGTCTTGAACTGCTCGACGGCGCAACCGCCGGCGTCCCCACGGCGCTGATCAGCCACGATCTGCACTGCGTGTGGCTCAACACCGCGGCCGCCGGGCGCTACGGCGTGGCCGTGGGTGCGGACGGACTGCTCCGCGAGGATCCGGCCTTTGAACTCACCAGGGAGTTGGGCCGACTGCCCGACGTCGCGGTCGACGCCATGGTCCGCGACGCCGGGAAGGCAGCCGCTGCGCGAGGCATCGTGGGGATTGTCGACTTCGAGATGGTCTGGAACCGGGATACGTGGCTGCGGCGGATCGCGGCGGGGTTCGATTCCTTCCGCGTTGATGCGGGGGTCTATCCGCAGGATCTGGACCGAGCCGTCGGCGCGGGGATGCGGACCGGCCAGCAGGTTCCGGAGGGCGGCGGACTCCTTCGGGTGGGTCCGCTGAAGGTCTTGATCGACGGCTCACTGAACACGCGCACGGCGTACTGCGTGGACCCCTACCCGCACGGCGGCCGCGGCCTGCTCACGGTCAGCGAGCCGGAGTTGCTGGAGCTGCTGGTGCGGGCCCGCGACACCGGGTTCGTCCCCGCGGTACACGCGATCGGCGACGGCGCCAACGAGGTGGCTTTGAACGCCTTCGAGGCGGCCGGAGTACGGGGCCGGATTGAGCATGCCCAGTTTGTCCGGCAGCAAGACTTCGCACGGTTCGGCGAACTGGGCCTGACCGCCAGCGTGCAGCCCGCCCACGCCCTCGATGACCGCGACGCGGCCGACTCCAACTGGGCCGGCCGGACGGAGCGGGCGTTCCCGCTGCGCTCCCTGCTCGACGCCGGGGCCACGCTGGCACTTGGCTCCGACGCTCCGGTCGCGGCGCTGGAACCCTGGACGGCCATGTCTGCGGCCACCACCCGGGCCCGGCAGGACGGCCGCGGTCCGTGGCACCCGGAGCAGGCGCTGACCCGGCAGGAGGCGCTGGCTGCGTCGTCGCGCGGACGGCGCCGGATCAGCGTCGGCGACCCGGCCGACGTCGTCGTGCTCGACGCCGACCCGCTGGCCGCCTCCGACGCCGAGTTTGCCGCGATGCCGGTGGCCGCGACGCTGGTGGCGGGGCGGTTCACGCACCGCGGCGGGTTTTAGCTGGGCGCGCGGCGCAACCGGCTAGGCGCCCTTGACGCGGGCCTGGACCAGGTTGGCATAAGGCAGCCTGCCGTGGTCTGCGATGAACGCGGCGTGGTAGCCGGCTTCGGCCGCGGCTAGCTGGTCCACGGGTAGCTCCTTCCACGCGATGATCAGCTTGTTGGCGGCGGCGAGCTGCCAGATCAGCCGCCCATCCCAGTGGCCCGGCGGCTTGCCCTTGCCGAAGTCCACGAACTCCTGGATCTGCCGGCGCAGCCCCCGGTTGCCTTTGCTGCCCGGCCCGGCCTTGCCCACGTAGAGGACGTCGGCACCGTCGACCCATTCGACGTCGAGCGCCTCGGGCTTGAGGGTTGGATCCTTTTTCTTGAAGATGCCAGCCGTGCTCTTGGCGAGGAACTGAGGCCGGGCGCTGCCCGGCCCGGGGCTCTCGGGCAGCAGCACGGCGAAGATGCCGGGTTTCTGGGGGATCCGGTTGATGTCCAGCTCCGTTAGCGCCCGGAACCCGGTGAAGCCGTCCTGCTTCAGTGACTGTCTGTTGATCGGCATGGGTTCCTTGGCTTGGGCTTTTGGGCGTGGCGGTGCTCTTGGTGCCTACGGAGGCGGCGGTTTCTCGGCCGCCTTAATTGTCACAGGTGCCTGATTGACTGGATTCCATGGACGGCAAGCAAGGGCCCTACGTGGCTCCGGCGGACAGCGTAACGGTCGCGGACCTCGCGCGGATCCTGGCCGGGATCCCGGCCCCGGCCAGCGCCGCGGCCCTCATCGACGAAACACGCGAGCTGGAGGACCTGAAGTCCGTCCTGGCCGCCCGGCAGGCCCGGGACGCCGTCGCCTTCGACCTGGCCCAGCGCCGCGAACAATCCCTGGCCGGGGTTCCCGCCGACCAGCTCGGCACCGGCATTGCTGCGCAGCTCGCCCTCGCCCGCCGCGAATCCCCGGCCAAAGGCGGGAGACTCCTGGGCCTCGCCAAGGCACTCGTCACCGAAATGCCGCACACCCTCGCCGCCCTGGAAACCGGCCAGCTCAACGAATGGCGCGCAACCCTCCTGGCCCGCGAAACCGCCGTCCTGTCCCCCGCCGACCGGGCCGCCGTCGACGAAGAACTCGCCCCCGACGCCGAGACCTTCACCGGCGCCGGGGACCGCGCCATCATCGCCGCGGCCCGTGCCGCCGCGTACCGGCGGGACCCGCGCTCCATCACCCAGCGCGCCGGCCACGCCGAAACCGACCGCCACGTCAGCCTCCGCCCGGCCCCCGACACCATGTGCTACCTGACGGCGTTGTTGCCGGTCGGCCAGGGCGTGGCCGTGCACGCCGCCCTCACCCGGCACGCAGACGCTGCCCGGGCCGCCGGGGATCCCCGTTCCCGGGGCCAGCTGATGGCCGACGCCCTGGTGCAACGCACCACCGGCAAAGCCGGCGGGATCAGCGGCATCGACATCCAGCTCATCATGACCGACCGCACCCTCTTCCAGGCCGACAGCGAACCCGCCCGCCTCCCCGGCTACGGCATCGTCCCCGCAGGCTGGGCCAGGGCCCTGCTGAGGGACGCGGGCACCGGCACTGCGGGCGGCTCCGGCGCCGAACGCGCCTTCGCCCTCTGGGTCCGCAGGCTCTACACCGCGCCGGCCACCGGCGAACTCGTGGCCATGGACTCCCGCGCCCGGATCTTCCCGCCCGGGCTGCGCCGCTTAATCCAGGCCCGGGACCACACCTGCCGGACCCCCTACTGCGACGCACCCATCCGACACCTGGACCACATCATCCCCTGGCACACCGGCGGCGCAACCACAGCAGACAACGGCGCCGGACTCTGCGAAGCCTGCAACCACACCAAAGAAACCCCCGGCTGGAACGCACACCCACGCCCCGGACCCCGGCACACCCTCCAACTCACCACACCCACCGGCCACAGCTATCACTCCACCGCCCCGCCGCTGCCGGGAGGGGCATATGGATCGACTGCGACATTCGGCCAGCGTCGGGAAATTCGACACCTCGTCAAGGTGCTGAAGCTCGGGCGGGTCAGGACTGCGGCCTGAGACTTAGGGACGAGGTTGGCCGTCCGCGGCCTGCTGAGGGACTTCGGGGAGGGCGGCAGGCCGCCATGTATCCGCTAAACGCCAAAAATCCGTTAAACACAGGACCTGCAGGTACCTTCGCGATCTCGCTATGAGACGGCTCGGACATTTTCATGTCCAGAACGACCCGGCTTAATCAAGTGGTTACCTGCAGGCGCTTTAAGCGTACGCCTGCCCAGAAGCCGAGGCTAGGGGTCCGTCGCCTCTTCCGGGCCGCACGAAAACACCCTCCGGCACAGAAGCGTAGAGTGGAACAAGACGCCTGATTCTGGACGCCGAGTGCTGAGGGAGAAATCGTGACGATTGACTGGGACGAAAAGAAGACTCTGCTGCAGGAACCGAACATCGCGGCCGTGACCCAACTTTGCGACGAACTGATGGAGAAGAAGCCGGGATCTGTGGTCCCGTACATCGACCCCGTCCATGATGAGGACGAGTGCCGCATCGTGACCCTCCATATTGCGCCCGGCAAGGGCTGCGAATCGGGGTTCGTCTCGCATTTCAACGAGGACGAGGCAGCCCGCCGCGCCACCTCCATCTACGAAGCCGTCGAACTCGACCCGCGCTATGTGATGCCGTGGAACGCCTATCCCTGGGTCCGCGACCCGGAGCTCCCGTCAGCCCTGAACGTCCAGGAAAAGACCGACGGCTTGCGGCCCTTCCGCCAGTTCATGAAGATCAACAAGCGGACCTCCGCGATCATCGCCCACGGTGCCGACGCCCACGCCTTCCTGACGCTGTTCGAAAAGACCTACCACTCCTCACTGAAGAACCGCGGCGTGAAAATCTACAAAGCCACCGCGCTGGGTGGCCGCGCCTTTGCCGTATCGCCGGCCAAGCAGGAAGAACTCCTGGCCAAGAACGTCGCGGTCTACAAGGACGCCATGCAGCGGGCGGGGATCCAGCACCTCTAGGCGCCACACGACGCCGGCTCGCCGCCGCCTGCCGACGTCGCCCTTGGGCCCAACGGCCCTGCCCAACCACGTCTCCCCCAGCCAAGCTGGGATAGCTGACCGCATCACGGCCGGCCCGTCGCAGACGGATGCAGCGCAGACGGATACAGCGCTGACTGGTGCAGCTCGAAGGGACAACGGTATGGGACGTTTGGACGGCAAAGTCGCACTGATCAGCGGCGGCGCCCGCGGCATTGGCGCCGCGATCGCGCAGCGCTTCCTTGACGAAGGGGCGACGGCCGTCGTCGGCGATGTGCTGGACGACGACGGCGCCCAGTTACTGGCTCAACTCGGCGACGGCGTCCGCTACGTTCACCTGGACGTGACCAGCCCGGCGGACTGGGACGCAGCAGTTAACGAGGCCGTGTCCGCTTTCGGCGGCCTGAGCATCCTGGTCAACAATGCCGGCATCGTGAACTTCGGGCGGATCGACGACTACCCGCACGAACAATGGGCCCGGATCATCGAGGTGAACCTCACCGGGGTCTTCAACGGCATCAAGGCCGCCGCCCCAGCGCTGGCCAGGGCGGGCTCCTCCTCCATCATCAACGTCTCCTCCATCGCCGGGATGCGCGGCTACGAGAACCTCGCAGGCTACACCGCGTCGAAATTCGGCGTGCGCGGCCTGACCAAGGCGGCCGCACTCGACCTTGGGCGGGACGGGATCCGGGTCAACTCCGTCCACCCCGGCGTCATCCAGACCCCCATGACCGAGGGCATGACCTTCGACACCGGCCATGTGCCCCTGCACCGGATCGGCCAACCCGCCGAGATCGCGCAGCTCGCCGTCTATCTGGCCAGCGAGGAATCCTCCTTCGTCACGGGTGCCGAATTCGTCATTGATGGCGGCGAAACCGCGGGCACCGTCGTGCCGCCCGGTAGCTGACCGCGCAAGATGGAGAGGCTTATGACCGCACGCTCCGGATCCAAACTGGCCGTCGTCGGCGCCGGCAGCGTCGGCACGTCGCTGGCCTACGCCGCCCTGATCCGCGGCTCGGCCAGCCACGTCGTGCTCTTTGACGTCAACGCGGCCAAGGCCGAGGCCGAGGTCCTGGACCTGGCGCACGGCACCCAGTTCACGGCGGCGGCGGCAACCGTCAACGGCGGCGGGGACATCAGCGTCACCGAAGGCGCCGACGTCGTCGTCATCACCGCGGGGGCCAAACAGGCGCCCGGCCAGACCCGCCTGGACCTGGCCGGCACCAACGTCCGCATCCTCGAGCAGCTCATGCCGCAACTGCTCGAACACGCCCCGGACGCGGTCTACGTGCTTGTCACCAACCCCTGTGATGTGCTGACCGTGGCCGCGCAAAAGATCACCGGGCTGCCGACCGCCCGGGTTTTCTCCTCCGGCACCGTATTGGACACCTCGCGGCTGCGCTGGCTGCTGGCGCACCGCGCGGGCGTGTCCGTGACCAGCGTGCACGCCAGCATGGTCGGCGAACACGGCGACACCGAATTCCCGGTCTGGTCCGGTGCGACCATCGGCCCGGTGCCGATCCGGGACTGGAAGGTCGACGGCGAGCGCATCTTCACCCCCGGGTACCTCACCGAAACCGCCCGCGAAGTCACGCAGGCCGCCTACAAAGTCATCGCCGGCAAGGGCGCCACGAACTACGCGATCGGCCTCTCCGGTGCCCGGATCGTGGAGGCGCTGCTGCGCTCGGAAAACGCGGTGCTCCCGGTCTCCACGGTGCTGGGCGGGCAGTACGGGATCGACGGAATCGCCCTCTCACTGCCCAGCATCGTGGGCAACGGCGGCGTGCGCGCGGTCCTGGAGACACCCATGGACGAGGGCGAACTCGCTTCCCTCCACCACTCGGCCGAGACCCTGCGGCAGAGCCTCGCTTCCCTGGGGATCTGACCCCGGCTAAGCGGACTGCGTTATGGACGGCACCACCGTCACCGAGCCGAGGTGCGGCAGCGCCGCCTTGGCGCCCTCTTCCAGGTCCGCGGCCACCGAGGAAAGATCGGCCAGCCGGG
This sequence comes from Arthrobacter sp. 05N425, assembly GCF_056397125.1. Lineage (NCBI taxonomy): Bacteria > Bacillati > Actinomycetota > Actinomycetes > Micrococcales > Micrococcaceae > Arthrobacter > Arthrobacter sp. 05N425. The sequence continues at coordinate 45,466 of NZ_JBFTMU010000011.1, forward strand.
CGTCCGGACTGAGGGGGACCGTGATCTCGGCGTGCAGCCGGTGGCCGGACCAGCGCAGCCGGGAGGTCCCGCCCAGTGGCGAGTGCTCCCGGACGACGCCAGCGAGCGCATCGCTCAGTTGGGGGTCGACGCCGTCCATGAGTCGCCGCCCGACGTCGCGCACGGTGCCCCAGAGCAGCACCATGATCGCCACCGAGATCAGCAGCCCCACGATCGGATCCGCCAACGGGAAGCCGAGCCAGACGCCGATGACACCGGCCACCACGGCGAGGGACGTGAAGCCGTCAGTCCGGGCGTGCACGCCGTCGGCGATCAGCGCCGCGGACCCGATCCGCCGGCCGACCCGGATCCGGTAGATCGCCACCAGCTCATTGCCCGCGAAGCCGACGAGGCCTGCAGCGAGGACCCAGCCGAGGTTCTGCACGGGCTGCGGTTCGAAGAAGCGGCGAATGGATTCGACGGCGGCCACGACCGCGGAGAGGGCGATCATGGCGACGATGAAGAGTCCGGCCAGGTCCTCGGCGCGCCCGAAGCCGTACGGGTAGGTACGCGTCGGTTTGCGCCGGCCGAGCAGGAACGCAATCCACAATGGCACCGCGGTAAGCGCATCGGAGAAATTGTGCACGGTGTCCGCCAGCAGCGCCACCGATCCGCTGATCAGCACAATCGCCAGCTGGAACAGCGAGGTGGCGCCCAGGCCCAGCAGCGAGACTTTAACTGCGCGGATGCCCTGGGCGCTGGACTCGAGTGCCTCGTCGATGGAGTCCGCGGCGTCATGGGAATGCGGGACGAAGAGCTCGTGCAGCCAACCCTTCAGCCCGGGGGCGTGGGTGTGGCCGTGCGGGTGGTCGTGATCGTGCGGGTGGTCGTGATCGTGCGGATGATCGTGCGGGTGGTCGTGCTCGTGGTCGTGATCGTGCGGATGATCGTGGCCGTCGTGTTCCCCGTGGCGGTTGTGGCCCACAGCGTTCCCCGGCCCGCTCATGCGCCGTGTCCCGGGGCAGTGCCTAGCGCGTGCTCGGCCTGGTGGATCGCATCCATCACCAGCTGGCGGGCGTGATCATTCTGCAACCGGTAAAAGACCTTGGTGCCTTCCTGCCTGGTGGCGACCATACCGCCCAGCCGCATCTTGGCCAGGTGCTGCGAGACGGCAGAGGCCGGTTTCCCGACCTGCTCCGCCAAGGCCTTTACCGGCAGCTCACCGTTCCCCAGAGCGAGGATCAGCCGGACCCGCGTGGCGTCGGCCAGCATGGAAAATACTTCGACGGCCAGCTCCACGTGGGGGCTGTCGACATCAACCCGCATATCTGCATTCATACGCAGATACTTTCACACCCGCCGCGTCGGTCCAACTGTTAACCGGGCTCGCCGCGGGTGGCTGGAACACAATCAGCGGAGCCATCGTTGAACACCGGTAGCCTGAACTGCGGGACATCAGCCTGGAAGGAGGTGCGACGTGACCGAAGCATCGAAGCATGATCCGGCCGCCTGCCTCCTCCGCTTCGCCCTGCTGGCCGGCATCCTCGCCGTGCTTGCCGGGCTTCTCGGCATGCACGTCCTCGCCGGCACCCAGGGAGCGCACGCCTCGGCTGAGCACGTCCAGACCGCCCCAGCGTCCGGCCATTCTGCATCCTTCCACGCAGCTGCCGACCATACTGCACCCGCGCACACCGGCCAGGCGATCCATCACGAAACTCCGACGCCGCCGTCGTGCGTCTGCGGTGGAGGCTGCGGCGAACAGCACGCGGCACACACGTCGTGCACCCCGGCCCCCTCGGGCGCGTCCCTGAGCGCGCCCCTGCCCGGGACAACACTGCTCACGTTCCGGCCACGGAGCGCGGCGGAAGTGGACCAGCTCGCCGCCAACTCCTACCTCCCCTCCACGCCAACGCCGAACGAGCTGTCCATTAGCCGGACGTAAAGGGGATCCGTGCCGCGCTTCGCCGGCACCCACGCCCCCACACGGTGCGCACCCCTTAGGCTCGCATCGTCCGCCGCCGGCGCACGCCGGATTCCCAAAGGACAGAATTTTGATGAACAAAGCACTGACAATCTCCGCCACCGCCCTCTCCGCGATCATCGCCCTGGCCGGCTGCTCCGCCAGCACCGGCTCCGGCAGCAGCATGCCCGGCATGGACCACGGCAGCGCGGGATCGAGTTCCGCGCCCGCAGCCGCGGACCACAACGGCACGGACACCATGTTCGCCCAGGGGATGATCCCGCACCACGCCCAGGCTGTCGAAATGAGCGAGATGATGCTCAAGGAGCAGGGCATCGACCCCAAGGTGACCGCCCTGGCCGGCCGCATCAAGGCTGCCCAGGGGCCGGAGATCGAACGGATGACCGGCTGGCTCCGGAGCTGGAACGAATCCACCCAAATGCCGGGAGGCCACGTCATGTCCGGCATGGTGAGCGATGACGGAATCCGCCAGCTCGACGCCGCCACGGGCACCGAGGCCGCGAAGCTGTTCCTCACCCAAATGATCGCCCACCACGAGGGCGCCGTCGAGATGGCCAACGCGGAGGTCCGAAGCGGCAAGAACCCGGACGCGATCAAACTGGCCAGGGACATCGCCGCCTCCCAGACGGACGAAATCAAGGAAATGAAGGGACTGCTGGCCGGCCTCTAGGCTCAGCTGCCGGGGCCGAGCGGACACTTGTAGCCCTGACCGGGCCCTCGGAGTGTGCCCAAGTGTCCGCTCGGCCGGCTCCCGGGCGTGGGAGCCGGTTGACACCCCAGTGTGACCTCTGCCATATTTGAGGGGTGAACCTGTCAGACAGCCGGACAGCCGGACAACCACTCGCCCGCCTCAGCGCGGCCGAGGCCGTCTTTAACGTCCTGCGCTCCGAGATCGAATCCGGCAAGCTCGGCATCGGCGCCAAACTGAGTTCCGAAGCCACGCTCGCCCAGCAGTACGGCGTGAGCCGCTCCGTGGTCCGCGAGGCCCTGCGTTCCTGCAACGCCTTGGGGCTTACCGTCACAAGGACCGGGCGGGGCACCTTCGTCGTCGCCGACCATGTGGCCAAAGACCTGGTCCTGGGCCAGTATTCCGCCCTGGACCTCACCGAGGCCCGCCCCCACATCGAAGTTCCGGCCGCCGGGCTCGCCGCGGAACGCCGTTCGGCGGAGGAACTGGACACCATGCGGGACATCGTCGCGGCCATGACCGCCGAGGACGACCCCGAGGTGTGGGTTGGCCTGGATTCGAATTTCCATGCCCTGATCGCGAAGGCCAGCCGGAACAAGGTCTTCGAGAACGTCGTCGCGGACATCCGCGAGGCCCTGGCACATCAGTCGGAGACCCTGAATATGGTGGCGGACCGCCAGCACGCCTCGGATGAAGAGCACCGGCGCATCCTGGCCGCCATCGAGGCCGGCGACGCAGCAACGGCGCGAATCGCCATGAGCCAGCACCTGCACGCCGTTGGTCTTGCCCTCGCCTCGATCCTGCATCCCCACGCCGGCGTGTGATCCGGCCCAGCGGGCAGACCCAGCAACAGCACCTTGACCAGCAACGAACACCTCCACTGCTAAGGACGCAATGATTTCCCCTGCCGTCGCGCACATTCCAACTCCAGCGGCCCCCGCGAGGCTCCCGCAGCATGTCCCACTTGCGGTCCAGACCCGCAACGGCGTGGCCGAGAGCGTCCACTACGGCTCGGCCATCGCCACCGCGGCGGACGGCCGCACCCTCCTGGCCGCCGGCGAGCCGCTCGCCCCGTTCTACCCGCGCTCCGCCCTTAAGCCCCTGCAGGCCGTCGCCATGGTCCGCGCCGGCCTCGACCTCCCGGAGGAGCTCCTCGCGCTAGCCGCCGCCAGCCACTCCGGAGCCACCGTCCACCGCGACGGCGCGCTGCGCATCCTGGACCTGTACGGCCTCAACCCCGCTGACCTTGAGAACAGCACCGACCTCCCCTACGGCGTCCGCGAACGCGAGGAATGGCTCGGCGGCGGCGGCCAGGCCACCCGGCTGGCGCAGAACTGCTCCGGAAAGCACGCCGCGATGGTTGCCACCTGCCTCGTCAACGGCTGGCCCGTCCGGGGATACCTGGACCCCGCGCACCCGTTGCAGCAACTCGTGGCCCGGACCGTGGCGGAGTTGACCGGCGAGCAGCCGGAGCGCGCCTCCACCGATGGCTGCGGCACCCCGCTGTTCGCCCTGACCCTGCGCGGCATGGCCCGCGCCTTCGGCCAGCTGGCCTCGGCAAAGGGATCCGACAGCGCGGAGGCTGCCGTGGCCCACGCGATGCGCTGCCACCCCGGGATGGTGGCGGGCGAGGACCGGGATGTCACCGCGCTGATGCGCCTGGTCCCCGGCCTCCTCGCGAAGGACGGCTTTGAGGGCGTCCAGCTCGTGGGCCTTCCGGACGGCCGCGCCGTCGCCGTCAAAATCTCCGACGGCGGGGACCGCGCCCGGATGCCTGTCACCGTGCGCCTGCTGGAGGCGCTCGACGTCGACACCTCGCCTCTGACGGGGCTCGCCACGTCAGCTGTGCTGGGCGGCGGCCGGCCCGTCGGACTGCTGCAGGTCACCGATTTCCTCGCCGCCCCCGTAACTTTCAACGACCCCCACGCCCTATAAGGACCGCCATGACCCCGCTCGACGAACCCGCCGACTTCCGCTCCGAACATGACCTCCTGGGCGACCGGGATGTTCCCGCTGACGCCTACTGGGGTGTCCACACCCTTCGGGCCGTAGAGAACTTCCCCATCACCGGCCAGCCGCTGTCCTCCAACATGTACCTGGTCCGGGGGCTGGCCGCCGTGAAGCTGGCTGCCGCCCGCACCAACCACGAGCTCGGGCTGCTCGACGCCGAGCGCGCCCGGGCCATCGAGGACGCCTGCACCGATGTCATGAGCGGCAAACTCAGCGAGCAGTTCGTGGTGGACGTCATCCAGGGCGGTGCCGGAACGTCGTCGAACATGAATGCCAACGAGGTAATCGCGAACCGGGCCCTGGAAATCCTTGGACACCCGAAGGGCGACTACGCACGGCTGCACCCCAACGACCACGTCAACCTCAGCCAGTCCACGAACGACGTCTACCCCACCGCGGTCAAACTCGGCACGATCTTCGCCGCCCGGGAACTGCTGGAAGCCCTCACCGAGCTGGAAGAGGCCTTCGCCGCCAAGGCCGTCGAATTCCGCACGGTGGTGAAGATGGGCCGCACCCAGCTGCAGGACGCCGTCCCCATGACGCTGGGGCAGGAGTTCGGCACTTACGCCGTCACGATCGGCGAGGACCGGCTCCGCCTGGCCGAAGCCGACCTGCTGATCCACGAGATCAACCTCGGCGCCACAGCGATCGGCACCGGCCTGAACGCCCCGGCGGGCTATGCAGAGGCCGCCTGTCGGCACCTTGCCGAGATCACCGGCCTGCCACTGGTCACGGCGGCGGACCTGATCGAGGCCACCCAGGACGTCGGCGCCTTCGTGCATCTCTCCGGGGTGCTGAAGCGGGTGGCCGTGAAACTGTCCAAGATCTGCAACGACCTCCGGCTGCTCTCCTCCGGCCCGCGCGCCGGCTTCGGCGAAATCAACCTTCCGGCCGTGCAGTCCGGCTCCTCCATCATGCCCGGCAAGATCAACCCGGTCATCCCGGAGGTGGTCAGCCAGGTGGCCTACGAGGTCATCGGCAACGATGTCACCATCACCATGGCCGCAGAAGCCGGCCAGCTCCAGCTCAACGCCTTCGAACCGATCATCGTCCACAGCCTCCACAAGAGCATCTCGCACCTGGAAGCGGCCTGCCGCACCCTCACGGCCCGCTGCGTCCGGGGTATCACCGCCAACACCGAACGGCTCCGCCTGACGGTGGAACAGTCAATCGGCCTCGTCACCGCCCTCAACCCGCAGCTGGGCTACGCGACCGCCACGGCGATCGCGCAGGAAGCCCTCGCCACCGGCAAGGGAGTCGCGGAACTCGTACTCGAACACGGGCTGCTCACCGCCGAGCAGCTCACCGAACTGCTCAGCCCGCAGCGACTGGCCAACCTGAGCAAGTAGCGCCCCCTCGAACCCCGAAGGACCCCCATGACCTATCCAGAAACTGCCCGCGCCCAAAAACCGCCGGCCCAGGAACAGCCAACCCCGCAGCAGGGCATCTCCGACCACACTATTCCGGCGCATGCCCACGCCTCCGAGGCCGCACTCCATGCCGAAGACCAGGGCTACCACAAAGGCCTGAAACCACGGCAGGTCCAGATGATCGCGATCGGCGGCGCCATCGGCACCGGCCTGTTCATGGGCGCCGGCGGCCGACTCGCCACCGCCGGACCGGCCCTGATCATCAGCTACGCCCTCTGCGGGTTCTTCGCGTTCATGATCCTGCGCGCACTCGGCGAACTCGTGATGCACCGGCCGTCATCAGGCTCCTTCGTCTCCTACGCCCGCGAATTCTTCGGCGAGAAGGCCGCGTTCGTCACCGGCTGGCTGTACTGGCTGAACTGGGCCATGACCGCGATCGTGGACATCACCGCCGTCGCGCTGTACATGAACTTCTTCAAGAAGTACTGGGCGCCGATCGCAGATGTACCGCAATGGACCTGGGCCCTTGCCGCCCTGATCCTGGTGCTGGGCCTGAACCTCATCAGCGTGAAGGTGTTCGGCGAGCTCGAATTCTGGTTCGCGCTCATCAAGGTCGTGGCGCTCGTGTCCTTTTTGATAGTCGGCATCTACTTCGTCATCTTCGGCACCCCCGTCGCCGGCCAGGAGGTCGGCTTCACCCTGATCGCGGACAACGGCGGCCTGTTCCCCAACGGCCTGCTGCCGGCAATCGTGGTGATGCAGGGCGTTGTGTTCGCCTACGCATCGATCGAGCTGATCGGCACGGCGGCGGGCGAGACGGAAAACCCGGAAAAGATCATGCCGCGCGCCATCAACACCGTGATCGTACGCATCGCCGTGTTCTACGTCGGCTCACTCGTGCTGCTCTCGCTGCTGCTCCCCTACAGCTCCTACAAGGCCGGTGAAAGCCCGTTCGTGACGTTCTTCGGTTCCATTGGTGTGGACGGCGTGGACGCCATCATGAACCTGGTGGTCCTGACCGCGGCCCTCTCCTCGCTCAACGCCGGCCTGTACTCCACCGGCCGGATTATGCGGTCCATGTCCGTTTCAGGGTCCGCGCCGAAGTTCGCCGCCCGGATGAACAAGGCAGGCGTGCCTTACGGCGGCATCGCCCTCACTGCCGGCGTGGCCGTGCTGGGCGTCATCCTGAACGCCGTGGTCCCGTCCGAGGCCTTCGAGATCGTCCTGAACGTGGCGTCGCTGGGTATCATCAGCACCTGGGCCATGATCGTCCTGTGCCAGATGCAGCTTGCCCGGCTGGCAGCCCGCGGGGAACTGCTCCGGCCCGCGTTCCGGATGCCCGGCGCACCCGTCACAGGCTGGATTACGCTCGCGTTCCTGCTCGCGGTGCTGGTCCTGATGGCGTTCGACTCGCCGGTGGGGACCTGGACCATAGCGTCCCTTGTGGTCATCGTCCCGCTTCTGATGCTCGGGTGGCGGCTCTGCCGGCACCGCATCCTGGAGATCGCCGCGGTCCGCGACGGCTTCACCGGGCCGTACCCGCTGGTGGCCAACCGGCCTTCCGGGAACTCCGGGAACTCCGGGAACGAATAGAACCGGGCCGCCGCCGCCCAACTAGCTCGCACTTGTTGTCGTTTTCAGGGCTCAAAACGACAACAACTGCGAGCTAGTTGGGTGGACGGGCGGCGTAACGGAGAGTACCGGAGCGCTCCCGCCGGGTGCCTGTCGCCTAAGCTCGGAACAACAGTTCCACTTGGCTCAGCGACGAACCACCCGGGAGACACCTCATGACCAACTGGCGGATCAGGGATTTCCATTCGGCCGACCTGGACGGGATCCTGCACCTCTGGGAATCCCTCAAGGCCACTAATGTCGAGCCGGTCTACGCGCTCTCCGAGGTCCTCGCCTCGTGCGAGAAGGACCACGCCGTCGTCGCGGTGCAGGGCGAGCAGGTGGTGGGTGCCGCCGTCGGCCGCGCCGCGCACGACCAGGGCTGGATCGTCTTCCTGGCCACCCTGCCCGAGTTCCGCGGCCGCGGAATCGGCACCTCGCTGCTGGCCTCCGTGGAAAACCGGATGGCCCCGCACGGGCTGAACAAGCTCTCCGCCCTCATGCCGGAGTCCGAAACCCGCGTCGAGGCCTTCCTGAGCCGCGGCTTCGTGCTGAAGAAGAACCTGCGCTATTTTGAACGCAAGATCCCGGTGCAGCGCCAGGAACTCGAGCCGCTGAGCCAGCTGGGCGGGCGGATCCTGGCCCGCGACCTCTGGGAAAACGTCGCCGGCATGCGCAACGAGAAGGAACTCCTGGAGCGCCGCCTCGTCCTGCCGCTGGCCGAAGCCGACCTGGCCGACGAGTATGGCGTCGTCCCACCGCGCGCGGTCGTGCTGTTCGGCCCTCCGGGCACCGGCAAGACGACCTTCGCCAAGGCGATTGCGTCCCGGCTGGAGTGGCCCTTTGTGGAGGTTTTCCCCTCCCGGCTCGCCGCCGACCCGTTGGGACTGGCCGGGGCCCTGCGCGAGACCTTCCTGGAGATTGCCGAGCTGGAGCATGCCGTCGTGTTCATCGACGAGGTGGAGGAGATCGCCTCGCAGCGCTCCGGCGAGCCGCCGTCGCCGCTGCAGGGCGTCACCAACGAGCTGCTGAAGATCATTCCGGCCTTCCGCGAACAGCCCGGCCGGCTGCTGGTCTGCGCCACCAACTTCATCCGCGCCCTGGATTCCGCGTTCCTGCGCCACGGCCGCTTCGACTACGTCATCCCGATCGGCCTGCCGGACCGCCTGGCCCGCGAGGCCATGTGGCAGCGCTTCATCCCCGCCACCGTGGTGGACGATGTGGACGTGGAGCTGCTGGTGGATCGCACTGAGGGCTTCTCTCCCGCCGACATCGAATACGCCGCCCGCAGCGCCTCCCAGCGTGCGCTTGAGAAAGCCGTGTACGACGACGGCGGCGCGTCCGTCCGCGAGGCGGTCCGGAAGGGCCCGGCGACGCAGGACTACCTCGACGCGATCGCGGACACCCGGACCACCGTCAGCGCGGAAGTACAGCAGGAGTTCCTCGAGGACATCGACCTGCTGGGCCGGGTCTAGCCCTCCGGGTTGCCGTCGTAGGAGAGGTTCTCGTAGTCGGTGTCGTCGGCCTCGTCGAGCATGTCATCGAGCTCCTCGAGCAACCACGGGTTGATCCGGGCCAGGATCTTGCGGGTTTCCTCCACCGGAACCGCGGCGTACAGCACCGGCCGGGCCTCGTCGTAGCGGGTGACCGGCGGCTTGTCCGGCCACTTCTCCGCCAGCGCCTTGACCCGTTCGGGCAGGGAGTTGTGCGCATTGTCGGCGATCTTGACCAGGGTGGCATCGTGGTCCTCGGCGATATAGCGGATGCCGGCCTGGTAGTCGTCCGGGTTCTCGTGCAGCCGCTTCGTGACCCGCTCGATGATGTCCACGGCCCGTTCGGGGACCCCCATCTCCAGCAGCGCCTGCCGCGTCATCGGAGTGTCCTCGGCGATGTCGTGCAGGTATCCGGCGATCCGGATGTCGTCATCGAAGTCGGCCAGCGCATCGCCGACGGCGATCACATGCTCGCGGTAGGGCCGCTTGAGCTTGTCCTTCTGCCGGTTGTGGGCCACCTCGGCGAGGACCCTGGCCGTCTCGACGGTAAACCCGGTCTTCGGCGCGGCCGCTTCCATGAACTCTGGTTCTGACATGCTTCCAGCCTACGCGTCGGGGCCGCCCATCCCCGGCCACACCCACGGCTCCCGCGGCAGGCCCGCGGGATCGAACACGGCCAGCGCCTGCCGCAGGGATCCCGCAGGCAAACCCAGGGATTCCAGCAGCGCGTCCCGCACCTCATCGACGGCGACCCCCACGGCAGCAAGATCCGCGAGCGTCACCGCACCGTCACGCTTGGCCAGCCGGGCGCCGTCGGCGTTCAACACCAGCGGCACGTGGGCATATTCCGGAACGGGAATATTCAAGAGGGAGGCCAGGTAGGCCTGCCGCGGAGTGGATGGCAACAGATCATCGCCGCGGACCACCTGGTCGACCCCCTGCGCGGCATCATCCACCACCACGGCCAGGTTGTAGGCGGTGACCCCGTCATTGCGGCGGAGCACGAAGTCATCCACCACGCCGGTGAAGCTGCCGTGCAGCACGTCCCGAACTGTCGCCTCGGCGACGGCCGCGCGGAGCCGGACCGCCGCAGGCCGGACCGCCCGTTTGCTCGCACGCTCGGCCTCGCCCAGGTTCCGGCAGGTGCCCGGGTACGCGCCCTGCGGGGCGTGCGGGGCGGACGGCGCCTCCTGGATTTCGCGGCGGGTACAGAAGCATTCGTAGGTCAGCCCGGCCGCGGTCAGCCGGTCGATCGCGGCGGCGTAGAGGTGCTCCCGGTCCGTCTGACGGACGACGCCGCCGTCCCAGTCCACGCCGATCGCCGCCAGATCACGGAGTTGCCCGGCCTCGGCACCCGCGCGGGCGCGGTCCAGATCCTCGACCCGCATCAGGAAGCGTCGGCCGGTAGACCGGGCAAAGAGCCACGCGAGGATGGCCGTACGGAGGTTGCCCACGTGCAGCTCGCCGGAGGGGCTGGGGGCGAAGCGTCCGGCTGATGTCATGGGACAAGCCTATGCGGCGCAACACAAGAGCCCCTCAGCCACCGATGACTTCGGACGTCCGACGTCGGGGGCTCAGGGGCTCTTGCCGTTAAGTGTGTGCGGAAAGACGATGCGTGAACAAGAGTCAATCAGCGGCGGGCTCCTTGCGGGATGCCTCATCCAGGGTCCGGGAGGTGTGCCGGGGGATCTGTAGCCTTCGGGTGCCGGCGGTGGCCCGCATCCCTTGTTGCCACTATTTGAGCAGTAGCCATACAGTTGGTGCAACGGGCGCCGCGCTCGTTGGTCAGATTGACCATTGAGAGCTTCGACTATTGGCAGGAAGTGGTCAGATTGCAGCAGCTCGACTCGACGGATCGCCGGATCCTCCTGGCCCTGGATGCTGACCCGCGGGTCCCCATCATGGTGCTGGCCCAGAAACTGGGCCTGGCCCGCGGAACTGTCCAGTCCCGGCTCGAGCGAATGACGGCGTCGGGCGCGCTCCGCCCGAACAGCAGCCGGGTGCTGCCCTCCGCACTTGGTCGCGGAGTGGCAGCGGCGGTGAGCGCCGAACTGGACCAGAGCCACCTGGATGAGGCGATCGCCGCGCTGCGGAACATCCCGGAGGTGCTCGAATGCCATGCGCCCGCAGGCGACACCGACCTGCTGATCCGGGTGGTCGCCACGAGCCCCGACGATCTCTACCGGGTTTCCGAGGAAATCCGGCTGTGTCCGGGGATTGTGCGGACGTCCACCAGCATGTTCCTGCGCGAGGTCATCCCCTACCGGACCACAGGGCTGCTGGAAGGCTAACCGCCCGGATCACACGGGCGGGCCGGTATTCGCTTTCAGGTTCTTCATGACCAGCGTCGAGGTTAGACGCTCGACGCCGGGCAGCGAGGTCAGCTCGGCGTCGTAAAAGCGCTGGTACGCCGGGAGGTCCTCTGCAATGACCTTGAGCAGATAGTCCGGCTCGCCGAAGAGCCGCTGGGCCTCGACGATGTTGGGGTTCTCCGCCACGCGGTTCTCGAAGATCTCCATGGTGGCGCGGTCCACCTGACGCAGCGTGACAAACACAATCGCTTCGAAGCCCAGCCCGACGGCGGCCGGATCGATGTCGGCGCGGTAACCGCGGATGACGCCGGACGTCTCCAGCTCGCGAAGCCTCCGGTGGCACGGCGCCACGGTGAGCCCGACCTTCGCCGCGAGCGCCGTGGCAGTCATCCGGCCGTCTTCACGGAGGTTGCGCAAAATACTTCTGTCAATATGGTCAATCACGCAATAACCTTACCGTCGGCACGGCTTTACGGGCGAAATCAGTAAGCACTTTTGGCCCGAAAATTCCTAGGCTTACTCCTAGAGCCCACCGTCAGGAGTCCGCCGTGAACCCCCAGCTGTTCCTCGCCTTCATCGGCGTCGCCGTGGCCCTCGCCTGCACCCCGGGCGTCGACTGGGCCTACTCCATCGCCGCCGGGCTCAAGGACCGCAGTTTCGTGCCCGCAGTGGCCGGCCTCTGCGGCGGCTACGTCGTACACACCGCACTCCTGGCCGCCGGGCTGGCCGCCGTGATCACGGGCATGCCCGGGCTCCTGGGCTGGCTTACGGTGGCGGGCGCGGGCTACCTGCTCTGGCTGGGCGTCAGCACGGTACGCTCCTGGCGGGGCGCCAGCTTCGGCGGCCAAGCCGCCACCGCGCCGGCCCAGGGCAACCAGTTCCGGGTCTTCCTGCAGGGCATGGGCACCAGCGGCATCAACCCTAAGGGGCTACTCTTCTTCGTTGCCCTGGTCCCGCAGTTCGTCAGCACCGACGCCGCCTTGTCCGTGCCGCTGCAGTCCGGCCTGCTGGGGCTCACCTTTGTCCTGTTGGTGGCCGTGGTCTACAGCTGCGTGGCGCTCTTGGCCCGGAAGCTCCTGCACACCCGGCCCGGCGCTGCCCGCCGGGTGACGCTGGCCAGCGGAATCATCATGGTGGCGCTGGGCCTGGTGCTGCTGGGCGAACAGCTGGTGCCGCTGGCTGCGCAGACCATCTGGCAGTAGCCCTCCGGCAACCGCCAGGACGGCATCATTCCCCGTTCAACTGCTTCCATTCCTGTTCCCAAAGCCTGCGTTCCTCCACGTCCTTGCGGATGACCTCGAAAGTTTCCAGCTGGGCGGGCCGGCCGCGCAGCCAGTCGCGGGGATTCAGTGATTTGCGGCCGTTGTCCAGGAGCAGCAAGGCGCGGTCGGTCAGGGCATCATTTCGGAGTGCCAGATGGGTCTTCCGCCGCCGGAGAACTTCCTTCACCGCCGCTTGGGAGGCCGCCGCGGCACCAAGGCGGCGCAGTGACCGGGCGCGGATCAGCAGCAGCGCGGCCGAGAGGTCGTCGGCATTCAGCAGCCCCTCCGTCCAGACCATCACTTCCTTGTCCCGGCCCATCGAGAACGCCACCGAGCACCGGGCCAGGGCCGCGGGCAGCGACGGCGGAAGCGAGGCCACGGTTTGCAGCGCTGCCTCCAGGTGGCCTGTCTCCCGCAGGGAGTGCGAAAGCGCGAGGAACACCGCTTCCTCGCTGAAGAGAACCGGAACCTCGATGCGCTCGGCTACTTCGACCCGGGTGACCACACGGGTCAGATAGCCGGACGCGAACCGGTTGGCGTCGTCGTCGTTCCCGGTGGTGAGTCCGCGCTGGAGGAGCTCCGAGGCCCGCAGGTAGCCGCCCTGCTTGTGCGCCAGGAGACCAGCCAGCACGTAGCAAAGCCCGGCCCAGCCCGGGTAGGCGCGGCCCAAGGCGATCAGCCGGTTGGGGTCGGTGTTGTGGAAGGTCGCCTCGTACACCGCCTTCGCCGCTTTTCCGGGCATCCGCTTGAGCCGGGGGGTGGCGCCGTCCACGCTGAGCAGCGCCCCGTTCCGGCCGCCCAGGGCGGTATGCAGGATGCCGCCGACGCCGTCTGCGATGTCCCGCACCGGCGTGCGGACCTGCGGGACGCCGAACGGGGTGAGGTCACGGGTGTCGCGATAGATGGGTCCTGGGGACTGTCCGGCGCTCATTCTTCCATGCTAGTAGTGCACCCTTGGCAGCCGGTGGAAGGGCTAACTGGCGGCAGCCACCCAGACGCCGATCACCCAGGTGCTCGCGGCAAGGCAAGCCAGACCGAACTCCACCAGCATGCCCACACCGGTGGCCTTCAAGGCCGCCCAGCTGGTGGTCATGGCGGTCCGGAAATCCCGGGTGCGGTGGGATTCGCTGAGTAGCAGGCCGGCGGCGAACCCCACGAAGAGTCCTACCACCGGGATGAGGAACATGCCCGCCACCCCAAAGACCAGGCCTGTCACCACGCTGCGGCTGGGAATGCGGTGTTCCTTGAGTTTGCGGCCGGTCAGCACGGCGCTGGCCGCCATTCCCGCCAGCACCAAGGCCAGGCCAACGCCAAAGACCACCCAGCCGGTGGTTCCCGCACCGCCCCACAGCGCCCAGGCCAGCAGGCTGAGGCCGATCAGGATGCTGCCGGGGAGCACAGGGATGACGATGCCCGCCACGCCCACCAGAATAGCGAGCCCGCAGAGGACGGTCACGATGATCTCGGGGTTCATGCCCCCAGTTTAGGGTTGGCCACGGCGGCGGCTGGTTATTCCGCCTCCACCGCCGCGGCTACGGCCGCCGACACGGCCGGGGCCACACGCGGGTCCAGCGGGCTCGGCACGATGTAGTCGGCAGAAAGCTCGTCCTCGGCCAGGTCCGCGATGGCGCGGGCCGCGGCGAGTTTCATCGCCGGAGTGATGCGGCGGGCACCGGCGTCGAGGGCGCCGCGGAAGATGCCTGGGAACGCCAGCACATTGTTGATCTGGTTGGGGAAGTCGCTGCGGCCCGTGGCGACGACGGCCGCATACTTCGACGCGACCTCCGGCAGCACTTCGGGATCCGGGTTGGAAAGGGCAAAAACGATCGAACTGTGGTTCATCAGCTTCAAGTGCTCCTCGTCCAGCCGGGAGGAGGAGACGCCGATGAACACGTCCGCGCCGAGGAGCGCCTCGCCGGGGCCGCCGGAGACGCCGCGGGGGTTGCTGCGGACGGCCAGCTGGGCCTTCTTGCTGGCCGGGTCCGCGGCGATGTCCGCGCGGTCCCGGTTGATCACGCCGCGGGAGTCCAGCAGCACGACGTCGTCGATGCCGGCGGTCAGCAGGATTTCGGCGACGGCAATCCCGGCCGCGCCGGCACCGGAAACCACCACGCGGAGTCCCTTGAGCTCGCGGGCCGTCACCTTCGCGGCACCGGTCAGCGCGGCGAGGACGACGACGGCGGTGCCGTGCTGGTCATCGTGCATGACAGGGCAGTCGAGGGCTTCGATCAGCTTTTCCTCGAGTTCGAAGCAGCGCGGCGCCGAAACGTCCTCAAGATTAACCGCGCCGAAGCTGGGACGCAGCCGGACCAGAGTCTCGACGATCTCGTCGACGTCGGTCGTGTTGAGGACAAGCGGGATGGAGTCGAGGTCGCCGAACGCCTTGAAGAGGGCGGACTTGCCTTCCATGACGGGCAGCGCGGCGCTGGCGCCGATGTTGCCAAGTCCGAGCACTGCGGTGCCGTCGCTGACCACGACCACGAGGCGCTGGGCCCAGGTGAGGGTCTTGGCCAGTTCCGGGTTGGCTGCGATGGCGCGGCTGACCTGGGCGACGCCGGGCGTGTAGGCGATGGACAGATCGCGCTTGCTGGCGAGCGGGACGGTGCTGGAAATCGAGAGCTTGCCGCCTTGGTGGGAGGCGAAGATCTCCTCGTCGCTGAGCGCCGCTACCGGCGCTTCTGCGGCCCCTTCGGGGGCAGTGGGATCGGCGGGAATGGTCGTTTCAATGGACACGTCGTTGTCTCCTGGGGCTCACCGTGGGCATACGGCACTTGGCTGCTGGGGCACAGGGTGCCCGAGATGGTCTGGCGGAACTCCGGCGGCGGCCCCGGGGTGGCGGGCCTGCGGGTGAAGCTCCGGAAGTGCTGGCGCTCGCGCCGCTCCGGTTCTGCCATGGTAAGCAACGCGGTCGCCGGCCGGAGATTCGGCCGGACACATTCCGGTAACTGGTCTAGACCGGCTGTGCGGCCTGGCGCCCCCGGGACAGCAGGGAGCAGGCCTTCTTCAGGTCCTCTTCGGCCTCGAAGAGCGAGAGCCGGCGGCAGCGGACGGACTGCACCAGGCCGGTGACGGTGAGCAGCAGGACCCGCGAGACGGCGGGGTCGCCGCTGACCGCGGTCACTGCTTTCTCCGCCGTCGCGTCAATGTCCCGCAGCAGGCGGGTGGTGTCCGTGTCCTTCGCGTAGACCGCGCGGGTCAGGCATTGCTCCACTGCGGGCTGCATGAGGCGCATGTGGAAGATTTCCATCACCGCGCCCACCAGGGCGTGCACCGGCACCCTGGTCCCCGCCGGCCATTCGCCAAGGTGCAGCTCGCCGAGCTGCTTGCGGTACAGGGCCAGCATCAGCTGCGTCGAGGAGGGGAAATAGCGGTACAGGGTGCCCAGCGGTACGTCCGCCCTGGCCGCCACCTCGGAGAGAACCACGGAGTCGAGTCCCTTGCGGGCAAAGCCGGCTGCGACGTCGAGGATCCGCGCATAGCGCAGGCGCTGCCGGGGCAGGGTGGGCGGCGGGGCCATTGGTGGAAGATCTGAAGGAAATTCAGGCATCAGCAGCGTTCCGGGGTCGTTTTTCTCGGCAGCCGGGAGGGTTAGTCCACAGCACTGCCGCGGCGATCCCGTCCACTATACGGCACGGTGTGGGGCCGTTTGCCAGTCACACGGACCCCCGGAACGCCTAGTCCACGCCCTTGATCTTGACCACGAAGACAGCGCCGAGCAGGCCGATCACCGCGGCCGCGACGTACAGCGAAACGTACCCTCCCCAGAGCGCCACGAAGGGGTAGGCGATGAGCGGCGCGATCACCTGCGGCAGCGAATTGGCGATGTTGATGACCCCCAGGTCCTTGCCTCGGTTCAGCGCCGTCGGCAGCACCTCGGTAATCAGGGCGAAGTCCACGGCGAGGTAGGAGCCGAAGCCGATGCCCAGCACCGAGGCGCCGATCAGCGCCCCGGGCCAGGTCGGGGCGAATGCGAGGATCAGCGCGGCCGCGGCGATGACGGCCGAGGAGAGGATAACGAGCGGCTTGCGCCGGCCCATCCGGTCACTGAGCCGGCCGCCGATCACACTCGTGATGATCACCATGACCGCGTACAGGCCGGTGAGGATCAGGACGCCGAACTCCGCCTCGATGCCCTGCGTCTGGGGCAGGCGCACGGCATCGGTGAGGAAGAACAGCAGGTACAGCGTCACCATGTGGTTGCCGATGTTCACGAGCAGGCGGGTGAGCCAGGCCCAGGCGAAATCCGGGTATCGGGCCGGGGAGATCCAGAAACTCCTGGCAAATTCGCCCAGCTTGAACGGCGGGCGGCCGTGCCGCGGCAGCGCGACGTCGTCGTTCTGGAAGAAATACAGTCCGACGCCGGCCAGCAGCGCCACGGCGCAGAACGCGTAGCCGAGCGCGAAGTTGCCGGAGACGACGGCGGCGATCACGGCGCCGATCAGGATGCCCACGGTCTGGCCCATTGCGGCGAGCCCGCCCACGGTGCCGCGCTGCGGTACCGGCACCCGGTCCGGGATGGCGGCGGTGATGGCGGCGTAGGCTCCGTTGCAGCCGGCCTGCACGAGGCACCAGAGAATGGTCATGACGGCGACATTCGGGGCGCCGGCGAGCGCCGTGAGGGCGGCCGCGCCAAGAATGGCACCGAAGAGGACCCACGGCACGCGGCGGCCGCGGCGCGCAACCGTCCGGTCGCTCAAGGCGCCGAACAACGGGTTGGCCACGAGCGAGACGGCCGCCCCCGCCCCGGTCACGAGGGCCAGGATTGCCTCCTTTTCGCCCTCGTTGAAGGCCGCCGCCTGCTGGCCGAGCAGCACCTGCAGCGGGCCGAAGAAGGCCGCATTAATGCCCACGTTGACCAAGACCACACCCGCCGTCCAGACCGGGCGGACACGGCGTTCCGGCTCGGCAAGGGCCGGTGCCGCGGCATTGGACAGGCTCATGTGGTTCCCCCCGGAACTGGTGACTGAAGCTGATGATCAGTGTGGGCCCAGACTATCGTGGGCAGCAACGCCCACCGCTTATTCACGCAGCCAAGGAGAACCAGTGCCAGACCAGCCCTCAAATCCCGTCAACACCGCCGACCTCTACGACGAGCGTGGCGAGGAGCTGGACTCCATCTCCTTGCAGTTCCAGTCGCTCGGCGGCCACACCCACTTCAGCGGACCGGTCCGGACCATCCGCTGCTTCGAGGACAACGCCCTGGTCAAGGCCATGCTGGGCACGCCGGGCAACGGCGCCGTGCTGGTGGTCGACGGCGGCGGCTCGCTGCGCACCGCGCTGATGGGGGATTTGATCGCGGCGAGCGCCGTGGAGAACGGCTGGGCCGGCGTCGTGATCAACGGTGCCATCCGGGACCGGGTGGCGGTCGCCGGCCTGCCGCTCGGGGTTAAGGCGCTCGGCAGCAACCCGCGCAAGAGCGCCAAGGCAGGCGCCGGGGAGGCCGACGTCGAGCTGGACATCGACGGCGTCGCCGTCCGGCCCGGCCAGCTGATCTGGTGCGACCCGGACGGCATCCTGCTGGAACGCTGAGCGGATGGGCGGGAACTGGACGGCAACGCCCAAGGAGCCGGTGCGGGCGGGAACAAAGCAGGCCCTAAGATAGTTACTGAAAGCAACCTTCCTGCTTGACCCCAAAAAAACTTCCCCTTGGAGCGGTTATGTCCAAAACCACGTCCTCACGCCTGCCCGGAGAGGTCTTGACGCACCGTCAGACCATCACCGTCATGGTGGGCCTCATGCTCGGCATGTTCCTGTCCTCCCTGGACCAGACGATCGTGTCCACGTCGATCTACACCATCGCCAACGACCTGGACGGCCTCTCGCTGCAGGCCTGGGCAACGACGGCGTACCTGATCACCTCCACCGTCAGCACGCCGCTTTACGGCAAGCTCAGCGACATCTTCGGACGGCGGCCGCTCTACCTCGCCGCGATCCTGATCTTCCTGGCCGGCTCGCTCTACGCCGGCTCGGTCCACTCGATGACCGAGCTCGCGATCGCCCGCGGCATCCAGGGCATGGGCGCCGGCGGCCTGCTGGCCCTCGCGCTGACCATCATCGGCGACATCGTGGCGCTGAAGGACCGCGCCAAGTTCCAGGGCTACTTCATGTCCGTCTTCGGCATCTCCTCCGTGCTGGGCCCGGTGATCGGCGGCGCCTTTGCCGGTTCCGCCAACATCCTGGGCTTTGACGGCTGGCGCTGGGTCTTCTTCATCAACATCCCGATCGGCCTGGCCGCCCTCGCCGTCGTCTTCCTGTACCTGCACCTGCCGGCCAAGCACCTGAAGCAGAAGATCGACTACTGGGGCGCCGCCGCCATCACCCTGGCGATTGTGCCGTTGCTGCTCGTCGCCGAACAGGGCCGGACCTGGGGCTGGAGCTCCACCGGGGCCTTCCTCTGCTACGGACTCGGCATCATCGGCATCGTCGCGTTCCTGCTGGCCGAGAAGCGCGCCGGCGACTACGCCCTGATCCCCCTCCGGCTGTTCCAGAACATCACCTTCGGACTCTCCTCGCTGCTGAACTTCATCATCGGCGTCGGCATGTTCGGTGCGATCGCGATGCTGCCGATGTACCTCCAGCTGGTCAAGGGCCTCACCCCCACCGAGGCCGGGCTCATGATGATCACCTTCACGGTGGGCATCCTCACCGGGTCCATCACGGCCGGCCGGACCATTTCGGCGTCCGGCACCTACCGGATCTTCCCGATCCTGGGCACCGCCGTGTTGACCGCGGCCGCCGTCGTTATGGGACTCTCGCTGGGCGTGGATACGCCGCTCTGGGTCCCCGGCGCGATTGCTGTGTTCTTTGGCCTGGGCCTGGGCTTCTGCATGCAGCCGCTCACCCTCGCCATGCAGGTCTCCGTTCCGGCCAAGGACATGGGCGTGGGCACCTCCTCCGCCGCGTTCTTCCGCTCCATGGGCGGTGCCGTGGGGACCGCGGTGTTCATTTCGATGCTGTTCAGCCTCGCGGCGGACAAGATCGCCACCGGCATGAAAGCCGCCGCGCAGAACGCGGACTACCTCAAAGTGCTCAAGGACCCGGCCGTTGCCGCCGACCCCGCGAACGCCAAGCTTTACGAGTTCTTCAAGAACGGCGCCAGCAACGACTCGCTGAACGACACAAGCTGGCTGCACACCGCGAACGCCAGCCTGACCCGGCCGATCACCGAAGGATTCGCCCAGTCGATCGACGCCGTCATGCTCACCGCCGCCGTGCTCACCGGCGTCGCCTTCCTGATCAGCTTCGCGCTGCCGAACAAGAAGCTCACGGACCCGAAGGCCGCCGCCAAGGAGGCCGTCCCCGCGCACTAGGGCACACGCCGCAGCACGTCAGGGCAGGCAGTCTTTTGGACTGCCTGCCCACGCTTTTGGCCGCCGGGACGCGGCCTTCCAGGGCCGCCGACGTCGAAAGTGGGTCCGGCGTGACGCCGCCGGTGGGCCGCACGGCGCATCTCCTCCGGAATTGTAAGCTTGCTCTCATTTTCCCGTCCTGTGACGTGCATCGCGGCATCCCCGGTGTCAGACTGGGTAGCTGCGGCGTGAGCCGCTGACCACGAATTGCCGAGGGAGCCACATGACCACCACCCAAGACCAGACCGTCGCCAAGATCCCCAAGCGGGTCATTTGGCTGGCCGTGGCGGGCGCCGTTGGCGGCTTCCTCTTCGGCTTCGATTCCTCGGTTGTCAACGGCGCAGTCGACGCCATCAAGGAGGAATTCGCGCTCAGCGAGGCCGTGACCGGGTTCGCCGTCGCCGTCGCCCTGCTTGGCTGCGCGGCCGGCGCCTACCTGGCCGGCAAGGTCGCGGACCGTTACGGCCGCATCCCCGCCATGAAGCTCGGCGCGCTGCTGTTCCTGGTCAGCGCTTTCGGCACCGGCTTCGCGTTCGGCGTCTGGGACCTGATCTTCTGGCGCCTCGTCGGGGGCCTGGGAATCGGCCTCGCCTCGGTGATCGCCCCGGCCTACATCTCCGAGATTTCACCCCGCCACGTGCGCGGCCGGCTGGCGTCGCTGCAACAGCTCGCCATCACCACCGGTATCTTCGCGGCGCTGCTCTCCGACGCCGTCTTCGCCAACTTCGCCGGCGGCGCCGACCAGAACCTGTGGTTCGGCATCGAGGCCTGGCGCTGGATGTTCATCGCCGGCGCCGTCCCCGCCGTCGTCTACGGCTGGATCGCCTTCACGCTTCCCGAATCGCCGCGGTTCCTCGTGTTCAAGGGCAAGGACGAGGAAGCCCTCAAGGTCTTCGAATCCATCGCCCCGGACGAGGACACCGACCGCCACCTGCGTGACATCAAGAAGGCCATCGAGGAGGACAAGCTCGCCGGCCAGAAGGGCTCCCTGCGCGGCAAGGCGCTTGGCCTGCAGCCGGTGGTGTGGATCGGCATCATCCTGTCGGTGCTGCAGCAGTTCGTCGGCATCAACGTGATCTTCTACTACTCCACGACGCTCTGGAAAGCTGTGGGCTTCCAGGAGAAGGACTCGCTCACGATTTCCGTGGCGACCGCGATCACCAACATCCTGGTCACCCTGGTCGCCATCGCACTGGTGGACCGGATCGGCCGCCGCCCCATCATGCTGGCGGGTTCCATCGGCATGGCCGTCTCGCTGGCGACCATGGCCTTCGCCTTCGGATCCGCCACCGGATCCGGCGATGCGATCACGCTCCCGGGCGCCTGGGGCCCCGCCGCCCTGGTGGCCGCCAACGTCTTCGTGATCAGCTTCGGCGCCTCCTGGGGCCCGCTGGTCTGGGTGCTGCTGGGGGAAATCTTCCCGTCCCGGATCCGCGCCCGCGCCCTGGGCCTGGCCGCGGCGGCCCAGTGGATCGCGAACTTCGCCATCACGCTGAGCTTCCCCGTGATGGCGGCAGCCTCGCTGCCGCTGACCTACGCCATGTACGCCGTGTTCGCGGCGGCGTCGTTCTTCTTCGTGATGTTCAAGGTGCCGGAAACCAACGGCATGGCGCTGGAGCACGCGGAGACGCTGTTCGTGCCGAAGGGTTCCGCGAAGAAGTAGCCCCCGCGGCATTGCACGAACAAAAAGTTGAGGCCCATGTTCCGCGGAACATGGGCCTCAACTGTAGGTCCGGCGGGTTAGACCAGGTGCGGCTCGTGCGTGCTCAGGTACCGCCGCCCGCCGAGGACCACCGCGATCGCCAGCGCCATGGCGACGGCCGCGGCGAAGAACGGAACCTGGGGCCCGAAGTGTTCCCCCAGCTGCGCCGCGGCGAACGGCGCCAGTGCGCCGCCCATCCAGCGCACGAAGTTGTACCCGGCCGAGGCCACGGGCCGCGGCGAGTCGGAGACGCCCATGGCCAGCTCGGTGTAGATCGTGTTGTTGATCCCCAGCAGGGCGCCGGAGGCCACCACGAGGACGACGACGGCGGGCACCGAGTGCCCCGCGGCCAGGCCGAGGCCGGCCAGGTCCAGGAGCAGCAGCGCCAGCGTGCCGCTCAGCACGCGGACAGCCCCGAAGCGCCGCTGCAGCGCGGGGGCGACAAACACCGAGAAGACGGCGACGGCGACACCCCAGCCGAAGAACACGCCGCCGATCCCGTAGGCGTCCATCCCCAGGATGAACGGGGTGAAGGCGAGGATGGTGAAGAAGCCGTAGTTGTAGAACAGCCCGCTGGCCGCCGTCGTCCGCAGGCCCTTGTGGCCCAGTGCCAGCAGCGGGTCCCGGAGCCGGACCTTCCGTTCCGGCAGCGGGGTCTTGGGCAGCAGGGCGATCAGGGCGATGAAGGCCGAGGCCATCAGGACGGCGGTGCCGAAGAACGGGGCCCGCCACTGCCACCCACCGAGCAGGGCGCCCAGCAGCGGGCCGAGTGAAATGCCCAGGCCCAGCGCCGCCTCGTAGAGGATGATGGCGGTCCCGGCGCCGCCGCTGGCGACGCCGACGATCACGGCCAGGGCGGTGGCGACGAAGAGGGCATTGCCCAGCCCCCAGCCGGCACGGAAGCCGACTAGTTCGGTCACGCTGCCGGAGAGGCCGGACAGCGAGGCGAACACCACGATGATGGCGAGGCCGGCCAGCAGCGTGCGCTTGCCGCCGATCCGGGAGGAGACGAAGCCGGTGATCAGCATGGCGATGGCGGTGACCATGAAGTAGCTGGTGAACAGCAGGGACACCTGGCTGGGGGTGGCGTCAAGGTTCTTGGCGATGGCGGGCAGGATGGGATCCACCAGCCCGATTCCCATGAACGCGAACACCGCCGCCAGGGCCGTGGCCCAGACCGCCTTGGGCTGCTTGAGTAGCGAGGCTTTTTCGGCCTCAAGGGTTGATGTTGCTTCCGGCGCGGGGGCCGTGAGCTGGCCGTCCATGGAGGGCGCTCCTAAGGTTGTGGGTTCTTGCTGTCGTTGTTCCTGGCAGGCAGTGGCCTGGCTGTCAGGGCTGCAGGCTCTCGTTGATCTTGCCGATCACCGGGATGGCGGCCGCGAGGGCCTGCCGTTCCGCATCGGTGAGTGAGCCGAGGATCCCTGCCATGACCGCGTTGCGGCGGGTGTTGGCCGATTCGACGGCGGCGTGGCCCTCGGCGGTGAGCTTGACGCGGACAGCCCGGGAGTCGGCCGGATCCGCCTCACGCCGGACCAGCCCGGCCCGTTCGAGCTTGATGATCTGCTCGGTGGCGCTGGGAACCTTGACCCCGAGGTTGCGGGCAATCTCACCCACCCGCACGCCGTTGGCCCCGGCGCTATCTTGGGCGCTGTCTTCGGAGCTGTCCAGCAGCATCTTGAGAGTGCTGAGCTGGGCGGCGCTGAGTTCGCCGTCGGCGTCCAAGCGCCGGACCAGGTAGATGCTGTGGCGCAGGGCTTCCCGGAAATCCCGGGAGAGGGCGAGCAGGCCGGGATCCGGCAGCGAGTGTTCACTCATACTTAGGGAGCCTAACAGTTAGGCGGCCTAAGAGTCAACGGTGCGGCTGCCGCCGGCGCGGCCGCTAGAGCAGCAGCTTCATGCCCTCATGGCTGGCCGCGAACCCCAGCCGCTCGTAGAATCGGTGCGCCGCTGTCCGCGACTTATCCGTGGTGAGCTGCACCAGGGAACAGCCACGCCGCCGCGACTCCCCGAGCGCCCACTGCACCATCGCGGCGCCGACGCCCTGGCCCCGCAGTTCGCCGGCGACCCGCACGGCCTCGAGCTGGGCACGCCACGACCCGCGCCGGGACAGCCCGGGCAGGAAGCTGAGCTGGAAGGTCGCCACCACCCGGGGCCCGGCGCCGCGCTCCGGTGTCAGTTCCCCCACCAGCAGCAGGTGGGCCGGATCGGCGTCGATCGCGTCGAAGGCCGTCTGGTACGGCGCCAGATCCGCAGCATCCTCGCGCGAGGAGCCCAGCTGGTCGTCGGCGAGCAGCCGGAGAATGGCGGGCAGGTCCGCGCGGGCGGCGGGGCGCAGCCGGAACGTCCCGCCGTCGACGCCGAATGTTAGCAGGGCGGCCTGGTCCGCCGAATTTGTAGTCACCCGCCCAGCTTGCCATGACGCAACGATGAAACGTTCGGCAGGGGGCCCGGCCTTCGAAGCTGTACCTTAGAAAGGCTGATTTGTAACCGCCGTCACCAATGCGGCGGACCACACGAAGGATTGTTGACATGCCCGAACAGACAACCGCGGAGCAGAGAACTGCCTCCAGCCGGGACACCGAGCCCCACCTTGCACGCTCGTTGAGCAACCGGCACATCCAGCTCCTGGCCATCGGCGGCGCCATTGGCACCGGCCTCTTCATGGGCTCCGGCAAGACCATTTCCGTGGCCGGACCGTCCGTGATCTTCGTGTACATGATCATCGGCTTCATGCTGTTCTTCGTCATGCGCGCCATGGGCCAGCTGCTGCTGTCCAACCTGAACTACAAGTCCTTCAGCGACTTCGCCGGCGACCTGCTGGGCCCCTGGGCCGGGTTCTTCACCGGCTGGACCTACTGGTTCTGCTGGGTGGTCACCGGGGTGGCGGACGTGATCGCGATTGCCGGCTACGCCGAGCAGCTCTGGCCCGGCATCCAGCTGTGGGTCCCGGGGATCGCGACCATCATCATCCTGCTCCTGCTGAACCTTCCGACCGTCAAGGCCTTCGGTGAGACGGAATTCTGGTTCGCCCTGATCAAGATCGTGGCCATCGTGGCGCTGATCGCTGTGGGCTTGGTTATGATCTTCACCGGCTTCCATTCCAACGCCGGCACCGCGGGCTTCAGTAACCTGTGGAGCCATGGCGGCCTGTTCCCCAAGGAGTTCATGGGCTTCGTGGCCGGTTTCCAGATCGCTGTTTTCGCCTTCGTGGGCATCGAGCTGGTGGGTACCGCCGCGGCCGAAACCAAGAACCCGGAGCACAACCTGCCCCGCGCCATCAACGCGATCCCGCTGCGCGTCATGCTGTTCTACGTCGGCGCCCTCATCATCTTGATGTCCGTCACCCCGTGGACCGGCTTCAAGGCGGGCCAGAGCCCGTTCATCGCCATGTTCTCCCTCGCCGGGCTCGGCATGGCCGCCACGGTGGTGAACCTCGTGGTGCTGACTTCCGCGATGTCCTCGGCCAACTCCGGCATCTACTCCACCTCCCGGATGGTCTACGGCCTGGCCAACGACGGCGACGCCCCCAGGCTCTTCGGCCGCCTCTCCAGCCGCAAGGTCCCGCAGAACGCGCTGTTCCTGTCCTGCGTGCTGCTGCTGGCCGGCGTCGCGCTGCTGTATGCGGGCAAGGACGTGGGCGTGGCCTTCGACATGGTCACCACCGTGTCCGCCGTCTGCTTCATGTTTGTCTGGAGCATCATCCTGGCCAGCTACCTCGTGTTCCGGAAGCGCCGGCCGGAACTCCACGCGGCCTCGACGTTCAAGATGCCCGGCGGCATTCCCATGGTGTGGGTCGTGTTTGCGTTCTTCGCGTTCCTGGTCTGGGCGCTGACCACGCAGCCGGACACCCTTGTGGCCCTGCTGGTCACTCCGCTCTGGTTCGCGGTCCTGGGTGCCGCGTTCGCCGTCGTCCGCCGCTCGCCGCTGCACCAGGCGCGCGTGGCCGAATGGAAGGCGATGGCCGACGGCGAAACCGCCGCCGCCAGCCGCGTCTGACGCTTCGGCAGCTCCTGCCGGGCCTGCCGGTCCTGCCGGTCCTGGGGCGACGCCCGCGCAGATCCACGGCCTAAACGACGGGCCCTCCCTCACCTGGTGTGAGGGAGGGCCCGTTGTTTTTCCGCGAAAGGCGAGGAAGCGTCCGGCTAGACGGCGGCCTTGGCTTCCTCGACGAGGGCACAGACGGCCGGGAACAGCGGATGCACCGAGTCCAGGCCGGTGATCTTCGTCGTGGCGTCCTCCGGGGTGGAGGAGTTCAGGATCTGCGCCAGCTCCACGGCCTCGGCGTCGGCCGGGTCGTTGAAGCGCAGCGCGGCGGCGATCGCACCGAGCAGTGCCTCGGGGACAATCCCGCGCTCGGCCAACTCCGCAGCGGGACCGATGAAGCGCTCGTGCCGGCTGAGCTTGCGCAGCGGTGCCCGCCCCACCCGGTTCACGGTGTCCGGAAGGTGCGGGTTGGAGAACCGGCCGAGGATCTTCTGCACGTAGGCTTCCTGCTCCTCGCGGTTGAAGCCGTGCTTGGCCACCAGCAGTTCCTTGGTCTCGTCGAGCACTGCGCGCACATCGGCGGCGACGTCCTGGTCCGCCATGGCCTCGGAGATCTTGGACAGCCCGGCTTCGAAGCCGAAGTACGCGGCCGAGGCGTGCCCGGTGTTCACGGTGAAGAGCTTCCGCTCGATGTAGGGCGCCAGGTCGTCCACGAAGGTCGCCCCCGGAATGGCTGGTTCCTTCCCCGCGAACGGGGTCCGGTCGATGACCCACTCATAGAACGTCTCCACTGTGACGTCCAGGCCCTGCCCGGCCTCCTGGTTGGGCACGATCCGGTCCACCGCCGTGTTGGCGAACACGGCGGCGGCATCCAGCGAACCGGCGGCCGGATCCCATTGGGCGGAAATTTCGGACTTCAGGATGTCGGTCGCGTTGATCGCGTTCTCGCACGCCATCACCTGCAGCGGCGCCAGCCCGGCCGGCCGGGCCGCGATCCCCTTGGCGATCACGGGTGCCACGAACTTGAGGATGTGCGGGCCCACCGCGGTGGTGACGATGTCCGCCGTCGCGATTTCCGCGACGACGTCGGCTTCCTGGGTGCCGGAGTTCAGCGCGCGGAAGTTGTCCACCGTGCGCACGGCCGGGCTGTCCCCCACCTCGTGGACCTGGTAGCTGTCCGCCGCGGCGAGCTGGGTGATGAGGGCATCCGCGACATCCGCGAACACCACCTCATACCCGGCCTCGTGCAGCAGCAGTCCGACGAATCCACGGCCGATGTTTCCGGCTCCGAAATGAACAGCCTTCACTAGGAATTTACCTTTCCGAAAAGGTCGAGCACTTCGTCGACGGTGGTGGCCGCCTCCAGCTGCGCGACCTGTGCCTTGTTGGTGAAGACCTTGGCGATCGAGGAGAGGATCTGGAGGTGCTCGTTGTTGATGCCGGCGACGCCGACGACGAACTTGACCTCTTTGCCGTTCCAGTCGATGCCGTTCGGGTAGCGGATCACCGAGACCGCGGACTTCATGATGTGGTCCTTGGCGGCGTTGGTGCCGTGCGGGATCGCGAGGTAGCTGCCCATGTAGGTGGAGACGGATTCCTCGCGCTCATGCATGGCGTCCAGGTAGCCGGCGTCGACGGCGCCGCGGTCCAGCAGCAGCCGGCCCGCCTCGTCGATCGCAGCGTCACGGGTGGTTGCCGTGCCGCTGAGGATCACGCTGTCGGCCACCAGGATGCCGGACGGCCCGGCTTCGGGCTCCGCTTCCGGTGCGGATGCCGTTGCCACGGCCGCACCCGTTCCCGCACCCGCCATCGCACCGGAGGCGTCGGCCGGCGCGTTGCTGGTCCGGACCAGCTCCACGATCTCGTCGTACCGCGGCGAGTTCATGAAGTTGTCCACCGAGACGTGGACGGCGCTGGACGTCGCGGGCTTGGCCCGTTCGGTCAGGTCCTGGTGCGTGATGACGACATCATAGGTGTCGCTCAGGTTCGCGATCGCGGAGTTGGTGACCTTGACATCCGGGTAGCCGGCGGCCTTGATCTTGTTGCGGAGCACCGAGGCGCCCATGGCGCTCGAGCCCATGCCGGCGTCGCAGGCGAAGACGATGTTCTTGACCGGACCGGCCAGCACCGCGACGCCGCCGGCGCCCGCACCGCCGCCCACGAGGGCGGAGGAGACGGAGCTCTTCTTGCCCTTCATGGCTTCCATCCGGGTGGTCGCGGCGCCAAGTTCGTCACCCTCGACGTCCTTGCTGGACTTGAGGATGACGGAGGCAATCAGGAAGGACACGGTCGCGGCCAGCAGCACGGACAAGGCCACGCCGAAGTAGCTGTCCGGCGGGGTCGCGGCGAAGACCGCGAGGATGCTTCCCGGGGCGGCCGGGGAGCGCAGGCCCGCACCGGTCAGGACGAGGGTGAAGATGCCGGTCATGCCGCCGCCGATCGCGGCGAGGATGATGATCGGCTTCATCAGCACGTACGGGAAGTAGATTTCGTGGATGCCGCCGACAAACTGGATCAGGGCGGCGCCGGGGGCCGAAGCCTTGGCCATGCCCTTGCCGAAGATCATGTAAGCGAGCAGGACGCCCACGCCCGGGCCGGGATTGGCCTCAAGCAGGAACAGGATGGACTTGCCCTGGGCGAGCGCCTGTTCGGTGCCCAGCGGGGTCAGGATCCCGTGGTTCACGGCGTTGTTCAGGAACAATACCTTCGCGGGCTCGATGAAGATGCTCGTGAAGGGCAGCAGGCCGTTGTTGACCAGGAACTCGACGACGGCGCTGG
The DNA here is from genome assembly GCF_056397125.1 of Arthrobacter sp. 05N425. Classification (NCBI taxonomy): domain Bacteria; kingdom Bacillati; phylum Actinomycetota; class Actinomycetes; order Micrococcales; family Micrococcaceae; genus Arthrobacter; species Arthrobacter sp. 05N425. The sequence continues at coordinate 73,985 of NZ_JBFTMU010000011.1, forward strand.
CGCCGTTGCTGAAGGCCTTCACCACCGGGCCGATCACCAGCATGCCGAAGATGGCCATGACGGCGGCGACGATGCCCGCGGTGAAGTTGTCGATCAGCATCTCGAAGCCGGGCTTGACCTTGTTCTCCCAGAGGCTTTCGATCTTCTCCATGATCCACGCCGTCAGCGGCCCCATGATCATGGCGCCGATGAACATCGGGATGTCCGTTCCGACGATCACGCCCATGGTGGCCGCCGCGCCGACCACGCCGCCGCGCACGCCGTAGACCATGCGGCCGCCGGTGTAGCCGATCAGGAGCGGCAGCAGGTAGGTGATCATCGGGCCGACCAGCTTGGCCAGGTCGGCGTTGGGGGTGAAGCCCGCCGGGATGAAGAAGGCGGTAATGATGCCCCAGGCGATGAAGGCGCCGATGTTGGGCATGATCATTCCGGACAGGAAGGTGCCAAATTTCTGCACACCGACCCTGATACTGGTCCGGGGTTTCGCAACGGTCTCTGTTGCCATGTGATTTCCTAACCGTGATTCCTGCTGCACCGCAGGATTGTCCGATATTTTCGACGAGCTAGCTGGTGGAACTGGTGGAGATCCGGTGGAGCCATTCGAGAAAGAGCTTGAGTTCAGAGCTGGACAGCTGGTCCGAGTGCGAGGCCTGCAGCGCCGCATTCAGGGCGATGGCCGCTACCACTACCGGGGACTTCCCGGAGTCTTCCGGCCCGGCTTGCCGGGCCTGTTCCGTGGAGACCGCGAAGATCATCGCGTCGCGGGTCATGGCGGAGAGCTCGAGGTTGCGCTCCGGTGCCTTCTCCGTGATCAGCATGAGGGTCACGCCCACGTTCGCAGCCAGGATGCTCCTCGCCGCCTCCCGGGGCGGGACGTTGAGCTGGCCGGCGACCGCGGCCTTGTTCAGCATTTCCTCCATGAGCGCCTCGGCGTCGGCCACAACGGCGGGACGGCTCTCGGGGCGGATGTTGCCGAACATGACGAGGTACAGTTCCGGCTGCTTCAGCCCGAATTGCACGTGCTGGTCCCACATCCGCCGGATGTCCTCCAGCGGCTGCCCGGACGGAGCGAAGTCTCGCTCGCCGGCCACGTACTCCTCGAATCCTGCCGCCACAACGGCGTCGAACAGCCCCTCCTTGTCACCGAAGTGGTGATACAGGGTGGGGGCAGTCACCCCCGCCAGCTGCGTGATCTGGCGCGTGGAAACCGCGGCTCCCCCGGACTTGGCCAGCAATCCCGCAGCTGCACGCAGCAGCCGGATTTTGGGCGGTAGCTGGCCTTCGATACTCATAACCGCTACCCTAGCACCTATAGCAACGCTATATGAAGTGCATCACATACACTTTTTTCAGGTACCGCAAGTTGCCGGTTGACGTAGTGGACAGCCGCAGGAAATCTAGGATCTAGCGGTTCAGTGGCGGCACCTGGACTGACTTACTGGCTCACGGCAGAGAATGAGGACTTTCAGTGCAGAACTTCCAAGGAGTAGGCGTCAGCCCCGGCCGGATCATCGGCACCATCCGGCAGATGCCGAAGCCGGTCAGTGAGCCGCCGGCGGGCGAACAGCTTCCGGCCGGCGTCTCCCCCGAGGAGGCCACGGCGGCCCTGAAGGCGGCGGCGAAGGCCGTGCACGACGAGCTCAAGGCGCGGTCCGAGACGGTCAGCGGCGACGGCAAGGCCGTGCTGGAGGCCACCGCGCTGATGGCGACCGACACCATGCTGCTGAAGTCCGCCGCCAAGCTGATTGGCCGCGGGACCTCCAACCAGCGCGCCATCTGGGAAGCCGGCGCGTCCGTCTCGGAGATGCTGCACAACCTCGGCGGCTACATGGCTGAGCGGGCCACCGACGTCCTGGACGTGCGGGCGCGGATCGTGGCCGAGCTGCGTGGCGTGCCCGCCCCGGGCATCCCCTCCGCCGCCACCCCGTTCATCCTGATTGCGGAGGACCTGGCGCCGGCGGACACGGCCACGCTCGATCCCGAAAAGGTGCTCGCACTGCTGACCGCCGGCGGCGGCCCGCAGTCGCACACCGCGATCATCGCCCGCTCCCTCGGCCTGCCCGCAGTCGTCGCTGCCGCCGGCGTCGACGCCTTGCCGGACGGCACGGAGGTCTACGTCGACGGGGCCGCCGGGACCATCACGGCTGAACCGGACGACGCCCAGCGCGCCGCCGCGGAGCATTGGGCCGCGACCGCGTCGCTATTGGCGGACTTTGACGGTACCGGTGCGACGGCGGACGGCCACCTCGTGCCGCTCTTGGCCAACGTGGGCGGGGCGAAGGATGCCGTGGCCGCGGCCGGGCTCAACGCCCAGGGCGTGGGCCTGTTCCGGACCGAGTTCTGCTTCCTCGAACGGGATACCGAACCCACCGTGGAGGAGCAGGCCGCCGCCTACAAGGGCGTCTTCGACGCCTTCCCCGGCAAGAAAGTGGTACTCCGCACCCTCGACGCCGGCGCGGACAAGCCGCTCCCGTTCCTGACCGACGCCACCGAGCCCAACCCGGCCCTTGGCGTCCGCGGTTACCGGACCGACTTCACCACCCCGGGAGTGCTGGAACGCCAGTTGCAGGCCATCGCCCTGGCGGAGCAGGAATCCGAGGCGGACGTCTGGGTGATGGCACCGATGATTTCGACGGCGGAGGAAGCCGCACGATTCGCGTCCCTGTGCGCTGCCGCCGGGATCAAGACCCCCGGCGTCATGGTGGAGGTGCCGTCCGCGGCGCTGACCGCGGAGGCCATCCTGCGGGAAGTGTCTTTCGCGAGCCTGGGCACCAACGACCTGACCCAGTACGCCATGGCCGCGGACCGGCAGCTGGGCCCGCTCGCCGCGCTGAACACCCCGTGGCAGCCGGCCGTGCTCCGGCTCGTGGGCCTGACGGTCGAAGGTTCCGCCGCCGAAGGCCACGGCAAACCGGTGGGCGTCTGCGGTGAGGCCGCGGCGGATCCTGCCCTCGCCGTCGTGCTGACCGGGCTGGGCGTCACGACCCTGTCGATGACGGCGCGTTCCATCGCGGCCGTGGCAGCGGTGCTGAAGACCGTGACCCTGGCCGAGGCGCAGGAGCTGGCCAAGCTGGCACTTTCCGCCCCGAGCGCCACAGAGGCGCGCGCCTGGGTCCGGGCCAAGCTGCCGGTGCTGGAAGAACTGGGTCTGTAACCGGAGCGTGAGCCCGCACCCGGGGCGCTAGGATGCACTCCATGACACTGATTGCTCCCCGGGTGACCGCCGGGCTCCCGGCCGAGGACGCACAAAAACTCCAGTACGCGCTCAACGGCAGCAACGACATCACGGTCTTCGTCGACGGCACCGTGCACCGCCTGCCGCCCGCGGCAAGGGACGCCGTCGTCGACCTGCTGGGCCGCTTCAGCCGGGGCGAGTCGGTCACCGTCAGCAGCGTGGAGGAAATGCTGACCACGTCGAAGGCGGCGGAGCTGGCGGGCATCTCGCACACGTACCTGCGGAACATGACGGACCGCGGCGAGATCCCGGTCGAGTACCGCGGCACGCACCGGCGGATCCGGCTGGCCGACATCATGGCGTGGCTGGAGACGCAAAAGAAGAAAACCGCCGCGGAAAATGCGGCACCCGAGGCCGTCGGCGACTCAGCTGACAGCAATGACAGCGGCGGCGCGGATGCTTCGTGACGGCGTGATAAGGATCAAACAACGATCCCGTCCCGGCGCGGAAACGCGGCAGAGGCCGGGGTTACGCTTGAATTGTGGGTAAGTTCAGAGGGTGGCACATCCTGGCCGGCATCGCCGCCATGGTGCTTACCGGCATCCTCGGAACGGTGATGGGGCTGAACAACACCGCGGCGTTCATGGCCAGCTGCGTCGCGTTCGTGGCCGTCGCCCTGTGGATGGACAGCCGGATATCGCGCCGGAGGCGCACAGCGCGGGAGACTGCGCCCGATGCGCTTCGGGAGGCGGCGCGGCCGCTGGCCTCCCGCCCCGACAGCGAGCAGGACTCCGCCCTCCGCGACGACCGCTAGCCGGGGCAGCCTAGATCCTTGGCCTTTGGGCCCAGCGCCGCGCCTTCAGCGCCGCGTGCAGTTCCAGCCGGACCATTCCCTTGAGCGGGTCGACGCCCAGCACCTGGCGGATCCTGCCGAGCCGGTTGTAGATGCTGCTCCGGTGCAGGTGCAGCTTGGCCGCCACCTCCTGGACCGAACTGTCGTTATCGTAGAAAAGCTCCAGCACCGGCAGCAGTTCACCGTTCCGGTCGTGGTCCTCCAGCATCCGGAAGTACACCGAGCCCGCATCCGCCCAGGCTCCGGCCCCGCCGCCGGCCGAGGCCAGCAACTGGTAGAGACCGGTGGCACGGCAGTCCACCAGCTCGCCCAGCTGGGGGTCCACGGCCGCGGCCTGCGCCGCCTGCCGGGACTGCCGGTACGCCTCGGCCAGTTCCCGCGGCCGGGAGAAGCCCTCGGAGGTGCCGAGGATGATCCGGCGGACCGGTCGGCCCGCGCGCTTGGCCAGTTCCAGCTGGTAGTGGACCAGCACCTGGGCGTGGTTGGCCCGTCCGGTGGATTCCTTGAATAGCACGACGGCGTGTGTCTCGGTCCCCGCGCTGAACAGTGCCGCGTCCACACCGATGGTGGCCTGCAGCGCGGCGGACCTGTGGATCAGTGTGGAGGCGATCGGGTCCGAACCCTCCGCCCAGCCGTCGGCGTCGAGGACGGTCACCAGCTGCCACGGCCCGCGGCCCTGCACTTCCTTCCAGCCCGCGACGGCGGCGACGGCGTTCGCCTCGCCCCGGCAGGCGGCGAGGAACTCCTGTTCGCGCCGGCGGCGGAACTCGGATTCGGCAGTGTTCGAGTCCAGCAGCAGGGCGGAGAGCTCCTCCAGCTCGCGCGCCACCTCCGGCAACTGGGCCAGGACGGTGCCCGCGGTGGGCTCCGCGGCGTCGAGCTGGACCCAGAGGTAGCCCACCCGGAATCCGCGGACCAGCAACGGGACACAGACGCGCCCCAGCATGCCCAGTTCCTCGTTGGCCGGCACGACGACGGGCCGCACCGCCGTCGCGATGCCGTGCGAGAGCTGCCAGGCGCTGACGTCCGCCGCGACGCGCTTGCTGAGCAGGAAGTTCACCCGGACCCGGTCCGCGTGCGACTGGTTGGAGCTGTAGGCGAGCAGGACGCCGTCGAGGTCTTCGAGCGAGAGCCCGCGCCCGAGCCGCTGGGCCACCCGCTCCACGAGCTGCTCTACGTCCTGCTGCTGCATGCTGCCACATTACTGCCCCGCGGGTCCCGGAGCCGAACGGAACGGCGACGAACAAGAGGCGACACCTGACGTTTCCTGACTCGACAGTTGTCGAGCCGAGCTTTTGGAAATTCCCGGAAACACGCGGTTGCGGCGTGGGGCGGGACCGGCGGCCCTGTCGCCTGCCTCACAGCCGGTTCTATTCTGGAATCACGACTTCCCCCGCACACCCGGCCCGCGCGGCCACCACCACTGGAGCCCAAAAATGATCATCGGCGTCCCCAAAGAGATCAAGAACAACGAATTCCGCGTCGCCATCACGGCCGCCGGCGTGCACGAATTCCGCCACCACGGCCACACCGTCCTGGTCGAGCGCGGCGCAGGCCTGGGCTCCGGCATCACGGACGAGGAATACGCCATTGCCGGTGCCGAGATCGTCGCCGAAGCGGACGACGTGTGGTCCCGCGCCGACATGGTCATGAAGGTCAAGGAGCCGGTCAAGGCCGAATACCACCGGTTCCGCAAGGGCCTGATCCTCTTCACCTACCTGCACCTGGCCGCCGAGCCGGAACTGACGCAGGAGCTCATCAACTCCGGCGTCACCGCCATCGCCTACGAGACCGTGCAGGAAGGCCGTACGCTGCCGCTGCTGGCCCCGATGTCCGAGGTTGCCGGCCGCCTGTCCGTGCAGGTCGGCGCCACCTCGCTGATGGCTCCGGCCGGCGGCAAGGGCGTGCTGCTCGGCGGCGTCCCGGGCGTCCGCCCGGCCAAGGTCGTAGTCCTGGGCGCCGGCGTGGCCGGCACCAACGCCGCCGCCATGGCCCTGGGCCTCGGCGCCGACGTCACCATCCTGGATATCAACATCAACCGGCTGCGCGAACTCGACGCCCAGTACCAGGGCCGCCTGAAGACGGTCGCCTCCAACGCCTACGAGATCGAGAAGTCCGTGGTCGACGCCGACCTCGTGATCGGTTCCGTGCTGATCCCCGGCGCCAAGGCCCCGAAGCTGGTCACCAACGAGCTCGTCTCCCGGATGAAGCCCGGCTCGGTGCTGGTGGACATCGCCGTGGACCAGGGCGGCTGCTTCGAGGACACGCACCCCACCACGCACCAGGAACCGACGTACAAGGTCCACAACACGATCTTCTACTGCGTCGCCAACATGCCCGGCGCCGTGCCGAACACCTCCACCTACGCCCTGACCAACGTCACGCTGCGCTACGCGGTTTCGCTGGCCAACCTGGGCGTCAAGGCCGCATTTGAGCGCGACGCCGCCCTCGCTGCCGGCCTCAACATCGCCGCCGGCCAGGTTGCGCACCGCTCGGTCTCCGAGGCGCACAACCTGCCCCTGGTCGCGGACTGGCACGAGCTGGTCTCCGCGTAAGTTCCACCGGCATCGGCTGCTCCGTGAACGCCCTTTTGGACCCCCCAAACGGCGTTATCGGAGCAGTCGATGGGTGTTTAAACGAGCTCCCGGGCCTGTTCGATCAGCCGCAGCACTTCGACGGCGTCGGCGGGATCCACCGGGAGCGGCAGAGCCGAGGACGTGCCGCCGTCGATGATTTTCTCGGCGAGGATCCGGTAAAACTCCGGGTACGCGCCGCGTTCGGTGGGCAGGCGGTCCAGGTGGCCGTCGCGGCCCAACAGGCCGGCCCACTCGCGGTCCTCCACGCCGTAGGCTGCGTCGAGCGGACTCCCGCCGGCGGCGAGATAAGGCTCCTGCGGGTCCACGCCGTGTTTGGTGAAGCCGCCGTCGCTGCCCAACAGGCGGTAGCGCGGCCCCTGCTGGGCGCACAGCAGGTTCATCGAGAGGTGGCTCGTCACCCCGGAATCATGCCGCAGGGCCACGAAAACGTCGTCGTCCGCCCGTTCCCCGGGCCGCCGGGCCGCCAGTTCCGCGTGGATCACGGCGGCAGGGCCGAAGAGCGCGAGCGCCTGGTCCAGCAGGTGCGTGCCGAGGTCGAACAGCACCCCGCCGCCGTCGTCGGGGGTGGCCGCCGCCTTCCACGCTTTGGTGACCTTCGGCGCCCAGCGCTCGAAGCGTGATTCGAAGCGAGTGACCGTGCCCAGGACGCCGCTCTCCAGCAGGGCGCGCACGGTCAGGAAATCGCCGTCCCAGCGCCGGTTCTGGAAGGCGGTGAGTACGCGGCCCAGCCGTGCGGCCAGGTCCATCAGCTCCCGGCCCTCGGCGCTGCGCACCGTGAAGGGCTTGTCAACGACGACGTCGAGGCCCGCCTCCAGCGCGGCTTTGGCCAGCGGGTAGTGGGTGGCCGGCGGAGTCCCCAGCACCAGCAGGTCCAGCCCGCCGGCGAGTTCGAGGACGGCGGCCGGGGTATCGACGACCCTGGCCGCCGGGTAGGCCGCGGCGGCCGTCGCCTTCCGGCCCGCGTCGGAGGTGGCAATGACGTCGAGGGAAAAAGCCGGGTTGGCCGCGATCAGCGGCGCGTGGAACACGCTGCCGGAGAGGCCGAAGCCGGCGACTGCGGTGCGGACGGGCGGGGAGGAAGGTGCCATGCGTCCACGTTACCCGCCCGCCCGGGGCTCCCTCAGGCCCGGCAACAACGCAGGCGACCCTCCCCCGCAGAGTGGGGA
>NZ_JBFTMU010000012.1:0-71291 GCF_056397125.1 Arthrobacter sp. 05N425
GTCGCCGACGGCCTGCAGATCCTGATCGGTCGCCGACGGCCTGCAGATCCTGATCGACGCCGGCGTCCGCGCCGTCGTGCAGCCCGGCGGATCCGTCCGCGACGAGGAAGTCATCGCCGCAGCCAACGCCGCCGGCATCACCATGTACTTCACTGGAGCTCGGCACTTCTTCCACTAGGGGACATGCTCAACTGCTGCCACCAAGAATGGACATGCCCTTCCTTTCCGGGAGGGCATGTCCATTTTTGTGCTGTCTTTGGTGTGCTTCGGGGTCCAGGGAGCTGAGGCCGCGGGACATGCTCATTCTTCGGGGCCAGGAGTGGGCGCGGGCGGAAGACTCGGCGGGACATGCTCATCGTGCGCGCCATGGAGTGGGCGCGGGCGGAAGACTCGGCGGGACATGCTCATCCTGCGCGCCAAGGAGCGGGCATATGGGGATTATGTCCACTGGCCGGCGCGTGCGGCGGGCATGTCCACTCGGAGCGCCAAGGAGCATCGCCGACGGGCATGTCCATCCTTCGCAGTTCGGACCGGGCAAGACCTCCAGGCCTGACGGACATGCCCATCCTTGGAACCCACGAATGGACATAAGGGGGTTATGTCCGGCGGGTGGTCTGAGCGATGGGCATGTCCGGCGGGTGGTCTGAGCGATGGGCATGTCCGGTGGGAGGCCAGGCTCAGGGACCAGCACACAGCAACGCGGGGTCACTTGCGGCCCTGTCGAGGGGGAGGGTGGCAAGTGACCCCGCGTTGCCCTATTCCTTTCCTAGGGTGTGGGTGTATTGGGGGTGGGGTTCTTAGGCGGCTGCGGCGGTGCTGTAGGCCTGCTGGATCACCGAGCCCCAGTACGGGCCGTACATCACGGTGGAGCGGCTGCCGTAGCCGTAGCTGTTGATGGAATTCTGGTAGCCGGCGGAGCTGGTACCGATGAACCAGGGGCCGCCGGACGATCCGCCGGTCATATCGCACGGGATGCCCTGGGCGTTGAACTGGGGATTGTTGGGATCATCGGAGGCCGGGCCGGTGCAGCTCTTCAACGACTGGCCGTCGAAGGGCGCCGCGGCCGGGTAGCCGTAGGACTTGTAGGTGAGGCCGCGCGCTGCGTTGAACTGGACGCCGGAGGCGCCGACGGCGTCGGACAGGTTCTGTCCGTTCAGCGGGGACACGACGGCGAATCCGGTGTCGTACTGCATGTCGCCGGCCGAGCTCCACTGGGTCGTGGTGTAGAGGGCCTTGGCAGCCCACTTGCCGTACGGGGCGGCGCCGTTGAGGTACGCGGGGACGAAGACGAAGTTGGTGGCGAAGGCCCCCGGACCCTCGTTGACGCAGTGTCCGGCGGTGGAGACGGTGCTCTTGTTGGTGGAGGTTACCGAGTTGCCGGAGCAGACGTAGTTGCTGCCGCCCATCGTGAAGAACACTTTGCCGATGTTGGAGATCGGCGACTCGTCGGCGTGCAGGGTGGTCTTGCCCTTGGCGGCCTTGCCGGAGATCTGCGTGCTGGCACCCTTCTCCACGGTGGCAGCGGAGGACTTGTTCCCGCGGGCCAGAGCCTTGTCCGCCAGCACGTCGCCCGGAATGGCCGACTTCATCCGCTCGGGCGTCCAGTAGTCGGCGGCCCGCGAGCCGTCGACGGACTGGCTGGCCACCTGGGGAGCCTTCTTGTCCTGCGCCGCAACGGTCGAGGCGGTGGCGCCGCCGGCCGCGCAGATGGCCAGGAGGGCCGCGGCGGAGAGGCTGAGGAGGCTGGTGGCCAGAGTCTTGGGTGTTCTCATGGGTGTCCTAACCGGGAGGAATGCGGGGCGGCCTGCGGGTGCGGGCCGCTGTGATGGGTTAGAAACTACGTCAACTTGACGAACATGTAAAGAACTTTGTCAACAACTGTCACAGCAGATTCGCGCAGGGTTAGGCCGGCTGCACGAGTCACGGGGGCGCCGGAGCCCGTCCCGGATAGGCGCCAATGGGGCCACCTCGGGTAAGTTAGAGCCGTTGAGATAACACAAGATTTCCGGATATCCGCAGACTTTCAGGGAGACGCCCGAGCAATGGCCAAGATTATCTATACCCACACCGACGAAGCGCCGATGCTGGCTACCTATTCGTTCTTGCCGATTGTCGAGGCATTCGCGTCGACGGCCGGTGTGGAAGTGGAGACCCGCGACATTTCGCTAGCCGGCCGCATCATCGCCGTCTTCGGCGACTACCTCACCGAAGAGCAGCGCGTCAGTGACGCCCTGGCTGAACTGGGCGCGCTCGCCAAAAAGCCCGAGGCCAACATCATCAAGCTGCCCAACATCAGCGCCTCCGTGCCGCAGCTGAAGGCCGCCATCGCCGAGCTCCAGGGCCAGGGCTACGCCCTGCCGGACTACCCGGACAACCCGGCCTCGGACGAGGAGACGGACATCCGCTCCCGCTACGACAAGATCAAGGGCTCCGCCGTGAACCCGGTCCTGCGCGAAGGCAACTCCGACCGCCGCGCGCCGCTCTCGGTCAAGAACTACGCCCGGAAGAACCCGCACAGCATGGGCGCCTGGACCCCGGAGTCCAAGACCAACGTCGCCCACATGGATGCCGACGACTTCCGCTCTAACGAGAAGTCCGTGGTCATTGAGGCGGATACCAACCTCAAGGTCCAGCTGGTCAAGGAAGACGGCACGGTCAAGGTCCTGAAGCGGGCGTTCGCCGTGCTGGCCGGCGAAGTCATCGACGGCACCGTGATGCGCGCCGCCGCCCTGGACACCTTCCTCGCCGCCCAGGTTGCCCGGGCCAAGGAAGAAGGCGTGCTCTTCTCCGCACACCTGAAGGCCACCATGATGAAGGTCTCCGACCCGATCATCTTCGGCCACGTCGTCAAGGCCTACTTCTCGGATCTCTTTGCCACCTACGGCGACCAGATCGCCGCGGCCGGCCTGAGCCCCAACAATGGCCTCGCCTCCATCCTCAACGGCCTCGAGGACCTCCCGGAAGAGATCCGCGGCGACGTCGAAGCCGCCATCGAGAAGGGCCTCAACGACGGCCCCGAGCTGGCGATGGTCGACTCGGACAAGGGCATCACCAACCTGCACGTTCCCTCCGACGTCATCGTCGATGCCTCGATGCCGGCCATGATCCGCAGCTCCGGCCACATGTGGGGCCGCGATGGCCAGGAGGCCGACACCCTCGCCGTCCTCCCGGACAGCAGCTACGCCGGGATCTACCAGGTCGTCATCGACGACTGCCGCGCCAACGGCGCCTTCGACCCGACCACCATGGGTACGGTCCCGAACGTCGGGCTGATGGCCCAGGCCGCCGAGGAATACGGCAGCCACGACAAGACCTTCGAGATCCAGGCCGCCGGCACCGTCCAGGTGGTCGACGACGCCGGCACCGTCCTGATCGAACACCAGGTTGCCCCCGGTGACATCTGGCGCGCCTGCCAGACCAAGGACGTGCCGATCCGCGACTGGGTCAAGCTCGCCGTCACCCGCGCCCGCGCCTCCGCCACCCCGGCCGTGTTCTGGCTGGACAAGGGCCGCGCGCACGACGCCCGGATGATCGCCAAGGTCGAGGAATACCTCAAGGACCACGACACCGAGGGCCTGCAGCTCGAAATCATGTCCCCGGACGAGGCCACGGCCTTCACCCTGGCCCGACTGCGCAAGGGCGAGGACACGATCTCGGTCACCGGCAACGTGCTCCGCGACTACCTCACGGACCTGTTCCCGATCCTTGAGCTCGGCACCAGCGCCAAGATGCTCTCGATCGTTCCGCTGATCAACGGCGGCGGCCTGTTCGAGACCGGCGCCGGCGGCTCGGCCCCGAAGCACGTCCAGCAGCTGCTCAAGGAAAACCACCTGCGCTGGGACAGCCTGGGCGAGTTCCTTGCCCTCGCCGTGAGCTTCGAGCACCTGGCAACCTCCACGGGCAACGCCCGCGCGCAGGTCCTCGCGGACACCCTGGACCGCGCCACCGGCACGTTCCTGCTGGAGAACAAGTCCCCGAAGCGCAAGGCCGGCGAGCTGGACAACCGCGGCAGCCACTTCTACCTGGCCAAGTTCTGGGCCGACGAGCTGGCACGCCAGAGCGACGACACCGAGCTGGCCGCGGCCTTCGCCGCCGTCTCGGACGCCCTGGCCGCCAACGAGGAAACCATCGTTGGCGAACTGCTTTCGGTCCAGGGATCCCCGGTGGACATCGGCGGCTACTACCGTCCGGACGAAGCCAAGGTCTCCGCCGTGATGCGGCCCTCGGCCAAGTTCAGCGAAGTGCTGTCCCTGCTGGGCTAGCCCGCACAACGCGAACGGCGCACCGGGAGTTCCCGGTGCGCCGTTCGGCGTTTAAGCAACCGGCCGGTCCATGTCCGGCCGACGACGGCGGTGCGTCCCACCGTCGTCGGACCGTGTCGGCCGGCGAGTGCCTAGCGGTCGGAGATCCTCCGGTCGCCGCCGGCCTCGCTGGCCGGTTCGGTTGCCAGATCCGGGTCCGCGTCCAGCGGCGCTCCGGTCCCCAGCACGTCGTACTCCGGGTCTGTCACCGGCGTCAGCCCGCCCGCTTCCCCGCTGTTGACCCGTTCGCGCCACGCGCCGGTCTCAAAGTCGCGGCCCTCAATGAACTTCTTGAACCGCTGCAGATCCGCCCCCACTTGCCGGGAGTCCAGCCCGACCGCAGCGCCGATTTTCTCGGTTGCAGTGCCGGGCTCCCAACTGAGTTCGACGTCGACCCGGGTCTCCGCCGGTCCCAGCTCCGCGAAGCGCACGGTGCCGGCGTTTCGGGGGCTGTCCAGGCTTTCCCACGACACCTGCCGGTCGGGGTCCTGGCTGGTGATCCTGGCGTCGTAGTCGCGCTTGACCCCGCCGATGCTGGTCTGGAAGTGGACGGTGGTGTCATCGAGCTGCTGGACGGCGTCGACGCCGCTCATAAACTGCGGGAAGTCTTCGAACTGGGTCCACTGGTTGTAGGCCTGGCTCAGGGGGACGTTGACGGCGATGGATTCCTGGACTGTTGCCATGCTTGCTTTCACTCCTTCGGCTGGCAGGCTGCGGCCTGCGCGTCGTTGCAAGGGACGGATACAAGGTTGGTACAAGTGCTCGGACAGCGGTTGGGTCAGTCAGGCCGTTTCCGGCCTGACTGACCAAGCTAGCCGGATCCGGCTAATTGTGAAAGTCCGCGCGCCGTCAGTGGCCGCCCTTGCCCTTGCCCTTGGGCTTGCTCTTCACTACGGGGACAGGCGCCACGGGAGCCGGCGCCGCCGCTGCCTGGGCCGCGGCGGCCGCCTTCGCGGCTGCTGCTRCCGCCGCTGCCTTGGCTGCCGCCGCAGCCTTGTCGGCTGCTGCCTTCTTGGCCGCCGCCGCATCCCGGGCGGCTTTGTCGGCCGCCGCCTGCTTGGCCGTGAGGTCGGCGCGCACGGCATCGATGGCCGCCTTGATGCTTTGGTGGCGTTTGAAGGACACTTGTCCGTCCGCTGCCGCCGCGTCGAGCCTGGCCGTCAGTTCGTCCAGCAGTTTCAATGCGCCGGCGGAGTCGTTGGTGGCTGCGGCCTCGGTCACTGCCAGGACCTGGGACTGGAGCTGACGTGCAGCCGTGCCGTCCAGCTCGGGAGGAGCGCCGCATCCGGTGAGCGACCCTGCGATCAGGGCAGCGGTGAGCAGCGGACCGGCTATGGCCAGGTTCCACCGCCGTTTGCCAGTGGCATTCATGGTTGCACGCTCTTCTGCAGTTGCTTCAGGTGCTCGCCCAAATCGCCGGAGACGGCCGGATAGGGCACGACGGCGGGCGGCTGGGGGACAGTGAGGGAGACGGCGACGGCGGCTGCCGCTAGGAGCGCCACCAAGGCGAGGACGACGGCGATCCTCGTGCGGAGTCGGGCCCGCCGGAAGCGTGCGAGCGGGCGGGCCAGCACGCCTGCGCGGCGCGCCGGGGCCTCGTCCGGGGTCAGTGCGTGGTGCCGGCGGGTTCCGGGCCTGATGCCCGGGGCGTGGCCGGCCGAGCCCGCCGCTGTGCGTTGGACAGGGTCCTGAGCTGTGTCCTGGACAAAGTCCCGAACTCCCGTCGCCGAGCGCGGCGGCCTGGCGGGCGGTGCGGGCAGTACCCTGGTCCGTTCTTCGGCCAGCAGGCCCGGCAAGGAGTCGGGGGAGACCAGGGCCTGGCGCAACGCAGCCTCCAGGTCGGCCGCCGAGGGCCGGTCCAGGGGGTCCAGTGCGGTCATGGCCCGGATCAGCTGGGCCCACTCGGCCGGCACCGCGTCAGGAACAACGGGGGCGCGGTGCAACCGGGCCACTGCCGATTCGACGGCGCTTCCCGGGTACTCCACGGAGCCCTTGATGCACTCCAGCAGGACCAGTCCCAGCGAGTAGATGTCGCTGGCCGGGCCCATGTCGGCGCCGCGGGCCTGCTCCGGACTCAGGTAGGCGGCCGTTCCCACCATCGTTCCGGTGGCGGTGAGCCTGGTCCCGTCGATGATCCTGGCAATGCCAAAATCGGTCAGCTTTGGCCGCAGCGGTTCTCCGGGTCGGACCTGCACCAGCAGGACGTTGGCCGGCTTGATGTCGCGGTGGATGATTCCGAGGGAGTGGACGTAGGCGAGGGCATCCGCGAGTCCCGCGCCGATCACGGCAAGCTCGTCGAAAGGGACCGGGCTGTGCCGGATCCGGCTCCGGAGGTCCTGGCCCTCCACCAGTTCCATGGTCAGGAAGGGCCTGGGCTCGTCCGGGATCCGGGTGTCCGTGCCGGCGTCGAAGAGCGTTACGAGGCTCGGATGGTTCAGTGTGGCCAGGAGTTCGATCTCGGCCTGCTGGCGCTTGAGCTCATCGGCCTCCGCGGATTGCGGGGCGAAGAGCTTGAGCGCGACGTCCCGGCCCAGGTTCTCGTCCCGGGCAGAGTACACGGACGCCATGCCGCCCCGGCCGATCACTTCGCCCAGACGGTAGCGGCCGCTCAGGATCTCGGTCGTGACCTCACTGGGTAAAGCGTCCACGATGTTCCCCGTCTTTCGTCCTGGCGCCGCGGTGGCGTCCCTAAAGAATAATACGGGTGCGGGTATCGGGTTCCGGCACGGGCCGCATCGTTCAGCTGTCGTCTGTGGTGGCGGTTTCACCTTTCTCGCGAAGGGAGGGGGTGCCGCCGGAGCCTGCGAGGCCGTTGAATCCCCCAGCGGACCCAACGACTTCGCTCCGGCGGCAATAGACCTGGACGGGAGCGGCCACGCGTTACGGTGGCCGTCCCGCGGGCGGAGCTTGCGCCGGCGTCGGGCGCAGCAGCCGGTGTGGGCATTGCCGCAGGGATGCGCGATGGGTGGGGGCCGGACCGGACGCGAGGAGCGCTGAGACGGCGCGCCTAGGCGAAGCGTTGGTGCCGGGTATCCGGTGGCGGACGGTGGTGTCCATGGGGAAATCTCCTGAATGACTGGTGGCGGGCGTGCGTGGCAGCCCGAAGGACCGTGCTCTGCGCAGGAAAGTGGCAGAGGACGGCCCTACTAGTCAGGAGAAGATCCGGGATCGGCGGCGACAGCAGGATGGACGTGCTGTAGCGGGCCGCTGATGGGGTCGGTGCCCATTGGTGGGATGAGGAAGAACGCGCTTGGCGTCCACGCAGCAGCGCCGGAAGGCCCGCTGGACGTGGAACCGCTGCCGGACCCCGACCCTGGGGTCGGCGGGAGCGCAGCGGGGGCAGGCAGCCCGGTGTCGCCGCCACGGGGCCGGGGCGCGTCATTGCCGCCCGTGGGCGCCGCGGGGGCACCGTCTCCGGTCGACCGGGGGCTCGCAGGAGTTCGGTTTCCTGCCGCCAAGGCACCCGGCAGGCTGCCGCGGGCCGGGACGTCCGGCAGGGTCAGGGAGGGAACGTAGCCGTAGCCCGCCGCAGGGTAAACGGCCTGAAGGCCGCGCGGCCGGTCCACAGCCGCCGGGCTTTGCTTCAGCAAGGGATCAGCGCTTGCCGGAGAAACTGCGACGGTCTTCCGGGGCGGGACAAGCGGTGCAGGGCCGGCCCCGACCTGGCCCGGGACGACCACGGGGACGACTACCGGCACCGGTACCACCGCAGGCGGGGTGGCCGGGGGTACCGTGCCGGGGACGGATCCGCTCACTGGGGGCGCTGGCTCGGGAGCGGACGGGACAGCCGGGAGGTCTCCGGCGCCGGTGTCGGGAGCCGTGACCGGAACAGCCGGGTCCGTGACTGGTGCCGGATCACTGGAAGGGGCGGGCGCAGGCTCTCCGGGCGGGACCGGCGCGGGAGCCGGGGCGGGCTCGGCCGGGGGACTGGCGACCGGCTCACTGACCGGTGGGACGGGGGCCGGAGTCTCGGTAACCTGGGAGGCCGGTTCGGGCTGGGCAACAGGCAACACCGGTTGCGGGACGACAGGAGGTGCGTCGGACTCCGCAAGCGGCACAACGGGTTGCACGACGGCGGGCGCCGCGACAACTGGCGCCGGGACAGCCGGCACAGGTACAGCCGGAGGCGAAACCGGCGCCGAAACCGGAGCCGGGGTGACGGCAGGCGCAGTCGGGGCTGGAGCCGACGGTGCCGGGCTTACGGGTGCTATCGGGTCATCGGCCTTCGGGAATTGGATCATGGTCACGACGGCCGAACCGGGGGCGGGTGGAACTGCGCTGGAGACCTTGAGTTCGTCGGCGTTGGCCGTGGCGGCGGAGAGCGCCAGCCAGGACAGTCCGGCTCCCAAGGCCAGCAGCCCCCGTCGCAGGAAGCGGCGCGCACGGGGACGGCTGGCTGCAGATTCCATGCGCAACACACCTCCCCGAAATCCATCGACGATTGGCCTACAGAGTAAGTCCGGGGGCCGGGGCGAGTCCATAGTCCACGGCAAACTTGGGCCCGCAAAGCCCGGAAATCCAGGGTCAGCGCACGTCGTTCGGGTAGCTCACTCCCAGCTGGGCGCGGACGCCGTCGAACAGCCGCATGGTGTTGAGGGAGTCCTCCAAGGGCATCACCGGACTCTCGGTGAGGCCCTGCTGGATGCATCGGGTGACCTCGCGGAGTTCGTAGCTGTAGCCGCGCCCCACAACGCTGAACTGTTCGGTGCGAGGCTCCTCGAAGCCGACCCGCACGACGAGTTCCGTAGGGTTGTTGACCGAGCCCAGGCTCTGCAGGAACCCCTGGCTCCCGGCCACCGTGGCGGCGCGCGGCCCATGGGCCAGAAGCGAGGAGGTCAGCTGCGCCTGGGCCCCGTGGTGATAGCCCAGGGTCAGCGCGTTTTGGGCGTCCACGCCGTCGTCGTTGATCCAGCCGGTGGCACTGACCGTCTGCGGGAAACCCAGCGTGCCCAGCGCCCACAGCAGCGGATAGATGGTGATGTCCAGCAGGGCTCCGCCGCCGTCCCTGGGAGCCCACAGCCGGGAGGTGGGGGAGTAGGGGGCCGGGAAGCCCAGGTCCGCGCCGACCCACTTGACCTCGCCGATCTCACCCGAAGCAGCGATCTCGAAGGCCCGCTGCATGCTGGGCAGGAACCGGCTCCACATTGCTTCCATCAGGAACAGGCCCTTGTCCCGCGCCAGCTCCACGAGCTCGGCCGCCTCCCGGGCGTTGACGGTAAGGGCCTTCTCGCACAACACATGCTTGCCGGCCCGCAGGGCCGCCAATGCGATTTCGTGGTGGTGGGCGTGCGGCGTGGCGACATAGACGACGTCGACGGCGTCATTGGCCAGCAGCCGGTCGTAGCCGGCCACGCCGTCGTGGTCCCCGTAAGCGCGGGCAAAGCCATAGTCGGCCGCGAACGCGTCGGCCGCTGCCTGGCTGCGCGAGCTCACCGCGTAGAGCTCCGCGTCCGGGAGGAGTTCGAGGTCCCTGGTGACGGCGGCGGCGATCCCGCCGGTGGCGACCACACCCCACCGCAGCCGGGCGCCGGTGGCCGTCCGCGGGTCCTGGTCGGGTTGGTTGGACAGCCACGGCTTCGCGATAGGGGCAGACATGCTGCCATCTTCTCACCCGGCTGCGGGAGGGGCGGGTGTTTGGCGGCGCGAGCTGCGGGAGGGGCGCGGTTTTGGGGTACAAAAAGGCCCCGGCCCTCCCGCAGTGAACTGGTCACTGCGGGAGAACCGGGGCCCGGTTTTAGAGCGTCAGACTACTTGGTGATCGGTCCGAGTACCGGATCGTCGACGTAAGCGGTCTTAACGTTTTCCTTGGTCACGATGACCGGCTCCAGCAGGTAGGCCGGGACGGTCTTGACCTTGTTGTTGTAGGACTTGTCATCGTTGATCTCAGGCGTCTTGCCGGCCTGGATGTCCTTGACCATGGTGATCGCGTGCTCGACGAGCTTGCGGGTGTCCTTGTTGATGGTGGAGTACTGCTCACCGGCCATGATGGACTTCACGGACTCAACTTCGGAGTCCTGCCCGGTGACGACCGGCAACGGCTTGCCTGCGGCCTTGACCGAGGTCAGGATGGCGCGGGCCAGCGTGTCGTTCGGGGACAGCACGCCGTCCACGGAGGCGCTGCCGTAGGTGCCGGCGAGCAGGGTGTCCATACGGCGCTGGGCGTTCTCAGCCTTCCAGCCCTGGGTGACGGCCTGTTCGAAGGTCTTCTGGCCCGACTTGACCACCAGGGTGCCGTCGTCGATCTTCGGCTGGAGCACCTTCATGGCGCCGTCGAAGAAGACCTTCGCGTTGGCGTCGTCGGGGGATCCGGCGAACAGTTCGATGTTGTACGGGCCCGAGGGCTTCTTGGCCTTCATGCCGTCCAGCAGGGCCTGGCCCTGCAGCTCGCCAACCTTGAAGTTGTCGTATGCCACGTAGTAGTCCACGTTGGGGGTGTTCAGGAGCAGACGGTCGTACGCGATGATGGTGGCGCCGGCGTCCTTGGCCTGCTTGAGCTGGGTACCCAGCTGGGCGCCGTCGATGGCACCCACGATGATGACCTTGGCACCCTTGGTGACCATGGCGCTGATCTGGTTCTGCTGTTCCGAGACGCCGCCGTTGGCGAACTGCACATCTGCCTTGAAACCGGCACCCTTGAGGCCGTCGTTGAACAGCTTCTCCGCCAGCACCCAGTTTTCACTGGTCTTCTGGGGGAGTGCGACGCCGATCGAGGAGTCCTTGGGGAACGCCTCGGCGCCGCTGCTCGCGCCACCGGACGTTCCGCTGTCGGAACGGCCGCAGGCTGTCAGCGCCAGTGCCGCAATAGCAGCGATCGCTGCTGCCTTTCCTGCTTTACCAATCATTTGCATTGCTTGGTTCACTTTCTATAGATGGTGTTCGGAGAATCAGGGGTATCGGGGCCAAGAAACCGGTCAGGCTTCCTTGGCAATGACCTCTTTGGTGGAGGTGGTTTCGTCGGGCTTGATCTCGTTGCCGCGGCCGAAGTTCTTCATCATCATGCCGATGATCGACCGCTTGCCCTGGGACTTGTTGTAGACGTCGAAGGCGACGGCGATCAGGAGCACGAGGCCCTTGATGATCTGGGTGAGGTCGGCGCCGACGCCGAGCAGCTGCAGGCCGTTGTTCAGCACGGCCATCACGAGGCCACCGACGATCGAGCCGATCACGGTGCCGACGCCGCCGGTGACCGCGGCGCCGCCGATGAAGACGGCAGCGATCGCGTCAAGTTCCCAGCCGACGCCGTCGAACGGGCCCGAGGCGGTGGAGCGGCCGACGAAGATCATGCCGGCGAGGCCGGCCAGGATGGACATGTTCATCATGACCAGGAAGTTGATCTTCTTGGACTGCACGCCGGACAGCTCGGCCGCGTGCCGGTTGCCGCCGACGGCGTAGACGTGGCGGCCCACGATGGTCTTGGAGGAGATGAAGCCATAGACCAGGACCAGTACGGCGAGGATCAGGCCAGGGATCGGGAACGAGGTGCCCGGACGGCCGGTCGCGAACAGGTACGTGGCGTAGAGGATGGCGCCGCAGATCAGGACGAGCTTGGTGACGGTCACCCAGGCTTCGGGAACCTCGGCGCCCAGGGCCTTGGCCTTCCGGCGGGAGCGGATCTCGCTGACGATGACGAATGCCACACCGGCCAGCCCCAGCAGCAGGGTCAGGTTGTTGTAGCCGGTGACCGGCCCGAATTCAGGCAGGTAGCCGGAACCGATGTACTGGAAGTCGGCGGGGACGGGGATGGTGTTGGACTTGCCGACGAACTGGTTGAAGCCGCGGAAGAGCAGCATGCCGGCCAGGGTGACGATGAAGGCCGGGATGCCGACATAGGCGGTCCAGAAGCCCTGCCAGGCGCCGATCAGGACGCCGAGCAGCAAGCCGAACAGGATGCCGAGGTACCACGGGATGCCCCAGTCCTGGATCATCAGGGCGACGCTGACGCCGACGAATGCCGCGACCGACCCTACGGAGAGGTCGATGTGGCCGGCGATGATCACCAGCACCATGCCGATCGCGAGGATCAGGATGTAGGAGTTGCCGTTGAAGAGGTTGATCACGTTGCCCGGGGTGAGGGTGTTTCCCCCGGTGGCGATCTGGAAGAAGACGATCAGTGCAACCAGGGCGAAGATCATGCCGAATTGGCGGGTATTGCCGCCAAAGAGCTTCTTGAGCGCGTTCATTTTGTCAGTCCTTGTTGTCCGGAATGTTCTGGATGGTCCAGAGGGTCAGGCAGTCTTGCGGGCGGAAGTCATGAGTTTCATGAGGCTTTCCTGGCTGGCTTCCTCTTTGTTCAGCACGCCGGTGATGGCGCCTTCGAAGATGGTGTAGATGCGGTCGGAGAGCCCCAACAGTTCAGGAAGCTCCGAGGAGATCACGATGACGCCCTTGCCCTGGTTGGCCAGTTGCTGGATGATCCCGTAAATCTCGTACTTGGCGCCGACGTCGATCCCCCGGGTCGGCTCGTCCAGGATCAGCAGGTCCGGGTCGGTGAACATCCACTTCGCCAGCACCACCTTCTGCTGGTTGCCGCCGGACAACTTGGCGACGCCTTCCTCCACGGACGGCGTCTTGGTGCGCAGCGACTTGCGATACTGCTCGGCGACGGTGAATTCCTTGTCGGCGTCGACGACGTTGTGCTTGCTGATCTTCTTCAGCGCCGCCGAAACCGTGGTGGCCTTGATGTCGTCCAGCAGGTTCAGCCCGAGGGACTTGCGGTCCTCCGTGACGTAGCCGAGGCCCGCGTCGATCGCCTGCTTGACGGTCTTGAGGTGCAGTTCCTTGCCGTCCTTGTAGACCTGGCCGGAGATGAAGCGGCCGTAGGAGCGGCCGAAGAGGGAGCGGGCGAGTTCGGTGCGCCCGGCGCCCATCAGGCCGGCGAAGCCGACGATCTCGCCGCGGCGCACGAAGAAGTTGGAGTTCTTGCAGACCAGGCGGTCCTGGATCTGCGGGTGCCCCACGTTCCAGTTTTTGACCTCGAAGAACGTCTCGCCGATTTTGGGTTCGTGCTCCGGGAACCGGGATTCCAGGGTCCGGCCCACCATGCCCTTGATGATGCGGTCCTCGTCGACGCCGTCAGCCTTGACGTCGAGGGTCTCGATAGACTTGCCGTCGCGGATGATCGTGATGGAGTCGGCGATCTGCTCGATCTCGTTGAGCTTGTGCGAAATGATGATCGAGGTGATGCCCCGGCCCTTCAGGCCCAGGATCAGATCCAGCAGGTGCTGGGAGTCCGATTCGTTCAGGGCCGCGGTGGGCTCGTCGAGGATGAGGAGCTTGACCTTCTTGTTCAGCGCCTTGGCGATCTCGACCAGCTGCTGCTTGCCGACGCCGATTTCCTTGACCGGGGTGTCCGGGTCCTCGCGGAGCCCGA
Source organism: Arthrobacter sp. 05N425 (assembly GCF_056397125.1). NCBI lineage: Bacteria > Bacillati > Actinomycetota > Actinomycetes > Micrococcales > Micrococcaceae > Arthrobacter > Arthrobacter sp. 05N425. The sequence goes on from NZ_JBFTMU010000012.1 coordinate 13,672, forward strand.
CCCGGGCGAGCAGTTCGGTGGAGCGGATCCGTGCCTCGGCCCAGTCGATCACCCCGCGCCTGGTCGGCTCGTTGCCCAGGAAGATGTTCTCCATGATGGACAGCTCCGGGATGAGGGCCAGTTCCTGGTGGATGATCACGATGCCGGCGTGCTCGCTGGCCCGGATGTCCTTGAACTGCTGGACTTCGCTCTGGTAGACGATGTCGCCGGTGTAGCTGCCGTAGGGGTAAACGCCCGAGAGCACCTTCATGAGGGTGGATTTTCCGGCGCCGTTTTCGCCGCAGATGGCGTGGATTTCGCCGGCCTTCACCCGCAGGTTCACCTCGGCCAATGCTTTAACGCCGGGGAACTCTTTGGTGATGGAGCGCATCTCGAGAATTATCGGATCGCTGTGCGTGTTGAGGGACGTCATCTGCCCTTACGCCTCCAATGCATGACTTCGTTGTCCGCCCCTGCAAACCGCAGGGCCGTCTGATGGAAAAGTAAACTGGATCACGCCGTTGTCGTCAAGTCTTTAACGCAACGGCTAGGTAACGGCTGCTTTAGTTTCGCCGTATTCCGGCATGTTGGAAGACCAGCGCGGTGGCGCCAAGGGCCTCGGCACGGTCGCCAAGCGAGGACATCGTCAGGGTGGTGGTTTCACCGATGACGGGGACCGCGTGGCGCACCAGGCCGCGCCGGATCGGGTCCAGCAGCAGTTCGCCGAGCCCCGCCAGCGGGCCTCCCACCACGATCACCTCCGGGTTGATGAGGTTCGCGACGTTGCCCAGCGCGCGGCCGACGGCGAGCCCGGCGTCGTCCACCACCCGGAGCGTTGCCGAGTCCCGGGCGCGTGCCTTGCGCACGATGTCCTCCGGGGTCAGCGGTGCGTCCTCGCCCCGGCCCAGCAGCTCGATCATGGTGGTGGTGGAGGCGATGGTTTCCAGGCAGCCGCGGTTCCCGCAGCGGCAGACGAGGCCGTGCTCGTGGATGGTGGCATGGCCGATTTCGCCGGTGATCCCGACGTTCCCGTAGTACGGCATTCCGTTCAGGATCAGCCCGGCGCCGATGCCCGAGCCGATCTTCAGGAAGAGCAGGTTGCTGATGCCGGTGTGCGGGCCCCACGTCACCTCGGAGAGCGCGCCCAGATTCGCGTCGTTGTCGACGAATACCGGCAGATCCAGCGCTTCCTCAAGGCGTTTGAGGATGTTGATGCCCACCCACTCGGGCAGGATGGCGCCCTGCGCCACAGTGCCGGTACGGCGGTCGATAGGGCCCGGGATGCCGACGCCGGCCCCCACCAGGGCGCTGCGTTCCACGCCGCTATTGGCCAGCAGCCGGTCGAGCACCCCGACGGCGGCGGTGATGCCCTCCTCGGCGTGGTGGCCCAGTGGCAACAGGACCGATTCCTCCGCCACCACGTGGTAGCTGAGCGAGGCCAGGACCACCCGCAGGTGGCGGCGGCCGAAGTCGATGCCGACGGCGACGGCACCGTTGCTGTTGAGCCGGACGTTCAGGGCGCGGCGCCCGGAGCTGGTGATTGGTTCGGTGGACGCCAGCCCCGCGTCCTGCATGATCTTGACGATGTTGGAGACCGTGGCGGTGGAGAGTCCGGTCTGCCGGGCCAGTTCCGCCTGGGTGGAGGGGCCGGCCAGTAGGCATTCAATGATCCGCTGCTGGTTCAGATGTCGAAGCGCGGACTGCGACCCGGGGTTTTTAGTGCGGCTCCTCGTTGAGCGCGTTGGTGAGGGCATGCAATGAAGAGTGCCGCATCCGGGGCTTGTAGTCAAGAAGTTAACGCATGGAGTGCGGCGCTACGGGATTCCGGCGGCGCCGCGGGGTGCCACCCGGCCTGCGCCCCGCCGCAGGGACGTTCCGCCCTGACCGCCCTCCGACCGGGCGGATTTGCACCAGGCCGGCCTTACCGGGCCGAGGCTAGGCTGGAATAGAGTCCGCGGCAGGCCTGCGGAAAGTCCGGAGAATCTCGAGGTGGTAATGGTGCTGCTGGCCCTGATGCAAGCGAACTCGGCCGTGCTCGACGTGGCGGCGAACGTGGCGGCGGTCGAGGAGGCTGCGCGTGCAGCATCCGCCGAGGACGCGCAGCTGCTGCTGACGCCGGAACTCTTTCCGGTCGGGTACGCGCCGATCCGGCTGCGTGCGGCCTTTGATCCTGCCACGCTGCCGGCGCTCCGCGCGGCCCTGGCCGGGGTGGCCCGGCGGAACCGGATCGCGCTGGTGTACAGCCTGCCCGCCGTGACGCCGGCAGGGGAGTGGCGGATCTCCGCCACCCTGGTGGATGAGTCCGGCGAGGAGTTGCTCCGCTACGAGAAGGTGCACTTGTTCGGCCCCGATGAACGGGAAGCGTTTGCTGCCGCCACCGAGGCCCCGGATGTCGTGGAGTTCCACGGGTTCAAGACCTCGCTGGTCATTTGCTACGACATCGAGTTTCCCGAGTCCGCCCGGGCCGCCGCCCTGCGCGGCGCTGAACTGCTGCTGGTGCCCACGGCCCTCGCCGGCGGATTCGACGCCGTGCCGGAGGTGCTGGTCCGGGCCCGGGCGCTGGAGAACCAGCTGACCGTGGCCTACGCCAACCACACCGGCGTGGAGGCGGGCTGCGAGTTCCGGGGCGGCAGCATCGTCGCCGGCCCGGACGGTTCCGTCCTGGCCGCGGCCGGACCCGGCGTGGAGCTGCTGTTCGCCGACGTCGGTGTGCCGGCGGACGCCGCCGAGGACGCCGCGGAGCACGGTGCCGACGCCGCGGTGGCCTATCTGCGCGATCGCCGCCCGGAGCTCTACCGCGCCTGGGGGATCTGAGCGGCGGACGTCCGTCCGGCGGACGTTGAGGCTGCCGGGGAGTCGGTAGCGGCGGCCGCGAAGACAGCCGGGACGGTGGCGCCGGCCCCGGCGTCGGCCAGCTCCGGGCCGCCCAGGTACTGCAGCGCGACCCAGAGCTCCGCGCGGGCCTGGGCCTGGTTGAGATCCAGGCCCAGCAGGTCAGCAATGACGCCGAGGTGCCGGCGGACGCTGTTACGGTGCAGTCCCGTGGCCTTCGCGGTGGCGTCCCAGCTGCCGTTCTCGCCAAGCCACGCGCGCAGGATGCCGAGCAGGCTGTCGCGGCGCTCCGGTTCGAGGGCGAGTACGGGTGCCAGCAGGCGCCCGGCCAGCAGGGTGCCGGCCTCGGGGCCGAGCAGGCCCGTCACGGACCAGGTGACGTCGTCCTCCCGCACGCTCCGGCGGCCGGTGAGGACCTGGTTTCGCAGCGAGGAGGCGCGCTGGTGGGCGCCGGCCAGGCCCTCGAAGTCGGTGCCCCCGCCGATCACCAGGCGCCAGCCGAGACGTTCCACCTCGGCGAGCAGCGCGTCGTCGACCCTGAGCCGGGTAATGGCGGCAAAGCCGTAGTCGGTGAGCTCCACGAGTTTGGTGTCGAAGAGCCGGCGCCATTCGAGCAGCTCCCGCACCGGGGCTTCGCCTGTGCGGCGCGGACCGTCCGCCGGCCGGGCGCCCCCGGCGGCGGCGCCGACCCGGACTCCCTGGACGACGCGCAACTGCCCGGACCGGGTGGAGGAAATGCTCTGCGCCAGCAGGTCCTTCAAGCCGGTGACGTGCCGTGCCGTTCCGGAGGCCACGGTCTCCGGATGCAACAGCAACGCCGTGGCCAGCTGGCTCGGGGCCAGGGAACCGCTTGTGCGCTGGCGGACCAGCAGTTCCAGCAGCCCGACGGCGGTGGAGACGACACTGTTCTGGGCCGGGGTCAGCGGTGCGTCCGTGCCGAGGACAAGCGCGCCGAGGTTGGCGTCCCGGGTGCTGCGCAACGGATACCCGAAGACCAGCGAGGAGCCTGCGGCGTCGAATGAATCCATTTCCACCCGGGGACCGCTGCCGGCGAGCAGCCGGGTCAGCAACGGCTGCAAAGCGGCGGAATCGACTCCCGCTGCGGCGCCGGCGCCGGCCTGGAGCCCGGCGGAACCGGCCGCGCCGCGGGCCCGGACTCGTCCGTCCGCGCCGAACAACACGGCCCAGACCGGGACGCGCTGCACGAGGGCCGCGAGGAGTTCATGTTCGGGACGCGCAGACAGGACCGCGCGCATCAGTTGCCGGTTGGTGTCGGCCAGTTGGCGGAAAGTCTTGGCGTTGTCGGATTCGAGGAGCCGGGAGAATTCGAGTCCCAGGGCGGCGAAGGGGAGGCTGCCCGGGATGGACACCAGGGTCAGCCCGTGGCGCCGGCAGGCCGCGACCACAGCGTCCGGCACGGCCTCGAAATAGGGTTCCAGGCCGAAGCCGAGCGCCCCGACCCGGGCCCGGACCAGGCGCTGCACGTAGGCATCCACCGCCGCCTCGCTGCCGCCGCCGCCCTCGAAGGGAAGGCCGGCGGTAAGCAGGAACTCGCCGTCGAGCAGGTAGGGGGTCGGGTCGGCCAGCTCGCTCGGCTCGACCCAGCGTAAGCGCTCGTCCCCGTTGCCGGCGTCGTGCAGGACCTCCAGAGCAGGGAGCTGGCGCAGGAACTGCGCCAGCGTGACGAAGCCGAAGCGCTCGGCGTCCTCAGCAGCCACGGCCGGGGCCTTTCCGGCGGCGGCCCGGCGCGCCGTGTCCCGGTGCAATATGTCTCATGACTGAAGACTATAGGTCATTTTGCACAACGGTGAGAGGTGGCTCACAGCCCTAGGGTTGGTCTGGGGAAACCGACCACTACTGAAGATAAGGACGTCAACGATGACTGTGCCAACTCTGCTCGGGGAACGCCCACCGGCCGCCGCCAGCCGCCCCGGGCTCGCCGCCCAGCTCCTGCGCCGCAAGCCGATCGGACAACTGGTCCGCGAGGCCGAAACCGGGCACGGCGGCACGCGGCTGGTCCGCAGCTTCGGTGTGTTGCAGCTGACCATGATCAGCGTCGGCGCCACGCTCGGCACTGGCATCCTGGTGATCCTGGGCGAATCGGTCCCGCTGGCCGGCCCGGCCATCTGGATCTCCTTTGCCATCGCCGGCTTGGCGGCCTTGCTCTCGGCCGTGTCGTACGCGGAGATGGCCGGACTGGTGCCCGCCGCCGGGTCAAGCTACTCCTACACGTACGCCACGATGGGCGAGGGCATGGCCTGGATCTGCGGCTGGTGCCTGGTGCTCGAATACGCTGTCTCCGTGGCCGCCGTCGCGGTCGGTGCGGGCCAGTACGTCAACGAGGCCCTGGCTGTCTTCGGCCTGACGCTTCCGGACACTGTTTCGCAGCCGCCGGGAGCAGGCGGCGTGCTGAACCTGCCCGCGATCGTCATAGTCGTCCTGGCCATGGTGCTCCTGGTCCGCGGCGCCAAGGAAAGCGCCTGGATCAACACCGCGATCGTCCTGGTCAAGGTCGGCATCCTGCTGTTCTTCTGCGCCGTGGCCTTCACCGCCTTCAACGGCGGGCACTTCGAACCCCTGATGCCAATGGGCGCCGCCGGAGTCTCGGCCGCTGCCTCCCGGGTCTTCTTCTCCTACATCGGCTTCGACGCCGCCTCCACGGCGGGCGAGGAAGCCCGCAATCCCAAGCGCGACCTTCCGCGGGCCATCCTGCTCTCCATGCTGATCGTCACCAGCATCTACGTGCTGGTGGCCGTCGCCGCGATCGGCGCCCGGCCCTGGGGCTGGTTCGACGGCACCGAAGCGGCGCTCGTGAAAATCCTGGAGGAAATCACCGGCCAGCCGTGGGTCGGTGTGCTGTTCGCCGTCGGCGCCGTGCTCGCCATCGCCAGCATCGTGCTGACCGTCCTCTACGGACAGACCCGGATCCTGCTGTCCATGTCCCGCGACGGCCTCGTTCCCAAGGTCTTCGGCCGGGTCTCGGCCCGGACCGGCACCCCGGTTGCCGGAACCCTGATCGTGGGCACCGCCGTCGCGCTGACCGCCGGCCTGGTACCGCTCGGCGCCCTCGCGGACGCCACCAGCATCGGCACCCTCTTCGCGTTCGCGCTGGTCAACGTGGCCGTCATCCACCTGCGACGCAGCCGGCCGGAACTCACCCGCAGTTTCCGCGTCCCGCTCTTTCCGCTGACACCGGTCCTCGGCGCCATCATGTGCGCCTACCTGATGGCCAACCTCGGTGCCGAGACCTGGGCGGTCTTCGCTGCCTGGATGCTCGTGGGCCTTGCCGCCTACTTCGGCTACGGCCGGAAGAATTCCAGGGTGGCAGCCCTGAGCCACGAGGAATACCGTGAACTATCCGGCCGCCAACCCGCAAACACCACCCCAACCCAGGAAGTGAAGGCAGAGATCTCATGACCACCGCCACCGAACTGCCGCCGCCCGGTCCGGCTTCCACCCCGGCTCATGTCCCGGCCGGGGACGGAACGCCCGCGGCGCCCATCACCATGCTGAATCCGGATTTCCCGTTCAGCTACGACCACTACCTGGCCCACCCGGACGGCCTGGGATCCGTGCCGCCCGAACTGTACGGGACCGAAGTCGCCGTCGTCGGGGCCGGCCTGTCCGGGCTGGTGACCGCCTACGAGCTGATGAAGCTGGGGCTGCGGCCGGTGGTCTATGAGGCCGACCGGATCGGCGGCCGGCTGAGGACCGCCAGTTTCCCGTCCGCCCCCGGCGTCGTGGCGGACCTCGGCGGCATGCGTTTCCCGGTCTCGGGCAAGGCTTTCTACCACTACGTCGACCTCCTCGGCCTGCAGACCCAGGAGTTCCCGAATCCGCTGGCGCCGGCGACCTCCAGCACCGTGATCGAGCTCGCGGGCCAGAAGTACTACGCCGAGACCGCCGCGGACCTGCCGCCGTTCTTCCTTGAGGTGGCGGACGCCTGGAAGGCGGCCGTGAACGACGGCGCCGCGTTCGCCGAGATGCAGGAGGCCATCCGGGCCCGGGACACGGCCCGGATCAAGGAGCTGTGGAACGCGCTGCTCCCCGAACTGGACGAGCAGACGTTCTACGGCTTCATCGCCGGCAGCGACGCCTTCAAGCAGGCCGGCTTCGCCCACCGCGAGGCGTTCGGCCAGGTGGGCTTCGGCACCGGCGGCTGGGACACCGACTTCCCCAACTCCATCCTCGAAATCCTTCGGGTGGTCTACACCGACGCCGATGATCAGCACCGGCTCATCGCCGGCGGCGCGCAGCGGCTCCCCGAGGCGCTGTGGGAGCACGCGCCGTCGGGCATGGCCCACTGGCCGGACGGCACCTCCCTGGCTTCCCTGCACGCCGGCGCCCCGCGGGGCGCCGTGGACCGCATCGCGCGGGACGGCGACGGGGACTTCCGGGTCCGGGAACGCTGGGGGCGCGAGGCGGCGTACCCGGCGGTGGTGACCACGTGCCAGTCGTGGCTGCTGTCGACGCGCATCCACACGGACGAGTCCCTGTTTCCGGCGCAGCTGTGGACCGCGATCGAGCGCTCGCACTACATGCAGTCCTCCAAGACCTTCGTCATGGTCGACCGGCCGTTCTGGAAGGACATCGACGCGGAGAGCGGCCGTGAGGTCCTGTCCATGACGCTGACCGACCGGCTGAACCGGGCCACGTACCTGCTGGACAACGGCCCGGACCAGCCGGCCGTGATCCTGCTGTCCTACACCTGGAACGACGACGCGCTGAAGTGGCTGGCACTCGATGCCGAAGAACGCGTGAAGCTCATGCTGCACTCGCTCGAGCAGATCTACCCGGGCGTCGACATTGCCAGCCACATTGTTGGCCAGCCGATCACGGTCTCATGGGAGGCCGACCCCAACTTCATGGGCGCGTTCAAAGCCAACCTGCCGGGGCACTACCGCTACCAGCAGCGGCTCTTCACCCACTTCAAGCAGGATGCCCTGGCCGCCGAACAGCGCGGCATCTTCCTCGCCGGCGACGACATTTCCTTCACCGCCGGCTGGGCGGAGGGTGCCGTCACCACCGGTTTGAACGCGGTCTGGGGCGTGGTCAACCATCTCGGCGGCCGGAGCGCCCCGGGGAACCCGGGACCGGGAGAGCTGCTCTCCGAACTGGGCCCGATCGCCCTGGACTGAACGGTCCGGACGGAGGGTCCAGCCCCCGCGCTGGCACCCGGGCGGTCAGGCGTGCAGTTCGCGGTGGGCGCGGGCGAGCTCCTGGTAGTGGGCGGCGTTGTGCTTGACGCCCTCGAACTCCTCATCGCTCAGTTCGCGGCGGACCTTCGCCGGCACCCCTGCGACGAGTGACCGGGGCGGCACCACGGTGCCTTCCAGGACCACCGCGCCGGCGGCCACGAGCGAGCCGGCGCCGATCACCGCGCCGTTCAGGATGGTGGCGCTCATGCCGATCAGGCAGTCGTCCTCGACCGTGCAGCCGTGCACCACGGCGCTGTGGCCGACACTGACCCGGGCGCCAATGGTGCAGGGGAAGTCCGGGTCCGCGTGCAGCACGACGTTGTCCTGCAGGTTGGTGCCGGCACCCACGGTGATCGCGGCGGTGTCGGCCCGGACCGAGACGCCGTAGAAGGCGCTGGAGTTCTCTGCCAGCGTGGCCCTGCCAATCACCGAGGCGCTCGGGGCAACGAAGGCGGATTCGTGGACGGCCGGGGTGTCACCGGCGAAAGCGTAAACGGGACTCATGCCTCCAGCCTAGGACACCGGCCTCTTGCGGGCAGGGCGGCGCTGAGTAGTATCGGGGCCATTCCAACGCACACCCCTGGAGGTGGCCGAGATGTTCCTGCAGTTGATGAAACGTTTGGAAGGCGCCGATGTGCTCGACCCGGCCGTCCGGGCCGCGGAGCCGCTGGCCTCCCGCCTGATCGCCGACGCCCGGCTCCGGCGCTTCTTCCGCGGCGACGCCACCGGCATCCCGCCGCACGTGATCCTCACCGATGTACCCTTCGGGGCGTGGTTCATGGCGATCTTCCTGGACCTCTTTCCGGACGAGGGCAGCCGGCGCGCCGCCCGCCGGCTGGTGGGCCTCGGCCTCCTCGCAGCGGCGCCGACCGGACTCAGCGGCTGGGCGGAATGGGCGCGGGCCGACCCAGCCACGCGGCGCGTCGGCGTCGTCCATGCCGCCTCCAACCTCGCTGCGACGCTGCTCTTCCTGGCGTCTTGGCGCGCGCGGCGCAAGGACCGCCACCGGCTGGGCGTGCGCCTGGCACGGGTGGGCGCCGTCCTGCTGGTTGCGGGCGGCTTCCTGGGCGGCTACATGCGCAGCGTCCGGCGCCCCTGACAGACAGACGCTCCCGCGGATCCGGCGGAAATCGGGGGAACGCTCCCGCCACACGTGCGGGAGCGTGTGCTGGCGACGCCGGGGGCGCTGCTCAGGCGGGGGAGCGGAGGACCGTGAAGCCGCGTCCGAGGCCGGGGTGCCCGGGTTCGGGCACGACGACGGCGACCGGCGCCCCGGGTTCCGCCACCCGCCGCAGCTCACGGACGACGTCGTCCCACTCCGACGGCGGCGATCCCGCCAGCGCGTCCACCGCCCAGACGGCGGGGAAGGCTGCATCGGCAAAGGGCAGCGCACGGCCGGTCGCGACGGAGGCGGAGAGCCCCCTGGCCCGGGCGGCATGGATGTTCTCCTCGGAGGCGTCCACGCCGGTGAAGTGGATCCCGGCGCGGACAAAGAGCAGCCCGTCCGCGCCGGAGCCGCAGTCCAGGCCCAGCACGCCCCGCCGGCCCTCGGCCTTGAGGAGGGCGAGAAAACCGGAGAGATTGTCCTGCCGCGTTGATGCCATGGCTCCAGTTAAGGGCGGAGCCGGAGTGAAGACAAGCCCTGGCTGAACGCCCTTAGCTGGACGGCCCTAGCTGAAAACAACGGTTCGGTTGCCGTCCAGCAGCACCCGGTGCTCGGCGTGCCACTGGACGGCCTGGGCGAGCGTGCGGCCCTCGACGTCGCGGCCCATCTGGACAAACTGCTCGGCGGTGCGCCGGTGGTCCACCCGGATGACTTCCTGCTCGATGATCGGCCCCTCGTCCAGGGCTGCGGTGACGTAGTGAGCCGTGGCGCCAATAAGCTTCACGCCGCGGGCATGGGCCTGGTGGTACGGCTTGGCGCCCTTGAAGGAGGGCAGGAAGGAATGGTGGATGTTGATGGCCTTGCCGGTGAGCTCCGTGCACAGCTCGTCGGAGAGGATCTGCATGTACCGGGCCAGCACCGTGAGCTCGATGTCGTGCTCGGCCATGAGCTTGCGCAGCGCGTCCTCGGCCTCGACCTTGGTGTCCCGGGTGACGGGGATGTGGTGGAACGGGATGCCGTAGAACTCGGCCAGGCCCGCGAGATCCCGGTGGTTTGAGACGATAGCCGGGATCTCGATCGGCAGGGTGCCGGAACGCTGCAGGAACAGCAGGTCATTGAGGCAGTGCGCCGAGGTGCTCGCCATCAGCAGGGTACGGACCTTCCGCCCGGCCGGGTTAAGGCTCCATTGCATGCCGAAGGCCTGGGCCACCGGTTCAAGCGCGGCGTGCAACTCGGCCGGCGCGGCCGCCGTCGTCGCCTCGACCCGCATGAAGAACGTTCCGGTGCCCTGGCTGCCGTACTGCTGCGAGTCCGTAATATTGCAGCCGGCCACGAGGAGGGCGCCGGCCACGGCGTGCACGATCCCGGGGCGGTCCGGGCAGGAGAGGGTCAGAACGTAGGAGGCAGTCAGCTGGTCTTCAGTCACGAAAGACAGCCTACCCGCGGCTGGGATAGTCTGGACCCGTCGCAACTGGCGTTGGGTGGCTAACCACCAGGGAGCGGCACGCACGCAGACCACGGATCGTACGCCTGGGCCGAGGGTCATGTTTTTCCGGACGGCAGCCACGCTGCCGTCCCGCCGACGGCATCCCCTCAGGGTGCTGCGCCTGCAGTATGGGCCCCGTTTCGGGTGCCCGTAATTTAGCGGCGCCGCGGCGGGCCAGCCGGTAACCTGACCTTAAAGCAGTGACCGTTGCCAAGCCAGGAGTTCTTCGTGACTACTTCCCTTAGCCTTTCCTCAGCAGCCGTGAGCAACCAGCCGCTCGCTGAACTCGACCCCGAAATTGCCGCCGTCCTGGCCCAGGAGCTCGGCCGCCAGCGCGGCACCCTGGAAATGATCGCCTCCGAGAACTTCGCGCCGCGCGCCGTGATGGAGGCACAGGGTTCCGTCCTGACCAACAAGTACGCCGAGGGCTACCCGGGACGCCGCTACTACGGCGGCTGCGAGTACGTCGACATCGCCGAGCAGCTCGCGATCGACCGCGTCAAGGAGCTTTTCGGCGCCGAGTTCGCCAACGTCCAGCCGCACTCCGGTGCGCAGGCCAACGCCGCAGCGCTGTCCGCCATGATCACCCCGGGAGATAAGATCCTGGGCCTCTCGCTGGCCCACGGCGGCCACCTCACCCACGGAATGAAGCTGAACTTCTCCGGCAAGCTGTACGAGGTCGCCGCCTACCAGGTCGAGGAAGACAACTTCCGGATCGACATGGACAAGCTCCGCGCGCAGGCCATCGCCGAGAAGCCCAAGGTCATTATCGCCGGCTGGTCGGCCTACCCCCGCCACCTCGACTTCGCGGCCTTCCGCTCGATCGCCGACGAGGTCGGCGCGCTGCTCTGGACCGACATGGCGCACTTCGCCGGCCTGGTGGCCGCGGGACTGCACCCGAGCCCGGTCCCGCACTCCGACGTCGTCACCTCCACCGTGCACAAGACCCTCGCCGGTCCCCGCTCCGGCGTGATCCTGGCCAAGCAGGAGTGGGCGAAGAAGATCAACTCCAACGTCTTCCCGGGCCAACAGGGCGGACCGCTGATGCACGTCATCGCCGCGAAGGCCGTCGCCTTCAAGATCGCCGGCACGGAAGAATTCAAGGAGCGCCAGGAGCGTGTGCTGGAGGGCGCCCGGATCATCGCCGACCGCCTGAACCAGTCCGATCTCTCCGACGCCGGAGTCTCCGTGCTGACCGGCGGCACCGACGTGCACCTGGTCCTCGTGGACCTGCGCAACTCCCAGCTGGACGGACAGCAGGCTGAGGACCTCCTGCACTCGGTCGGCATCACGGTCAACCGAAACGCCGTTCCCTTCGACCCGCGCCCGCCGATGGTCACCTCGGGCCTGCGCATCGGCACTCCGGCCCTGGCCACCCGAGGCTTCGGCGCCAAGGAATTCACCGAGGTCGCGGAGATCATCGCCACCGCGCTCAAGGCGGGTTCTGCGACCGACGTCGAAGCGCTCCAAACCCGCGTGGACAAGCTTGCCGAGGACTTCCCGCTGTACCCGCAGCACGAGCAGTGGTGATCCGATGACCGCCACTGACTCTGTCCCCGCAGACTCCGCACCGACGCAGGCGAACACCGCCCGGGTCCTGGACGGCAAGGCGACCGCGGCCGCGATCAAGGCCGAACTGACCGAACGCGTCGCCGCGCTGAAGACGCACGGGATCGTTCCGGGCCTCGGCACCATCCTGGTCGGCTCCGACCCGGGCAGCACCTGGTACGTGGGCGGCAAACACAAGGACTGCGCCGAGGTGGGGATCACCTCGATCCGCCGCGACCTGCCGGAAGAGACCAGCCAGGAGGAGCTGCTGGCCGTGGTGCGGGAGCTCAATGAGAACCCGGAATGCACGGGCTACATCGTCCAGCTGCCGCTGCCGGCGCACATTGACCAGGACGTCATCCTGGAGGCCATGGATCCGGAGAAAGACGCCGACGGCCTGCACCCGATGAATCTGGGCCGGCTCGTGGCTAACGTCAGCGGGCCCATGAAGTCCCCGCTGCCCTGCACGCCCAAGGGCTGCGTGGAACTCCTGACCCGGCACGGCATCGACCTCAACGGCAAACGCGTCCTCGTGGTGGGCCGCGGTGTCACGATCGGCCGCCCGGTGGGCCTGCTGCTCACCCGCAAAGACGTCAACGCCACCGTCATCCTGGCCCACACCGGCACCGTGGACCTGCCCGCCGAACTCCGGCAGGCCGACGTCGTGATCGCTGCGGCCGGCCAGCCGCACATGATCAAGGCAGAGGACCTCAAGCCCGGCGCCATCGTGCTCGACGTCGGCGTCAGCCGCGTCGACGACGGCACCGGCAAGGCCGTGGTGACCGGGGATGTCGAGCCTGCCGCGGCCGACGTCGCCGCCTGGCTGTCGCCGAACCCCGGGGGAGTGGGGCCGATGACCCGCGCCATGCTGCTGGCCAACGTGGTGGAAACCGCGGAACGCCAGCTGGCAAGCGGGCCCGCCGCCTAGGTGTACTGAGCGCGCAGGGCGCCCCCTCCTTCGGGAGCGGGCGCCCTGGCCGTTTAAGCCGGACATCACGGATTGGCAAACGTCTGGAATATTTTACGAAGAGACTCTTTCATAGTTTGCCGGGATCGACTACCGTGTTTCGGGTGTCTGAACTTGTCTCGAAAGAATCCCCTGTGAGCAGCCCCGAAGGATCCGGCTCTCCCCAGTACGTCATTACCGCCGAAAACCTCACCAAGAAGTACGGTGACATCACCGCCGTCGACGGCATCTCCTTCCGCGTGCCCGCCGGCGAAGCCTTCGGACTGCTCGGGCCCAACGGCGCCGGCAAGTCCACCACCATGAAGATGATCGGCGGCGTTTCGCAGCGCACCTCCGGCAGCCTCAGCATCATGGGCCTGGACCCGGAGCAGCACGGCCCCGAAGTCCGTGCCCACCTCGGCGTGGTGCCGCAGCAGGACAACCTGGATGAGGAACTGAAGGTCCGGGACAATCTGCTGGTCTACGGCCGCTACTTCGGCCTGCCGATGAGCTACCTCAAACCCAAGGCGGACGAACTGCTCGAGTTCGCGCAGCTGACGGACAAGGCCAAGTCCAAGGTCGACGCGCTCTCCGGCGGCATGAAGCGCCGCCTCACGATCGCCCGTTCCCTGATCAACGAACCGCGGATCCTGCTCCTGGACGAGCCCACCACCGGGCTTGACCCGCAGGCCCGGCACATCCTCTGGGACCGGCTGTTCCGGCTCAAGGAACAAGGGGTCACCCTGATCCTCACCACCCACTACATGGACGAGGCCGAGCAGCTCTGCGACCGCCTGATCGTGGTGGACAAGGGCAAGATCATGGCCGAAGGGTCCCCGGCGAGCCTGATCCGCGAATACTCCACCCGCGAAGTCCTGGAGCTGCGCTTCGGCTCCGAACGCAACGCCACGGTCGGCTCCGAGCTCGAAGGCATCGGCGAACGGATCGAGACCCTGCCGGACCGCGTCCTCATTTACGCCCACGACGGCGAGGCCGCCCTGGAGCAGGTGTCCGCCCGGGGACTGCACCCGGTCACCTCGCTGGTCCGCCGTTCCTCGCTGGAAGACGTCTTCCTGCGCCTGACCGGCCGGAGCCTCGTTGACTAATTCAATTAACGCCGCGGCGGGGACGACGGCACCGCCCGCCCTGCGCGCTCATTCGCCGGCCGTCTCGGCAGCCCGCGCCCGCCGCTGGGGCGCCTTCTACTACGCCGAGCAGGTCCTGCGGGTCATGAAGGGCTACGGCTGGACCATCGTCATGTACGGCGTCGGCCAGCCGGTGGCCTACCTCTTCGCCATGGGCGTGGGCCTGGCCACGCTGGTGGACACGAACTCCACGGCGGCCTTCGGCGGCGTCAGCTACCTGGCCTTCATCGCGCCCGCCCTGCTAATTTCCGCCGCCGTGATGACCGCCGCCAACGAGTTCACCTTCCCGGTGTTGGACGGTTTCAAATGGCGCCGGGTCTACTACGGTCCGCACGCCTCGCCGCTGACCCCGGAGCAGATCGCGGCCGGGCAGATCATTGCCGTCACGGTGCGGTTCGTGCTGCAGTCCGCCATCTACTTCGGCGTCGTCGCACTCTTCGGTGCGTCCCCGGGCGCCTGGGGCTGGGTCTCGATCCTGGTGGCCACGCTGGCCGGGCTGTCCTTCGGTCTGCCGCTGATGGCCTACGCGGCCACCATCAAGAACGACAGGGGCCAGTTCGCCATGGTCATGCGCTTCATTGTGATGCCGCTGTTCCTTTTCTCCGGGACCTTCTTCCCGCTGGACACCCTGCCCCTGGCGGTCCGCTGGATCGGCTGGATCTCGCCGATCTGGCACGGCACCGAACTGGGCCGCGTCTTCAGCTACGGCTATCAGGAAGCGCCGCTGCTCACCGTGGTCCACGTCGTCTTCCTGCTCGGCCTCGCCGTTCTCGGCTGGGTCCTGACCCGGCGCCAGTTCGCCAAAAGGATGGCATCATGAGCGTGCTCGCCGGACACCGCGATCCGGGAAACCAGGCGGGCGGCCAGAGCGTCACCGAGGCCGCCCGCAACCGCCGCTTCGGGCCGCTTTACTCGCGCAACGTGCGCGCCGTCGTCGCCCGCGGGCTGATGGCCACCAAGAGCAGCAACTGGATGGTCATGGTCTCCGGATTCTTCGAACCGGTGCTGTACCTGATCTCGATGGGCGTGGGGCTGGGCGCGATCGTCGGCGCGGTTCAGGGTCCCGGCGGGCAGCAGATCTCGTACGCGGCCTACATCGCCCCGGCCCTGCTGGCGGTCTCGGCGATGAACGGCGCCGTCTACGACTCCACCTGGAACGTTTTCTTCAAGATGAACTTCGCGAAGCTGTACCAGGGCATGCTCTACACCTCCCTGGGACCGATCGACGTCGCGATGGGCGAAATTTTCCTCGCCCTGCTCCGCGGGCTCATGTACGCCACCGGCTTCACCGCCGTGATGGGCGTGATGGGCCTGATCACCACGCCGTGGGCCATCCTGATGATCCCGGCGTCGGTGCTGATCGCGTTCGGTTTCGCGAGCTTCGGCATGGGCATCACCAGCTTCATGAAGACCTTCCAGCAGATGGACTGGATCAACTTCGTGATGCTGCCGATGTTCCTCTTCAGCGCCACCTTCTACCCGTTGAGCGTGTACCCGCAGTGGATCCAGTGGCTGATCCAGGCGATGCCGCTGTGGCACGGGGTGGAGCTGCTGCGCCAGATCAGCGTCGGCGTGTTCACCCCCGCCACCGCGGTGCACATCGGCTACTACCTCGCCATGATCGTGCTCGGCGTGGCGTTGACCACCGGCCGGCTCCGCAAACTGTTCCTGAAGTGACACAACCGGTCGTCACGGGCCCGGCGCAAAGGAGAACCCCATGATCGGCAAATGGCACGCCCTCGTCATCGACTGCGAGCAGCCGGACACGGCCGCGACCTTCTACCAGCAGCTGCTCGGCATGGTCCGGGTGGACGAGGATGCGGACTGGATCACGATCGGCGACGCGGCCGACCGCCCCGCGCTCGCTTTCCAGCGGGTCCAGCGGCTGGTCCGGCCGCAGTGGCCGGACGCGGACCACCCGCAGCAGATGCACGTGGACGTGATGGTGGGGGACCTCGACGCCGCGGAGGACGAGGTGCTGAAGCTCGGCGCCACGAACCTGTTCGCCGGCGGAGAGTCCTTCCGGGTCTACTCGGACCCCAGCGGGCACCCGTTTTGCCTGGTGCTGTCCTGACGGCGAAGTGACGGCGTAGTTCCCCCGCGCCGTTCGCCCGGGGTGGAAGCGCAACCCCGGGTCCGGCCGGTTTGCGATAATAGGCACATGCGATCTCTGGACAACCCTTCTGCCAAGCCGTCCGCGTTCAACGCGGCCACCGGAAAATTCTCGATGTTCCGCATCGGCGGTCTCGGGATGACGGTCTTCATCATCGCGTTCCTGGTGGCCGTCATCTTCGCGGCGAACCAGAACGACGTCGTGGGCTGGGTTGTCGCGGTCATCGCCGCCTTTTGGCTCGCTCTGGCGTCGTTCGTGGTGTTCAGCATCCAGCGGGCTGCCAAGAAAGCCGGCGCCAAGCTGAACGAGGCGCAGAACGCGTTCAACTCCGCGGTGGGCCGGGCGCCGTCGTCCGGCAGCGCCGACCACGGCGGCACCCGCCTTGTCGGCGACCGCCGCGGAGCGGACGAGGTCCGCGACATGAAGCTGGACCACTCCTTCAAGATTGTCCAGGTGCAGGTCCGCGTGGTGGAGCAGGAACAGGCCAAGGGCGGCGCCGCAGACCAGGACACCATTCGCCGGGCGCTGGAAACCATCGAGATCACGGCCACCAATGCACGGGACATGATCAAGTCCGCGGATGGCACCGACCAGCCGGTCCACGGAACCATCATCGACTAGAGTGGAACGGGTGAGCTCGGCATTGAAGAAGGACCACCTTCGCATCGCATCGGTTAACGTCAACGGCCTCCGCGCCGCCTACAAAAAAGGCATGGCGGAATGGCTGGCGCCGCGTGAGGTCGATATCCTCTGCCTCCAGGAAGTGCGCGCGCCTGATGCGATCGTCCACGAGCTCCTCGGCGAGGGCTGGCACATCCTGCACGCCGAGGCCGAGGCCAAAGGCCGGGCCGGCGTCGCCATTGCCTCCCGCACCGAGCCCGTCGCCACCCGTTCCGGCATCGGCGACGACTACTTCGCGACGGCTGGCCGCTGGGTGGAAGCCGACTACATTGTCCGCGACGCCGCGGGCCAGGCCTCGCAGCTGACCGTGGCCAGCGCCTACGTGCACTCCGGCGAGGCCGGCACCCCGAAGCAGGATGACAAGTTCCGTTTCCTGGACGTGATGGCAAACCGGCTGCCGGAGCTGGCCAAGCACAGCGACCATGCCCTGGTGGTGGGCGACCTCAACGTCGGCCACACCGAGCTGGACATCAAGAACTGGAAGGGCAACGTCAAACGTGCCGGCTTCCTGCCCGAGGAGCGTGCCTACTTCGACCGCTTCTTCGGCGAGGAAATCGGCTGGAAGGATGTTCACAGGGGCCTGGCGGGTAGCGTCGACGGCCCCTACACTTGGTGGTCGCAGAGGGGACAGGCCTTCGACAACGACACCGGCTGGCGCATTGATTACCACATGGCCACGCCCGCTCTCGCCGCCGCGGCGGTGTCAGCAGTTGTTGACCGGGCGCCGTCCTGGGACACACGCTTCTCCGACCACGCCCCGCTGGTAGTGGACTACCGGCTCTAGTCTTAAGGTTCCTCCCATGACCTCTCCTTCAAACGCGTCGACTCTGGCCGGCGTCGACGCCGGCGTCGCACTGGACGCCGTCGTCTCACCCGCCGGACAGGCTCCGGCGGTTCCCGGTGCCAGGCACCGCATTCTCTCCGGCATGCAGCCCTCCGCCGACTCGCTGCACCTCGGCAACTACCTCGGTGCCCTCGTCAACTGGGTCAGGATGCAGGACGAATACGACGCCGTCTTCTTCATCCCGGACCTGCACGCGATCACGGTGCCGCAGGATCCTGCCGAGCTGGCCCACCGCACCCGCGTCACCGCCGCGCAGTACATTGCCGGCGGCGTCGACGTGGACAAGTGCACGCTCTTCGTCCAGTCCCAGGTCCCGGAACACGCCCAGCTGGCCTGGGTGCTCAACTGCATCACCGGCTTCGGCGAGGCCTCCCGGATGACCCAGTTCAAGGACAAGGCCCTGAAACAGGGCTCGGACCAGGCCAGCGTCGGACTCTTCACCTACCCGATCCTGCAGGCCGCGGACATCCTGCTCTACCAGCCGCACGGCGTGCCGGTGGGGGAGGACCAGCGCCAGCACGTGGAGCTGAGCCGCGACCTCGCGCAGCGCTTCAACACCCGCTTCGGTGAGACCTTCACGGTGCCCCAGCCCTTCATCCAGAAGGAGTCGGCCAAGATCTACGACCTGCAGCACCCGACGGCGAAGATGTCGAAGTCCGCGGAGTCGCCGGCCGGCCTGATCAACCTGCTGGACGACCCCAAGGTGATCGCCAAGCGGATCAAATCCGCCGTGACGGACGCGGAAACCGAAATCCGCTTCGACCGCGAGAACAAGCCCGGCGTCTCCAACCTGCTGACGATCTACTCGGCCATCAGCGGGCAGAGCGTGGAGCAACTCGTCGCCGCGTATGAGGGCAAGATGTACGGCCACCTCAAGGTGGACCTCGCCGAGGTGGTCACGGAACACCTGAGCCCGATCCGGGACCGGGCGAACCAGTTGCTGGACGATCCTGCGGAGCTGGACCGGCTGCTCGCCCTGGGCGCGGACAAAGCCCGGGAGATCGCCTCGGTCACCCTCCGGGACGTCTACGCCAAGGTCGGCTTCCTGCCCTACGCCGGAGCACGGGGAGTCCACTAGCGCAATGTCCTCTGCCAGCAAAGTCACCGCCAACGACACCGGGCGCGCCGTCCACCACAGCGCACGCAAGGGTTCAGGCGCCGCACCCCACCAAAGTGCGGCGGCCGGCAACGGACAGACCCCGGATGAGGGCATCAGCATCGGCGTCATCCTCGGTTTCCCGCGGGAGATCGCCGAGGAACTGCAGCGTTGGCGGGCCTCCTTCGGGGACCCGATGGCCGCGTCCATACCGGCGCACATAACCCTGGTCACCACCACCATGACGCAGGACTGGGAAGCAACCCGCAACCACGTCCGCGAGGTGGCGCGGGGGCAGGAGCCGTTCACCGTGACGATCGCCGGCACCGGGTCCTTCCGCCCGGTATCGCCGGTGGTCTACCTGAACGTCGAGGCCGGTTTCGGCGAGTGCGTCAGGCTGCACCAGCAGCTCCAGACCGGGCCGCTGGAGCGCGAACTGCCGTTTGCCTACCACCCGCACGTCACCGTGGCCCACGACGTGGCCCCGGAAAGCCTCGACGAGGCCGAGACGGCGCTGAAGAATTACAGGGCCAGCTTCCCGGTGGCTAGCATGGGACTTTACGAGCACGACGACAACGGCATCTGGCAGCTACGGGAAGAGCTTGACTTTGGCACCGAACCTGACGACCACCGAGGCGCGGCCGGCGCAACAGGCGCCCGCTGAACCTCCGCTTCCCACCGACCTCGCCCAGCTGAGGCTGGAAGTCATCCGGAAAAGGGTGGACTGGGGCAAGGCTCGGCGCTCCGCCGGCGGAGGCCTGGCCGCGCCGCTGGCCATGGTCCAGTGGCTGCTCGCCCGGCTCAACGTGTTCCGGCCGATGCGGGCCTTCCGGCATTACAACCTGCAGCACGGCCCGCTGATGAGCGCCGGCATCGGCTTCAACATGTTCTTCTCCATCACCGGCCTGCTGGCCACCGGCTTTTCGATCGCCGGGCTGTTGCTGCGCGGCCAGCCGGCGCTGCTGGACAAGGTCATCGGCAGCGTCGCCACCAGTGCCCCCGGACTGCTCAAGGTCGGCGGCCGGGAGGGGCTGGTGGACCCGCAGGAGCTGCTGAACCCCAGCGGCCTCGGCTGGACGGCGGTGATCGCCGCCGTCGTCACCGTGGTGACCTCGCTGGGCTGGATTGCCGGCCTGCGTGACGGCCTGCGCGGCGTGCTGCGGCTTCCCCCGCTCAAGGTCAACCCGGTCCTGTTGAAACTGCGCGACACCGGCACCCTCCTGCTGCTCGGCGTCGCCCTGGTGATCAGCGCCGGTGCCTCGCTCGTGTTCGGCACCGCCGCCGGCTGGGTGGCCGAACAGCTCCACCTGGACCCGCTGGTGGCCGGCCCGCTGACCACGTCCATCAAGATCGCGGTGCCGCTGGTTCTGGGCTGGGTGACCGCGCTGATCATGTTCCGGCTCGCCGGCGGGCTCAAACTGCAGCGCCGGGCCCTGCTGGAAGGCACCATCCTGGCCGCGGTGGGCACCAGCGTCCTCCAGATCTTCAGCGCCGAACTCCTCGCCAGCGCCGGCCGGAACCCTATCCTCGCGCCCTTCGCCATCATCATCGGCCTGCTCATCTGGTTCAACCTGGTCAGCCAGGTCTACCTCGTCTCGGCCGCGTGGTCAGCGATCCGCGAAGAGGACGTCACAACCGCCCCGTCCGCCAGGACTGCCGGCTGGGGTGCACGCCAGGTCCAGCCCGGGAAGACGCCGGCCGAGCAGCGGGAGCGACGCCGCCCGGCGGCTAGCTTCCGGCGTCGAGGTACTGATCGGCCCACGCCGAAATAATCCTGGCGGCGCGGGCTGCCTGGCCCTTGCCGGTGAGCAGGTGGTCGGAGCCCTCGAGCGAGACGAAGCTGCGCGGGTGCCGCGCGGTCTGGAAGATGCTGCTGGCATTGTCGATGCCCACCGTGTTGTCGGTGGGGGAGTGCAGCACCATCAGGGGCTTGTGCAGCCGCCGAATGCAATCGGTCAGGTCCGCGTTTTCCAGGTCCTCGACGAAATGCCGGCGGATCTCCACCCGCTTGCCGCCGAGGTCCACCTCGGCGCTGCCCTCGCTCAGGATGCGGTCCAGCGCGGCGTCAAAGACATGCGCGACGTGCTTGGGCGAGAACGGTGCGCCTACCGTGGCGACGGCGTCGAGCTCCGGGATGCTGCCGGCGGCCGCCAGCACCGCGGCCCCGCCGAACGAGTGACCCACGAGCAGCGAGACGGCGCGGCCGGAGTCGCGCATGAACTCGGCCGCCCGGAYGGTGTCCGCCACCTTGTGGCTGAWGGACCCCTCGGACCAGAGCCCCGCGGACTCGCCCAGGCCGAGATTGTCGAAGCGGAGCATGCCCACCCCGTTGTCCGCCAGCGCCTTGCACATCCGTGAGGCCGAGGGGCTGTCCTTGCCCAGCGTGAAGCCGTGGGAGAACACGCCCCAGCCTTTTACCGGACCCTCGGGGAGGTCGATGACGCCGGAGAGCAGCTCGCCGGTGGAACCTTCGAAGGACACTTTTTCGGAGCGGGACACGGGGGCCCTTTCATTTAGGGGGCTTACGACGGCGGCGCCCCCACCGGAGGGTGGGAGGCGCCGTCGTCGTTGGAGCTGGTGGCAGGCGTGCGCTAGATCTTGCGGGCCAGGATGGCCTGCTTGACCTCGGCGATTGCCTGCGTGACCTGGATGCCGCGCGGGCACGCCTCGGTGCAGTTGAAGGTGGTGCGGCAGCGCCACACGCCTTCCTTGTCGTTGAGGATCTCCAGGCGCATGTCGCCGGCGTCATCACGGGAATCGAAGATGAAGCGGTGCGCGTTGACGATCGCGGCCGGGCCGAAGTACTGGCCGTCGGTCCAGAACACCGGGCAGGACGAGGTGCACGCGGCGCACAGGATGCACTTGGTGGTGTCGTCGAACCGTTCGCGGTCCTCGGCGGACTGCAGGCGTTCCTTGGTCGGCTCGTGGCCGCGGTTGATCAGGAAGGGCATGACTTCGCGGAAGGACTGGAAGAACGGCTCCATGTCCACGATCAGGTCCTTTTCCACCGGCAAGCCCTTGATCGGCTCGACCGTGATGGGCTTGGAGGTGTCCAGGTCCTTGAGCAGGGTCTTGCAGGCGAGGCGATTGCGGCCGTTGATGCGCATGGCATCGGAACCGCAGACGCCGTGGGCGCAGGACCGGCGGAAGGAGACGCTGCCGTCAATCTCCCACTTGACCTTGTGCAGGGCGTCCAGGACACGGTCCGTGCCGTACATGGTGACGTGGAAGTCGTCCCAGGTGGACTCGTCGGAGACCTCCGGGTTGTAGCGGCGCACCCGCAGGTGGACGTCGAAGGACGGGATGTCCCCGCCGCCGCCGACGCCGGCGGGCAGTTCGATCTTGGAGGCTGGCTCAGCGAGTTCAGCGGTCATCTTAGTACTTCCTCACCATCGGCTCGTAGCGCGTAAAGACCACCGGTTTGGTGGCAAGCCGGATGCCGGCAATCGACTCGGCGGAACCGTCCGCCGGTGCGTGGTCATCCTTGTACGCCATGGAGTGCTTCATGAATTTTTCGTCGTCGCGCTCGGGGAAGTCCTCGCGGAAGTGTCCGCCGCGGGATTCCTCGCGGTGCAGGGCCGCCACGGTCATGACCTTGGCGAGCTCCAGCAGGAAGCCCAGTTCCACGGCCTCGAGCAGGTCCAGGTTGAAGCGCTTGCCCTTGTCCTGGACGCTGATGCGCTGGTACCGCTCCTCGAAGGACGCGATGTCCTTCAGGACCTGGTTGAGCGTCTCGGCGGTGCGGAACACCTGCATGTTGGCGTCCATGGTGTCCTGCAGTTCCTTGCGGATCTGGGCCACCTTCTCGGTGCCGTCAGAGGTGCGGACGTGCTCCAGCAGGTTCAGCGTGTAGGCCTCGGGATCCGCGGGCAGTTCCACGAAGTCCGCGGTCTTGGCGTATTCGGCGGCGGCGATGCCCGCGCGCTTGCCGAAGACGTTGATGTCCAGCAGCGAGTTGGTGCCCAGTCGGTTGGAACCGTGCACCGAGACGCAGGCAACCTCGCCCGCCGCGTAGAGGCCCGGGACGACGGTGTCGTTGTCCTGCAGGACCTCGGCGCTGATGTTGGTGGGGATGCCGCCCATGGCGTAGTGCGCCGTCGGGAAGACCGGAACCGGCTCCGTGTACGGCTCCACACCCAGGTAGGTGCGGGCAAACTCGGTGATGTCCGGGAGCTTGGCGTCGATGTGCGCCGGCTCGAGGTGCGTCAGGTCAAGCAGGACGTAGTCCTTGTTCGGTCCGCAGCCGCGGCCTTCACGGACTTCGTTGGCCATGGAGCGGGCCACGATGTCGCGCGGGGCGAGGTCCTTGATGGTGGGTGCATAGCGCTCCATGAAGCGCTCACCCTCGGAGTTGCGCAGGATCGCGCCTTCGCCGCGGGCGGCCTCGGAGAGCAGGATGCCCAGGCCGGCCAGGCCGGTCGGGTGGAACTGGAAGAACTCCATGTCCTCCAGCGGGATGCCGCGGCGGAACGCGATGCCCATGCCGTCACCGGTGAGGGTGTGGGCGTTGGAGGTGGTCTTGAAGACCTTGCCGGCGCCGCCGGAGGCGAACACCACGGACTTGGCCTGGAAGACGTGCAGTTCGCCGGAGGCGAGGTCGTAGGACACGACGCCGGCAACGCGCTTCTGCTTGTACGCCGTGCCGTCCTCGCGGACTGCGTCTTCCTCGACGGTGAGCAGGTCGAGGACGTAGTACTCGTTGTAGAACTCGACGTTGTGCTTGACGCAGTTTTGGTACAGCGTCTGCAGGATCATGTGGCCGGTGCGGTCCGCGGCGTAGCAGGCACGGCGGACCGGAGCCTTGCCGTGGTCGCGGGTGTGGCCGCCGAAGCGGCGCTGGTCGATCCGGCCCTCGGGCGTGCGGTTGAACGGCAGGCCCATCTTCTCAAGGTCCAGGACGGCGTCGATCGCTTCCTTCGCCATGACCTCGGCGGCGTCCTGGTCCACCAGGTAGTCGCCGCCCTTGATGGTGTCGAAGGTGTGCCACTCCCAGTTGTCTTCCTCGACGTTGGCCAGGGCTGCACACATGCCGCCTTGTGCCGCGCCGGTGTGGGAGCGCGTGGGGTAAAGCTTGGTCAGTACTGCTGTTCGCGCACGCTGACCGGATTCGATCGCGGCGCGCATGCCAGCGCCACCGGCACCGACAATGACGACGTCGTACTTATGGACCTGCATACCAGATGCTCTTTCTCTCAAAATTCGCTGTAAAACACCGCCGGCGGAGCCTGCGCAGTGAAGTCTCGTGATCCCTGTGTCCCGCGCGGGCAGGCAAGGATTAGCGCCCGGAGGCCCGGGCCGCTACGGAGCGGGGCAGAACCCGCCGGGCAGCTGCACGCCGTCGACCACTGGGCACGGGTTGAAGGTGAAGATCACCAGCGTGCCGAGGATGATGATGGCTGCGGCCGCGGCGTAGAGCACGATCTTCAGCCAGAGACGCGTCGCGTCCTTTTCGGCGTAGTCGTTGATGATGGTGCGCACGCCGTTGGTGCCGTGCAGCATGGCGAGCCACAGCATGGCCAGGTCCCAGACCTGCCAGAACGGGTCGGCCCACTTGCCGGCCACGAAGCCGAAGTCGATCGCGTGGATGCCTTCGCCCACCAGCAGGTTGACGGTCAGGTGGCCGAAGATGAGGACCACGAGGACGACGCCGGAAAGCCGCATGAAGAGCCATGCCAGCATTTCGAAGTTGCCCTTGGACGAACCGCTGCGGCGGTACTGCGGCGCAATCTTGCCGCTGCGCGGACTCTGAATGGTTGCACTCATGGCTTAGTGACCTCCGAGGGCGAGGGACAGGTGGCGGATGGAGAAGCCGACCATGACGACGACCCAGAGGGCCAGGACCGTCCACAGCATCTGGCGCTGGTACTTCGCGCCCTTCTTCCAGAAGTCGACGGCGATGATCCGCAGGCCGTTGAAGGCGTGGAATACGATCGCTGCGACGAGGCCCGTTTCACCCAGGGCCATAAGGGGGTTCTTGTAGGCACCGATCACGGCGGTGTAGGCCTCGGGGGACACACGCACCAATGAGGTGTCCAGCACGTGGACCAACAAGAAGAAAAAGATCACTACACCGGTAACGCGGTGTCCAACCCAGGACCACATGCCTTCACGGCCGCGGTACAAGGTGCCAGCTGGTTTTGTCGGCACTGAATAAACCTCCCTGCAACACAGCGGCGCTGGCATGGGATCCACGCGGGGGGAACGCCTGCTGCGAGAGCACTCGTAAGCTCAAGCCTAAATCTAGGCTTCGCCCTCAGCTTATTCAATTCAGCGGATCGATGGTGACGGCGCCCGGCGCGGTTTTTGACCGCTTTTGAGACGAACGCCACATTCGCTTGCGCCGCCGTCGACTCCGTTTGCGTGCGTTGCGTGCCAACTCCGGGGTGTGCGGGCGGCGTTCCGCTAAAGTAGCCGTGATGACTACAGACAATATGGCCAGCCATGACTCACCCCAGGACGCTGCGGCGGACTCCCCGCTGCGGCGTTTCATCGCGGTGATTCCGGCAGGCGGTGTGGGGACCCGGCTCTGGCCGCTGTCCCGGGCCGCCGCCCCCAAATTCCTGCACGATCTCACCGGATCCGGCAGCACGTTGCTGCGCGCCACCTACGACCGGCTGGAACCCCTCGCCGGCAGCCGCGTGCTGGTCGTCACCGGAACGGCGCACCGCGAGGCCGTGTGCCGCCAACTGCCCGAGGTGCGCGAGGCGGACCTGGTGCTGGAGAGCGAGCCCAAGGACTCGGGTGCGGCCATCGGCCTCGCCGCGGCGATCCTGTTCGAGCGCGATCCGGAAACGATCATGGGTTCCTTCGCCGCGGATCAGGTGATCAGCCCCGACGCACTGTTCCAGGATGCGGTCCGTGAGGCCATCCACACGGCGGCCGCCGGCAAGATCGTCACCATTGGCATCAAGCCCACGCACCCGTCCACCGGCTTTGGCTACATCCGCGCCGGCGACAAGTTGAGTGTGCCCGGCGCCCCGAGCGCCCACACAGTCGTCGAATTCGTCGAGAAGCCCAGCGAGGAAGTCGCCCAGCAGTACGTGGACAGCGGCGAGTACGTCTGGAACGCGGGCATGTTCGTCGCGCCGGTCTCGCTCATGCTCAAGCACCTGGAGGCCAACCAGCCGGAACTCTTCGCGGGCCTGCAGGAGATTGCCAAGGCCTGGGACACCCCGCTGCGCGACGAGGTCACCTCCCGCGTCTGGCCAACCCTGCCCAAGATCGCCATCGACTACGCGGTCGCCGAGCCCGCCGCGGCAGCCGGGGACGTCGCCGTCGTGCCCGGCACCTTCCGCTGGGACGACGTCGGGGACTTCGCCTCCGTGGGCCGGCTCAACAGTGCCAAGGAAGTCGACGACGTCACCGTGATCGGCGAGGGTGCCCGGGTCTTCACTGAGAACTCGAGCGGCGTGGTGGTCTCCGACACCAAGCGTGTGATCGCCCTGATCGGCATCGAGGATGTGGTGATCGTGGACACCCCCGATGCCCTGCTCGTGATGACGAAGGCGCATTCGCAGCGGGTCAAGGCCGCCGTGGACGCGCTCAAGGCCAGCGGCGACACGGACGTCCTCTAGTCTTCTTCAGCTAAGCGCGACTGTCCTGCCGTAACCGTCCGACTGCGATGCCGCTATTTTTCTGACTCTCGCTAGAGTGATTGTGTGCGCAATTACACTACTGAAGCTGAGCCAACCACCCTGGTGGGGCCGTGGCTGGAGCCACTCCTGCCGGAGCTGATCGCCTTCCGCCGCGACCTGCATGCGCACCCCGAGCTGTCCTTCAAGGAGTTCCGCACCACGGATAAGCTGGCCAAGCGGCTTGAGGCTGCCGGCCTGACCCCGCGCCGGCTCGAGGGTACCGGGCTGACCGTGGATGTCGGCGAGGGCCCCATCGCCACCGCGCTCCGCGGCGACATTGACGCCCTGCCCATCATCGAGGAGACCGGACTGCCGTTCGCGTCCAAGAACCACGGCGTGACGCACGCCTGCGGCCACGACGTCCACACCACCACGATGCTGGGCATCGCCCTGATCCTGCAGCGGATGCACGACTCCTCGCCGCTGGGCGGCACGGTGCGGATCATCTTCCAGCCGGCCGAGGAGACCATGCCCGGCGGGGCGCACGCGTGCATCGAACAAGGTGTGCTGGAGGGGGTGCCGCGGATCCTGGCGCTGCACTGCGACCCCCGGATCGAGGTCGGCAAGATCGGCACCCGGATCGGCGCCATCACCTCGGCGTCGGACACCATCAAGATTGAACTGAGCGGCCGAGGCGGCCACACCTCGCGCCCGCACCTGACCGAGGAACTCGTCTTCGCCCTCGCGCAGATCGCCATCAACGTCCCGGCCGTGCTCTCCCGGCGCGTCGACGTCCGCAGCGGGGTGTCCGTGGTCTGGGGACACATCTCGGCTGGCTCCGCACCGAACGCCATCCCGGCGAGCGGCTACATGGCCGGCACCATGCGCTGCCTGGACCGGGATGCCTGGCACAGCGCGGGGGAGATCCTCGACGAGGTGGTGCAGCAGATCGCGGCGCCCTACGGCGTCGACGTGCACCTGGAGCACACCCGCGGCGTGCCGCCCGTGGTGAACTCCGAACACGAGACCGCGCTGATCGAGGCTTCGGCCCGGGCCGAAATCGGCGAGAGCTCCGTGGTGCTGACGCCGCAGTCGATGGGCGGCGAGGACTTCGCCTGGTTCCTCGCGGACCTGCCCGGCGCGATGATGCGGCTGGGCACGAAAACCCCCGGCGGCGAGGAGTACGACCTGCACCGCGGCGACTACATCCTGGACGAACGCGCCCTGGGCCTCGGCATCCGGGTGCTCACGGCGGCGGCCCTCCGCACCCTCCGCGACCTCTAGGGCAGGCGCCAGCCGACGCTCCGGAGCCGCACCTTCGCCTGCTCAAGGGCGGGCGTGCCCGCGGAAATTCCCCACCTTTCCCTTCGCGGGGCCGGGACGCGCCAGCGCTGCCTGCGGACACGCCGTCGGCGCCCCTTGAAGTTGGGGAAATCCGGCGGGCGGCTGCACCGGTAAATGCGTTGTGCGCAACTCAGTTGTGCGCAACTTAGTTGTGCGCTAAGGTTTTTAGGTGAGCAAAACTGATTCCCCTGCGTCCGCCGGGACCGACGCCCCCCGCCTGGACAGGCAGGTGTGCTTCGCCATGTACTCGGCTTCGCGGGCCGCTACCGCCGTCTACCGGCCCATACTCGAGGAACTCGGACTGACGTACCCGCAGTACCTCGTGATGATGGTGCTCTGGGAGGACCAGCCCCGCAGCGTCCGCGAGCTGGGCGAGGAACTCGGGCTGGACTCCGGAACCCTCTCGCCGCTGCTCAAGCGCCTCGAGTCCCTGGGATACGTGGAACGACGGCGGTCCGCGGCGGACGAACGGCGCGTCGAGGTCTTCCTCACTGAGTCCGGCGCCGCCCTCAGCGCCCGTGCCACCGGAATTCCGCAGCGGCTCGCCGATGCCGCCGGACTCTCCGCTAACGAGCTCGACCAGCTCCGCGAGACCCTGGGCCGGCTCACCGCCGCGCTGCAGTCCGGCCGCTGACCGGCCCCGCCAATTGCGGGCTGCGGCCGCGCGGCAACCCCACAAGCTTCCCTTCCCCCAACAGATTGGAATCCCCATGAAGACCCTCTATACGGCCGAAGCACTGGCCTCCGGCGAAGGCCGCGACGGCAACGCGCAGACGTCCGACGGCAAACTCAATGTCACCCTGGCCAGCCCGGTTGAGCTCGGCGGCAACGGCGAAGGCACCAACCCCGAGCAGCTCTTCGCCGCCGGGTACGCCGCCTGCTTCCACTCTGCCCTGCGCCTGGTGGGCCGCCAGCAGAAGGCGGACCTGACCGACTCCGCCGTCGCCGCGAAGATCCACCTCGGCGCCCTCGACGGCGGCTCCGGCTACGGCATCGCCGCCGAACTCGAGATCGCGCTGCCGGCCGTGGACCGCGAAACCGCCGAAGCGCTCGTCGCCAAGGCCCACGAGGTCTGCCCCTACTCCAACGCCACCCGTGGCAACATCACCGTAGACATCACCATCCTGGAGGTCGCCGCATGAGCACCGAGAACAGCACCCTTCCCGCCACCACCCGAGAGATCCAGCTGGCCTCCCGCCCGCACGGCCGCCCCGTGCCGGAGAACTTCCGGCTGGCCGAATCCCCGCTGCCGGAGCTCCAGGACGGCCAGGTCCTGGTCCGCAACCTGTTCATCTCCGTGGACCCCTACATGCGCGGCCGGATGAACGACGTGAAGTCCTACTCCGCGCCGTTCGCCCTGGACGCCGCCATGGAGGGCGGCGCCGTCGGCGAGGTCATCGCCTCCCGCTCGGCCGACCGCGCGGTTGGGGACACTGTGGTGCACAGCCTCGGCTGGCGCGAGTACGCCGTCCTGGACGCCGCCGCGACGACGCCGGCCCGCACCGACCTGGCCCCGGCGTCGGCCTTCCTGGGTGCCCTCGGCATGACCGGCCTGACCGCCTACGCCGGACTGCTCAAGGTCGCCGAGTTCAAGCCGGGCGAGGCCGTCTTCGTTTCCGGCGCAGCCGGCGCCGTCGGCTCGCTGGTGGGGCAGATTGCCAAGGCCATGGGCGCCTCCCGGGTGATCGGCAGCGCCGGCACCCCGGAGAAGGTGGCCCGCCTGCTGGAGCTCGGCTTCGAGGCCGCCTTCAACTACCATGACGGCCCGGTCCGGGACCTGCTGAAGGAGGCCGCGGGGGAGAAGGGCATCGACGTCTACTTCGACAACGTCGGCGGCGAGCACCTCGAGGCCGCGCTGTCCGTGCTCAACGTCGGCGGCCGCGTCGCCATGTGCGGCGCCATCTCTCAGTACAACTCCACCGAGCCGACGCCGGCCCCGCGGAACCTCATGCTGGCCATCGGCAAGCAGCTGACCCTCAAGGGCTTCCTGGTGGGCGGTTACTGGCAGTACATGGGCGAGTTCGTCGAGAAGCTCTCCGGCTGGCTGGCCGACGGCACCGTCCGTTACGACGAGACCGTGGTGGACGGGCTGGAGAACGCACCGCAGGCCTTCATGGACCTGCTGGAGGGCGCCAACACCGGCAAGATGCTGGTCCGCCTCTAAGCTAACTCCGCCTCCAGCGCAGGCGCGAACGTTGCCCCTGGGGCCCCGATTTCCACGATTTCGGGGCCTCACGCGTACGGTCGCGCGGGAACGGCGCAGCGCTTGGTAACAAGTTCTCAACAATCTGTGAAATGGCTGTGAAGTGTGTTACTCGACGTGTTCCATGACACTAAAGTAACTTGCATCAGTGCGCCTCGGCGCAGTGCTGCGAATCCGTCAGTGACAACAGTGTTTCGGGGGAAAACCGGAAGCAGACACTCATTGAACTCCCGTCGTAGCGCCTATCTCTTTCTTCCTGGAGGAACTTTGACGAACTCACTGCGCGCAACTTTCAAGCGCGGTTCAATGGCCGGCGTCGCCACCGCAGGTGCGGCCGCTTTGCTGCTCACCGGTTGCGGGGCTGCCCCGACCGCCAGCAGCACCGCCAGCGCAAGCGCCAGCAACTACACCGGCTGCATCGTGTCCGACTCCGGCGGATTCGACGACCAGTCGTTCAACCAGTCCTCCTACGAGGGCCTGAAGAAGACCGAGAAGGATCTCGGCATCAAGGTCAACCAGGTCGAGTCGAAGACCAACAACGACTTCGAGCCGAACCTGCGCGCCATGGTCACTGCCGGCTGCAACCTGACCATCACGGTCGGCTTCCTGCTCGGCGACGCCACCAAGGCCCAGGCCACGGCGAACCCGGACAAGCACTTCGCGATCATCGACTTCGGCTACGACAAGCCGATCGCCAACGTCAAGCCGATCATCTATGACACGGCCCAGGCTGCCTTCCTGGCCGGCTACCTCGCCGCGGGCACCACCAAGACCGGTACCGTCGCGACCTTCGGCGGCATCAAGATCCCCACCGTCACCATCTTCATGGACGGCTACGCCGACGGCGTGAAGTACTACAACGAGAAGGAGGGCAAGAACGTCAAGGTTCTTGGCTGGGACAAGGCCAAGCAGGACGGCTCCTTCACCGGCGACTTCGAGAAGCAGGACAAGGGCAAGCAGTTCACCCAGAACTTCCTGGACCAGGGTGCGGACATTGTCATGCCCGTCGCCGGTCCGGTCGGCAAGGGTGCAGGCGCAGCGCTGAAGGAAGCCAAGGCAGCAGGCAAGGACGTCAAGCTCATCTGGGTTGACTCCGACGGCTTCCTGACCGCCCCGGATTACAAGGACATCATGCTCTCCTCCGTGATGAAGCAGATGGGCGAGGCCGTTGAGACCGTCGTGAAGGAAGACACGGAAGGCAAGTTCACCAACACGCCCTACGTCGGCACCCTCGCGAACGACGGCGTCCAGCTGGCTCCGTTCCACGACCTGGACTCCCAGGTTCCGGCCGAACTGAAGTCCGAGCTGGACCAGATCAAGAAGGACATCGCCGACGGCAAGCTGAAGGTTGAGTCCGCAGCCAGCCCGAAGGCGTAACTTCCGCCGCTAAGCGCCACGGCCCGGACGGTCCCAGACCGCACGGGCTGTGGCGCTTTTCGTTGCGGCTACTCTTAGCCGCAGCGCTGGCGGCAGGCACTAGGCTGGTTCTGCAGCCCCATCACCCCGTCCGGTCGTGACCCGGACACACTTCGAGATTGGTCAGAGTTTTGAAACTTGAACTCAAGGGGATCACCAAACGCTTCGGCTCCCTGGTAGCCAACGACCACATTGACGTGGTCGTTGAACCCGGGCAGATCCACTGTCTGCTCGGCGAGAACGGCGCCGGCAAGTCCACGCTGATGAACGTCCTCTACGGGCTCTACGAACCCACCGAGGGCGAAATCCTCATCGACGACAAACCCGTCAGCTTCCGCGGCCCGGGGGACGCGATGGCGGCAGGCATCGGCATGGTGCACCAACACTTCATGCTGGTCCCGGTCTTCACGGTCGCCGAAAACGTGGCCCTCGGGGCGGAAACCACCAAGGCCGGCGGCTTCCTCAATCTCGATGACACCCGCCGGAAGATCCAGGAGATCTCCGACCGGTACGGCTTCGACGTCGACCCCGACGCCCTGATCGAGGACCTGCCGGTCGGCGTCCAGCAGCGCGTGGAGATCATCAAGGCCCTGGTCCGCGACGCCAAGGTGCTCATCCTCGACGAGCCCACCGCCGTACTGACCCCGCAGGACACCGACGAGCTGCTTGACATCATGCGCCAGCTCAAGAGCCACGGCACCTCGATCGTCTTCATCTCGCACAAGCTGCGCGAGGTCAAGGCCGTCTCGGACACCATCACGGTGATCCGGCGCGGCAAGGTCGTCGGCACGGCCAGCCCCACGGCCTCGACGACGGAACTCGCCTCCATGATGGTGGGCCGGGCAGTCAACCTGACCCTGGACAAGGCCCCGGCCCGGCCGCAGGAGACCACGTTCCAGGTCAAGGACCTCACCGTGATCGCACCGAGCGGCCAGCACGTCGTGGACGGGATCAGCTTCGACATTGCCCGCGGCGAGATCCTGGCCGTCGCCGGCGTGCAGGGCAACGGGCAGACCGAGCTGACCGAGGCGATCCTCGGCCTGCAGGACCGGGTCCACGGCTCCATCCTGCTCGACGGCGAGGAGTTGGTGGGCCGCAGCGTCAAGGACGTGCTGAAGGCCGGCGTCGGCTTCGTGCCCGAGGACCGCTCGGTGGACGGTCTGATCGGAACGTTCTCGATCGCCGAGAACCTGATCCTGGACCGCTACGACCAGGAACCGTTCGCGAAGGGCATCAGCATGAGCCCGGCGAAGGTGCTGGAAAACGCGAAGACCCGGATCGACGAGTTCGACGTGCGCACCCCGTCCGGCTCGCTCGCCGCGGGCACCCTGTCCGGCGGCAACCAGCAGAAGGTGGTCATGGCTCGCGAGCTGTCGCGCCCGCTGCGCCTCTTTATCGCGTCCCAGCCGACCCGCGGCGTCGACGTCGGCTCCATCGAGTTCCTGCACAAGCGGATCGTAGCGGAACGCGACCACGGCACCCCCGTGATGATCGTCTCCACCGAACTCGACGAAGTGATCGAGCTGGCGGACCGGATCGCTGTGCTTTACAAGGGCAGGCTGGTGGGCATCGTCCCGGCCGGCACCGGACGTGACGTCCTGGGCCTCATGATGGCCGGCCTGTCGCCCGACGAGGCCCACGCCGACAGCACCAAGACCCCGGCAACCGCAGCCGCCGCCCCGGCCGCCGCCGCCCAGCCCGCACAGGAGTCCACCTCCGGCGCCGTAGGAGAGCACCATGACTGAAACCAACCGGCCACGCCACGCGGCTGAATCCGATCCGGCGAAAACCGCGGGAACCGCAGCCCAGCCAACCGCGACGCCGAACACCCCCGACGTCGAAACCGCCGAAACCACCGACGCCACGGACGCCACCACCGCCACCTCGCTGGACACCGCTGGCGGGGCGATGCGCCCCTCGGCCGTCCCGGTCTCGGGCCAGAGCGGCATCGTCCCCGGCGGCCCCGACTCGCTCATGCGCAAAATCTTCACCGGAAGCGGCATGGTCTCCGTGCTGGCCGTGCTGCTCGCGCTGATCCTCGGCGGCCTGCTGATCGCCAGCACGGACAAGGCCGTCAGCGCGAGCGCGGGCTACCTCTTCGCCCGGCCCAGCGACTTCTTCTCCGCCGTCTGGTCCGCCGCTACCCGCTCCTACGTGGCGCTCTTCCAGGGCTCCGTGTTCAACCCCCGCGGCACCGGCGCGGCCGGGCAGTTCGCCCCGCTGATGGAAACCCTCACCATCGCCACCCCGCTGATCACCGCCGGCCTCGGCGTCGCCCTGGCCTTCCGCGCCGGACTCTTCAACATCGGTGCTCAGGGCCAGATCATCATGGCCGGCATCCTCGCCTCGTGGGTCGGCTTCGCCCTGCACCTGCCGATGGGCCTGCACCTGCTGCTGGTCCTCGTGGCCGGCATCCTCGGCGGCGCCCTCTGGGCCGGCCTGGTCGGCTTCCTCAAGGCCCGCACCGGCGCCCACGAGGTGATCCTGACGATCATGTTCAACTACATCGCGCTGTACTTCCTGCGCTACCTGCTCAACACCCCCGCGTTCCAGCGGCCGGGCGAGACCAACCCGATTTCCCCGATCCTGGACCCCAGCGCCGTCTACCCGCAGATTTTGGGCACCCAGTACCGGCTGCACCTGGGCTTCATCCTGGCCATCGCGGCGACCGTCTTCGTCTGGTGGGTGCTGAACCGCTCCACGATCGGCTTCGAATTCCGGGCCGTCGGCGCCAACCCGAAGGCCGCCCTGACCGCCGGCATCAACGTCCCGCGCGCCACCATCCTGGTGATGGCCATCGCGGGCGCCCTCGCCGGCATGTCCGGCGTCGCCCAGGTGGCCGGCACCGAAAAGGTCCTCACCGACGGCGTCGCGGCCACCTACGGCTTTGACGCCATCACGGTTGCGCTGCTGGGACGCTCGACGCCGTGGGGCACCTTCGCCGCAGGCCTGCTCTTCGGCGCCTTCCGCGCCGGCGCCGTCCAGATGCAGATCCAGACCGGAACCCCGATCGACATCGTGCTGGTGGTCCAGTCGCTGATCGTGCTCTTCATCGCCGCCCCGCCGCTGGTGCGGGCGGTGTTCGGCCTGAACCCGCGCAAGAAGAAGGCCGTCAAGGCCAACAAGTCCAAGACGGCAGCAACCACCGGAGTAGCAGCATGAGCACAACAGCAACGTCGCCCCAGCCGGGGAAGCCGCAGCCTGCACCCCTGGACGGAGCTCCCGCGGCCAAGCACCACCACACGGCCGTGACCGCCAAGCCCGTGACCTGGAAGCTCCCGGTCACCCTGCTGGTGCTGGCCATCGTGGCGTTCGTCTTCTTCGGACTGATGGGGCCGCACCAGACCGCCAAGTTCGGAATCTCCACCGGGAGCGACTTCTTCCAGCTGCCGGCCCTGGAGGTTCAGGCCTTCCTCGGCGGCATCGTTCTCTCGGTGATCATGCTGGCGCTGGCCGGCTATGCCGTGTTCCTCAAGACCCGGAACCGCAAGGTCCCGGGCTGGGTCACGATCGCCTTCATCGCGCTGTTTGTCGCCGCGTTCCTGATCTGGGTGGTCGGCGGGGCCCGCACCACCAGCATTTCCCTCGCCGGGCTGATCGCAGGGTCCGTGACCCTGGCCGTGCCGCTGGTCTTCGGCTCCCTGTCCGGCGTGCTCTGCGAACGCGTCGGCGTCGTGAACATCGCGATCGAAGGCCAGCTCCTGGGCGGCGCCTTCACGGCCGCGATCATCGCCACCCTGACGCACAACCCCTTCCTGGGCCTGCTCGCGGCGGCCATCGCCGGGGCCCTCGTCTCCATGATCCTGGCCCTGTTCAGCATCAAGTACGTGGTCAACCAGATCATCGTCGGCGTCGTGCTCAACGTCCTCGTCTCCGGCGTCACCGGCTTCCTGTTCAGCACGGTCATGCAGGCGGACAAGGAGAAGTTCAACTCTCCCGCGCACCTGGATCCGATCACCATCCCGGTTTTGGGCGACATCCCGCTGATCGGCCCGATCCTGTTCAAGCAGTCCTTGATCGGCTACCTGATGTACATCGCCGTGATCGTGGTCTGGGTAGGGCTGTTCAAGACCAAGTGGGGCCTGCGCGTCCGCGCCGTCGGCGAACACCCGCAGGCAGCCGACACCATGGGCATCAAGGTCAACGCCACCCGCTTCTGGAACGTCACCCTCGGCGGCGCCATCGCCGGCATCGGCGGTTCCTTCTTCACCCTCGTGGCGATCGACAGCTTCACCAAGGAAATCTCCGGCGGACGCGGCTTCATCGCCCTGGCCGCACTGATCTTCGGCCGTTGGAACCCGATCGGCGCCTTCTTCGCGGCGCTGCTGTTCGGCTTCGCCGACAACCTGCAAAGCATCGTGACGATCATCGGCACCCCGGTTCCGAGCCAGTTCATGGCGATGCTGCCGTACCTCGTGACGGTGCTCGCCGTGGCCGGGCTCGTCGGACGCTCCCGGCCGCCGGCGGCCAGCGGCATCCCGTACGTGAAGGGCTGACCATGGCTGATCACATTAGCGGGAACGGCAGCCCGGCAGCGGTCCCGGCCGCCGGCGTGGACTGGGCAGCCCTCGAGGCCGCCGCGGTCGCGGCGATGAAGAACGCCTATGCGCCGTATTCGAAGTTCGCGGTGGGGGCAGCGGCCCTCACCGCGGACGGCCGGATCGTCAGCGGCTGCAACGTCGAAAACGCCAGCTACGGGCTCACGCTGTGCGCCGAGTGCACGCTGGTCGGCAACCTGCACATGAGCGGCGGCGGCCTGCTGCGCGCCTTCTACTGCGTGGACGCGGACGGCAACGTGCTGATGCCGTGCGGGCGCTGCCGGCAGCTGCTCTACGAATTCCGGGCCCCGGACATGGAACTCATGACCACACAGGGCATCAAGACGATGGACCAGGTGCTTCCCGACGCATTTGGCCCCCAACACCTGGAGGAAACCCGGTGACACAGACCACCAGCACCACTGCCAGCGGCACTGAAGCCTTCGACGCCGTCGACATCATCCGCATCAAGCGCGACAAGGGCGTGCTCAGCGCCGCCCAGATCGACTGGACGATCGACGCCTACACACGCGGCGCCATCGCCGATGAGCAGATGGCCGCGCTGAACATGGCCATCCTGCTCAACGGAATGGACCGCGCGGAGATTTCCCGCTGGACCGCGGCGATGATCGCCTCCGGCGAGCGGATGGACTTCTCCAGTCTGCGCCGGCCCGACGGCGGCGTGAAAGCCACCTCTGACAAGCACTCCACCGGCGGGGTGGGGGACAAGATCACCCTTCCGCTGGCACCCCTCGTGGCCGTGTTCGGCGTCGCCGTTCCGCAGCTCTCCGGCCGCGGCCTCGGCCACACGGGCGGCACCCTGGACAAGCTCGAGTCCATCCCCGGCTGGCGCGCGGCGCTGAGCAACGAGGAGATGCTGGCCCAGCTGCAGGACGTGGGGGCCGTCATCTGCGCCGCCGGCGCCGGCCTGGCCCCGGCGGACAAGAAGCTCTACGCCCTGCGTGACGTCACCGGCACGGTCGAGGCCATCCCGCTGATCGCCTCCTCGATCATGAGCAAGAAGATCGCCGAAGGCACCGGATCGCTGGTCCTGGACGTCAAGGTGGGCAGCGGCGCGTTCATGAAGGACGAGGCGCGTGCCCGCGAGCTGGCCGAGACCATGGTTGCGCTGGGCAAGGACGCCGGGGTCAACACGGTGGCGCTGCTGACCAACATGAACACGCCCCTGGGCCTCACCGCGGGCAACGCGATCGAGGTCGAGGAATCCGTGGAGGTCCTCGCCGGCGGAGGCCCCGAAGACGTCGTCGAACTCACCGTCCGGCTGGCCGAGGAGATGCTGGCCTGCGCCGGCGTCCACGACGCCGATCCGCGCGCCGCGCTCCGGGACGGCCGCGCCATGGACGTCTGGAACCGGATGATCGAGGCCCAGGGCGGCGATCCGCGCGCCAAACTGCCGGTGGCCAAGGAATCCGAGACCATCTACGCGCCGGCCGACGGCGTGCTGGTGGAACTCGACGCCATGGCCGTTGGCGTCGCAGCCTGGCGCCTCGGCGCCGGCCGCGCCCGCAAGGAGGACCAGGTCCAGGCCGGCGCCGGGGTGCGGATGCACGCCAAGCCGGGCGCCACGGTCCGCGCCGGCGAGCCGCTGATGACCCTGCTGACGGACACCCCGGAGAAGTTCGAACGTGCCAAGGAAGCGCTCGAGCACGCCGCCGTGATCGCCCCCGAGGGCTCCCGCCCGGCCCAGCAACTCATCATCGACCGCATCGCCTGAGGCTCCGGCTGCCGCCTTGCCCTATCACTCCTGGTCCCCAACCCCCGGGGGTTGGCAGCCCCAAGTGATAGGGCAACGGCGCCGGGTCCGGCAGTACACTGGCACCACAGTATTCCGGGAGAAACCGGGCACCGCCGTGCGTTAGGAAACCGTGCAGGCAATCAACGACTTCATCCTGGCCGCCGCAGGCCAACCCTGGGTCCTGTTCCTCGTGTTCGCGTGCTGCCTGATCGACGGGTTCTTTCCCCCGGTTCCCAGCGAATCGGTGGTGGTGGGCCTGGCCGCCGTCGCCGCGGCGGCCGAGGTGCCCAACCCGCTTCTGCTGGTGGCCGTGGCCGCCGCCGGGGCGTTCTCCGGGGACAACATCGCCTACCTGATCGGGCGGGCCACCGGGACCGGACGCTGGGCGTGGATGCGCGGATACCGGGCGCAGCGGGCCTTCCTCTGGGCCGGCGGCGAGCTCCGGAAGCGGCCCGCGTCGCTGATCATGGTCGCCCGGTTTGTCCCGATCGGCCGGGTGGCCGTCAACCTGACCGCCGGCGCCACCAACTATGCGCAATCCCGTTTTGTGGCCCTGACGGTGCTTTCCGCGATGCTGTGGTCCGGCTATTCGGTGGGAATCGGCCTTTTCTTCGGGCAATGGTTCGAAGACAACCACCTGCTCGGCGCCACCATCGCGATCATCTGCGCGATCATCCTCGGCATCGCCGTCGACCTCACCCTGAGCAGGCTTCGCGGCCGTGCGCCGGGGGAGCTGGTCCCGGACGACCCGGACCGGCCCGCGCCGCCGGCCGACGGCTAGGACCGTGCCGGGAACGCCCGCGCCACGGCCGGAAACATCGCTGCGGTGCGTAGCGCAGGACGCCCGGCCCGTGGGACACTTAGGTGCGATTCACGTCACGTCCGTGCCGTGTGCGCCCAGCTGTATCTCATGTCCGTCCCGGGTACGTCCCACCCCTTCAGTTTTCTAGGAGCACAGCCCGCGTGGAGTTCATTAATGAGGCAGTCCTCCATGCAGCAGGCCAGTGGTGGATCTACCCCCTCCTGCTGGTGTTCTTCTTCGTCGACGGCTTCGCCATGGTGGTCCCCAGCGAGACGCTGATTGTCGCCCTCGCCGCGTACTCCCGGCACAGCGGACAGCCCAATCTGTGGATTCTCGGCCTCACGGCGCTCATCGGCGCCATCGCCGGCGACAACATGGCCTACCTGCTGGGGCGCAAAATCGGGATCGAACGGTTCCGCTGGATGCGCAAGCCCAAGGTCCAGCGGGTCTTCGCCTGGGCCCGCTACGAACTGGAAAAGCGCGGCGCGGTGCTGATCTTCACCGCCCGGTACATCCCGTGGGGCCGCGTGGCCGTCAACTACGTCGCCGGCACCACCGGGTTCCCGCACCGCAGGTTCTTCCTCCTGGACGCCTTCGCCTGCGTCACCTGGGTGATCTACTCGCTCGGGATCGGCATTCTGGCCAGTTCCTTCCCCTGGCTGCACCACAACCCGCTCCTGAGCGCCGGGATCGCCGTCGTCTTCGCTATTGTCCTCGGCGTGGCCGTTGACCACCTGCTGCGCTGGTGGCACAAGCGCCTGGGCCGGCACGACGAGCCGGAAGCCGCGGAGGCCGACGCGGCGGACGATGCCGCGGCTTCCGGGTCCGAGCCGGCGCTGACCGCCTGGTCGAAGGAGACCGACGCTTCCCGCAAGTAGCGCGGGGAGCCGTCCGACCCTATGGTTGGAACGTGACTGAGACTATTCTTGACGCTGCCCCTGACCTCGAATTCGACCTGAAGGGCCTTCCCAAGGTTTCCCTTCACGACCACCTGGACGGCGGACTGCGTCCGGCCACCATCATTGAACTTGCCGAAGCGGTCGGCCACACGCTGCCCTCCACCGACCCGGTCGCGCTGGGGGAGTGGTTCCGCGAATCCGCCGACTCCGGTTCGCTGGTCCGCTACCTCGAGACGTTCGACCACACCATCGCCGTCATGCAGACCAAGGAAGGCCTGTTCCGCGTCGCCAAGGAGTTCGTTGAAGACCTCGCGGACGACGGCGTCGTGTACGGCGAAGTGCGCTGGGCCCCGGAACAGCACCTGCAGCAGGGCCTGTCGCTGGACGACGTCGTTGAGGCCGTCCAGGCGGGCCTCGATGCAGGCGTCGACGCCGTCGCCGAGACCGGCCGCGAGATCCAGGTCGGCCAGCTGATCACCGCCATGCGCCACGCCGACCGCGGCCAGGAAATCGCCGAACTGGCCGTCCGGCACCGCTACAAGGGTGCAGTCGGCTTCGACATCGCCGGCGCCGAGGACGGCTTCCTGCCTTCCCGCTTCAAGGACGCCTTCACCTACCTTGCCCAGCACAACTTCCCGGCCACGATCCACGCCGGCGAGGCCGCCGGCCTGGAGAGTATCCAATCCGCACTCGTTGACGGCCGGGCCCTGCGCCTGGGCCACGGCGTTCGGATCGCCGAGGACGTCACCGTCGAGTTCGAAGAGGCCGACGCCGCCGACGCCGACGATGTCTCCGATATCAACGCCGACAGCGACGAGGTCGACGACAACATCGGCCTGGTAACCCTCGGCGAGCTCGCCAGCTGGGTCCGGGACCGCGGCATCGCACTGGAGATCTGCCCGTCCTCCAACCTGCAGACCGGCGCCATTGCCGGCTTCGGCGAGGGCATCGAAAGCCACCCGGTGGACATGCTCTACCAGCTGGGCTTCAACGTCACGATCAACACGGACAACCGGCTGATGAGCGGCGTGACCCTCACCGACGAGTTCGAACTGCTCGTGGAGACGTTCGACTACGACCTGGACGACCTGCTCGAGCTGACCCTGAACGCAGCCGAAGCCGCGTTCCTGCCGCTGGAGGAGAAGGAAGCCCTGGTCGAATACATCAACGAGGCCTACGCCGACCTTGGCTAAGGACTCCAACCCGGTGGACGCGCCGCTCAGGGATTTGTTGCGAACCATCGCCGAGCTGCGCGTCCACTGCCCCTGGATGGGCGCCCTCAGCCACGAATCCCTCGTGGAATACCTCCTCGAGGAGGCCTATGAGGTGGCTGAAACCATCGAGTCAGACGGCGGCGACGCCGAGCTGCGGGCGGAACTAGGCGATGTCCTGCTGCAGGTGGTGCTGCATGCCCGGCTCGCCGAGGAGCGCGGCGCCTTCGACTTCGACGACGTCGCCCGCGGCCTGCGGGACAAGATGGTCCGGCGCAATCCGCACGTCTTCCGCGCCGACGGCTCCCTGCAGGACTCCTTCCCGGCCACGGTCCAGGAGATCGTGCTGAAGTGGGATGCGGTCAAGAAAACCGAAAAGCCCGGCCGGGGCCACGCCTTCGACGGCGTCCCGGCCGCGCTGCCGGCGCTGGCCCGGGCGCAGAAGCTCCAGGACCGGGCCGAACGGGCCGGACTGCCGACTGCGTTGGAGCCGGCGCCCGCGATGGAGGCCCCCGCCTTGGAGGCCGCCGCCTCCGCACCCGCCGCGGGACCACCCGCCCCGGCGACCGAGCGGGAGCTAGGCGAGCTGCTGTTCGGCATTGTCGCGGCCGCCCGGCGCAACGGCCTGGACGCCGAACGCGCCCTGCGCGCGGTCAACCGCCATTTCCAGGAGAGCCAGCCCGGCAGCGAGCCCGGCGGCACCGGCGCGGGAGCACCGAGTCCGGGGACTGGATAGCTTTCCGTAACTTATCCCACTCTCGACTAGGCTAGGGGCGACGAGGACGTCGGTTTCCAGCTTGATCCACCGCTAGATTTCCAGCAGTCAGATTCCCAGCAGATCGCTTCACCCAAAGGAGCATATTCATGGCGCTTATCGATGCCATCCACGCCCGCGAGATCCTCGATTCCCGCGGCAACCCGACCGTAGAAGTTGAAGTCCTGCTCTCCGACGGCCAGATCGGCCGCGCAGCAGTTCCCTCCGGCGCCTCCACCGGCGAACACGAGGCCGTGGAACTCCGCGACGGCGACAAGGGCCGTTACCTCGGCAAGGGCGTCCAGAAGGCCGTCGACGCCGTCATCGACCAGATCGCCCCGGCCCTCATCGGCTTCGACGCGACCGACCAGCGCAGCATCGACCAGGCCATGATCGACCTGGACGGCACGGCCAACAAGGGCAAGCTCGGTGCCAACGCGATCCTGGGCGTGTCCCTCGCCGTTGCCAACGCCGCGGCCGCCTCGGCCGACCTGCCGCTTTACAAGTACCTGGGCGGGCCCAACGCGCACGTCCTGCCGGTGCCGCTGATGAACATCCTCAACGGCGGCTCGCACGCCGACTCCGACGTCGACATCCAGGAGTTCATGGTTGTCCCGCTCGGCGCCGAGACCTTCTCCGAGGGCCTGCGCTGGGGCGTCGAGGTTTACCACGCGCTCAAGGCGGTGCTGCAGTCCAAGGGCCTGGCCACCGGCCTGGGTGACGAGGGCGGCTTCGCCCCGAACCTGCCGTCTAACCGCGCGGCCCTGGACCTGATCCAGGAAGCCATTAAGAACGCCGGCTACACCCCGGGCAAGGACATCGCGCTGGCCCTCGACGTCGCCTCCTCCGAGTTCTTCAAGGACGGCGCGTACCAGTTCGAAGGCAAGGCCCTCAGCTCCGCCGAGATGAGCGCCTATTACGCCGAGCTGGTGGCGGACTACCCGCTGGTCTCCATCGAGGACCCGCTGGACGAGAACGACTGGGAAGGCTGGAAGGCCCTCACCGACTCGATCGGCGACAAGGTCCAGATCGTGGGCGATGACCTGTTCGTCACGAACCCGGAGCGCCTCCAGACCGGCATCGATTCGAAGACCGCCAACTCGCTGCTGGTCAAGGTCAACCAGATCGGTTCGCTGACCGAGACGCTCGACGCCGTATCCCTCGCCCAGCGCGCGGGTTACACGACCATCACCTCGCACCGCTCCGGCGAAACCGAGGACACCACCATCGCTGACATCGCCGTTGCCACCAACGCGGGCCAGATCAAGACCGGTGCCCCGGCCCGCTCCGAGCGCGTCGCCAAGTACAACCAGCTGCTGCGCATCGAAGAGGAACTCGACGACGCCGCACGCTACGCCGGACGCAGCGCCTTCCCGCGTTTCAAGGGCTAGTACCCGCAAGAATCAGGTACCGGTGGCTATGGTGGAAAGACCATGGCCACCGGTTCTGTTTTGGCCCGTTCTTTTTTGGCGGCCTGTTTTGGCCGGTTCGATTGGCCTGTTTGAAGGAGTGACATGGCAACCCGCCGTCCCAAGGTTCCCCGGGCCGCTGCTGCGGCCCCGAAGTCTCCGGCCTCCGGCCGGGGGGAAGCCGACGGCGGCGACGTCATCAGGGCTGATTTCGGCAGCCCGCGGCACGGCATCGAACCCGCCGGCCGGACAGCCGGCCACGACGCCGGACGGCCGGCGTCTGAAGCGCCGGGAACCGGCAAACCCGGCCCCGTCGGCGGAACCGCTGCGCCCGCCCGGACCGGAGCTGCAAAGACCGGCGCTGCGAAGACCGGCGCACGCGAGACCGGGCCAGCCACGCCGGCTGCGGGCAGCGGAGCCGGCACGAAGTCCGGACAGCCCGGGCAAACCGACGGGCTCGATCCCGTCCCGGCCAAGGCCTTCTCCGGACGACTGCTGGCACTCGGCGTCGTGATGATCGC
Source organism: Arthrobacter sp. 05N425 (assembly GCF_056397125.1). NCBI lineage: Bacteria > Bacillati > Actinomycetota > Actinomycetes > Micrococcales > Micrococcaceae > Arthrobacter > Arthrobacter sp. 05N425. The sequence continues at coordinate 57,072 of NZ_JBFTMU010000012.1, forward strand.
CATCACGATCATGCTGGCGCCCACGGTCAGGATCTTCCTTGAAAAGCGCGCCGAAATAGCTGACCTGGAGGCCGAAATTTCGGCCCAGCAGGCGAAGCAGACGGACCTCAAACGTGAGGTCTCGCGCTGGCAGGACCCGAACTACGTGAAACAACAAGCCCGTGACCGCATTAACATGGTTATGCCCGGCGAAACCGGCTACTGGGTTTACGGCAGCGATCTTCCTGCCGCAACGTCCGGTTCCGGCGCCGCATCAGGAACAGCCACAGACCCGGCCAATCTGCCGTGGGTGGATTCCCTTTGGGACTCCATCAGGCGGTCGGCAACAGACTAGGAGCGGCGCCCGCCGCCGGATTACCGCAACCCGGTAATTCCAACAGGGCAGGAAGGTGCCGCGCCAGTGGACGAGAACCGAGCGGACGATCCCCGGACCGGGAACCCCATCGACGCGACCCCCATGGAAGGGACCCCGGCGACGGGGGATTCCCGCCAGCCGTCGGCCCGCGACCTTGACGTGCTCAGCCGGCAATTGGGGCGGCCGGTGCGCGACGTCGTCGAGATCCCTGCCCGCTGCGTCTGCGGCAACCCGCTGGTGGCGGCCACCTCGCCGCGGCTGAGCAACGGGACGCCGTTCCCCACCACCTTCTACCTGACCCATCCGGTCATCACCTCGGCCGTGTCCAGGCTGGAGGCGGCCGGGTTGATGAATGAGATGAACGAACGGCTCGGTGCCGACGAGGCGCTGGCGGCGGACTACCGGGCCGCGCATGAGGCGTACCTGCAGTCCCGCGCCGAGATCGGCGCCCGGTCCGGCATCGGGGCCGTCCCGGAGATCGACGGGATCTCCGCAGGCGGCATGCCCACCCGCGTGAAGTGCCTGCATGTCCTGGTGGGCCACTCGCTCGCTGCCGGTCCCGGAGTCAACCCGCTCGGCGACGAGGCCGTAGCCGGCATCAGCGAGTGGTGGACCCCGGACCGTTGCTACTGCGACGGCGCGTGGGACACCGGCGGAGAGGCCCCTTCCCAGGACCTGAGCCGGCACGGTCCGCAGGGTCTGCCCGAAATCGTCGGCCGGCCGGCCCCGGTGCGGAAGTCCCGAACCGGGCATGACGAGAACGGCGCCGATATCGCCGCCGGAGCCGGGCAGTGAGCCGCGTGGCCGCGATCGACTGCGGCACCAACTCCATCCGCCTGCTCATCGCAGATGTCGCCGCGGGCGGCGATACCCTGCCGAAGCTGACCGACGTCGTGCGCGAGATGCGCGTCGTCAGGCTCGGCCAAGGCGTCGACGCCACCGGCGAATTCGCCCAGGACGCGCTGGACCGCACCCTCGAGGCCACCCGTGACTACGCCGAGCTGATCCGCCGCCACGGCGCCGGGAAGGTCCGTTTCGTGGCAACATCCGCAACCCGGGACGCCCGGAACCGCCAGGTCTTCATCGACGGGGTCCGGGAACTGCTCGGCGTCGAACCGGAGGTGATCAGCGGCGACGAAGAAGCCGCCCTGTCCTTCGCCGGCGCCAGCAGCGTGCTGCCCTCGCGGGGCAAGGACCCGGTGCTGGTGGTGGACCTGGGCGGCGGCAGCACGGAGTTCGTGCTGGGCGACGCCGACGGCGTCATCGCCGCCAAATCGGTCGATGTGGGCTGCGTCCGGATGACCGAACGGCACTTGCAGGACGACCCGCCCACGGCGGAACAGATCGCCGCGGCGGAAGCCGACGTCGACGCCGCCATCAGCCACGCGGCGCTGACGGTGCCGCTGGAGCGCGCCACCGCCGTGGTCGGCGTCGCGGGGTCAGTGACCACAATCACCGCCCACGCCTTGAAGCTCACCGAGTACTCGCCGGCCGCCATCCACGGCACCGAACTTGGCCTGGACACTGCCCGGGAGGCCTGCACCTCGCTGCTCGAAATGACGCGGGACGCCCGCGCCGCCCTGCCCTACATGCACCCGGGCCGGGTGGACGTGATCGGCGCCGGCGGCCTTGTCTGGCGGCGCGTGCTCGAACGCATGGCGGACGTCACAGAGGGCCGCATCACGTCGGCCGTGACGAGCGAACACGATATTCTGGACGGTATTGCCCTGAGCATCAGCTAGCTCCGCGCCGGCACCAACCCACTCCCGGCCCTGTCCGGCAGCGCCGGCAGGAGCAGCCGCCACCCCTGCCGCGCGCCCGGAACGGTCGCGGCCGCAGCCACACCGCCGATTGGACCCGAATGACCAGAGCAACAGCCCGGCGCCGCCGGACCGCCTCCGCGTTGATGGCCCTGGCTCTTGCCGGCGGCAGCGTCGCGGGAGCGCTGTCGGCTGCCCCCGCTGCACACGCGGACAGCACCCGGGACAAGGAGTACTGGCTCGCCGAGTCCGGCATCAAGAAGGCCTGGGCCGTCTCGAAGGGCGCCAACGTTAAGATCGCCGTCATCGACAGCGGCGTGGACGGCAAACATCCGGACCTCAAGGGCGTGCTGACCGGGGGCACGGACGTGTCCGGGGCGGGAGCCGCGGACGGCAGGAAAAGCATCGGCGCCAAACCCGAGCACGGCACCCTGGTGGCGACCATGCTCGCCGGCCGCGGACACCAACCGGCAAAGTCGACAAAATCCACCGCCCGGCCCTCAGCCACAGCCGGAGTAGGCCCCGACGGGATCGTCGGCGTCGCCCCCGAAGCCGAGATCCTCTCCGTCTCCACCTGGCTCGGATCCGCTAACCCGGGCGGAAAGAGCGACCAGGACCAGATCCCCGCCGCGGTCCGCTGGGCCGTCGACAATGGCGCCCGGGTCATCAACATCTCGCTCGGCAGCACCTCCCCGGAGTGGCCGCAAAGCTGGGACGCGGCGTTCCTTTACGCCGAGCAGAAGGACGTCGTCATTGTCGCCGCCGCCGGCAACCGGGTGGGCGGCAACATCCAGGTGGGCGCCCCGGCGACGATCCCCGGCGTGCTGACGGTGGCCGGCCTGAACCGCAAGGGCGTCGCCAGCATTGACTCCTCGTCCCAGGGCATCAGCATCGGCGTGGCGGCACCAGCCGAGGACCTGGTCGGCGGCCTGCCCGGCGGCGGCTACGCCGAGTGGGCGGGCACTTCGGGCGCAACCCCGATCGTTGCCGGCGTCGCTGCCCTGATCCGCTCGAAATGGCCGGAGATGTCCGCCAGCCAGGTTATTAACCGGATTGTCAGCACCGCGAAGGATGCCGGGCTGCCGGGCAAGGACCCGCTGTACGGCTTCGGCGTGCTGAACGCCGAGGCTGCACTGAAGGCCGATGTGCCGGAAACCACCCTCAATCCGCTGGGTTCGATCTCCGATTGGATCCGTGTGCACCGGCGGGGAAACCCGGTGAGTCCCGCCCCGGCCGCCGCACCCAGCCCCTCGAGTGCGGCGCCGACCCTGCCCGAAGCCACCCTTCCCGTCGCGGAGGCCCCGTCGCCGGCCGACAGCGCCGTCCCGGCAATGGTGGTCCTCGGCTTCGGCGGGCTCTTCGTCTGCATCATCGCCGGGGCCGCCATCCAGCTGCGCCGTGCCCTCCGCGGGCCCGGCACCGCACCCGTGCCGGGCACCGACCCAGGCACCGCCGCGGGCCCCCGCGACCCGGGGGCAGCGGCGCCGGATTCGGTGCAAGACCAGGCCCCGCAGTAGTTAGTGAAGTTTTTCACAAACTACGGTATTCTTGATCCATGGCATCCACCCCTCAGCTCCAGGACCGTCCCAGGGTACTCGTCGTCGGCGGCGGGTACGTCGGCCTGTACGTAGCCCTCAAACTGCAGAAAAAGATCGCGAATGCCGGTGGCATCGTCACCGTCGTTGATCCGCTGCCCTACATGACTTACCAGCCCTTCCTGCCGGAAGTGGCCGGCGGAAACATCGAGGCGCGTCACGCCGTCGTCTCGCACCGCAAGCACCTCAAGCAGACCGAACTGATCCAGGGCCGCGTCACCTCGATCGATCACGCCAACCGTACGGCCGTGGTGGCGCCGGCTGACGGCGGCGAGAACTTCGAGATCCCCTACTTCGACGTCGTGCTGGCCGCCGGCGCGATCACCCGCACGTTCCCGATCAAGGGCCTCGCGGACAAGGGCATCGGCCTGAAGACGATCGAGGAAGCCGTCGCCCTGCGCAACGGTGTCCTGGAGCGCATCGAAACCGGCTCGCTGATGACCGACCCGGCCGAGCGCGCCCGCGCCCTGACGTTCGTCGTCGTCGGTGGCGGCTTCGCCGGCATCGAGTGCATCACCGAAATGGAAGACCTGGCCCGCGCCGCGGTCAGGAAGAACCCGCGCATCAAGCAGGAGGAAGTCCGCTTCGTCCTGGTCGAGGCCATGGGCCGCATCATGCCCGAGGTCACGGCCAAGCAGGCCGAGTGGGTCGTCGAGCACCTGCGCAGCCGCGGCATCGAGGTGCTGCTCAACACCTCGCTGGACAACGCCGAGGGCTCCCTGAAGCTCATCAACCTGCCGGACAAGACCCCTGCCCAGGAATTCGAATCCGACACCCTGGTTTGGACTGCCGGCGTGCAGGCCAACCCGATGGTCCGCTCCACCGACTTCCCGCTGGAACCCCGCGGCCGTGTCCGTGTTCTCCCGGACCTGCGCGTCTCCGGCGACGAAGGCATCATCGAAAATGCCTGGGCCGCCGGCGACATCGCGGCCGTGCCGGACCTCACCGGCAGCGGCCTGCCGGACGGCACCTGCGTCCCGAACGCCCAGCACGCGCTGCGCCAGGCCAAGCGGCTTGCCAAGAACCTGTGGGCCTCCCGCTGGGACAAGGAGCTCAAGGACTACAAGCACAAGAACCTGGGCGCCGTAGCCGGCTTCGGCGAATGGAAGGGCGTTGCCAACATCAACCTCGTCGGCCGCATCGGCCTCAAGGGCCCGCTGGCCTGGCTCGCACACCGCGGCTACCACGGCCTGGCCATGCCGACGGTCGAGCGCAAGATCCGCGTGATCTCCGGTTGGTTCTGGCAGCTCTTCCTGGGCCGCGACACCACCCAGCTGATGGACCTGGACAACCCGCGCGGGGCCTTCGTGGCCGCGGCGACGCCGGCTCCGAAGCCGGCGGCTGCTCCGGCTCCGGCCGCCGATAAGCCGGCCGAAGCGCCTGCGAAGGAAGCTGCCCCGGCCAACTCCAAGTAGCCGGCAGCAAGCCGACGACGGCGGCCGTTCCCCTTCGGGGGAGCGGCCGCCGTCGTCGTTGGTGCCGCCGCCGGCACCGCCTGGATTGCCGGTCGGATTGGCCGTGGGACGGGCCGACCTGCCTAGACTGGGCCCATGACTCCCGCTGAGAAGGACCTGAACACCTTGCTGGCGACCATGCGGCCGGTGGTGCGCGAGGGCGAGTACGTCTATGCGCTGTGGCCGCACGGCAAACCGCTGGCCGGCCACATTGCGGCCGCGGTCCGGGAGGCCGAGGGTTTGACCGTGGTGCTGCCGCGGGCCGACGCCGATGCCCTGGGCCTCAAGTACGACTTCGTGGCGGCCTGGATCACCCTGCAGGTGCATTCCTCGCTCGAAGCGATCGGACTTACTGCTGCCGTCAGTGCCGCCCTGACCGAGGCCAAGATCAGCTGCAACGTGCTGGCCGGATTCCACCACGACCACCTGCTCGTGCCGGTGGCCGATGCCGAACGCGCCCTCGAGGTGCTCCACGAGCTCTCCGCGGACAGCCGCAGCGCGAACGGCGGCGGGCAGTTGCCGGTGCCGAAGCTGGTCCTGCGCGGCGAACAGCCCGAGGACCGGCCGGCGCTCCTGGCCCTCACCGCAGCGGCCTTCTCCATCTCGCCGGTCACGGGCCTGCCGGTTGAAGGGGAGCCGGAGGAAGTGGACCTGCTGCGGCGGCTCTTCGATTGCGGGGAGTACCTGCCGGACTTCAGCATTGTCGCCGAGCTGGATGGTGAGATCGTGGGCCATGTCATCAGCACCCGGGGCAGGGCGGGGGAGCTGGAGCTGCTGGGGCTGGGCCCGATCGGGGTGGTGCCGCGGCTGCAGCGGCACGGAATCGGATCGGCGCTGATGAAGGAAACCATCGACCGTGCGAATGCCGCGGGGGAGCGGGGCATTGCGTTGCTCGGCAGCCCGGAGTATTACGCCAGGTTTGGCTTCGTGCCTTCCACCTCGCTCGGCGTGCAGGCGCCGGATCCGTCCTGGGGCGACCATTTCCAGCTGCTGCCGCTGGCGCTTTGGCCCGGCGGGGTCAGCGGGACGTTCCGCTACGCCGAGCCCTTCGACGGGGTGCCGGCCGCGTCGTAGGGAGCCGTTGCCGGGATACCATTGACCGGGCGCCCCAGTAGCCCAATTGGCAGAGGCAGCGGACTTAAAATCCGCGTGTTGTGGGTTCGAGTCCCACCTGGGGCACTTCATAAATGCCGCACTGCGCGCCACAATTGCTGCCCGCGGCCCCGGCAGGCGCTTCAGGGCGCCGGGGGTGGTGGGCGCTGGCGTGGCCTCCCGGGCCGTCCCCAAGCCAATCACCGCGCTTTTCCCGCACGCTGATTTCCTCTATGCAACGAGTGTTATAAGGATGTGACCGTAGTCACTTATTTTCGGGCGGAAATTGCATTAGCTTGAATCTAAATCAGGAACACCTGATCTTTCGCATCAAAGGCCGTTCGCACCTTTAGATCGAGGAGATTTCTCTATGACTTCACTCCCCCAGGTGGCGCCGCGCATCGCTAAGCTCACAGTGCTTAGCCTCGGCGTCGCCCTTCTGGCTACGGCTTGTGGCGGTACGTCCACCGCGCCGGCGTCAAGCGGCTCGGCATCCGCCCAGGCCGCCGGCATCGCTTGCCCGGCCCCGAGCGCAACCGGAGGCTCCACCAGCTCGGCCAGCGCGGCAGGCTCCGTGCCCGCGTCCTCGACCACCACGGATACCCCGCTCAAGATCGGCTCGCTCCTGCCGACCACCGGTTCCCTTGCCTTCCTCGGCCCGCCCGAAATCGCAGGCGTGAACCTTGGCATCAAGGAAATCAACGACGCCGGCGGCGTCCTCGGCAAGCCGGTCCAGGTCATCCACCGCGACTCGGGCGACACCAAGACGGACATCGCCACCCAGTCCACCACCGCGTTGCTGGGCCAGGGTGTCAGTGCCATTGTCGGTGCCGCCTCCTCGGGCGTTTCCAAGACCGTGATCAACCAGATCACCGGCGCCGGAGTCATCCAGTTCTCGCCGGCCAACACCTCGCCGGACTTCACCACGTGGGACGACAAGGGTCTCTACTGGCGCACCGCCCCGTCGGACGTCCTGCAGGGCAAGGTCCTCGGCAACTACATGGCCACCTGTGGCGCGCAGACCGTTGGCATGATCGTACTGAACGATGCTTACGGCACGGGTCTGGCTAAGAACGTCAAGTCGGCCGTAGAAGCTGCCGGCGGCAAGGTTGTGGCGGAAGAGCTCTTCAACGAAGGCGATTCCCAGTTCAGCAGCCAGGTGGACAAGGTCCTCGCGGCCAAGCCGGATGCCATCGCCCTGATCACCTTCGACCAGGCCAAGAGCATCGTCCCGCTGATGACGGGCAAGGGCATCAAGCCCACCCAGATCTTCATGGTGGACGGCAACATGTCCGACTACAGCAAGGATTTTAAGGCAGGCACCCTGAAGGGCGCCCAGGGCACCATCCCGGGCACCTTCGCCAAGGATGACTTCAAGAAGAAGCTCCTCGCCATCGATCCGGCGCTCAAGGACTACAGCTACGCAGGCGAGTCCTACGACGCCGTGAACCTGATCGCACTGGCTTCTGAAGCCGCCAAGAGCACCAAGGGCGTGGATATCGCCAAGCAGCTCAAGGCGGTCTCTGAAGGCGGCGAGAAGTGCAACAACTTCGCCTCCTGCGTCACCCTGCTCCGTAACGGCAAGGACATCGACTACGACGGCCAGTCCGGCCCCGTAACGTTCTCCGACGCCGGTGACCCGACGGAAGCCTACATCGGCATCTACGAGTTCCAGGATGACAACAGCTACAAGCCCGTCAAGGAAGAATTCGGCAAGCTGTAAAGCCGCTCTCCAAGAAAAACAAGAGACCCCCGTCCCCTCCGGACGGGGGTCTCTTGCGTGCCGGGAGCAGGGAGGGGAGCGGGGGCGAAGGACGCGACCGGGCCTAGGCGTCACGCAGGTCAGTCCTTCGGGCCGCCCCGTTCAGTTCGACCCCGCAGAACCAGCCCAACCCGCCGGGTGGAGGCCCAAGACTCTGCTGCGCGTGACGCCGTCGCATAGCCGGGGAGGGGTTCCGACGGCGCCCTGTGGCCGCCGGGGCTAAAGCAACGGATGGAGGCTACGGAATCGGACAGAGGCTGCTCGGATCCGGGCTGCGTCTGTCTGGAACCGCCGCGGAAACCTGGCTTGGGTGCCGCAGAGCGTTCGGCGAGAGTCACGCAGAGGGTGACGGGGGCAGGCGCCGAGCAAGTGGCTGTCGCCGGAGCCCTGCGGGGACCCTGGGCGCCCGGGACGGCACCCACGGGAACCGGACACGCGCCGGGCATGCAGAAGGGCCGCCACCGGCTGGTGACGGCCCTTCTGGACAGCGATGGCCGGACTAGTCGACCGTGTCCGCCAAGGTGCCCAGGTACAGCTGGATGACCTTGGGATCCTTCATGAGTTCCCGGCCGGTTCCCGTGTACGCGTCCTTGCCCTGGTCCAGGACGTAGCCGCGGTCGCAGATCTGCAGGCAGCGGCGCGCGTTCTGCTCCACCATGATCACGGAGACGCCGGCCCGGTTGATCTCGTGCACCCGCAGGAAGGTTTCGTCCTGCTTGACGGGGGAGAGGCCTGCCGAGGGCTCGTCGAGCAGCAGCACGGCCGGGTCCATCATCAGGGCCCGTCCCATGGCGACCATCTGGCGCTCACCGCCGGAGAGCGAGCCGGCGCGCTGGGCCCGGCGCTTGGCCAGCTCCGGGAACAGCTCCGCGACGAAGTCGAACCGCTTGGCGAAGTCCTTAGGGCGCTGGAACATGCCCATCTGGAGGTTCTCTTCGATGGTCAGGGCCGCGAACACGTTGTTGGTCTGCGGGACAAACCCAACGCCCCGGCTGACCAGCTTGTTGGCCTTCAGCCCGGTGATGTCCTGGCCGCGGACCACCACGGAGCCGGAGTGGACCTTGACGAGGCCGAACATGGCCTTCAGCAGGGTCGACTTGCCGGCGCCGTTGGGACCGATGATGCCAATCAACTCACCCTTGCGGGCCTCGATGCTGCAGCCGTTGAGGATGTTGACGCCCGGGATGTAACCGGCCACCAGGTCGGTGACCTTGACGACCGAATCGCCCTCGTATGCGTTAGTCGCGGCGGTGGCCGCACTCGTGGCGCTCATTCTGTGTCCTTCTCTGTCCGGTTCGGCTCAACGCGGTTCGGCTCTGTCCGGTTCGGCTCGCCGAGGCCGGGTTCCTCGGCGCTGCGCCGGCCGTGCGCCGCACCGTTGGCGGTGTCGTGCCCGGGAGCCTCCGTCGCGAGCACGTCGGCGGAGATGATGCCCGCGTTCTCGGTGCCGACGATTGATTCCTCGTCCGCCTCAAGTTCGGCTGCGAGCACCTTGATGCCTTCCGAATCGCCAAGATCCACGTCGTGGTGGGCGCCCAGGTAGGCGTCAATCACGGCCGGGTTCTTCATGACCTCAGCGGGCGGCCCCTCGGCCACGATCTTCCCCTCGGCCATCACCACCACCCAGTCGGCGATGTGGCGGACCATGTGCATGTCGTGCTCGACAAACAACACGGTCATGCCCTCGGCCTTGAGGTTCTTGATGTGGTCCAGCAGGGACTGGGTGAGCGCCGGGTTGACGCCTGCCATCGGTTCGTCCAGCATCACGAGCTTCGGACGAACCATCAGCGAACGGGCCATTTCGAGGAGCTTGCGCTGGCCGCCGGAGAGGGACGCCGCGTAGTCGTCCTTCTTGGCGTCGAGCTTGAACTTCTCCAGCAGCACGTTGGCTTCTTCGGTGATCTTCTTTTCCTGGCCGCCCCAGATCCCCTTGAACAGGGCCTTGGAGAGCTTCTCACCGGATTGGTGTGAAGCGCCCAGCCGCATGTTCTCCATGACGGTGAGCTTGCCCATGACCTTGGTCAGCTGGAAGGTGCGGACCATGCCCATGCGGGCCACCTTGTAGGAGGAGACACCGGCCAGGCTGTTTCCTTCGAACTGCCATTTGCCCGTGTTTGGCGTATCGAAGCCCGTCAACAGGTTGAACAGGGTGGTCTTGCCGGCACCGTTGGGGCCGATCAGGGCCGTGATTTTGTGCCGCGGGATCTCGAGGTATTCGACGTCGACGGCGTTGATGCCGCCGAAGCTGCGGGTGACATTTTCCGCCACCACAATCGGGTCGCGCTTCTTGCAGCCGGGAGCAATCTCGCCGGCCGCAATCGGACGCGTGTCCGTCATGTAGTCGATGCCCTCCGCGGTCTCGGTGGACCCGAGGCCGGGCTTTGGTTCTTCGCTGTGCATGCTCATGCGAACGCCAGCTCCTTCTTGTTGCCGAAGACGCCCTGGGGCCTGAAGATCATCAGCAGCATCAGTGCGATGCCGACCAGGATGTAGCGCAGCTGCCCGGCCTGGACCGTGTTCAGCCACGTGACGGCGCCGGATTCGATCAGGCCGTAGAGCACGCCCTGGGTCAGGGACAGCACGACCCAGAAGATCATCGCCCCGACGACGGGTCCCAGCACGGTGCCGAGTCCGCCGAGCAGCAGGCAGGTGTAGAGGAAGAACGTCAGCTCGGTGCCGTAGTTGGCCGGCTGCACCGCGCCGCGGGGGAGGGTGAAGACCATGCCCGCGAGGGCGCCAAGCACGCCGCCGATGACGAGGGCCTGCATCTTGTAGGAGTAGACGTTCTTGCCGAGCGAGCGGACGGCGTTCTCGTCCTCGCGGATGCCCTTGAGGACGCGGCCCCAGGGGCTGCGCATCAGCAGCCAGACCAGCAGGCAGCAGACGATCACCAGGGCCCAGCCGACCACGCGGATGAAGAAGTCGCGGTTGTTCATGCCGAAGTAGGACCCCTCGGGGAAGGGGTTCATGGCGTAGAAGTCGCCTTCGAAGGCAGCAAGGCCGTTGGCCGAACCGGTCACCGAGGTGAGCTGGTTGGTGGTGACGATGTAGCGGACGATTTCCGCGGCCGCGATCGTGACGATGGCCAGGTAGTCGGCCCGGAGCCGGAGGGTGGGGATGCCGAGCAGCAGGGCGAAGATCGCCGAGCAGACGACGGCGATCAGCAGGCCCACGAAGAACGGCACGTGGAAGGTCAGGGTGGAGATCGCGAACCCGTAGGCCCCCACCGCCATGAAGCCGGCCTGGCCGAAGTTCAGCAGGCCCGAATAGCCGAAGTGGACCGCCAGGCCGAGCGCGGCAAGCGCGTACGCCGCCGTCGTCGGGCTGAACAGTTCACCGGCAGCGCTGGAAAGAATAAATCCGAAGTCCATGTCTGTCTCCTAACCCACGCGCTCGCGGCGGCCCAGGATGCCCTGAGGCCGGAACAAGAGGACAACGATCATGATGAACAGTGCTCCCACGTATTTGAGGTCGGCGGCGAGGCCGAACACGGTGGTCAGCTCCACGAAGATGCCGACGATGATGGAACCGAAGAGGGCGCCCCAGACTGTGCCGAGGCCGCCGAGGGTCACGCCGGCGAAGATGAGCAGCAGGATCTGCGAACCCATGTCGAAGGTGACGCCGGGACGGTAGTACGCCCAGAGAATGCCGCCGAGCGAGGCGAGCATGCCGCCGGTGACCCAGACGATCCGGATGACCCCGTCGACGTCGATGCCGGAGGCCGCCGCCAGTGCCGGGTTGTCGGCCACGGCGCGGGTGGCCTTGCCCAGCCGGGTCTTGAGTAGTACGACGCCGAGGACGGCGATGACAACGACGCTGATGAGCAGGGACCAGAGGTTGTTCGGCGAGATGGAGACCGGCCCGATCTGGATTTCCGCGCTCTGGGCGAAGGGCAACTGCTGGGTGGCGCCGCCGAAGTAGAACTGGATGACGTAGCGGACGGCGAGGGCGAGGCCGATGCTGACGATCATCATCGGGACCAGGCCGGTGCCGCGGCGCCGCAGGGGTTTCCACAGCCCGGCGTCCTGGACGTAGCCGAAGAGGCCGCCGCCGAGGAGCGCGAGGATGATAGAGAGCCAGAACGGCAGGTTCATGGCGTTGAAGCCAAAGACCAGCACGGCGCCGAGGGTGACCATCTCGCCGTGTGCGAAGTTGGTCAGGCCGGTGGTGCCGAAGATCAGTGACAGTCCCACCGACGCGAGCGCGAGCAGCAGGCCGAAGCTCAGGCCTGCCACGAGGCGGTTCAGCAGGTTCTGGCCGAAGTCCTGCTCCTGGACGACGATGCCCTTGCCGAAGGCGAAGATGACCGAGAGGTTGGAGGTCTGGCTGAAGCTGACCTTGCGGGGGTTTTCCTGGCCCTCGGCGAGCTTGATGCCCTCCGGGAGGGTCTTCACGTCCAGCTCGACCTCATACGTTCCCTGGGTGGGCACGCCGATGTTCCAGGAACCGTTGGGACCCGACTTGGTTGTTCCCGTGAAATCGCCGCTCTTGGCGGTGATGGTGACGCCGGCGAGCGGGGCGCGGTCATCGCCGCGCAGGAATCCGCTGATGCTGTTTTGGAACGAAGTGCTCGACGGGGATGGTGTCGGCGAAGGGGTCGTGGCCTGGGATGCCGGGGCGACGATGAGCAGAAGGGCGGCCACGGCGGCGAAAACGGTCCCCACAGCTTTCAGCATTCTGCCGCGCCGTCTCTGCGACGGGCCTCTCGGTGTGCTTCTCAAATTGAAAACCTCCACATGGGGGTGGTCTGGGTTGCGCCATTGCAACCGCTGCGAACGGTCAGGGGACGAGGGTAGAGCGGATACTTCGATGCGATGGAGCGGTTCTTGCTTGTGATGTTCGTCACCCTGTTGGGCCAATGTTACAGGCCGGGCGGGGTAACTAATGCCGCTGCGAGCAGGCAGAACGTCGCGATCGCGTAACAACCGTGAAGCCGGCGCCCAAGCGGGATTTAGCCGAGCTAAAGAAAACTTTTGTTGTTCCCGAGGATTCCTAAACATTCGGCGAAGAAGCGCTTCACCGGGGCGGAAGCAGGGCGGGGGCGGGCCGCCCCAGATCACGGTTTTGTTGCGGCGGGAACCCGAAGGGAACTATCCCTGCCTGCCGGGCGTGGGAATTGGTAGCGTGAGTCATAACGATCCTCACCACCGATCATCACCTACCCCCTTAATTTGGAGGACACCAGCAATGGCACTTGGCGGAAACCCGATCTTCAACGGAAAGAACTTCCGTGGAGCCACCCAGGCACCGCCTGCCCCGCAAGCGCCGTACGGGCAGGGCTACGGCCAGAACCAGTACGGCCAGAACCCGTATGGCCAGGGCCAGTTCGGCCAGACCCAGGCCGGCTGGAACCCGTCGCAGCAGGCGATGAGCAGCGACCAGCTGCAGGACATGTACAACCGCCCGGCGGCCGGACCGGCCGACAGCGGCCGCATGACCTTCGATGACGTCATCATGAAGACGGCGGCCTGCCTCGCCGCCGTGATCGCCGGCGCGGCCGTCACCCTTGTGGTGGCGCAGGGCCTCGCCTCGATGCTGATGATTGTCGGCGCGCTGGGCGGCTTTGTCCTGGCCCTCGTCAACACCTTCAAGAAGCAGCCCTCGCCGGCGCTGATCCTGGCCTACGCAGCCCTTGAGGGCCTGTTCCTCGGCGGCCTGACCCGGATCCTCGACGGGATGTTCCCCGGCGTCGGCCTCCAGGCCGTGATCGGGACGCTCTCCGTCTTCGCCGTGACCCTGGTGTTGTTCAAGAGCGGCAAGGTCCGCGCGACGCCCCGGGCCATGCGCTTCTTCATGATCGCGATGATCGGCTACGCCGTCTTCGCGCTCGTCAACATGGTCATGATGTGGACCGGCGCCGTGCAGACCCCGTTCGGCCTGCGTACCCAGGTGGAGCTCTTCGGTATCCCGCTGGGTGTCTTCATCGGCCTGCTCGCGATCGGCCTCGCCGCGTTCTCCCTGATCATGGACTTCACCAGCATCGAAGCCGGCGTCCGCAGCGGCGCCCCGCAGCGCTTCTCCTGGACCGCGGCGTTCGGCCTCACGGTCACCCTCGTCTGGCTCTACGTCGAGATCATCCGCCTGCTGGCCATCCTGCGCGGCGACGACTAGCCGGCAGCCGCACAACAGCACGACTTATGAAGCGGGCCCCGCCGGATGGCGGGGCCCGCGTCATGCCTTCCCCGCGGGCCAGCCTCAGGCC